>BQML01000001.1 GCA_022180565.1 Bacteroidia bacterium
GATCGTTGTCGAGGTCCCCAATAAAACGCACTCTGCTAGTGTCGACCAAGAGGAAGGACGGTGTGCCTCCCGGAACGTTGTAGCCGAAACTGCGGAAGTCGTTTCGGATGATATCGGCCACCGTGGCCGATGTCTGCTTCACGATTGCATACTGTGCCTTCTCGTACAACAATTCATTGAGGGAAATGTTCATCGTCAGAACGATGTACACAATCGCTCCGCGAACCGCCATGGATGCCGCAAGGTCAAGAATGACTCCCAATGCTTTTTCCTCACATTGCCGACACCTGTCCGGTGCCGTTGTCGTCAACCGTCAATTCGTCAGAAGGGTACTGAACGAGATCGTGTTCAAATAACTAGGGTGACGCGCATAGACCGTCAGCCGTTTAAAATACGTCTGGGTGTACACAGGCTGGTCCGGTGAGTTCTTGCTCACATACTGAACCTCTACCCAAAGCTCCAGGTCTCTCAGGAGATCCGTATTCACAACCCGCTTGTATCCGTTGTAATCATCAGCGTCATCGTAGGCTGCAACCGATTTGAACGGCATTTCATCGGGCCATGGGGAGATCGCCGAGGTTTCCGGGCCGTCCGGCCCCAGGGATCCCGCCGGAGTGAATTCGCCTGCAGACTGGTAGCCGGAATCCACGGTCGCGGCGTCAAATTTCTTCCTCCCGATTTCCGACAGCAATGCCTGGGCATGGTTCACCGCAAGATCAAAGGCTTCCCCTTTCAGCAAGTCCTTCTCTCCTTCCACGATCAGCCTGTTTGCATTCAGCACCAGGGCGGCCAGAACCACGAGGGTTGCCGCGCTCAGCATGGTTTGACCGAGGTTCATCTGCTATTCATCCTCCACGGTCGCGCTTGCGATTTCCTCCAGCGACGTGATTCCTTCCTTCAACAATCGGAGTCCCGCCTGGCGCAGGGTCTTCATGCCTTGGGCGATTGCGGTTTGACGAAGGCGTTCTTCGTCCACCAGGCCTTCGGCCTCCAGAATAATTTTCCGGATATCCTTCGTGAAATACAGAGCTTCATGAATTGCCGTTCGTCCCTTGTATCCGCCCAGACAGCTGTTACAACCGATTGCGCGATAGAACGTCGAGCTCTTGATTTCCTTGTCGCTCAGGCCGATTCTCCGCAGGGCATCCACGTCCGGTTCGGTGATCGGGCTCTTGCATTTCGGACAAAGCTTTCGAAGCAGGCGCTGGGCGAGCACCATGTTGATCGAGTAGGCCAGAAGGAACGGTTCGATGCCCATCTTATAGAGACGGGAAATCGCGCTCGGGGCATCATTCGTATGGAGAGTAGAGAACGTGAGATGGCCGGTGTTAGCCAGTTTGACGGCGATGTTGGCCGTAATCGAGTCGCGAATTTCGCCCACCATGACAATATCGGGGTCATGACGGAGGATGGCTCGCAACGCACCCTCGAAGTCGAGCTTCGGGTTCAACTTCACCTGCCTTGCACCCTCGATGAAGTATTCGACCGGATCCTCGACGGTCAGCACGTTGACCGTGGAGTTCATAACCTGCCGGAGGGCGGCCACCAGCGTCGTGCTCTTGCCGCTTCCCGTCGGTCCGGTTACGATAACAATGCCGTACGGTTTCCTGATGGCTTTGAGGAAGCTCTCCCGCGCGTGCTCTTCGAATCCCAGATCCTCGATCGCATTGCCGATCTGCGGCTCCTGCAGTACGCGGATGACGATCGACTCCAGCTTACTGCGAAGTTCCTTGCCGACGACCGGAATCACCGAGACGCGGAAGCGCACCGTGCGCTTATCGATGATGAACTGAGCGAACCCATCTTGTGCCGTGTTGCGCTCAAACCGATCGACGTTCATGGCCCGATCCTTCACCACGGCAGCCACGGCTTCCGCCCGTGACTCGCTGTGTGTGTACCACAGAGACAGCTTCCCATCAACGCGAAAATGAAACTCCGTGACCCGCTCGCCCCGCGGAATCACGTGGATATCGCTTGCCCCCACGCGCACCGCGTCCATGAAAATATTCTCGACGAGATCAACCAGACCGCTCTTGTTGATTTCTTCTTCGAGGACCTGTTCATACAACTCCGCGTCCTCGTCCATAGCGGCCATCGGCGATTGTTCCCGCAGAGAAGATTCCTTGTCTTTGTAGGTGGACCTGCCGATGTTCACGCGGGTCCACAACTCCTCGTACTGGTCGAAGTTCACATAGAAGATTTCAAACTTCCGGTACGGGAATGTTCGCGCAATGAGGTGGACGGTGGGTTTTGTGGGATCGGGGGTAATGACGAACAATCGCTCCGGGTTCTCCGGATCCGTCATAAACGGAAGAACACGATGTTCCACGGCGAGCTCGCGGATCGAGACCGGCAAGCCGTTCAGTTCCTTTCGGATGAATGCCAGTACGGTGTCGTCCACTGTGTAGTTGGTCGTGTCAAGGGTCTTGAAGGCGTAAAAATCAGCCACGACCTGGTACACCTTGTTGCGGTCGACGTTGAAGTCCTCCACGAGGACCTCCGGCAGTTTGCGCCTGTTCTTCTGGTCCTCCTTACTCATCGCGTCCAGAGCATTCAGCAGAATGTCGGGCGTGATGATTCCCTTCTCGATGAGGACTTCGCCAAATTCCTTCTTCGGTCGTTTCACGTCAGTATTGATTCACTCGGATGGTGGCCGTTTCCGACGACAGGTAGGTCAGAAACACAAGGGCGATCATGATGATCACCGAGATGCCCACTTCGATGAAGCTCACGAGATTCTTCATGGAGTACTGGTTCTCCATCTGGTAAAAATCGGCCAATTGTGTAGCGGTTGCCTTTACGTCACCCGTCTCTCCCGCGGTTCTGAACCGCGAGATGACCATTTCCGGGAAGAACGTTGTTTGTTCCAGCGCGTGAGCAAGCTCCGTTCCATACTTGAGCATGAGGGGAACCGCCACGGTTTTGATCTGCCGTTCCAGAAATTTGTTTCCCGACGCCTCGCCCGCAATGCGGATGGCATCGATGTTTTCGCCGGAGCTGGTATAGACAATGCCGAGCACTCTGCAGAAGATCTCCACGCTGGTGTTGCGCATGATCCTGCCGATATACGGTACATTGATGATGGTTCTGTGCAGGAGGAACCGTCCGGGGGCCGAGAGAATATACGCATAGAAACCCGCGATTCCCAGCGTACTCAACGTGACGATCCAGCCGAGATTATCCTGCACAAAGGTGCTGAACTCGAGGGTGGCCTTTGTCAGGGGCGGCATCGTGGAGGTCATGGGCGCAAGCATTTCAGCCATCTGGGGAAGAAGGTACAGCACGTAAAATGCTATCGCACCGATGAGCGTGAGACCTGTGACGGCGGGAAGAATCAGCGAACTGGTCAACCCCTTCTTAAAATCGGCCTGCCGTTCGACGAGCAGAGAAACGCTCTGGAAGATCGAGGTCATGTTCCCGCTCTTTGATGCAATGCCGAGCATGAGGGCCGTGTGCTCGCCAAACACCTTTCCCTGCCGCGTGAAGGCTTCACGCGAATCAACGCCGCTCTTCAAATCCTGAAGAATGTCCCGGAGGGCCGTCTTGAGGTATCCATCCCGCACATTGTTCGACATGATGCGAAGCACCTCGGTGTAGGGCATCTTCTGCTCGAGCAGCTTGGCGCTCGTCGCGATGAACGAGACCACTTCGCCGGTCGAGGCAGCGATCCTCAAGTCGAATGCCCTGCGGACATACCGAACCTTAAAGCCGAGCCGTTCGAGAGCAGAGACCACCTCATGCCGGGAATATGCA
This sequence comes from Bacteroidia bacterium, assembly GCA_022180565.1. Taxonomy (GTDB): domain Bacteria; phylum Bacteroidota; class Ignavibacteria; order UBA10030; family UBA10030; genus JACQPU01. The sequence goes on from BQML01000001.1 coordinate 3,754, forward strand.
CTCTGGACACCCGTAATCTCTTTGTTTCCCCGGCGGACGCTGTAGTTGTAATTCTGCTTCTTCTTGAGGGAAACAAGGGTGAAGCGATTCAGCTCGCAGATGGTTTTCGCCTTCTTGCGGGCCTGAAACCAGGACGGGGCGTAGATGAACCTCTGAACCACGCGACCTGCCTGGTCCCGCGCCTGAATTCGATATTCCGAACCGGTCGCCTGGGGCATCGGCTACATTTCCTTACTCATGCATGGGGGAAAACGACATCGAAGTCGATGGGAGGAGGAATCCGATCTTCGCACCGGCACACCCGGTATTACAGGGTATGGGTTCCATCACAAAACTTGTGTGATAACCCTCACAATCAGAACCGGTCTTGTCTTTTTCTCTTTCCTTCATGTTCGCCATTGTCATCGTTTCACCGTACTCCCGAAGGTCTCCAAATGTTTCACGTACTCGGCAAACAGCGGTTCGATGTCATGGAGCCCGTTTTCAATGACATAGGGAAGTGATTCTCCCACAGAATGCAGAATCACAACGGCGTTCACATTCGCATCCTTATGCGAGGCGTTGGAGATCCTTTTGGACACTCCCCGGTTGACAATCGAGACTGCCTTGTAAATTTCTGCGAGATTCCTGAGATCCCAATCCGGCACACCGCCGTTTCGCATGATGAAGAACTGGGCGGTGAGATACATGGAAACCGCGCGGTAAACGGTTTCCTTCGAAGTCGCGAACGGCAGATGAAACCGTACCATGGGACGGAGCATATCCATCACCGGACAGTTGCTGGTGACCATATAGATGCCGATCAACGCGCTAAGGCCCTTCTGCAGGGTCGTGTCCTTTTGGTACACACGCTCCTTCGTTTGCACGGTGACCTCTGTTCTTTCGAACGAAATCGAATCCTTGAACGCCTCGACGAGGCTCGCCAGATTCACTGCAACGGGACAGTATTCCTCCGTATCCGGCAGTGGGCAATTCTCGCACTGATGATATTTCAGGCGTGTCCACTCCGGTGGGGGAAGACTCTGCCTGAGAATAAGTCCCATCGTCCGCGCATCGAGATCGATTTCAAAATCCTTCCGGCCCCCGTTTTCGAAATCAAATCTGTAGATCAATTTGACCTGATCGTCATTCATAGGGCCGTGTTGAGCCTGAGATGTTCTTGAATCCCCGTTTGACTTCATGCCTTCTTGTGCGCCGCCAACCGGCATTCCACGGTAACGGCCCCCTGAGACGTCTTCACCTCGACTGATCCTCCGTGTTGTTCAAACGTCCTGCGCGCGACCTGTACAAGAACGGCGGCATCGGAAAGACTCTTGAGGTCTGATCGGGCACCTGCCACCGGCTCGGCTGCCTGCAAGAGTGCTTTCTTTCCCGTCTCCGACGGTTTGTCGATGGTCAAATCGATCTGGACGGTGTCCGAACCTGACTCATGGGCTTTGATCACGGAACTCTTTCCCGCGGCCAGAATCAGAGCAACGAGAACGTTCTCAAACCCTCGCTGGAGGGAGACCGGATCCCCGACGGCTTTTGTTCCCTTGGAGCCTGTCGCGACATCGGCTTTGACGCCGCTCATTTTCAGAAACGGCTGGATGGCGGAGACGGCAGAAGAGAGTACCTTGTCAACGGCGACGGCCTTCCCTCCTTCTGCCGCATGCATCGGCGTGAGGTGGGAGGGTTCAATTGCGCCACGCAGGCTATCGAGAACTTCTGCAAGCTCATCCCTGACGGCCGCCAAGGCTCCTTGTTGATCCTTTGTGGTCTTGCCGAAATCCCCATTCTCCAATCCATCCACGAGGCGGGAAACTCTGACGAGTCTGTCCAGAACACCGTCGAACAGGAAGGCTGCATGTTTTCCCCGGATCTCGGCAAGGGCGGCTTCCGATGTGCGGGCGCGCAAAAGCGACCGCAGGCGCGTGATCAGCTCGGTCGTATCGATGGGCTTGACGAGATAATCTTTTGCGCCCTTCTTCAGGCACTCGATTGCCGTCGAAAAGTCGGCAAACCCGGTCAGCATGATAACATCGGTTTGCGGATAGAGGTCGGCGATTTCCCCCAGCGCCGTAATCCCGTCCATGCGCGGCATGTTGATATCGAGAAGCACGACGTCAAAGGGCGATCCCTTAAGCTTCTCAAGGGCCTCTTCTCCATCCACTGCGCTCTCGGTCTCAAATCCCGCCGACGCCAACCGGGTTTTGATCGTCAGGCGCAGTGTGTCTTCGTCATCGACAATGAGTACTCGTCCGACCATAAAAATCCTCTTTCATTGTGAGGTAAGGGGGAGGGTAAAACGAAACGTTGTCTTTCCCGGTTCGCTTGTGACGCCGATCCGTCCCCCGTGGGCTTCAACGATCAGTTTGCAGATTGCAAGCCCAAGCCCGGTACCTTTCTGTCGTACCCGCCTGGCAGTGGAGGCTTGCTTATACCGCTGGAAAATTCCGGGGATTTCTTCCTGTGGGATCCCCATGCCGGTGTCGGATACCGCGATCGCCACGACTTCCTGTCGTCCGGCACCGTCGGGTTCATGCGCGGCGGTAGCGGCGATCGTCACCGTGCCTCCGGTACCTGAGAATTTCAGGGCATTGCTCAACAGGTTCATCAGCACCTGTGAAATCTTGCTTGCATCCGCCGTGACCTCCGGCAGATTTTCTGCAACGTCGGTCCGGACGGTGATGTTTCTCTGCCGAAACTGAAACTCCATTTGCTTTGCGGCCTTCCCCACGATGTTCCGGACGGACAACGGTTCCTTATTCAGCGTGATGCTCCCAGCCTCGAACTTTGAGAGATCGAGGAGGTTGTTGATTAATTGGAGCATGCGTTCTGCCGATTCCTGGGAGGCAGCAAGGAGGTTGAAATGATCGGGCGTGAGGTCGCCGCCGGTTTTCTCCAGCTCGCGGAAAAACTCAATGACGTCCTTGATCCCGGCAAGTGGGCTTCTCAGATCGTGCACGAGCATGGCCATAAAATCCGCCTTGGTCCTCTCCAGCTCCGCTTCCATTCGTTTCATGCGCACCAACGTCTTCGTCCGCACCAGCAGTTCGTCGGTATCGATCGGCTTCGTGAGGTATTCGTCCACCCCCATGAGCAGACCTTTCTCGATGCTCTCTGGCTCCTTGCGCTGTGCCGTAAGGAAGATCACCGGAATCTTAGCGGTCGCCGGATTGTCTCTCAGCCTCCTGAGTGTTTCGAATCCGTCCATTTCCGGCATCTGAATGTCAAGCAGGATCACGTCGGGCTGTCTCTCGCTGGCGAGGCTAAGACATTCCATGCCGCTGTTGGCGCGGATCATTTCCACCGGCTTTCGCTTCAGGGCGAATTCCAGGAGATCAAGATTATCTTCGGTGTCATCAACAACAAGGATGACAGGGTCTTTCTTCTGTTCCGTATTCGGTTCTTGTTTGGTCATGGGAGGACCCCCGCTGAGTTGGTTATGCTGTAGTTAAGATCCTTTTGATCGTACTGGCAATGGCTTCCTTGGAGAATTCTTCCTTATTCATCACATCCTTAATGTGGGTCTGCAGCATGTCGCGTTCGCGATCAGTCAGCTCCTTGCCTGAGAGGATAACGACGGGAATCCGGCGCCACCGGTCGTTTGTCTGAAGCCGTCGGACGACTTGAAATCCATCCATCCCCGGCATGACCACGTCCAGAAAGATCACGGCAGGGATTTCCTTGTTGAGAATTTCAAGGGCTTCCTCGCCGCTATTTGCCGTCCTCACGGTGAAACCCTCCGCTTCCAGCATGTCCTTGACGGCAGCAGTGTAGTCTTTGTTGTCGTCGACTACCAGGACGAACTGATCCTTGGATTTCACGGCGCCTTGTACGCGCTGCAAGAGGAGCCGGGAATCGACGGGTTTGGGCATGACGTCGATGGCTCCAAGGGACAGAGCCAGGGGCTTGTTGTCGATCATGGAATGAATGATGACCGGAATATCCTTGGTCAGCGGATCGCGTTTAAGTTCCCGCAATACTTGCCAGCCATCCTTCTGCGGCATCATGATATCCAGCGTGATCAGCGCAGGTTTCATCGTGCGGGCAATCTTGATACCCTCGTCGCCGGAGTAGGCGACGGTGACGTTGTATCCATCGGGAACGAGGTAGGAGCGGAGAATTTCCGTGGCATCCGGGTCGTCGTCGATGCAGAGAATCTTGGTCCCGGACTCCGGACCGCTTGTCCGAACGGCGGGCTGGGCCGGTGCCGATGCACGGGCCTCGGCAGGCGCGGTTGTGCTCCGCGCGCCCCGAGCCGGCTTTTCCTCTGTTGCGGCATCCGGCTTGTAGACGGGCGGGATGGTCAGGGTGAACGTCGAACCTTTGCCGAACTCGCTCTCGGCGACCAGATCTCCTCCCAGCATTCGTGCAAGACGGCGGGAGATCGGCAGACCCAATCCTGTTCCCTTGTATTTCCGCGAATGGCTGGAGTCGATCTGTTGAAATTCCTCAAACACCAGCGGGATGTTCTTTTCCTCGATCCCGATGCCCGAGTCCTTCACGGAGAAGGAGAGCATGCCGTTCTTCTCTTTTTTCACCGCAAGGACGATCTCGCCCTTCTCCGTGAATTTCACGGCATTGCTCAGGAGGTTGACGAGGATCTGCTTGACTTTCAGGATGTCGGTGTTCAGCACCGGAAGATTGTCCTCGATCTCCTGCCGTAGCTGGATGCCCTTTTGTTTCACAAGCATTTCGACGGTCATGGTCGTGCTGGAGATGATGTTCACGACACTGTCCGATTCGACGTTGACCGTCATGCGCCCGGCTTCAAGCTTTGAAAAATCGAGAATGTCATTAATGAGCTGGAGGAGGTGCTTTCCGTTCTTCAGAACCTTCTCCATCGCCATTTTTTGGTCGGGGGTAAGCGGATCCCCGGTGGGACCCAGCAGAACGGAGCTGAATCCGATGATGGAATTGAGCGGCGTGCGGAGTTCGTGGGACATGCTTGCCAGAAAATCCGATTTGACACGGTAGGCTTTTTCAAGCTCAGAGTTCTTCTTGTTGAGCTCTTCGTTCTTGAGGGCGATCTCCTGCGAAAGGTGTTGAGCTGCCTCGTTGTTCCGGGCATTGGTCAGCGCAACACCCACCTGCGGAACCGAGTTGTGGATGATATCTTTCTTCAATTCGTCGAATTCCTCCATCGATCCCAGAACGAGGACGCCAAGAAGGCGATCCTGGAACGGAATCGGAACGGCAATGATGTATCGCGGGGTCAGTTCGACGAGACCGGTGTCGATGGAAAAACCCACATCGGCCGGAAGGTCCTTCATTTCGATTGTACGATTCTCTTTGGCACACTGACCCGGGATACCGTCGCCGAGAGCGAATCGTTTGATGCGGTCACCGCCGTCGCGCAGGGCATACCCTGCGGAGAGTTCCAGCATGCCGGTTTTCGGGTTGAGGAGGTACAAAGCCCCCACGTTAGCTCCTGCATGGTGGCAGATGAGGTTCAGGCTGTTGATTTCGACATCCTGGATTTCGACATGGCTGTTGAGCGCTGTCACAAGTTCGGAGTAGGCGTTCAGCCTCGTGTACGTATTGCCGAGCATGACGGCCATCTTGTTGAAATCGTTTGCCAGTTCCCCGAGTTCGTCGGTGCGATTCAGCTCGATCGGCTCAAATTTCCCCTCCATCATCTTCTGAGTTCCGAGCTTAAGGAGCCTGACGGGAGTGGTAATGGAACGCGTGAGGACGAATCCGAGGGCGATGGCAAAAATCGCGATGAGGATATTTACCAATCCGATGAAATCTCCGATCGTCCTGCTGAGATTACTGGCGAGCTCGATGCTCCTGGTCTGACCTGTGGAGAGGCGGCGTCGGATGTCGTTCAGCAGAACGTTGGCGTTCTCCAGCAGACGTTCCCGGGCCTCCAGTTCACTGAGAGAGGCATATTCCGCCGCGAAGTTGCGATTCTGGGCGCGCGTCTCCCCCAGCATCACCTTCTTGTCACCGATCATTTCCATCCACTGGAAGTAGTACTCCCGTATCGTCCTCAGCGAGGAGACCATCAACGTGTCATCAAGGTCACGCTGGACAATGGCCACCATGCCATCGATTTCCTTCCAGAGCGTCTGATACCGGATCTTCGCCTCTTCAGCGCCCGTCAGAGCGTAATCGTCTGCGGCCAGAGGCGTCTCCGTGAGGATCACATTGAGCCTATGCAAATCGTTCAGAACCTTGATGTCCCCCGCCGCCAGACTGTAACTGCGCTCTATCTGCGACAGGATGTTCAGCGTGAGAAGCGTCATCGCTGTCAGGATGATGAGCAGCAGGGCAAAGTTGGCGAACACTCTCCAGTACAACTTCGACCGAAACATATGATCTCCTTAGAGCCGAAAGTCCCGGCAATGGTTCAAGGGGTCATCCCTCGTTCAGGTACTTCTGAATCAATGCAAGCAATTCCTCCGGATCCATGGGCTTGGTGTAATGCTCGACGCATCCGATCTCCTGGGTCCTGGCCCGGTCCTCGGACTTGGTTTGGGCCGTAAACGCAATCACCGGAATGTCCTTCGTTTGTTCGTCGGCCTTCAGGATCGGCACGGCGGTCCATCCGTCCATGACAGGCATCTGCATGTCCATCAGGATAAGGCTGGGAGCATGCTTTTTCGCCAGTTCCACAGCCTCCTGCCCGTTTTCGGCAAGAACGAGCTTGATATCCATCTTGCTGCGCATCAGAACGAACTGAACCAGATCCCTGTTGTCTTCATCGTCTTCCGCAAGCAGAATGACTTTAGTCATGGTACACCCTTTCCGTGGGTTCCTCTAAAGAGAAGAAAGATACTCTCGAAATGCCATCAGTTTCTTGTTCATCTCAGCGCCCAGCGCATCGATGTCGAAGGGTTTTTGAATATATCCCTCCGTGGGCCTGAGCTCGGACGATTCGAGCTGGGTAATGTCGCCGGCACTGCACATCAGAATGAACGGCGTATAATTGAATTTTGAATTTGCTCGCAGAACGTGAAGGAACTTGATGCCGCTCAAATTCCCGGCCGGAAACTCCATATCGCACAGGATGAAATGGGGATTGATCTTTTCGATCTTCTCCAAGGCATTCTCGGGGGATGCGGCCGTCACGACCGCATAGCCCATGGATTTCAGTTTCTGCCCCGTTTCGAGAGAAGTCTTTTCATCGGCCGCCACCAGGAGGATCGTTCCCTTGTACTGATCGGCAACCAGGTCCATGAGAAACTTCGATTCGTATTCCAGATACTCATCAAGGGAAACCTGATACACATTCCTCAACCATTCGAGGGTCCTGGACGAATTCCTGATCAGTTTCTGTTTGGCGACAATTTCCTTTACCGCCTTACTGTACATGTCAAGTTTTACTTCACGGGTGATCGTTTGAACAACGTCTTCCGGAATCCCCAGATCAAGGCCCATTCTGTGGAGGCGCTCGTTTTCTTGATCCTTCGGCGCCCCATTTTTCCAGGCCGACTCGAGTGCCGCCCGAAGCTGGTTGATGGCGCCTTTCAGCTTCTGCTGATTCATCTCCTCCCGCACTTTTCTCTCCTGCTCGAGGGCGTTTGTCAGCATTTCGATCTGCCGGCGCATTTCCTCGAGCTTCGCGTCGATGTCGCTGCGGGCTGCAGTCGCCGAATGGTGTTGAGTCGATACCTCTTGAAGAACCTCCCCGATAGCGGGAGGGGATGCTTTTCCTCCGTCCGCGGTACTTTTCGTCCGTGAGGCAAGAACCTCAGCGATGACCGGACGTGTTGCTTCGACAACCGTTTCAGGTTTTGGTCGAGAAACCGGCGGTTTGGGAGGAACCGGCTGATGCTCTCGCGGCGGAGCATTCTCCGGTTTCTGCGGCACCTGTTTCTCTTCAGCCGGTTTGAGGTCTGCCGGTGGCGGCTCCGGCTTTTTCACAGTGGGAGGAGCTGTGAGCTTCTCCGGAGGCGGGACGGAGGCCGTTTTTGGAGGCTCCGTTTTGGGAGGAGCAGGCCTGGGGGGCTGGGCCTGGACCTTCGGAGGAGGCGGCGCGACCTTCGGAGGTTCCTGCTTGGGTGTTTCCGGTTTTGGTGTTTCCTCCTTTGGAGTCTCCGGTTTCGGCGCTTCCGGAGGAGGAGGTGCGCTCTTCTTCTTCTGCTCTTCGAAGTATGTTATCCTGTCAAGGAACGCATAGGCGTAGGCGTTCCCAGGGTCTAGCTTTTGGGCCTTGGCAACCTCCTGGCGCGCGCTCTCAAAGTCCGACTCTTTGAGAAACTTGTCCGCGCGCATAAGACACTGCCGTGCCGCATCTTTGTCTTTCTGAGTTACAGTGGATGCCGCCGGCTTCGCCGTATTTGCCGCTTTTGGGTTCACGCTTTAAACGCCATGAAGTGCGAAAACCACAGCTTGCGCGGTTGGAAAGATCGGGAGGATACGGTACGCTGACTTCAGACGGTTCTTCACCACATCGGCCCTCAGGTCGTGTGAACGTTCATCGAGGTCAACTTCGCTGGGCATTTCCACGCACACACGACTGGTGGGCCGCGGTGTTAAATGCCGTCAGCATCCCAGGGTGCACAACGAGCATTCGCGGCAACCCCTGTTCAGACCAAGGGAGGCATACACCGAAGGAGCCACCTCCGGTTTTGTACTTCGAGCCAAAGTACAGACGATTGACCTAAAAGTCAAGCAATACTGCGGGTAAACGCTTCGTACACCGGAACTTAGGGTGATCTTGGCGTGGACGGGGTTTAACAAAGGGCCGGCAACCTCAAGCTCCATCGGAGCCTGGCGTCAAAGGTTCCGCTTAACGATAAGTCCGTTGGACAACCGGTATCTTGTACGCCACTGCGCTCCCATCAATGATAACGAGCAAGGAATCAGGGGAGATCCGTCTGACCCGAACGGCTTGCCTTTCAAGTCCGAGCGTGTCCGAAAACAGCGTCAACTCCACACGATCCCCTCTCTGCCGAAACATCGTCGGGATCATCGCGCGATTCAACTGAAATCGCTGATCCGGCGGAAGCTCACGTTCGGGCCTCTGGAGAATCCGGACTTCCTGCTCATCCATCATACCCACTTTCTCCCCCTTCCGAAAATTCTGCTTTGCCGCCTCCCCGGCTTCACCCCTCTGCTCCATCAACGCGGCATCCGTACCCTCCCTGTGCCGCAAAGGAATCCCGACAATCACTCCGTAAATCCACCGAGAATCGTCCAATCTGTCCTCAGGAACATCCTTTTCTGGAGGGATTGCGGAAGGCGAAACCGCAATCTCTGTTGTCTCCCCCCTCGCCCGGGTCCCCGCAGCACGCTTGGATTCTTCCGCAGGTTTCTCAGCTCCGCCCTCACCGGGTTTCTTCAGAGTTTCTTTGTGCTCCGGGGATGGGATTTCCGCCGCGACATCCTCCTCATGCACAATCAACTCTTCCCCTCCCCACCACCGATACGTGATACTCAGGCCTACAATGATCAACAACGCGGCTGCGATGCTCACAACATGCGGCCAGGGTACAGCCCTCTGCTTTTGTTGATTCACCATCCTCTTCAGCCGTTCCTTGAGAAGACCCCGGCCGTACGACCTCACGCCTTCCTTCAAGAGGCGTTCGCGTTCCACGGTTTCCCTGCACGAGGAACACGTGCTGAGATGAGCCTCCAAGCCCTTTCGTTCGTCCTGGCCGATCGCACCCAGGACATAGTTCTCGACGAGGTCGGGGTCGTTCGTCCAATGCTTGTTCATGGTTGCTCACGCTCCTGGAAAGACCTGATGAGGCGCTCCAGCGCCTTTTTGCACTGGTACTTTTTCGATTTTGCCGTTGCCGCATTGGAGAACCCCAGGGCCTTCGCGATGTCCTCCATGCTCCGCTCCTCCCAATAGAACATCAACAGCACCTTCTTGCAAACGTCGTCCATCTGTTCCATCGCACGCCTTACGACGGCCGTCCGTTCCTCTTCGATCAATGCTTCATCTGCAGATTCCGTGTCGTCCGGAGGATCGGTGTCTGCCGGAGCAAGCGGCTCGCGGCGTCTGGCGGCGAGCACACGGAGCCAGCGGTTCTTCACGATCCCCAGAAGAAAGGTCGCCAGCCTCGACGTATATTCGTAGCGCCCTGAGCGAACACGCTCCCAGAGGATTATCAGGGCATCCTGCAGCATGTCCTCACCGTCCTCCCGGGACCCCTGATGCGCCACGACGTATCCCACAACCTGCCGGCGGGTTTCCTCAAAAAGCAATACCAGACCCTGCTCATCGCCGCGACGGATCATGTCGAGAATTCCGGCGTCTTTGCCGAGAAAAGAAACTGGCAAGCCATTTACCTTTCAGAAGTTCATGACATAAACGGGCAGAAGGTGAATGCCCGCTTGCCGGCACTCGAAAGGTAACAAAGAACCTTCACGGAATCCAAACACAGGAGGAATCATCATGAAAACCTTCATTTCTTTTCTTCTGACCGTCGTGCTGTCCGCCGGGGCGCTTGGACACGACGGCATCCGCATCACCGGCAGGGTCAACAGCCCTTACCTCCCGACCTCCGGCGGAACGCTTTTTCTCAATATCTCCCTTGCTTTCCCGGTGATCAAGAAACCGAGTCGAATGCCCATGAATCTTTCGATTGTCCTCGACCGGAGCGGATCCATGGCCGATGAGCGAAAGATCGACTATGCGAAATCGGCTCTTGGCACGCTCATTCGCCAGCTATCGCCCGACGATATTCTCTCGGTAGTGATCTATGATGATGTCGTGGAGGTTCTACAGCCGGCGCGCAAGGTCAGAAACCGTGAGGAACTCATTCGCAGGATCGGTGAAGTGTTTCCCCGTGGATCGACGAACCTCGGCGGAGGACTTGTGGAAGGGCTTCAGCAGGTGTCTCGAAATGCCAACCGGGAATACGTGAACCGGGTCATTTTGTTCTCCGACGGCTTGGCGAATCAGGGCGTGACGGATCCGCATGCTCTCAACAGCATTGCACGCCGTTACCGGCACCAGGGGATTTCGGTGACGACCATGGGGGTGGGATTGGATTACAACGAGAATCTCATGGCGGGCCTTGCAGAATACGGGGGCGGCAGGTACTACTTCATCGAGAGTCCCCGGTCCATTGCACATATTCTTCGCAGGGAATTCGAAACCATGACGACAATCCTGGCTCAAAACGCGGTACTGGAAATCACCCTCGGACCGGGTTTTGAGGTTGTGGACGCCATCGGTTACACCTGGGAACGGCAGGGCAATCGCTGCCTGATTCCCCTCGGAGATCTTTCCTCAGGCCAAACGCAAGACGTTACGCTCGAGCTCAGAGCTCCTTCAGGAACGGGAACGGCGCAGGTCGCACAGGCCATTCTGCAGTTCACCTCCGATGCCCTTCAGGCGAAAACGAGCCCGGAATTCGCGACCACTATCTCCTACACGACTGATCAAGAAACGGTGGAGAAGAACCGGGATCTCGAGGTTCAGGCAAAGGCCGATGTAGCTCTCTCGACGAGAACGGTGGAACAAGCACTGGAATCGTTTGACCGCGGAGACAGGGACGCCGCGGTGAAAGCGCTGGAAGAGGCTCAGAACGTCCTTATGGCATCACCCGCGGCTGCATCGGCCGGCGCGGGAGAGATGCTGAAGGAACAGAGGGAACGGCTGGAAGGATTCCGGCGGACGTTGAAGAATGACGAGATCGACGCGCGGAAGGCGAAAAAGAGCGTGCAGTATGAGAACTATCGTCTGCAGAAGAACGATCAATGACTGCACGTCGCCCGTCTTCATTCCCCGGTTCCCCTCAGGGAAGCCGGGGATCTTTTTTATGAGCCGGAAGGCGCAGGGAGAACGACCTTGGCCATCATGCCGGCAGCGCCGGCGCTGGCAAGCAGGAGAGAGCCATTGTGCAGTTCAGCGAGACGCTTCACCACCGTCAGGCCCCAGCCAAAATAACGATCCTCGTTCAGGCGGGCATAGAGGTTGGAGAGATTCTGCACATCAGCGATTTGCTGGGGATTCATTCCGCGGCCAAAGTCTGTGACGATCAGGGAGAACGTGCCGTCGGATGGGAGCGCCGAGACCTGGACTTTCTGGCCTTTTGGTGAATAGCGCATGGCATTGTCGATCAGCTCCCTTGCCATTTTGGCAAGGTATTCCGGTGAACATGCGGCGGGTGTATCCGCCATGATCATGACAAGATCATCATCACGTTCAAACTGATGGGCCACGTCCTGAGCCACAGGTTCGACCACCGCTTTGGCGGAGGGCGTCGTGAATCCGCGCAACCCTTTCAGTTTTTCCTCATCGTTCGCGATGATCTCAATTTGGGCAAGGACGGAAAAATTTTCCGCGACTCTCATGACATTGCGTGCGGCCTTCTGGATGGCCCGGCCGAGCTCAATGATCTCGCTTTGTTTCAGCTCAACGTATTCGCGGCTGATAGCCTTGGAAAATCCCAGAATGCCGGCCACAGGAGTGCGGAGATCGGTCGGAATGCTGATGGTCAGGTACGATCGCGGATCCGTCATCTTCTCCCGGCGTTGGATGAGAAGTTCCTCCTGCTTCCTGAACCGGATGCTGATGGCCTCGAGGAGCTCGCTCATGGTGAAAGGTTTGGAGAGATAATCGTCTGCCCCCAGCTCAATCGCCTTGACCAGCCCCGTGTTATCTACTTTACCGGTCATGAGAATAATGGGAATTCCCGATGTCTTTGGATTCTGCCGGAGGCTGACGACCGCCTCATAGCCATCCACGCTGTCCATCATCACGTCTGACAGGATCAGATCAGGAATATGCGTCCTGGCCAACTCGATTCCTTCGGCCCCGTTCTCCGCCTGAAGCACCTTGTATCCCTCTGCCTCGAGGGCAAAGGCCACGGCTTCCCGGAAGGGGGCTTCATCTTCGATGATGAGAATCTTTTTCATGCGACGGGCAAACAATGTAGTAAACGTTATCGCAAAAGGAAAGAATCAACATCACTTCCCGAAAGGGCTTGGCGGGCCGAGCGGTTTTTTTTGGATGGTTTGCAATTGTGGGAAAATACCTTTTTTTTGATGAGAGCGTTCCCCCGAGTCACGATGAAACGACGTTTAATCCCCCTCCTCCTGTTTTCCCTTTCCTTTCTGAACGCCCAGTCGGCATACCAGATTATCAAAAAATCCGAAGATTTGGTGCGCGGAGAAAGCTCGCGCGGCAGTTTTCGCATGACGGTGGTCACTCCGGAGTACTCCCGGACAATCATCATGGACAGCTGGTGGAAGGGTACGGACAAGGCGCTCATTGAGATCAAGTCTCCCCCCCGGGAAGCGGGGAACAAAACGCTCAAGGTGGGGAATGAGCTCTGGATGTATCTTCGCAATACGGAAACCACGATCAAAGTTCCGCCCTCCATGATGATGCAATCCTGGAACGGGTCTGATTTCACAAACGACGACCTCGTTCGCGAATCCAGCATGGCTGACGATTACACGATGGAGATTGCTGGAGAAGACACGGTCGCCGGGGCATCCACCTGGATCATCGATTTGAGGCCTCGGCCGACGGCACCGGTCGTATGGGGACGCATCCGTCACTGGGTACGCAAATCCGATTATCTGCCTGCACGGACCGAGTATTTTGACGAGAAGGGAACCCTCGTTCGTACCATGCTCTATTTTGACTATCGCCGGTTTGGAGGTCGTGTCCTTCCGGGAAGGTGGCGGATGGTTGATAATCTGGAGGAAGGAGAATACACCGAGCTGGAGTATCTGAACCTCGAGTTCGACGTCACCATCAGCGACCGGATGTTTTCTTTCCGCGAGCTCGAAAGGGGACGCCGGCGATGAGACTGTTGCTGACGCTCGCCTGGAGGAATGTCTGGAGGAACCAGCGGCGATCGATCATCACGATTCTCGCAGTGACCTTCGCGGTCATGCTTTCCATCGTCATGAGAGGAATTCAGCTTGGCACGTATGAAGTCAACATCCGCCACGTCGTCGAATTGTTTACCGGCTCTGTGCAGATTCAAGCCCCCGGATACCAGGATAGCCCCTCCCTGAGGAAGAGCTTTCGCCTGGGGCCCGAGCTTCGGCGGGCCTTGGAGGAAGAGGATGAGATCCTCGCTTCTTCTCCCAGGATCGTCGGCGACGGCCTCGTGAGCTTCCGGGAAAACTCTCAGGGGGCCCTCCTGTTCGGAGTCGACCCGTCCGCGGAACGGTCCGTTTCCACGCTTCCCGACAAAGTCTCCTCCGGATCCTTTCTTTCGGAGAAGGATCCCTACGATGTGGTTGTCGGTCACACTCTTCTGGAGAATCTGGGCTGTGCCCTTGGTGACGAGATTGTTGTTTTGGCTCAGGGGTACGACGGCTCTCTGGGAAACCTGAAGTTCAGGATTGTCGGCACGATGAAGACGGGCATCCTCGACCTTGACAGGAGCGCCGTGCTCCTGCCTCTGGCCACAGCACAGGAACTGCTCCTGATGGAGGGACGGGCCACGATGATCGTCGTGCGCCTGGAGAATCTTCGCCAGATCGATCGCGTCCGGGAATCCCTTGCCGCCCGCCTTGATCGCTTCGGCCTCTCCGTGCTCAGTTGGGGTGAGGTCATGCCCGAATTCCGGGAAGGGATCGAGTTGGACAACGTGAGCGGCATGCTCATGTTGGCGATTCTGGTCCTCGTGGTCGCCTTCGGCATCACGAACACCGTCTTGATGTCGATCACGGAGCGATTCCGGGAATTTGGCATTGTGCTGTCTCTGGGCATGCAGACGAGGACCCTGGTCGGCCTGGTTGTCTTGGAGATCGCCTGCATTGTTGCCATCGGCACGGGGGCGGGGAATGTCCTTGCGTACTGCGTGAACTCTTACCTCGCGGCGAATCCAATCTCGTTCGGCAGTGAGTTTGAACAGATGTATGCGGAGTACGGATTTCTTCCGCGGATCGAATCAATTATTCTCCTCAGCTCGTTTGTGAACAATACGCTCGCCATCCTCGGCGTTTCATTCCTCGCCAGCTTGTACCCCCTGACAAAAATCCTCCGGCTTGAGCCGCTAAAGGGGATTCGATACACATGATCCTCCTGAATCTTGCCTGGCGCAATCTCTGGCGAAACACCCGACGGTCGGTCATCGTTCTGACCTCCGTGGCCATCGGTGTCGTGGCCACGGTCATCCTCGACACTCTTTCCCGGGGCATGATCTTTCAAATGCTGAACAACCAGGTCGGCTCCCATGTAACTCATATGCAGATCCATCGGGCGGGATTTCATAAGAATCCGGTTATCCAAAACACGATTGCCGACCCGGAACGAATCGAAACTGTCCTCCGGTCGGACCCGGAAATTGTTCTGTACAGTGCCCGTGTAGTGACGTTCGGGTTACTCAGCAGCGCGACAAATTCTTCGGGAATTTCCATCGTGGGCGTTGATCCTGAACGCGAGAGGTCTCTGACCACGATCCGTTCGTACATTGTGGAGGGATCGTACCTGACCGGAGCGCCCCGCGAAATTGTGATCGGCAAGGCCCTTGCTGAAAAGCTCGAAGTCGGACTGGGCGACAGGGTTGTGGCAATGGCGTCCGCGAAAGACGGCACCATGGGATCCGAACTCTTTCGCGTCGCCGGACTGTTCGAAACCTTCAGCTCCGAGTTCGACAAAACGAGCGTCTACGTTCCGCGATCCTCCGCACAAGCCATGCTCGAGCTCGGTTCCGAAGTGTCGGAGTTCGCGATGCTGGTCACCGATCCGGACCGCCTGGCGGAGATCTCGAAAAGGCTTCGCAGTCGGCTTGGGGAGGAGTACGAAGTCCTTCCGTACACGGATCTCCTTCCGTTTCTGGTACTTCAGATCGAGTTGTACGACCAGTCCATGGTTATCTTTTATGTAATTGTCGGGATTGCCCTGATCTTCGGCATCATCAACACCATGCTGATGTCCGTTTTTGAGCGAATCAAGGAGTTTGGCGTGCTGAAGGCGATCGGAATGAAAAACGGGCGGATCCTGTTCATGGTTCTGACTGAAGCGCTCTTCCTCGGAATCATCGGAACCGTTGTCGGCTTCCTCGTGGGGTACCTTGTCTATCTGCCCCTCTCCACGTACGGACTCGATTTGAGCGCGTTCTCGGGAAGCCTTCGTTCCTTCGGCGTCGGCGCCATTGTGTACCCGGTGCTCACTGCCGGAGTGATCACCAACGCCTTGATCATCATTCCTCTGATGGCTGTAACCGGTGCCGTCTATCCGGCCGTGCGGGCCATGCGTCTTGAGCCCGTCCGGGCCATCCGATATGTGTGAGATCATGGCTGAGGCTCTCTTCCTCAGACAACAATAACTTCTAACAGCTCATCATCATGACCAATCCCATCCTCCAGACAAAGGGGCTGGAAAAGATCTACGAAAACGACGGGGTTCCCGTTCACGCGGTACGGGGAATCGATCTGGATGTTTTTGCGGAAGATTTTCTTGTCATCGCCGGCCCTTCGGGATCAGGAAAGACAACCTTGCTCAACCTTCTCGGCGCTCTCGACACTCCAAGTGCAGGGCGTGTTTTCTTTGAGGGAACAGATTTGTCCTCAAAGAGCAAATCAGAGCTTGCATCTCTGCGGCTGCAGCGCATGGGATTCATCTTCCAGGCGTACAATCTTATTCCCGTCCTCACGGCCCTCGAAAATATCGAGTTTACGATGATGCTCAGGGGAATCGACAAAGCCGAGAGACATGCTCGAGCTCAGGCAGTCATGGAGGAACTCGGCATTGCGGAACTCGCTCACAAGCGGCCGAATCACATGAGCGGAGGACAGCAGCAGCGTGTTGCCATTGCTCGCGCGATCGTCACCGATCCCGCGGTCGTGCTGGCCGACGAACCCACGGCCAACATCGATACGGCTACGGGGAAGGCCCTCCTCGATCTCATGGAGCGGATGAATTCGGAAAAACACATCACATTCATTTTCTCGTCTCACGATCCTCAGGTTATCGGCCGAGGAAAGCGTCTGCTCTGCCTTCGGGACGGGAGAATCGACTCCCCCCGGGAATGAAACTCCTCGGTCACGGTCTCTTCGTGACAACCATCGCGTTTGCGTTGTCACCTGCCCAGCCGGCGCTTCGCTGGTCGGGTTATGCGGTGAATTTTCCGATTGTCCAGCGAACCCACTCCCCGCTCGCCCGGCTCCTCGGCGTTTCGGCCACTCAATTCGTTGATGTGACCCGTGTTCGACTCCGGCCATCCCTCGGTCTCTGGCCCGACGCATTTGTCATGCTGGAGTACGAATGGAACGCTACGTATTCTTCCTCTCCTCTGCTTTTTCAGCCGTCTGTCTCTGGAATCCAAGGACAAATCGTCGATCTTCATTGGAGCGCCGTGGACGGAAGCCGGTGGAACATTCTGCATTTCATTGACAGACTTTACATTCGGCAAACAACGGAGATGCTCGATGTGTCCGTCGGCCGGCAAAGAATCTCTTGGGGAACGGGAAGAGTCTGGAATCCGACCGATCTCTTCAATCCCATCAATCCCACTTCGTTTGCCAAGGTGGAGAAGGACGGGGTTGATGCCGCCTCGGTGAGATTGATACTCGGGAACTTTACCGACGTCACCGTGGTCGTCAATCCCCGCAAAAGCTTCCGGGGGGCAAATTACGGCGTGAGGGCACGGACAAATGTCGGAGAGTACGATCTTTCGGTGATGGGCGGGGCGTTCGACGACGGTCCGGTAGGTGGACTCGACTGGGCGGGAAACATCCTGGACGCAGGATTTCGCGGCGAGTTCCTCATTTCCGGGAGAGGAAAAAAGCGTGCCTTCTCAAAGTTCATCCTCGGCTTTGATAATCAATTCACCTCTGACCTGTATGGGCTGGTGGAATACCATTACAATGGTGCAGGTGCGGTGAAGAAGAGCGAGTATGATCTTGGCGCTCTGGTTCAGGGGAACATCCTGAATCTCGGTCGGCAATTCCTGGCCTTGCAGACAAGTTTTCTGATCCATCCGCTCGTGTCCGCGACGGCGGGATACACGGTCAGCCTGACAGACGGAAGCGGCTACGTTGGGGGAATGCTGGTCTACGCAATCACCGGTGATGTATCCCTTGCGCTCGGCGGCCAGATGTTCTACGGCGATTCATTCGACGAGTACTGGTTTTATCCATCGAGCCTGTACTGCCGTATCGAAGCTTACTTTTCAGGAAGTGATCAGACGAGATCCGACCCCTGACCGTCTGCGGGGAACATCGTTTTCAAGGCGTGCGGACCATGGGTAGGCATCACCTGCCTGCCCGCTTCAAGCCTGGATTCAAGACACAGGCGATTCATGCGGGCCATGCGGGACGTAAGTGGGGCAGGGTAGTCGATTTCGGAGGGAGACTCAAATCCCGTGTATGCCCGGAAAACGATACAGGCGGCCCGGGGACAAGGGCCGCCTGCCTGTCCCGAAAGGTTCCCTTCGAACCCCGCCGAAGTTCCGATGTTGTCCATCGGAACCCAAACAGTGGCGGTCCGACGAGAATTCCTTCAGGACCCGCCGAATGCCCGAAATTGTGAAATCGGGACGCTGACAGAATGTACTCCGACTAAGCCGTTGACGGCATCATTGGGTTGAAGATCACCCAATTGTTGCACTTGCCTCGTCGATCGCCTTGCGAAGCTCGTGAACGCTTTCTCCGAACACGCGCACCGTCGCGCGCTGTTTCTTATTCTCGGAATCAAGCCGGCTTTCCGAGATTGCCAGGAATTTGTTTCCGTTCTTCGCTTCCCTGACATCCACAAAATAGGTCGTCCGGCCGGACCGGACCATCGTAGAAAAAAGTGAATTGTTGTTCGATGACGCCATGGCGAACCTCCGACATGAGATTAGGATTGATGAAGGGGAGTGTCTTCTGTTTCCGGTGCCATTGCAGGAAGACGTTCTGTTATTAACCGTTTGAATTTCGTCTTCACGCGCGCATAGTATACCTTCAGTTGATCGCACGTCTTTCCAGTGTACTCCGCGATGTCACCATAGGACATCCCCACCGCGCGACACTGCAGGAGAACACGTTCCCATGGTTTCAAAGCCTCCAGAGCGTCTGCAACAGCGGAGAGATCCGGTCTTGCGGGTTCATCCTCCTGCCACGACCGCTCAAAGAACCAGATCGCCGCGTGAATGCTCGCCCTATCCTCAGCAAACGGTCCCCGCGGGAATTCCGCACCGTCGCATCCTGCCCTCACCCCTCTTCGGACGAAATCCCGCACCCTGTTGCGGAGAATTGCCATGACCCAGAAGTGAAAGTCGCTCTCCGATCTCTTGAATTGAAATTGATGGATCTTCTGAATAACGGCCACAAGCACATCGTTCGCGATCTCTTCAGCGTCCATTAAATCAAGAGAAAACGAACGGACACATTCGGTGATCAGTGTCCTTTGATACAGTTGAACGAGGTTCTGTGCCCCCTTGTGATGGCCGGACTTCAGTTCGTCCACCAACTGCCGGTTGGATACTCTGGACATGGCCCCCCATAGGTACAAACGAAAAGAGGTAACACCCCGAAGAGGTCATAGTTCAATGGTCAAGAGCGTCGAACTATGAACAACCGCCTAAAAATAGTATAAATACTTCATCTTCAAAACACCCGCGCGGTCGGTGACATGCAGACGGTTCGGAAGGATGGAACCTAGCGGATCATACTCCGGCCGGCGGTCACGAACCTCGTTCACGGCGAGATAGATCCAGCTCTTCGGAAGGAAGTTGTACGAGAACAAAAGCCCGAAGATGGTTTGTTCAAGGTGATCGGTGGATTTGAAGTACAAAAGGTCGACATAAAGCCTAATATTGAGATTATTGACGGGTGTCAACGAAAGATAGGGGCGTCCGTTCAGTACGACATCCTCCACAGACCTGTCCGGCTTGAATTCCATGTTGCTGCTCAGCGACGTCCCGGCCTGAAGCGTCTTCAGAACCTGGAAACCCGTACTCCCCCCCACCCAGGCATAGTACGCGAGGTAGTTTCTCCGAAAATTATACGTTCGAGAATATCCGCCCCAGAAGTTGCCGTTGAAGTCGGGCGATGGGTTGAACCAACTCGAAAACGTGACCTCGTAGGAACGATATTTCACTCCAAGATCTCTGGATTGGCCGAGACTCGTGTTGATTTCAAATCCCCAATTCGTTCTGAACTGCATATTATAGCCCAGAACCCCTGAATGATCGGTGTAACCGTCAACCTTCTCATTATAGAGAATCCCTCCGGCATAGAGGAGAATCGAACTGACATACCCGTCGTCAAAATACCACCTCGGTCCCGTGACGGCCGTGACCTCCGCGGTGCCGCGCCAGGGCACAAATCCCACCTGATCGATGTCGAACTTTTCTCCTATCACCCTCGTTCGGGCCAGCGTCATCCAGTTCTCTCCGAACATGACAAAACCTGCCGATCCTCCGAAATCTCCGTCGTTGTTCTTGATGGACCGGGCGAATTGATAGGAAAGCTGCCAACGTGACGTGCGGAATGCTCCGTCGACGTCGATCACGCCATAGCTGTTGCCCTGGGTGAACTTTCCGACATAGAGAATCCCTATCGTCGAATTATCCAAGATGTGTTTCTTGATCCGCGCAGAAGCAAAATAGGCTTGGGGCTCGTTCTGAGGCAGTCCGCCTGAAGAGAAGTCGGCAGATCCCGTCATGGAAAGAAATCCACCGTACTCCCAATCCCCCGCTCTGCCGAAGGCCTTCGTTCCAAGGAGGAGAGGGACTTCGGAACCATTCGGCAGCTTTTTGCCGATTCGACGAGTATAGAGCAATTCCAGCGGGCGATAGAAACCCGAGTTGCGCTCGCGGCCCGAAGGCATGAAGATCTCGTTCCCCTGCGTAAAGAAGGGCCGCCGCTCGTCGTAGTACGTTTCATACCGGGAGATATTGAACGAAAAGGGATCAGCCTCGATCTGGGCAAAATCAGGATTTGCCGTAAGTTGAAACGTGAGTTTCGGTGAAGGATTGAAGAACACGTCAAGCCCGAGATCGCCCTGAACCCTGTACTTCTTGTTCTCAAGATAGTTCGCCGATGTGATCCCTACGGGATAAATCTCAAGATTCTCTCCCTTGATCGTTGGATGAAAGTTTTCAAACACGAGTCTTCCGAATTTCGATATGCGCTGGCCTTCGTTCTGTTCGTATCGGCACCAGTACAGATCTTCCGTCAAGTGTGGAATCCACCGGTCGAAATCCAGCCCCCATGCGTTCAAGGTTTCATCGTACTGAATCGAGCGGTACGGAATTTCCATCTCCACAACAAACCCCCAATCGTAGATTCTGCTGTCTGCAAACCACACACCGTCCCACCCGTAGTCGCGATTCCTCGCGTCGTCCAGAAGACGGGAATCCGCCTTGACGCCGGAAGCCGTTACTGCGAACTTATAGGCGGTCTTGTTGTCACCGAACGTATCAATCATGATCGAAACAACATCCCCCGCGAAATCGTCGAGCTTGCCCGTCGTTTTCTGAATGTTTTCATGATCATCATAACAAATGATCATACAATAGAGGGCATATTCGGTTGTCAGCACTTTTGCGACGGTGTTGCGACTCGGGGGCTGGCCGTAATAAGGTTGTGTCTGGAAAAACCCTGTCGCCGAATCCGCTTCCGACCAGATGGTATCCACAATCCCATCGACGATGGGAGGCTTCGAAACCTTCCGGAGGACGAGCGTTTTTTCTTGGCTACGGGCCTGCGAAGCGATGAGAAGAAAGAGGAGGGGGAACGATAAGATGCGCGTCATGGAGTTCCTTCTGCGGTAGCCGGAGGTATCTCCCTGTTTGACGAGAGTTCCACAAAAAAGGTTGCGGCGGAAAGGATTTTCCCTTGCCGTCGCGGGAATTTTCTTCTATAATGCTGATCCGAGCGCAACCATCCGACACAACCGGAGGAACTATGAAGCATACCCTGATTCTCATCCTGCTTGTCCTTCTGCCCACCCTGGCCTCAGCCCAACCCTTTCAGGCACCTGCCCGACCGGGCGTGGCAACGTTTCCGACCGACGATCCTGTCATTAGGAACATTTGGACCGAGGCCATGGATTCATCAAAACTTGAGCTCTTGGCCCACGAGCTCCTCGATGTCATCGGTCCGCGCCTGGTGGGCACACCTCAGATGAAGCGGGCGCACGATTGGGCAGTCGGAACATACAAGAAGTGGAACATCCGGGCGCAGAACGAACAGTGGGGGGTTTGGAAGGGCTGGGAACGCGGCGTCACGCACATCGATCTGCTCGAACCCAGGGTAAGGACCCTTGAGGGGACGATGCTTGCATGGAGTCCCCCGTCGAAGAAGGGTGGAACAACGGCTGGAGTCATGCTGCTCCCCGAGGCGCCGGACTCCGTCTCTTTCCTTAAAGCCCTCCCGGCGGTCAAGGGAAAGTTTGTCATGATCTCCGCTCCGGAAGAGACGGGACGACCCGATCGAGAGTGGCAGGAATTTGCCCTCTCATGGTCGTTCGACAGCCTGAAGGCAAAACGTGATCGGATGAGGGATGAGTGGGAACGCCGTCTACGGGCCACAGGCTACCGGGCCGACACGCTTGCGAACATTCTCGAACAGGCGGGTGCTGTTGGTGTGATTACCTCCCGCTGGTCGCGCGGTTGGGGGGTCAACAAGGTGTTCGGTACGAAGGCTGAGAAAGTGCCTGTGGTGGATTTGAGTGTTGAGGATTACGGACTCCTCTATCGTTTGATTACAAACGGCCGCACACCGGTCGTGCGGATCGTCGCCGAGTCGAAATTCCTCGGCGAGACACCGACCTATAACACGATTGGAAGAATCGAGGGAACGGAGAAACCAAACGAGTATGTGATTCTCTCTGCTCATTTTGATTCGTGGGATGCGGCATCAGGAGCGACCGACAACGGAACCGGATCCGTCCTCATGATGGAGGCTATGCGTATCCTCAAGAAGTATTATCCGAATCCGAAGCGGACGATCCTTGTCGGCCACTGGGGAAGCGAAGAACAGGGTCTGAACGGATCCCGAGCCTTTGTGAAGGATCATCCGGACATCGTCAACGGAGTGCAGGCTCTCTTCAATCAGGACAACGGTACCGGACGCGTCGTCAGCATTTCGGCTTCCGGTTTCCTGCGGGGAGGAGAGTACCTTGCCCGGTGGATGTCGAGGATTCCGCCTGAAGTCACGGAACACATCACGTTGTCCGTGCCGGGTATGCCCGGCGGAGGAGGTACTGATCACGCGTCATTTGTTGCTGCCGGCGTTCCGGCATTCAATCTTGGCTCCCACCGGTATGACTACTTCTTGTACACCTGGCACACAAACAGGGATACCTACGACAAGATCAATTTCGACGACATGAAGAACAATGTCGTCCTGGCGGCGTGCCTTGCCTATCTTGCCTCCGAAGATCCCGAGAGCGTTCCCCGGCAGAAACGAGACATGCCCGTGGATGAGCGAACCGGCAAACCCAGACCCTGGCCCGAGCAGAGGGAACCACAACGCAGGGGGGGACTGGGCCAGTAAGAAGGCCATGTCTGCTATGCGGCTTGGAGTGGCGGCCGGTGTGTGTCTCCTCGCCATCGGCTCCTGTTCTCTTCCGGAACTGTTCGGAGTCGGCGAGGATTTCATAACGATCAGGGATCATCGATTCATCCACCGGGGGGAAGCTTCTGTTTTTTGCGGTGCCAACATGTGGTATGGCGCGTACCTTGGCACTCCCGGATCGGCTCAAAACCGCGAACGCCTGATCCGGGAACTTGACCGCCTCGCGGCTCTCGGGGTTACAAACCTCCGCATCCTTGCGGCGTCCGAGCAATCCGCCATTCGCCGTTCGGTCAGACCTGCCGTTCAGTTGTCTCCCGGCACGTACAACGACACCCTGCTCCTTGGCCTCGATTACCTTTTGTCAGAAATGGCGAAGCGCGACATGCACGCGGTCTTGTACCTTGGGAACTACTGGGAGTGGTCGGGGGGATTCACGCAGTACAACGTGTGGAGCGGGGGACCATTGATCGATCCCGAAGTCACCGGACATACCTGGGCTGAGTACATGGACTACGCCGCTTCGCTGTACGCGAACGCGCGCGCATTGGAGCTGTATCGATCGACCGTACGGACCATTGTCACCCGACGCAACACCGTGACCGGCCGTCTCTACAGGGACGATCCCACGATCATGGCCTGGCAGCTGGCGAATGAGCCGCGGCCAGGAAGTTCCGACACGGTGAGTTTCCATTTTCTTCCCTCATTTTATCGCTGGATCGCTGAAACAGCCGCCCTTATCAAGTCCCACGACCCGAACCACCTTGTCAGTACGGGCAGCGAAGGGACGATTGGTACCTGGAGTTCCGACGCGTTCTACATCGAAGCACATGCCTCACCCCACATCGACTACCTAACGGCGCACATCTGGCCTTCGGTGTGGCGGTGGTACGATTCTGACGAATCAGATCGCACACTGGCGGTTGCCGAAAGCCTCACGACGGCCTACGTGCATCGTCATCTCGCCATGGCCCGTGCCCTCGGAAAGCCGCTTGTGATTGACGAATTCGGAATGATTCGCGACACGAGGGCAATCTCAGAGAAAAGTCCCACCACGGTGCGCGATCGTTACTACCGACATCTGTATTCCCTTGTGCTGGATTCGACACTGTCGGGCGGTCAGATCGCCGGCACGAACTTTTGGGCCTGGGGAGGCGAAGGATTCGGAAAAAATCCCGACGGAATGTGGCGAAGGGGTGATCCGTTCACGGGTGATCCGCCTCAAGAGCCTCAGGGGCTGCATTCGGTATTCTTGTCCGACACATCGACGCTGGCCGTCATCCGGACGCACGCCGCCGCCCTCCGTTCATTGGAACGACAGTCCCTCCCTTAGGTTCCGTCTACAATCGCCTTGAGAACAAGTCTCTGGAACGGAGGAGTCGTCCTGCCGGGGAATGCCGTGCCGGAAGAGAGACGGTGGGGGAAACAATCTTCTCGAGGGAGAGTAACGATAAATCTCAGCGGCGGCAGCTCACCGCGCATGGGGGGGACACGCGGAGAACTGCATACCGAGGGGGGGTCGGCTGCCGCTGAGCATCTTGGGAGGATTTCCTTTTACACCAATCTACAACAATCGCGGATGGTCCGGCGTTCCTTCCCATCAGGAGAGGGGGAGAATGACCTCAACAGCCGTTCCTTTTCCCGGCTCGCTGAACACCCGGACCGTCCCTCCGTACAAATGTGCAATCTCCTGGACCATGGAAAGCCCCAGGCCGAGTCCCTGTTGTTCATGGCGCTTTCTTCCAAACTGCATGAATCCGCCTATGCCCTCGATTTCTTCCCTGCTCATTCCCCTTCCCTCATCCCGAACAAGGAATCGGGCGGTTCGATCTCCGGTTCTTCCATATTCGACCCGCACCTTCGACCCGGCGGTCGAAAACTTGAAAGCATTCTCCAGAAGCTCCTCCAGAATAATGACAAAATGTTTCTCATCGACGGCGATTGTCATTTCCTCGTCCAGAGCAAGGACCAGGTCCGAATCTCTTTGCAGAGATTGGGCTTTTTGCCTTGCCATGGATCGAATAAGCAGATGGCTTGAGGTAAGATTCGCAACAGGAGGCCGCCGTGAGCCGTGCGACAAGAAAACGAGCTCCGAGTAGCGCCAGAATTTCTCGAGCGTATTCTGGAGCCTTCTTGCGGAACCCAGAATATGCTCCGCTATGTCTTTCAATTCCTCCGGCCCCAGGGAGCCGGCCTGTTCGGCGAGGATCGTTCCGAACCCAAGGATCCCTGACAGCGGAGTTCTCAGTTCATGAGGCACGGAAGTGCTGATGTTCACGCGCAGTTCATCGAGCTTTCTCTGGGTATCGTCCCGCACACGTGCGACCCGGCTGAGCCTGCTCTGCACTGTTGAAATCAATTCATCGGCCGTGAAAGGCTTGGTGAGGAAATCATCGGCCCCCAGGTCCATTCCCTTCCTCATGTCCCCCTTCCCCGACCTTCCGGTGAAAAACACAAACGGAACAGTGGCAGTCGAAGGGTCAGCGCGGAACATCTTCAGTACCTCGTACCCGTCCTTCTTTGGCATTTCGATATCGCAAAGGACCAGGTCTGGCCGCGCATTCAGGGAAACCCGTAAGCCTTCCTCTCCGTCTCCGGCTTCGAGCACATGAAATCCGTTCTCTTCCAGGGCCATGCGCGCGGCAAACCTGAGAGCTTCTTCGTCATCGATGATCAGGATTGTGGCTTTCCCGTCCATGAGAACCCCCTTCGGGAACAATGAGGAGATCGGCTACGAGAGTATCCTGGAGATCTTCGCAAGGAGTTCCGGCATGGAAAACCCCTTGTCGATGTAATCTTCCGCCAGGGATGTTTCCCACGCCCCTGCCGCCTGGGCGGCACTCGTCATCATGATGACGGGAATCCAGGAGGTTAATTCGTCGGCTTTGAGCGATTCGACCATGACAAAACCATTCATGTTATCCATGAACACATCGCTGATGATCAGATCGGGTTGGTGGGAACGGGCTTTTTCCAGGCCCTCCAAGCCGTCTTCCGCCTCAACGGTCTTGTATCCTTTTTGTCTCAACGCGGCCACAATAACCATACGGAGAGCTTTGTCGTCATCTACAACAAGAATGGTCGGCATTCGAAAGATGTGCTCCGGGAATGCCTCAAGGTAGAAAAGAATCGACCGAAAAACAATTCTCGACCCAGGTTCAGAAAAAAACAGAAATCACCAACCCAGGGAACGACCCGACGTTCAGGATTTCGGCCGAACTGATTTTCTTTCGAAATCGAATTGAGTACTGCGTGACTGTCTCAAATCGGTGCACTTCAGTGGAGTCCACCAGGGGCGACCTGAACGCTGCGATCGACACGGTATCCAGCGAGGTGTCGGGCAGGGTCACGATCAGCCAGTTCGGCGGCACAATGATGGTCGTTGCCTTTTCGCGGATGGCGGCTTGAGTGAGAAGCTCAACCAGGAAACCGTTGTTGCGTTCCTCGACACCGAGACGGACGGGTTCCAACCGAAGAGACGGCGAGAAAACCGCGCAGGAAGCAAAGAGCAGAATGAGAGCGATTCCACCGGCAGGAATGTTCGCGTCAGAATTCATCCCCGTCTCCTCCGCCGCCATCCTCTCCGTTCCTTCCGGACCGTTCATCGGATCGGTAACCACCAAGAGTGTACCGGAGGGTGAGCATGAAGACGGGGGATTCGCGATCTGAACGACTGTATAGGGAAAAGCCCTCTCCCGAGGATGAGAACTCGCGTCGCTCCGAACCGAACAGATCCCACACTTGGGCAATGACCGCAAGCTGTCGATTCAGAAGATCCTGGCGCAACGCCAGATCGACCGACACGAAGCCCTCGCGCCGCCCCTGGGATGACACCGTCGGACTATGGATCCTGGTATTCCATTGGAACTGGGTCGAACCGAGTTTTACCGTGGAGTTGAATCGCGCACTCCAATTCGTGCTCGAACGGGAGAACCTCTCACCAAGGATCATCCCCTCGATCTGAAACCGGTAGAGGTTTCCGATCAGGTTGATATTCCATCCTCTGACAATGTCGGTGTTGACCAGAACTTCTGTGCCAAACGAGTAATCCATGCCGACATTGTACGGTCGGCGCAACGTAGCGTCTTCGGTATAAACCGTTCTCACGTCCTCGATCCTGTTGTGCGTAACGGTCCGGTACAGTTCAGCGGAAAGAGAAATCCCGCCAAAAACGGTCTGTCCTCCGACTTCATAGGAATCGATATATTCGGGGGTCAACGACGGGTTACCGCGGCGGACGTTGTTGGCATCCATCCACGTATCGAACGGTTCCAGTTCCCATCCTCGCGGACGATTGATCCGGCGCGTGTAGCTCGCCAGGATCTGATGGGCCCCTCCGAAGCTGTAGCTGGCATGGAGGGTCGGAAAAAAATCCCACCGGTCGATGACAAATTCCTGTGCGGTCTCGTTGATCCGGATGTTCCGTTGCGTATATTCTGCCCGGAGGCCTGTCTGGAATCCGAACGGTCCCGCCTCTCCCCCATACAAGGTAAAGAACGCATGCTCGTTGGTTGCATACCTCACATCATGCGAGAATTGGTCAAGTGATTGATAGGCCCCGGAGGCAGAATCGTATTCCTGAAGGCCGGTCTGCTCGCCGGACGATTCTGACTCGCCGTGATATCCCGCTTCGAAGCGCGAATGTATCCCCAACGGGAGAACATATTCCAACCTGCCCTCAAACTCTGTTTCGGGTCCTTTCTCCGTAGTCTTTCGTCCGTTCAACACCGTGGAGCCAAGCAGTTCACTGTGAGTGAACTCGTCCGATCGGTCAAACCCAAACTGGAGATCCGCCTTCAGTTCATGCCCCGACAGCCCGAACTTCCGGAGCAATCCTAACGTGATCGATGTAAACTCCCCGCTTCGTTGCCGATGGGTAGTGTTGGTCCTAGCAGTTCCCGGGCCCAGAGGATCCGTCCACTGCAGGTAGTTCAGGGTCGAGCCCTGCTCATGCGAGCGCCGGCCATGGCGCAGGCCCAAACTCCAGGTCGTAACCGGAGAAGGAGTGTATTCCACACCTCCCCGGAGACCCCAGGACATCCTCCCCCGCCGGGAGTTTCCGTTTGTTCTCGTATTTGTCGTTATGTTTTGAAACGTCGTCGAATGCTCCTCAAGCTCCGTTCCGGCAAAAAACCGATGATTATGGTCCCCGCCGGCCATAACCGTCATCTTGTCTTCCCGGTATTCCATCAGCGCGTCGCCGCCGTATTTGTCTCTCAGTCCGACGTTCCCGCTGACCAGACCCGAGAGACCTCGTTCCCGGCCCCGGGCCATGATGATATTGATGACTCCTGCCGTTCCCTCGGGATCGTATTTAGCAGAAGGGTTTGTGATAATCTCGATCCGCCCGATCGCGCTGGCCGGGATCTGCTGGAGAACATCCTGAGCATCCAGTACCGTGGGCCGGCCGTCGATCAACACCGTGAAATTCGTGCTTCCCCGGAGCGAGACATTGCCCTCGATATCCACCTGAACAGACGGCAGGTTTTCGAGGACCTCCGCCGCAGTGCCCGATATCGTCGCCGACATCTGCGCGACATCCAGAACTTTCTTGTCAATCTCGTACGTCAACGGCGCCCGTTCGCCCTGGACGATCACATCCCCCAACAGCACTGCCGAAGGGGAAAGAAGAATGTCACCGAGGAACTGGGGACCATCGACAACAACAGCGATGCGTCTCTTCTCGTACCCAAGGAACAAAATGTCGAGGTAGTAGCTCCCGGAGGGGATGTTCGTCAAGGCGAATTCGCCTGAACGGTCGGTGACTGTCCCGGTGACCTGGCCGCTGTCAGGCAGGGAGAACAGGACGATATTGGTGTATTCGAGCGGTTGTCCGGACTCCTGTTCCAGCACTCTTCCTGTGATCATGTTGTTGTTTTGAGCACTGGAACATATCGGGACAAGAGCCAGAAGCGCTGTCAGGAACCCGGTACGCGATGTTCCACCCCATTTCGGCGTTGACTGGCGAAGGAGCATGATCTAAGTATAGGATTTCAACTGAATTTGTCAATGATAATCGGACCGCTGAAGATGTGATCAACAGTACATTGGGAGGGGCGAACGACTTGACTTTTTCCGTTGCCGTTTCTACTTTGGTTCAAGGAACTCCACTTGGGGGCCCAGCCAAATTTTACTCAGGACATTGATTCTTTCATGTATCTTCTCCGACCTCCCCGGATGAAGCCGCATCTCGTTTTTCTCTTCGGATCCCTGCTTTTGAGCGCCTGTTCGACGTCTCCGTCACAACGGGCAGATTCTCTCAGGTCCTTCATCGAACAGAACCTCTATTCGACCGAACACCTTGCGTTTGGGGCCGACCCGAGGGCTGTCCATGCCGTCAGAAGTCGGACGACAGAGTCCGATATCCCGACGCTTATTCTTCTGCTCTCTGATCACCGGACGGCCATCGTGCGTGTGGCCCAGCATGTTCTCGTGAGCTACAACGATGCCGCCCTTCACCATCTCACAGAGATGCTTGCAAGATCTCAAGGGAATGCCCCGGTGATCGAAGAGACCATTACGATGATCCAGAAGCGAAAATCCCCCTGAACCCATTTGCCCTCAACTCCTTTCGTGTTGTTCCGGTTCCGTTTGGTTTGACATTCCCGCAGTCTTCTGTACATTGTGAGCATGGTTCGATCTGCATCGGAACACCTCAAAGCGCCGAACAGGCTCATTCACGAAAAAAGCCCCTATCTCCTTCAACACGCCTTCAATCCTGTCGACTGGTACCCATGGGGGGAGGAAGCGTTTGCCAAGGCGAGGTCCGAGGATAAGCCCATCTTCCTGTCGATCGGCTATTCTACTTGTTACTGGTGTCACGTGATGGAACGGGAGGTCTTCGAGAACGAAGAACTCGCGGCGCTGATGAACGCGCACGTGGTCAGCATCAAGGTCGACCGTGAGGAGCGTCCGGACATCGACCGCATCTACATGGCGGCCCTGACGGCCATGAGCGGGAGCGGAGGATGGCCTCTGTCCATGTTTCTGACCCCGGATCTCAAGCCCTTCTTCGGCGCCACGTATATACCGCCGGCGCCTCGGTACGGGCGGGCGGGATTTGGTGAAGTCCTCACGCGCATTCACGAAGTTTGGGTGAATGACAGAAACCGCGTGCTTGATGCGGGGGCGAATCTTTTCGAATACTTGAATCAACTTCCAAAGCCCGACGATGCCCCGGTGCCCTTCTCCTCCTCGGTCCTCGATCGGGCTTTTGAGGAATTCTCAGAGTCTTTCGATCCCGTTCATGGCGGATTCAGCCATGCGCCGAAATTTCCGCGGCCCGCCGTTTTCACATTCCTTCACCGGTACTTCAAACGTACGGGAAACAGAAAATACCTGACGATGTCGCTGGAGACCCTTCGCTCTATGGCTCTCGGCGGATTGTACGACCAT
>BQML01000002.1 GCA_022180565.1 Bacteroidia bacterium
GTGAGCGTTTGGCCGACAAGATTGCGGAATTCGGCGGGAGTTGGATCTTCATCCTATCGTTTATGGCCTTCCTGGGGGTTTGGATGGTGCTGAACACCATGCAGCTCTGGTTTCGTCCTTTCGACGAGTTTCCTTTCATCTTTCTGAACCTCATGCTCTCCTGTCTGGCGGCCCTGCAGGCTCCCATCATCATGATGAGCCAGAATCGGGCCCAGAAAAAAGACCGGCTGAAAGCCGAGCTCGATTACCAGGTGAACCTCAAGTCGGAGCTCATGCTTCAACAGCTTCATGTCAAATTCGACGAGCTTCGGGCGAATGAGATTCACGATATGCATGCGGCGATAGAGGCGCGCCTGAAGGATCTGCTGGGCTCTTCAGGAGAAATGCGAAGTCGGGAGGAAGGTCGGTGAAGATTTACACCAGGACAGGTGATGGCGGGGAAACGTCGCTGTTCGGCGGGGGACGAGTGCCGAAGAATGCGCCGCGCATCGAAGCCTACGGCACGATCGATGAATTGAATTCCCATCTGGGCGCGGCGCGGGCTCAAGGGCCTTCCCCTGACCTGGATGCACTGCTTATGACGATTCAGGATCGGCTCTTCGTGTTGGGAGCACAGCTGGCAACCGTAAAAGGGGAAACCGTGAAGATCACGGGTAGTGATATTGCGGAGCTGGAATCCGCTATTGACCGGCTTGAGGCCGGCCTTCCCCCCTTGAAGACGTTCATCGTGCCCGGCGGGGGTCGCGTTGGTTCCGCCCTCCATGTTGCAAGAACCGTTTGCCGCCGCGCCGAACGGTTGGTCGTCGCTCTTCACCGGACCGACCGGATAGATCCTTCGATCATCGTCTTCCTGAACCGCCTCTCCGACCTGTTGTTCGTCATGGCACGCCATGCAAACCGCACGGACAATGCGCCCGAGACTCCCTGGTCGCCCCGGTGACGCTCACACAGATTTCCGATGGATTCTTAAGAAAACACGCGGCCCAACAACTTCCGTTTTGCAACAGGCAAAATCGTTGCGTGAAACGGGAATTCGAGCGTGGTTTCGCAGAGAAACGTTGCAGGGTTCGGAAGGTCGCGATTGCGCTCGATCAGTTCGAGTTTGATCGATTCCGGGGAGGGTGAAACGGCGCCCCTGGGCACCGAATCGACGATGCTGGTCTTGAGCGTACGGAACCGCTCGTGGCCGGACGTGAAGAGCGAAGTTTCGTAGCGTAGCAAGTGGAGGATCTCCTCGCGGTTTTCCGGCACAAAATAGTAGCCCTCCTCCTTGTACATGGGGAGAATTCCGACTTCCTCGATGTGAAGATTCTCGTCGACAAAATCGTAGATCTTCATTCCTTCCTCCACAGCCTCTTCGACCCGCGGTATGGCCCAGCGAATGAGGTCCATGACTCTCGAGAAATCAGAGTCGCTCAAAGGATGGGGTTCATAGGTCAGTTTTTGCTTCCGGAGATCAATGCCTGAGAGCTGTCGGGGAAGACGCTGATCGAACGAAGCGGACTCGTGGACAAGGGCCTTGAGGGCGTGAAGAAGATCGACGAGCTCCGACAAGGCTGGATAGAGCCGGTTGTGGACGAATTCGGCCGTCAGCACCTTGAGACCCTGAAGAACTCTGTACTCATTGGTTTCCTGATCCCGGCCGGCAGCCAGGAACGTTTCCAGGGAGAGCGGGTTCATGAAATCGCTCCTCAATGTGTTGATTCGAATTCTCACCAAAAGTACCTGAGGGCAAAAAAAAAGTCAAGACCGAGAGATCACACCTGTCGGGAAAAAATGCTTGATATTCACCCGAAGGTTCTCTATACTTTCTTTATGTACTGACTTCGCAGTCGTCCCGGCAGGAGGAGGCTTTCATGAGCGGCGAGTATGAGGATGAGCTGAGCCAAATGTATGAGGAGCCGGAACACCGGAAAGTGCTCGATTCTTCCACTTTCCAGCTTCCCCTCAAGCACCTCAAAGTTCTGAAGCCTGTTGCCGTTTCTCCCGGCACCACGGTGGAAGAGGCTGTGGAGATCATGCGCCGGAAGAGGATCGGTTGTGTCATGGTCACCGACAAGACGAAGCTCATCGGGATCCTGACCGAGCGGGATATTCTCATGAAAGTTGCCGGGGTAAAGGGAATGGGATCGAAGCCGGTAAGAGATGTTATGACGCCCGATCCTGAGGTCTTTCAGCCCGATGATAGCATCGCTTTTGTGCTGAATGCCATGCATGTAGGAGGATATCGTCACGTTCCGGTGGTGGATGAGGCCGGGAAGCCGGTGGCCGTGGTTTCCGTCAAGGACATCGTCGGTTTCATCCTTGATCATTTTGCAGAAGATGTGCTGAACCTTCCCCCCAAACCGATTCGAACAACCGATCAGCGCGAAGGCGCGTAATCACTGCCAAGGAGATGATACTATGCCATGGGTAATTACCAGACTGTGTGCAGATTGCGTGGATACAGCATGTGTGAAGGTGTGTCCCGTCGATTGCATCTATGGTCTGACAGTCGATGATCCCAACTATCGTAAACAACTTTTCATCCATCCTGAAGAGTGCATCAACTGTGCGGCGTGCGAGCCGGAGTGTCCCTGGGGAGCGATTTTTGAAGATGCCGCAACCCCGGATGTCTTCAAAGAAGACATCGAGATCAACGTGAAGGTTTTCGAGGCGCATCCGAAGGAGGAATTCACGACGACGCCTGATCCCATCAAGTCTCACCCGACTCCTGAAGAGATTGAGGAGAATTACAAGAAGTGGGGATACCAGAAGTAAAAGGAATGGTTTTTCTCAACCCATTACGGACAGACGCTGCGTGAACATCGCAGCGTTTGTTGTTTGGTGGCCTCAATGGCCTCCATAGAGTCGTTGTTTCGTTAAACCGTTGTTTCAATGAATCGTTGTTTCGTTAAGCCGTTGTTTCGTTAAATCGTTGTCTCATCGAATCGTTGTTTCGTCCTTTTTCGTTCTTTCGTGGTTCGCTCATTCGTTATCCGGATGTTTCTCATTCGCCTTGACAATCGGGCAATTTCCGTTTATATTTTTTGGTCATTTCAGCGCAGTGGTCGGTCGCTCTCTTCACGACGATTATTCCGCTCTTGATGCTCACTGAATTCGGCAAAATCCTCATCTTCTTCATTCTCGGCGGTGTTTTTGTAGCGGGCGGATTGATTGCCTCCTGGCTCCTGCGTCCCCACCGTCCGTATCCCGGGAAGCTCTCTACGTATGAATGCGGCGAGGAACCCATCGGCACGGCATGGGTCCGTTTCAACGTCCGCTTCTATGTCATCGCCCTCGTGTTTCTCATTTTCGACGTTGAAATCGTTTTCCTCTTCCCCTGGGCGCTTGTCTATCGCGAGCTGGGTCTCTTCGCCTTCATCGAGATGGCGGTGTTCCTGCTGATTCTCTGGGTGGGGTACGCTTACGTATGGGTGAAGGGCGACCTGAACTGGGACAAACCCGCTCCGCAAGTACCGACGTTGAACTTCGTCGCGGCGAAACCTCCGGCCCGACCTGAGCCCGTGGAAGCGTAACGAAAGAGCAGGTGATGGGAATCCTCAACTACAAATTTGAGAGCGGCAACATTCTGATCACGTCGCTGGACGGCCTCCTGAACTGGGCGCGTCTTTCGTCGCTCTGGCAGATGCAGTTCGGTCTGGCATGCTGTGCGATCGAGATGATGGCGGCCTCCGCTTCGAACTTCGACATCATGAGGTTCGGCGTGATTCCCCGCGCAACGCCCCGGCAGTGCGACGTGATGATCGTCTCGGGAACCGTGACCCTGAAAATGGCTACGCGCATTAAGCGATTGTTTGACCAGATGCCCGAGCCGCGGTACGTGATCTCCATGGGAAGCTGTTCGAATTGCGGCGGCCCGTACTGGGAACATGGGTATCACGTCCTCAAAGGTGTGGATCGCGTGATCCCGGTCGATGTGTACGTTCCTGGATGTCCGCCGCGGCCTGAAGCCCTCCTCGAAGGAATTATTAAGCTTCAGGAAAAAGTCCGCAAGGAAAGTCTGGCCAAAAAAACCGTCCCCACAGCATGACCGCACAGGAAATCTACGACAACCTGAAGGCCAAGTTCGGCGATGCTGTCGGCGAGGCAAAGCTGGATGCCCTCCAACCCTGGATTGCGATTTCGGAAACGCGGACCAGGGAAATCTGCCAGTTCCTTCGCGACGAGCCGACTTTTGCCTTCGACTATCTGAGCTGTCTGAGCGGTATGGATTATCCGGACGGAAAGCTCGGAGTCGTGTATCATCTGTTTTCGATGACCCACCGGCACAAGATCGTCCTGCGAACCATGTGTACGCGAGAGCATCCGCATATCCAGTCTGTGTCCGCCGTTTGGGGGACCGCCAACTGGCACGAACGTGAAGCCTATGACATGTTCGGCATTGTCTTCGATGAACATCCGGATTTGCGACGGATCCTGTGCGGCGATGATTACCCCGGTTATCCTCTAAGGAAGGATTTCAAGGTGCCAGAGTTCTATAATGGAATGAAAGTCCCGTATTGATCCGCGCATGAAGGAATCCCGAACGCTTCCCACCGATTACGTCAGCTCGCCTGAACGAACCTCCAGCGGACGGACCCTCCGAACGGATGAAATGATCCTCAATATGGGGCCACAGCACCCGTCCACCCACGGCGTACTGCGTCTGGAGTTGGTTGTTGACGGGGAGATTGTTGTGGATGTCATCCCGCACATCGGCTATCTGCACCGTTGTTTTGAAAAACATGCGGAGCACATGACCAACTATCAACAGGTCATTCCGTACGCCGACCGCATGGACTATCTCTCCTCGATGTGCAATGACTGGGCATATGCGCTCGCCGTAGAGAAGCTCCTGAAGATCGAAATCCCGGAGCGCGTGCAGTACATCAGGCTCATCATGGCAGAACTGCAGAGAATTGCCAGTCATCTCATTGCCGTGGGGACATACGCCATCGACATGGGTGCATTTACCCCCTTCCTGTGGTGTTTCCGGGACCGGGAACGGATTCTCGATCTCTTTGAAATGACCTGTGGGGCCCGCCTCCTGTACAATTATATCTGGGTCGGCGGCGTTTCGCACGATCTTCCGCCGCGGTTCGTCGAGAAAACAAAGGATTTCTGCAGGGATTTTCGTAAGACACTCAAGGAAGTGCATGACGTTCTGTCGTACAACGAGATCTTTATTAAACGCACCGCAAACGTCGGTGTCCTTCCGAAGGACGTAGCCATCAATTATGCCTGCAGCGGTCCGATGCTTCGGGGCTCGGGTGTGGATTGGGATCTCCGCAGGGATGATCCGTATGGCATCTATGACAGGTTTGAGTGGGCCGTACAGATCGGTAAAGGGGAAGCGGGAACCGTGGGTGATTGCTGGGACCGATATATGGTTCGGATGAGGGAAATGGAGGAAAGCACGAAGCTCATCGAACAGGCGGTCGCCTCCATTCCTGAGGGCAATGTGCAGTCTGCAATTCCGAAGAGGATTCGTCCCGAGGCAGGCGAGGTGTATGTGCGGTCGGAATCCCCCCGAGGAGAGTTGGGATTCTACATCGTGAGTGACGGTACAGCCAGCCCTTATCGCGTGAAGGCTCGTGCGCCGGCATTTGTGAACCTGAGCGTGCTTTCTGAAATCTCCCGCGGTGCCATGGTCGCGGATCTCGTGGCCATCGTGGGCAGTGTGGATATTGTTCTGGGCGAGGTCGACCGGTAAGACAAGTCATGGAAGAACTTCTTCAATCCATCATCGGAGAAAGCTGGATCCTCTATGTACTCCTGGCGGCGCCACCGCTGGTGTTTATCCTGGTCTATGCCCTCGTGACCGTCTGGACGGAAATGAAAGTATCCGCCCACATGCAGGATCGTCTCGCCTACATGTACACCGGACCGCATGGAATCCTCCAGCCGGTGGCCGATATTCTGAAGTTGCTCCAGAAGGAAGACACGGTGCCTGCCGCGGCAGACAAGCCCCTGTTCATCATGGCTCCCTATCTGGTATTCATCGGAACCTACGCAGGGTTTGCCGCATTGCCGTTCAGCAGTGCGTACATCGGCAGTGACATCAATCTCGGCGCCTTTTACATCATCGCGGTTTCATCGATCGTCGTGGTGGGACTTCTCATGGCCGGATGGGCCTCGAACAACAAATGGTCGATATTCGGCGCCATGAGATCTGCCGCACAGATCGTCAGCTACGAGATTCCGACAGCGCTGGCCCTGCTGGTGGCGGTGATGATCACAGGGTCGCTTAATTTGCAAGATGTCATCCGGTTTCAGGAGGGAGGGATCCTGAACTGGGTTGTGTTTGGCGGACCCCTGCCTGTTGTCCAGAAACTGCTCCTCCTGCCTTTCACGGTCACTGCCTTCCTCATCATGTTCATTGCCGGTGTGGCCGAAGTGAACAGGACCCCGTTTGATCTCCCGGAGGCAGAATCTGAGCTGGTGCAGGGATACAACACCGAATACTCGGGCATGAAGTTCGCCATTTTCTATCTCGCCGAGTATGCAAACATGTACCTGGTGTCCGGTGTTGCGGCCTGCCTTTTCCTGGGCGGATGGTCCAGCCCGTTCGGGGACTTCATGTCCGGCCCGCTCTGGGGCGTGTTCTGGATCGTGGCCAAGGGGTACTTCTTCGTGTTCCTGCAGATCTGGATCCGCTGGACTCTTCCGCGCCTGCGTGTGGACCAGCTGATGTACACGTCATGGAAGGTGCTCATCCCTTTCCTGTTTGTCTGCTTGTTTGGCGTCGGTTTGATTCTCGTGCTTTAGAGAGGAGGAGATGGAAGCTGTTCGGACATATTTTCGCGATATCTGGAAGGCGCTCTCGTCGATTGCCGTCGGTCTGAACGTGACGATCAGGCACCTGGTGCGCCCGGCAGTGACGATCCAGTATCCTGATGTTAAGCTGAAGATGCCCGAAAGAGCCCGCAACCGGCTCTATGTCAACATCGACGACTGCATCGGCTGTGATCAATGTGCCCTGGCTTGTCCGGTGGATTGCATCACGATTGAAACGATCAAAGCCACGCCCGACCAGGATCTTGGGGTTACCTCGACGGGGCACAAGAAGCGTCTGCATGTGCCGCGATTCGACATCGACATTGCCAAGTGCTGTTACTGCGGGCTTTGCGTGTACCCCTGTCCGACCGAGTGCATTGTCATGACGGATGTCTATGAATTCTCCGAGTTCGACCGACACAACCTGATCTATCAATTCAGCGCGATGAAACCGGATCAGATTGATGACGCGAAGGCGAAATTGAAGAAGGCGGAGGAGGAAGCGGCCGCCAAGAAGGCTGCGGCGGCAGCGGCTGCGGAAGAAAAGAAAAAGTCCGAACAGTCAAAGCAAGGGTAAGATGGAACTCACCACGATCGTCTTTTATGTTTTTGCGGCGATCACTCTGATTGCCGGCGCGATCGTCGTTTTTTCACGGAGCATCGTGTACTCGGCATTTGCACTCTTGTTCGCCTTCTTCGGCGTTGCCGGATTGTACGTTCTCCTCATGGCCGACTTCCTGGCGGTCACGCAGTTGATGATCTATGTCGGGGCAATCCTTGTTCTCCTGATCTTTGGCGTCATGCTCACCACACGGGTGATCGATGTGCAAATGCGTACCGGGACGATTCACGTCCTGCCGGCCTTGCTCATTGTCGCCGCTCTCGCGGGTGTCCTCGTGCATGTCCTGGTCTCAACGGACTGGAAAGTCCTTCCGGAGCTCTTTACCCCCGAGGAGACGGCCCCCCAGATCGGTACGGCGTTGCTGACGACGTATGTCCTCCCGTTCGAAGTGGCATCGGTCATCCTCCTCGTTGCCTTAATCGGTGCCGCGATGATTGCTCGCCGGGAGAGAAAGGTCTGAATGCCCCCTATGAACGACTGGCTGACACAACCCGGTCTGACTCATTTTCTCGTCGTCAGCGGCATCCTCTTTTCGCTGGGAGTCTTTGCGATCATCACCCGTCGCAACGCCGTCATGGTTCTCATGGGCATCGAACTCATTCTGAACGCGGCCAACATCAATTTTGTGGCGTTCTCCAGGTTCACGACGGGAACCTTCGACGGGCAGGTGATCGCCGTTTTTGTGATCATCCTGGCGGCCGCCGAGGCGGCGATCGCCCTTGCTATTGTGCTCAACATCTACCAGATGTTCAACACGGTGAACGTGGACGAGATCAATCAATTGCGCGATTGACGGATATCCGACCGTATGGCACCTGAAACGATCATTCTGCTTTCGACCGCCGTTCTGTTTATCCCTCTGCTGAGCTTTGTCGTCCTCATTTTCTTCGGCAATCGGATGCCCAAACAGGGGGATTGGTTCGGGACGGCCATGGTGTTCGGTGGTCTCGTGCTCGCGGGCCTCATCCTCTCCGCAAAGCTCTCTCGATACCATGATGACGTTCTGCAGACCCTGTTCACCTGGGTGGACTTCGGCACGGTCGCCGGCATAGGCCCGCTCAAAATCGAGCTGGGCATCATGGTGGATAACCTCTCTGCAATCATGATGGTTGCCGTGATGATCGTGAGCTCGTTCGTCCACTTGTTCTCGATCGGCTACATGCATGGAGATGTCCGATACGGCCGCTATTTCGCCTATCTCGGGCTCTTCACGTTCTCGATGTTGGGAATTGTGCTGACGAACAATTTCTGGATGATGTACGTGTTCTGGGAACTCGTCGGACTCAGCTCCTATCTGTTGATCGGCCACTGGTTCGAAAAGAAATCCGCGTCGGACGCCGCCAAGAAGGCATTCATTGTGAACAGGATCGGCGACATCGGCATGTTCACCGGAATCATGATCCTGTTTGCCACGTTTCATTCGTTCAACTTCGACGTCATTTTCAGCTCCATGCAAAGCGGCACGATTCCGTTGGGCAGTGAAGCGTGGTTGACGGCGGCGGGGATTCTGATCTTCGCCGGTGCAGTCGGCAAATCGGCGCAGTTTCCCCTGCATGTCTGGCTCCCCGACGCGATGGAGGGCCCCACACCCGTCAGCGCCTTAATTCACGCGGCCACGATGGTCGCCGCCGGCGTGTACCTTGTCGCGCGGACATTCGCCATGATGACGGCGGACGCCCTCGCGGTGATCGCGACGATCGGCGCCATCACGTCGTTCATTGCGGCAACGATCGCGATTGCTCAGAACGACATCAAGAAAGTCCTTGCCTACTCCACGGTGAGTCAGCTTGGCTATATGGTCATGGCGTTGGGCGTGGGAGCCTACACGGCCGGATTCTTTCATCTGATCACCCACGCCATGTTCAAGGCCGGCCTGTTCCTTGGTTCCGGCTCGGTGATTCACGCAATGCATCATGCACTGCATGCGAAGCATGACCATGAGACCGATCCCCAGGACATCCGGAACATGGGCGGTCTCGGCAAAAAGATGCCCGTGACGTTCTGGACCTTCATTGTCTACACGCTCGCGATATCGGGAGTGCCGCTTACATCCGGATTCCTGAGTAAGGACGAAATACTTGCGGGCACACTTGTATTCGGCGAGCTCACGGGGAATGTCCTGATCCCGATCGTGGGATTTTTCGTTGCCGGCCTTACCGCGTTGTACATGTTCCGTCTGGTGATTCTGGTGTTCCTCGGCGAGCACAAGGACCCGGCGCGGCTTGCGGACATTCATGAATCTCCGGCCACCATGACCGTTCCTCTCGTCGTTTTTGCCGTTCTGTCGTTCTTTGCATTCTACAGCCTGAATCCGTTTGGGGCCGCGGACGGATGGTTCTACGATGCGATCGTCCGCCCCGTCTCAGTCGTCCCCGCGTCGATGGCGGCAGCCGGGTCCGCAGAGTTTGAAGCAACCTTGCACCATGTCCACTCCAACGCAATGATTCTCTCGCTGACGGTAGCAGGTCTGGGCATTCTGCTGGCGTTTATGACGTACAAGTGGCGCAAGATCAGCGCTGATGCCGTCGCAGGAGCGCTCCGCCCCATCCACTCGTTTTTGCTGAACAAGTGGTATTTTGACGAGGCCTACGATGCAACCGTGGTCAAAGGAACCCTCCTCTTGACGCGCGCTTTTCGCTGGGTCGACACCATAATCATTGATGGGTTGGTAAACGGGACCGCGAGTTGGACCCGTGCGGTCACATTGGGTACGAAGCGGAACTGGGAGGAGGGGAACCTCGCCGCTGTCTTCTATCTCATGGTAAGCGGAGCTGTGTCCGTGTACGCGGCATGGCTGACCGGCACGGCAATCTGGCCGGAGCAGGCGACGGCTCTGCAGGCA
Source organism: Bacteroidia bacterium (assembly GCA_022180565.1). Lineage (GTDB taxonomy): Bacteria > Bacteroidota > Ignavibacteria > UBA10030 > UBA10030 > JACQPU01. Next base: position 10,224 of record BQML01000002.1, read on the forward strand.
GTGTGGTACGGGATTCTCAGCCTTGGTGTAGGAGGACTGACGTTCTTCCTGTTTTATGTCGGCGTAGGGGGTTTCGACAACAGGATCGTCGATGGCGTTGTCAATCTGGTCGCGTACCTGGCCGGATTTTTCGGCCTCCTGACGCGCAGGATTCAGACGGGGAAAGTGCAGACCTATCTGGCGTTTGTCTTGCTGGGCGTCATGGTTTTCTTCTTGTGGTTCACCTGATGTGAGTTAGCGGAGGAACGACCTCATGGAATTCATTGGTATTGGTATTCTCACTTGGATAACCTTTCTGCCGATTATCGGCATGGTGGCCGTTCTGACGGTTCCGAAAGGAAAGGAGGGTCCCTTAAAATGGGTCCCTGCGGGCGTGACGTTCCTCCAAGTCGTCCTCGCGATCGTCATATATTTTTCTTTTAACCAGGGAATGGCGGGCATCAACTCTCTCGAAGGGATGCAGTTCGTCGAAAAGGCCACGTGGATCGATGTGCCCGCGACTTCCTGGTTCGGACGAATCCAGATTGAGTATTTTCTGGGCGTAGACGGCCTGAGCGTGTCCATGGTTCTCCTGACGGCTCTGATCAGTTTCATTGCGGTTTTTGCTTCCTGGAACATCGAGAAGTCGCTGAAGGGCTACATGGCCATGCTTCTGCTTCTGGACACCGGGATGATGGGTGTCTTTGTGGCGTTGGACTTTTTCCTGTTCTACGTGTTTTGGGAGCTTATGCTTCTGCCGATGTATTTCCTCATCGGCATCTGGGGCGGTCCGCGGCGCGAATATGCGGCCATTAAGTTCTTCCTCTACACCCTCCTGGGTAGTGTGCTGATTCTGCTGGCCATGATCGCCCTGTATTTCAGTGTGACCGTCATGGATCCGTTAACCGGAGAAAAGATCCATACCTTCAACATGCTGGCCATGATGAACCCGGCCAACTATGAACCGGGGAGCCTCCTGGCGGGGATCGGAACGTATTGGCGCTCCCTTGCCTATATTGCCTTGTTTATCGGATTTGCAATCAAGGTTCCGATCTTCCCGTTCCACACCTGGTTGCCGGATGCCCACGTTGAGGCCCCGACGGCGATCAGCGTGATCCTGGCGGGCGTGCTTTTAAAAATGGGAACCTATGGCCTCCTGAGAATCAGCTATCCGATGTTTCCTGATATCGCTCAGGCGTACGCCGTCCCGCTTGCGGTTGTGGCCTTCATCAATATTGTCTATGGCGCACTCTGTGCCATGGCACAGCAGGATTTCAAGAAGCTCATCGCCTACTCCAGCATCAGCCACATGGGAGTCGTTCTGCTGGGCATGGCCGCGTTGAACACTCAGGGAATGGTCGGTGCGGTGTTTCAGATGTTCAACCACGGCACCATCACCGCAATGCTCTTCTTGATTGTCGGCGTCATTTACGACCGGGCGCACACGCGTGATCTGGACGCCTTCGGCGGACTCGCGATCACCATGCCGAAGTACACGGGGATCATGATGGTGGCGTTCTTTGCGGCGCTCGGCCTGCCCGGACTCAGCGGTTTTGTCTCTGAAGCCTTCTCGTTCCTGGGTGCTTTCCAGACCCACCGCATCATTACGATCGCATCGACGTTGGGAATTGTGCTGACCGCCGCTTATATGTTGTGGACGATTCAACGGGTGTTTCTCGGAAAACCGAACGAGAGGTGGGCGGGACTCCCCGATATTAACGGCCGCGAGATGTTTACCCTCGTGCCGTTAGGTGTCATCGTGCTGGCCCTGGGAGTGTACCCGTCGCTCCTCCTGGATCTTTTGACAACTTCCCTGAACCACCTGGTGAATGTCGTTGCGACAGGCGCATCCATGGCTATGGTGCCCTAAACGGCCGTTATGATCGAGCAAATTCTGAACAGTCTTTCCCAGTTTCTTCCCGAGGTGACCCTCGTCGCCGCGTTCTGTCTGACGCTTCTGATCAGTCTGATCCTTTCGAGCAAAGGGCGGAACAGGGGGCGGGTGGCGGTTCCGAGTGCGGCGCTCCTCGGGGTTGCGGTCTCGCTCTTTTTCGTGCTCGACCAGGCCGGGACGTCGCAATCGATCTTTTCCGGAATGGTTGTGGTCGATCCGTTCTCGGTCTTCTTCAAGACCGTGATCGCCGGCTCTTCTATCCTGATCATTTTCTTCTCCCTGTTCTCCTCCGAGGTGCAAAACGCGGAACGCTACCGCGGAGAGTACTTTTCGCTTCTGCTGGCTCTCACACTCGGCATGTACCTCATGTCCGCTTCGGCCAATCTGCTGATGATGATCTTGGCGCTGGAACTGACGAGTCTGACCTCCTATGTTCTTGCCGGATACACGAAGGATGCCGGAGATTCCAGTGAGGCGTCGCTGAAGTACATCATTTACGGAGCGTTGTCGAGCGGACTGATGCTCTATGGAGTGTCTCTTCTCTACGGGTTGACGGGCGCCACGGACATCTATGGAGTGAATAAAGCCCTCAGCGGAGGTGAGGTGGATGAGGTTGCCCTCCTGATTGCGAGCATTCTGATGATCGCAGGATTCGGCTACAAAATTTCGGCAGTTCCGTTTCATTTTTGGACACCCGACGTATACGAGGGCGCGCCGGTGACCATCACGGCTTTTCTCTCGGTGGCGTCCAAAGCGGCAGGGTTTGCCATGCTGATTCGGTTCTTCAAAGTCTCCTTCATCGATTCCAGCGTCATCGGTCTGCCCGAGGGCATGTGGGCTTCGCTTCAGGGATTCGAATGGAACAAGCTGCTTGCAATCTTGTCGGTCCTCACGATGACCCTCGGCAACCTTGTGGCAATTTGGCAGAACAATCTGAAGCGCCTTCTTGCGTACTCCAGCATTGCTCATGCCGGCTACATGCTGATGGGTGTCGTTGTGCTCAGTGACAAGGGCCTGGCCGCAGTGCTGATCTATTTTGTGGTGTATCTTTTTATGAATCTCGGCGCTTTCCTCGTGGTCATGATGGTGGCGAACAAGACCGGCAGTGAAGACATCGACTCGTACAAGGGATTGGGATACCGGTCCCCGCTCGTCGGCGTTGCGATGGTGATCTTCTTCATCTCCCTCACGGGCCTGCCGCCGACGGCCGGGTTCATCGGCAAGCTCTACCTGTTTGTGGCGTTGCTTGACGCGCAATGGGTCTGGCTCGCCGTTGTCGGCGCGCTGAACAGCGTCGTCTCGTTGTATTACTATGTCCGCGTTCTGAGGAACATGTTCCTCCGCGATCCCGAAAAGGATGCCGGGCCCCTGGCGTTCAGCATGCCCCAGGTCGTCCTACTCCTCGTGCTTCTCCTTCCCACGGTGATCCTGGGACTCTATTTTGCCCCCCTCGTTGACTGGGCGAATGCCTCCGTTCTGATGTTTGGTGTGCGATAACGCACAGCAGAGAGGTCGTTTTCGCCGTACGTTGTCTTGAAGAACACGTGAACCGATTGTCCCAAATGTATCCGGCCTCTTCACAGGCGAACATCCTCCTCGTCGACGATAACGACGAGTTCAGACGGTTTTTTTCAAACGTGATGGCGGATGAATTCAGTCATCGTGTGGTGACGGCTTCCTCCGGCGAGGAAGCGCTGGAGATTCTCCAGAGCGGAAAGGGATTCTTCGACTTGATGTTTTTGGACTATTTCATGCCCGGGATGTCCGGACTGGACGTCCTGCGCCGTTTGAATGAAGAGCAGATCAGGATTCCGGTGGTCGTGCTCACGGGAGCCGGCAATGAAACTGTGGCCGTGGAGGCCATGAAACTGGGGGCATATGATTACCTGCGGAAAGAGGAGATCGATATTCCCCACCTCGGAGCGGTGATCGAGGCGACACGTGAGAGGCACATGTTTCGCGTGGCAAAGGAGGCGGAAGAAGATCAGGCCCGCGAGATCCTCCTCAACAAGGAAGCGACGGAGCGGGTGCGAAGCGTCCTGAATGCCATGACGCCTGCCCTGAACTCGGCCCTGGCCGAGATCGCGGTCCAACTGGAAATTCAGGCTCCCCAAGCGTTGCGCCAGATGGAAGCGGGAACGGCGCGCGCACGTCTCGATGCCATCTTCAAAGAGCTTCAGCGGCAGGTTGCGGTGCTGGAGTCGGGCATCAAGGGTTTGTTGAATCTCTACCAGCTCGTGTATGCACGGCACGAAATGTCATCGGCGATCGAAGAGATCGAAAAGGAGCTCGAGCAGAAGATCAAGGCCTTGAAAGACAGGGAAGATCCCCCGATGCAGGCATGAGTCACCCGCGCCGCACTCGCTGAACGATGATTCGCACCCCGTCGAGGACCAGAGTAGGTTCGCACGCTTCAATGACCGGGCTCTGCCTTCGAATGAATTCAGAGAATCCACCCGTGGCGATGACCCTGGCCTTTTTGCCTTCCCGTTTCCTGATCTCCTCCTGAAGCCGCCTGATCATTCCCTCTAAACTGTCAATGGCGCCCCAGAGAATGCCTGCCTGCATGCTCGATACCGTGTCCACGCCGATGACGGTGGGAGGGAGGTGCAATTCGATCTTCGGAAGTTTGGCCGCTCTACGGTGGAGGTCTGCGGCCGACGTCTCGATGCCGGGAGCAATCACCCCGCCGAGGTAATCTCCATTCGATGCAATGACGTCGTAGGTCGTGGCCGTCCCGAAGTCCACAACAATCAGCGGGCCCCCATACTTTGCAAAACCCGCAAGGGCATTGCACAGCCTGTCGGCGCCGACTGCCGTAGGATCCGTGTATCGGATGGCAATGCCAAGATCGAGCCGTGAGTCGATGATAATGGGGGTAATCCCGAAATACTTCCCTGCCGTATCAACATAGACGTCTGTCAGATTCGGCACGACCGACGAAATGCCGATGTCGGTGATGGCAGAAGCGTCGATTGCGCGCGCGGCGAGAAGCTGTTGAAGCTGGGTGCCCGCTTCGTCGCCGGTTCGCTGGGGATTGCTGGACACGCGCCAGTCGGCTTTCAATTTCTCGTTGCTGAAGACCCCGAAAACCGTGTGGGTGTTCCCGATGTCGATAGCGAGAAGCATGGTTAGGGTGATGGAAGAAGAGAGATGTCGCCGGCGTAGATCGTACGTGGACCGGAAGGGGTCTGCAGCACCAGCCCGCCGTCTTTCTTCAGGCCCACAGCTTTGCCGGTCACCAGGTCGTTGTTCTGAGTGACGGTGATTTCGCGTCCGAACATTGAGCATCGGGACGTCCAGTCGGCGAGGATCGCTTCGAAATCGCCGCCGCGGACATCCTCGTAGGCTCGCTCCAACGAGAGCAGAACACGGGCGAGGCAATCGATACGATCAATGGGCCGCCCGAGCGCAATTCTCAACGACGTTGCCCGGTGCCGCAGGGGATCCGGAAATCGTTCCTGGTTGACGTTGAGGCCGATACCAACGATTGAATATTCGATTGTTTCACCTCTCAGCGAATTCTCCAGAAGGATTCCGCAGACTTTCTTGCCGTCGAGCAAAACATCATTCGGCCATTTGCATACGGCCGGCGCGGTACCGGTCTCGTCGATGGCCCGCGCCACGGCCACGGAGGCAAAGAAGGTCAGCAATCCGGCAAGCGGTCGGGGGATGGAAGGACGCAGAATGACAGAGAAGAGCAAGTTCTCGTTTGCTTCGGCCTCCCATGGACGGCCAAGCCGTCCCCTGCCCTGGGTTTGAAATTCTGCCACCACAACGGCGCCTTCCTCGGTATCAGCCTCAGCCAGCGTTTTCGCGCAGGCATTCGTGGAATCGATCGTCTCGAAAACGAAGAGCTTCCTTCCCACAAACCGGGTCTGGAGCCGTTCCTGAATCAGAGCTTTGGACAGCATGGTCTGTTGTTATTGGCCTCCGGAATAGACCGAAGGTTTTCCATCCTTCCGGAGCATGCGCGGAAACTCCGCAGCCTTCCACGTTGTAGCATACATCAATTTGCCGATCATCGCCATGCGGTCGAATTCGATTTTGTCCACTGTGTCCGTCGGACGGTGATAGTCTTCGTGTACGCCGGTGAAGAAAAACGCAATGGGGACACCATTACGGGCAAAATTGTAGTGGTCGCTGCGGCGGTAGAACTGGTTCGGGTCGTTGTCGTCGTTGTACTGGTAGTCCAGAGCGAGGTTGACCGTCTGCCGATTGGCCGCTTGCAGGAGGCTGTCGAGCTCGGTGCTGATTTTATCGGACCCGATGATGTACACATACGGCTCATTCTGGGATCGATGTTTCGGATCGATCCGTCCGATCATGTCCATGTTGATGTTGGCCAGGGTGTTCTCGAGGGGAACGATCGGATGAGAAGTGTAGTACGATGAGCCCAGGAGGCCTTTTTCCTCGCCTGCCACGGTCATGAACACGATAGTGCGTTTCGGTTTCCGCGGGTTCATCGCGAAGGCCTCGGCGAGCTCGAGGATCATCGATGTGCCGGATCCGTCGTCATCGGCTCCGTTGTACACATCACCGGAGGCGGGATTGACGCCGACGTGGTCGTAGTGGGCTGTCAGCACAACATATTCGTTCTTCAGAACCGGGTCGGAACCTTCGAGAATGCCGATCACGTTCTCGGAGGTCTTGACTTCGTGGTGGACGTTAAAGTCGAGGGTGACGGTGACATTCTTTAATGGTATGGGATGAAATGTGGAGTCCGACATGAGATTCTCCCGCAACCGGGAGAGGGTCGAGTTGAGGCCGGCCAGCAGCTCTTCGGCGACGGTGGGGCTGATGAAGACTGTGGGAGTGCTGCCGCCGCGCCGCGCGCTCTCCCTCAAGGAAAAAGACCCCTTCTGCAGGAAGCCCGCGAACGATTTTGCGAGGTCATCGATGGTGCCTTCCTTTTCGTTGATCACAACGAGGACCGCGGCTGCGTTACGAAACGCTCTGAACATGGACCTCCTGCCGCGTTGACGGCCGGCCTCGGAGGTGTCTCTCTGCCCGGCCAGGAGCACCACGATCTTGTCGGCAAGGGCCGTTTCTTCCTCTGGCGTGCGCGGGGAATCAAAAAAGCCGACAAAAACGGGAACGGAGGAAAAAGTCGTGTCCAGGGTGGCGTTCGACAGAAAATCCTTCCCAAACACAAAAGAGCGTGTGCCGCGATTGTTTTTGATGCTGATGCTTGTCGATGGATCCACGCGGTCATTGTCGAGCTCAAACGGTTGGAAGTACGTTCCGTTCGTCCCCCCCGGCTTCAGTCTCAAACGCGAAAACCAGGCCGCGATGTACTGGGCGGCGACCTTCTGCCCTCGAAAGGTCGTTTCCCGTCCCTCCAACTCGTCCGAAGCAAGAAAAGTCAGGTGCGCCCTCAGATCATTCGGATCGATTGATGAATACCCTGGCCACGCCTGTTTGTCAAAGAAATTCTTCGGCTGAGCCGAGAGTCCGGCAAAAAGGAAAAAGAAAAGAAGCATCGCTTTCCGCATCGAGGTTTTCCTTCCAATTGTTAAAAGCGAGCCAGAATACCGAATTATTGGATTCTATGCAAGACTGAAAATTTGGCAGAAGAGTATGCTAATAAGTCTATTTTTTTTGTCAGTATTATGACAAAATGACACCTTGACTTGTTGGTGGCATGTAGGCTCTTGTTTCGATAAGTGACTGTAAGACAATAAGTTAGGGGGAATTGTATGGAAGGGGCGACTCTCTGGCACGATAATTGGGTGTTATAGGGGGCAAGAGAACCAATGTGGAGGACACAACGATGTTTGTTCGAATTGCTGGTTTTGATCCTTTGTTTGACATTGACCGGACTGTTGACGAGATGCTTTCGCGCTTTCGGACAGTCCGGACTGCAACATACCCGGCGATGGATGTTGCCGAGTATGACGGCGAGTATGTGATTACGGCTGAGCTTCCCGGGATGAAGAAGGAGGACGTGAAGATCTCCATTGAAGAGGGAAATCTGGTTCTTCGCGGGGAGCGCAAGCACTACGGACTCCCTGAGGGAACGAGGGTTCTTCGGCACGAGACGCACACGCATCCTTTCGTCCGTAGTTTCGAGCTTCCGGACGAGGTCAACGTGAACGAGATCTCTGCCGAGATGAAAGACGGAATTCTGAGGATCCGTCTGCCAAAGACGGAGCAGGCCCGGCCCCGGGAGATCAGTATCCGCTAAAGGAGACCGGCCATGACGACGAAGAAGAACGATACGGCGCTCGTCCGGCGCGGCAACAATGCATTGGTGCACCAGCCGGAGCTTCGCGAAGAGATTGTGACGCCGGCGGCCGATGTGTTTGAGACCGGTGATTCGTTCATCGTCCGAATAGACATGCCTGGCGCCCGGCGGGAGAGTCTCCGGGTCAGCATCGATGCGCGGACCCTGAGCATCAAGGGCAGTGTCGGTTCTTTGCACGAGGGCGAGGCGAGGTTTGTGCTCAACGAGATTGCCCGTAGGAGCTATTTCAGACAGTTTACGTTGACGGACGGAATTGAATCCGGACGTATTCAAGCGGAATTCGAGGACGGCGTTTTGACCGTCGTGCTTCCGAAATCCGATGAATTCAAAGCACGGGAAATTCCGATCATGTAATACCGAAAGAAAGGAGGAATCACTATGGCACTGATTCGATGGAATCCAACGCGTGAAACTTCCTTCCCCAGCGAGCTGTGGAACATCCACCGGGAATTCGACCGGCTGTTCGATAGTCTCATGAGGGGAGGGATTCAGGATGATGGCACGTTCGGCCTGAGTATGTGGACTCCCCCCGTGGACATTCACGAGAAGGAGGACGAGTATGTGGTGAAGGTTGAACTGCCCGGCGTGAAGAAAGATGATGTCAAAATCACGCTCGAGTCCAACATCCTGACCATCCGGGGCGAGAAGAAACAGGAGACAGAGGAAAAGAGCGAGAATTTCCACCGGATGGAGAGGACCTATGGCTCGTTCCAACGGTCCTTCACGCTTCCCACCTCGGTGAAGAGTGACAAGATCGATGCCGGCTACAAGGATGGCATCCTCACGATCACGCTTCCCAAGGCGGAGGAGGCGAAACCGAAACAGATTGAAGTCAAGGTCAGAAATTGACCGACGCATGACACACGCGAGGCTTCATGGCATAACCGGCCGGGTCCGCCCAAGTGAGGTGGACCCGCCCGTTTTTCCCCGCCCGAAGCACAGCGGCTTGCACGATCCGAACAAAGGAGAATGATCTATGTCCACTAAGAGCACAAAAATCATCGGCATCGACCTGGGAACGACGAACTCAGTGGTCGCCGTGATGGAAGGCAATGACCCCGTGGTGATTGCCAACGCAGAGGGGTCGCGGACGACTCCGTCTGTGGTCGCGTTTACCAAGTCGGGTGAGCGACTCGTCGGGGCGGCCGCGAAACGTCAGGCGGTGACAAATTCGCAGAACACCATCTACTCCATCAAGAGGTTCATGGGACGGTTTTATCACGAAGTGAACGAGGAGATGAAGCTCGTCCCCTATAAGGTTGTTCAGGGAGACAACAACACGGCCCGTGTTCAAGCAGGGGACCGTGTCTATTCCCCGCCGGAAATCTCTGCCATGATCCTGCAGAAGATGAAGCAAACGGCCGAGGATTATCTTGGGACGAAAGTGACGGATGCCGTTATCACGGTTCCGGCGTATTTCAATGACGCCCAGAGGCAGGCAACGAAGGAGGCGGGTGAGATCGCCGGCCTGAATGTGCGGCGCATCATCAACGAGCCCACCGCCGCGGCACTGGCCTATGGCCTCGACAAGAAAAACAAGGATATCAAAGTGGCGGTTTTTGATCTCGGCGGCGGCACATTCGACATTTCTGTTCTCGAACTCGGCGACGGCGTTTTCGAGGTGAAATCCACCAACGGCGACACCCATCTGGGCGGCGACAACTTCGACCAGCGCCTGATCGATTACCTGGCGGATGAGTTCAAAAAGCAGGAAGGAATCGATTTGCGCAAGGACCCGATGGCGCTTCAGCGTTTGCGGGAGGCCGCCGAGAAAGCGAAAATGGAACTGTCCCAGCTCATGCAAACGGAGGTCAATCTCCCGTTTATCACCGCAACCGCGGACGGTCCGAAACATCTGACCACGACCATCACTCGGGCGAAGTTCGAACAGCTCGTTGAAGACCTGGTCCAGCGATGTGTACCGCCGGTCGAGAAAGCTCTGAAAGATGCAGGCCTGAGTCCGCGGGAAATCGACGAGGTCATTCTCGTGGGCGGCATGACCCGCGTTCCGAGAATTCAACAGCTCGTGAAGGATATCTTCGGCAAGGAAGGACATAAAGGCGTGAATCCGGATGAAGTCGTCGCCATCGGAGCCGCAATTCAGGGCGGTGTGCTGACGGGCGATGTGACGGATGTTCTTCTGCTCGATGTGACCCCGCTGACGCTGGGCATCGAAACGCTGGGCGGCGTTATGACGCCGATGATTCCGGCCAATACGACGATTCCGACAAAGAAGAGCGAGATCTTCTCGACGGCATCGGATAACCAGCCGTCGGTCGAGATCCATGTTCTCCAGGGTGAGCGTCCGATGGCCGTGGACAACCGCACGCTGGGCAGGTTCCACCTCGATGGAATCCCGCCCGCCCCGCGCGGCGTGCCTCAAATTGAGGTCACGTTCGACATTGACGCAAACGGTATTCTGCACGTTTCCGCCAAGGACAAGGCGACCAACAAGGAACAGTCCATTCGCATTACGTCCTCGAGCGGACTGAGCAAGGAGGAGATCGAAAAAATGAAGTCTGATGCCCAGGCGCACGCGGCAGAGGACAGGAAGCGGAAGGAAGAGATCGAGACGAAAAACCAGGCCGACAACTTGGTCTTTCAGACGCGGAAACAGCTCAAGGATCTGGGCGACAAGATGAATCCAGAGGTCAAGGCCAAGGTCGAGAGCGCGGCCAACGCGCTCGAGGAAGCAATCAAGAGCGGATCGATCGGCGACATCAAGGCGAAGACCGAGGCATTGAACGCGGCATGGAACGAAGCATCGTCGCAAATGTACGAGGCCACGCGCGCTCAGGGTCCGCAAGGTCCTCAAGCAGGACCGTCGTCTGAGGAACCCGGGAAAACCGGAAAGCGGGTGGAGAACGCCGACTTCGAGGTCGTCGATGAGAAGGAAGAGAAGAATAAGAACAAGTCGTAACCATCCGACGACATGTTCAGAGGTGGAAAGGCGAGGCTTCCCCCTCGCCTTTTCGTTTTGCGAAAGGGATCAGGAATGAACTTCAATAAATTTACCATTAAGTCTCAGGAAGCCGTCCAGAACGCCCAGGCGATCGCGGCGAACTATAATAATCCGTCCATCGAACCCGAACACCTGTTGGCGGCGCTGGTGCAGGAGGACGAAGGAATCGTTGTTCCCACCCTTCAAAGGGTCGGCGCAAACGTCCGGCATCTAAGGATCAAGATCAACGAGGAGCTCGAGAAACTTCCGAAGATCGAGGGAGGAGGTGCGGCGGGCCAGCATCTTTCCCCCGCACTTGCCGAGGTGTTTGAGGCCGCCCACAAGGAAGCGGCGTCGCTGAAGGACGAATTCGTCAGCACCGAGCACTTGCTGATGGCGCTTCTGGCGGAACCGAAGCGGGGAGGCAAGGCGTCCGTTGCCTCAAGGATCCTCAAGGAACAGGGAGTCACGAAAGACGCCATCCTGAAGGCTCTCAAAAGCCTGAGAGGCAGCCAGCGAGTGACAGATCAATCACCAGAGGAGAAATACCAGGCGTTGCAGAGGTTCGGGCGGGACCTGAATGAGCTTGCGCGAAAAGGAAAACTCGATCCTGTGATCGGACGGCAGGATGAGATTCGCCGCGTACTCCAGGTCCTCTCCAGACGCACAAAGAACAATCCGGTGCTGATTGGGGATCCCGGCGTCGGAAAAACGGCCATTGCCGAGGGCATTGCGCACCGGATCGTGCAAGGAGACGTACCGGAAACCCTGAAAACGAAACGCATCGTAGCTCTCGACATGGGTTCGCTTGTCGCGGGAACGAGCTTCCGAGGCCAGTTCGAGGAGCGTCTCAAAGCCGTCCTTCGGGAAGTCACCGAATCCAACGGCGAGATCATCTTGTTTATCGATGAACTGCACACGCTGGTCGGCGCGGGTGCCGCTCAAGGCGCTGTCGACGCGGCCAATATGCTCAAACCCGCGCTGGCGCGGGGCGACTTACGTGCCATCGGCGCAACCACGATTGACGAATACCGGAAACACATCGAGAAGGACCCCGCCCTGGAACGCAGGTTCCAGCCGGTCCTGATTGACGAACCGACCGTCGAAGATACCATCTCAATCCTCCGTGGTCTGAAGGAACGTTACGAAGTCCACCATGGTGTCCGCATCACCGACGGTGCGATTGTCGCTGCAGCACAATTGAGCCATCGCTATATCACCGATCGGTTCCTGCCCGACAAGGCCATCGACCTCGTGGACGAAGCGGCCTCGAAGCTCAGAATCGAGATCGATTCAATGCCGGAGGAGCTCGATGAGGTGGAGCGCAAGGTGAAACAGCTTGAAATCGAGCGGGAAGCCGTCCGAAGGGAAAAGGATGAGGAATCGAAGGATCGTCTCGCCGCCATTGAGCGGGACCTGGCCGAACTCAAACAAACGAGAGCGGAACTCAAAGCCCATTGGGAATTGGAAAAAGGACTCATCCAGGAAATTCGGAGCATGAAAGAGGAAATCGAGCGGGCGAGGCAGGAAGCCGAGGTGAAAGAACGCGCGGGCGACTTGGGCCGCGTAGCGGAACTGCGATATGGAGTCATTGCAGGCCTCGAAAAGAAGCTGAAGGCCGAATCCGCCAAGCTCGCTGAGGTTCAGAAGACCCGCAGAATGCTCAAAGAAGAGGTGGATGCGGAGGACATCGCCGAGATCGTGGCGAAATGGACGGGGATCCCCGTCAGCCGCATGCTGGAGAGTGAGCGCAGCCGGCTCCTCCATTTGGAGGACCGTATCCATGAGCGCCTCGTGGATCAGGAAGAGGCAGTGAAAGCGGTAGCCAACGCCATTCGGCGCAGTCGGGCGGGAATGCAGGACGAACGCAGGCCCATCGGTTCATTCATTTTTCTGGGCAGTACCGGCGTCGGAAAAACCGAGCTTGCGCGGGCTCTGGCAGAGTTCCTGTTCAATGACGAGCAGGCGCTGGTGCGAATTGACATGAGCGAGTATATGGAAAAGTTTTCCGTTTCGCGGTTGATCGGTGCCCCGCCGGGATATGTCGGATACGAAGAGGGTGGACAACTGACCGAGGCAGTGCGTAGAAAACCGTATTCAGTGGTTCTTCTTGACGAAATTGAAAAGGCTCATCCCGAGGTTTTCAATGTTCTGCTTCAGGTGCTCGATGAGGGCCGGTTAACCGACAGCAAAGGAAGAACCGTTAACTTCAAAAATACGATTATCATTATGACTTCCAACCTTGGATCCCATCTCATCCAGGGACAGCTGGAGTTCCTCAATGAGGATAATCGCGAAGAACTGATGGGGGAGCTTAGAACAAAGTTGTTCGAACTCTTACGACAAACCATCCGACCGGAGTTTCTGAACAGGATTGATGAGATCATCCTCTTTAAGCCGCTTACAAAATCCGAGATTCGGTCGATTGTGGATCTTCAACTCAGGGGTGTGCACCGCATGGCCTCGGCAAAAAATATTACCTTGTCCTTCAGTGAGGAATTGATCGACTGGCTGGCGGAACTGGGATTCGACCCGACCTTTGGCGCTCGTCCGCTCAAGCGCGTGATCCAGAAGTACATTGTGAACGGCTTGGCGGAGAAGATTCTCTCGGGAAATATCACCGAAGGGGATTCGGTGGACATCGGTCTGGATGGCAGGGGGATGGTGGAGTTTGTGGTAAGGCTGAGAGCAGAAGCGATTTAAAGAACAGCCGAAGTTCGAATCACGAAACACGAAGAGCAGGAAATCGAAAACAGAAAGCCCTTGGTTTTCCCGGGTCGGTGTTTGTATCTTTCAAAGATTTCTCCATTGCTTTCCGCGGCATTTGTGAGTACCTTGCCGCGATATGCAACTTTCGTCCCTCCTCGGACATACACGCGAACTCCTGCTTCAGATCCGCTCCACGGGCCGGCCGGCCGACATCCTCATTGATTCGTTCTTCCGGTCTCGGAGATATCTGGGCTCGCATGACCGGAGGTTTGTCGCCGAAACAACGTACGGTACGCTTCGGCATCTTCGATGGTCCGAAACCGTTGCGGAATCCGGTCTGGGTGCAGAGATCAACGGATTGTCCAACGAGGAGAGGCTCCTCTTCACCATAGTCGTCTATCACGTTCACAAAGCCGGCAATTCGATTCCCACAGTCGCCGACCTGAAACCATTGCTCAAATCGGAACCGTCGGCCGAGGCCCTCAATGGCTTTCTGGCCAGCCTGAAGGCCCGCTCTGTACCTCCCGATCTCACGACACAATTTTCCGTCCGGCATTCATTGCCGGATTGGCTCGCGGACAGGCTTCTGGAAACGTACGGCCGGGAGGAAGCCGCGAACCTCTGTGAGTCGCTCAACACCCAAGCCCCCTTGAATCTGCGCGTCAACACGTTGAAAACCACGGTTTCTGACTGCGTCGAAAGGCTGCGAAAGGAAGGAGTGGAGGCCCGTCCGGGCGGGTTTTCGCCCGTCGGACTGACTGTTTCAAAACGCTTGAACATCTTTCGCTTGCAGGCATTTCGGGACGGGCTTTTCGAGGTGCAGGATGAAGGGAGCCAGCTTGTGGGAATTCTGCTGGACCCGAAACCCACCTGGAAGGTTCTGGATGCCTGTGCCGGTGCGGGCGGAAAGTCCCTGCATCTGGCGGCAATCATGAAGAATCGGGGTGAGATCATTGCGGCAGATGTGCATGACCGGAGGATCGGCGAATTGCGAAGGCGGGCCGCACGTGCAGGAGCCTCGAACATCCGAATGATGTTGACGGACGATCTCGTCAGTCGTGAACAGTATGACGGTTTTTTTGACACGGTGTTTCTCGATGTCCCTTGCAGTGGCACGGGAACCCTCCGCAGAAATCCGGGCTTGAAATGGAGTCTGAAAGAGTCGGACCTTTCGGAATTGAAGACAAAACAGATTCACATCTTGGAGGCGCACAAAAGATTTGTCAAGCCCGAGGGCATGATGTTCTATGCAACCTGCTCTCTTTTGCGGGATGAAAATGAGGACGTCGTGGACGCGTTCCTGGCCGCAAATTCCGATTTCGAGCGCGCAGACCTTGAAGAGTACGCGCAACGAACGGGAATGGAGAAATTCGTGACGGGAAATGCACTCCGACTGCTCCCCCATCTCCACGGCACGGACGGCTTCTTTTGCGCCGCACTGAGGAAACGCCATGGATGATGCGGTCAGATACTTAAAGCCCGATGTTGTTGCCCAGCTCGCCAACATGGAACTGCGCGCGCGGCTGGTCGTTGAGGGTTTTCTCACCGGCCTGCACAAGAGCCCGTACCACGGCTTCAGCGTCGAGTTCACCGAGCATCGTCCCTACATGCCGGGAGACGAGATCAAACACATCGACTGGAAGGCGTTTGCCAAGACGGACCGTTACTACATCAAGCAGTTTGAGGAGGAAACGAACCTCAAGACCTACCTGATCGTCGATGCCAGTGGATCCATGGGGTTTGGTTCCGAAGGGAGATTAACCAAGAGCCGGTACGCATCGTATGTCGCGGCGGCGCTGGCGTACCTGATGATCCAGCAGAGAGATGCGGTGGGGTTGACGATCTACGACGAGACCGTCCGCGTTTCGCTGTGGCCCCGTGCGACGCCATCCTACCTTCGTTCGATCCTTGCGGAGCTCGAGGGACTTCAGACAGGGAACAAGACCGGAACCGCCGCGTCGCTGAATGCTGTGGCCGAGCGCATCAAACGCCGCGGCCTCGTCGTGGTCATCAGCGATCTCTTTGACGATCCGGAAAAAGTCATGACCGCTCTCAAACATTTCCGCTCCCGCGGCAACGAGGTTATCGTCATGCAGGTGCTCGATCCGCTCGAACGATCGTTCGCTTTCGAAGGCGAAGCGGTGTTCAGAGATATGGAAACAAACGAGGAACTGATGACCCAGCCGTACCACATTCGTAAGGCCTATCAGCAAACCATGAGGGAATTTCTCGAGGGGTACCGGCACAAATGCAGGGACAACAACATCGACCATGTGCTCCTGGATACCGCGACGCCGTTCGACAAGGCGTTGTTCGAGTATTTGAAGAAGAGAAGAAGAGTCCTGTAGGAATGAAAAAAGAAGTGAACAAAGGCAAAGTACAAAAATGACTGTGGCAAAAGATTTCACAAGAAGAACATTCGGAAGCGCTGTGTGGCCCCGAGAGTCGATAGGATGAGCCGGAAGGAACAGGAAAGCCTTGTTGTCAAAGGGGCGAGAGTTCATAATCTCAAGAACATCGATGTCGAACTGCCGCGGGAACGGCTGATCGTCATCACCGGTCTCTCGGGATCCGGAAAATCGAGCCTGGCGTTCGACACGATCTATGCCGAGGGCCAGCGGCGGTACGTGGAAAGCCTCTCTGCCTACGCGCGCCAGTTCATCGGGCTCATGGAACGGCCCGATGTGGACTACATCGAAGGCCTTAGCCCCTCGATTTCCATCGAACAGAAAACCGTCAGCCATAATCCACGCTCCACGGTCGGTACGGTCACCGAGATCTACGATTACCTCCGCCTGCTGTTTGCGCGTGCGGGTATTCAGTTCTGCTATCAATGCGGAAGAAAGGTGCAAAAACAAAGCACGGATCAGATTATCGAGGCGATCCGCAAATATCCGCAGGGAGCGAAACTCCAGATTCTTGCTCCGGTTGTGCGCGGGAGAAAGGGACATTACAGGGAGCTGTTTGAGCAGATTGCCAAAGACGGGTTTGTGAGGGTCCGGATCGACGGCGAGGTCAGGGAGATCGTTCAGGGACTCAAGGCCGATCGGTACAAGGTCCACAACATCGAGATCGTCGTCGACCGCATCGTCCTCAAGAACGAAATGCGGTCCCGGATAGCAGATTCTGTGGAAACGGCCCTTCGTTTCGGCGGCGGCGTCGTGATCGTCAATAACGGGAAACAGGACCAGCTCTTCAGTCAGCAATATGCCTGCCATGTGTGCGGGATCAGTTACGAGGAACCGGCGCCAAACTCGTTCTCCTTCAATTCCCCCGCCGGCTTCTGTCCGGAATGTGAAGGACTCGGTGAACGGAAAGCGTTCAGCCTGGACCTGATCATGCCGGACGAGAGCAAGTCAATTCAGCAAGAAGGAATTGCTCCGCTCGGTAAACCCCGGCCGACGTGGATGTTCGCCCAGGTCGGGGCGTTGGCGAAGAAGTTCGGCTTCACGTTTGAAACGCCCCTCAAGAAACTCTCACCCGAAGCGCGCAAGGCCCTGTTGTACGGACTCGGGGATGAAAAACTGGAAGTGGAGTACGACACGGGACGGGGAAGAACGGTGACCTACCGCCACCGGTATGCAGGGATCATGGATATGTTGAAGCGTTACTACGAAGAGACGACGTCCCACCAGATCCGGGAGTGGGTGGAGTCCTTTATGGTGACGACAACATGTGGATCGTGCGGAGGGGGACGACTGAGAAAGGAAAGTCTCGCAATCAAGCTGGAGGACGCAAAGACCGAACAGGTGTGGAATATTCAAGATGTGGTTTCCTTGTCCATTCGCGCCTGCAAGGAATTCTTCATGAACCTGACGCTCTCAGAGCGTCATCAGACCATTGCGCGACAGGTACTGAAGGAGATCAATGACCGCTTGGGCTTCCTGATAAACGTCGGTTTGGACTACCTGACGCTCGACCGGTCCGCCCGCACGTTATCCGGCGGAGAAGGGCAGAGGATTCGTCTGGCCACTCAGATCGGCACTCAGCTCGTCGGCGTGCTGTACATTCTGGACGAGCCAAGTATTGGCTTGCACCAGCGCGACAACATCAAGCTCATCGAATCTCTCAAATCGCTTCGGGATCTTGGCAATACCGTCGTTGTGGTGGAACATGACAAGGAGATGATCGAGCACGCGGACTACGTGGTGGATCTGGGGCCGGGCGCGGGAGAGCACGGCGGGTATGTGGTACGGACAGGCTCTCCGTCGGAGATTGTGAGGGAAAAGAGCGACGGCAGGAGCACAAAGCAAGAAGCGAGAAGCAAGAGGCCGGCGGAGTTGAGGACCGGGGGCGGGGGAAACGGTGCAATGCAATCGCAGACGGCCATGTATCTTGGAGGAGTCCGCGAGATTCCGGTGCCGGAAAAGCGGAGAGAAGGAAACGGAAAGAAATTGATGGTGCGCGGTGCGCGGGGGAACAATCTGAAAAACATTGATCTGTCCGTGCCCCTGGGCACGTTTGTGTGCGTCACCGGAGTGAGCGGATCGGGAAAATCTTCGCTGATAAACGAAACCTTGTTTCCCATCCTCTCGCGGGCCTTCTACAAGACCAGGCTTGTTCCCCTGCCGTACAGTTCGATCGAGGGCGTAGAGCATATCGATAAGGTCATCGACATTGACCAGTCTCCCATCGGACGTACACCGCGGTCGAATCCGGCCACCTACACCGGTTTGTTCACGCATATTCGCGACCTCTTTACGCAGTTGCCGGAGGCGAAGATCCGCGGATACAAGGCGGGGCGGTTCAGCTTCAACGTGAAGGGTGGGCGATGCGAGGAGTGCGAAGGAGACGGTGTGAGGCGCATCGAAATGAATTTTCTCCCCGATGTGTACGTTCTCTGCGATGTTTGCAAGGGAAAGCGTTACAATCGGGAAACACTGGAAGTGCGGTATAAAGGGAACTCCATCGCGGATGTACTGGATATGACGGTGGAAGAAGCGCTGTCGTTGTTTGCCGATCTGCCGAGGGTGAAGCGTCATCTGGAGACGTTGTTCGATGTCGGGTTGGGCTACATACGTCTTGGCCAGCAGGCCACAACGCTTTCAGGAGGCGAGGCCCAGCGCGTGAAACTCTCTACGGAGTTGTCGAAAATCGGCACGGGCAAGACGCTCTATATTCTCGACGAACCGACGACCGGCCTGCATTTCGAAGACATCCGCATGCTGTTGTCGGTTCTGAACAAGCTCGTGGACAAGGGAAACACGGTGATCGTCATTGAGCACAATCTTGATGTGATCAAGACTGCCGATTGGGTGATTGATTTGGGTCCTGAAGGAGGAGAGGAAGGGGGGCGGATTGTGGCGGAAGGAAGGCCGGAGGATATCCTGGCTGTTCAGGGCTCCCACACGGGATATTTTCTCAAGGGCGTTCTTCGTACGTAAGGTCGTCAGCGCCGCGATACCCAGGGATTGTTCTTCAGGTGGAATCTCCAGCGATGCTCTGTGCCGAGCCGGATGCCGATGCGGGTCGTTGCAACAACCACCTCCCTCTCCCCGCCGCGGTTTTGTGCGATCATGACTGAATCCGACAAAAGATCCGATCCGTTCTCGGTTCTTCCGATGTCAAAAGCCTCACACAGCTTCGCCGGACCGTTTGTCAGATCATAGACATTCGCGTTTGGGCGCAAGCCCCTGTTTCGTTTCATGATTTCCAACCCGGCCAACGGTTCAACCGCCCTGAGCAAAACCGCCTCCCCAATTCCCTCCCTCCCTGTCACCACGTTCGCACAGAAATGCATTCCGTAGGTGAAGTACACGTACAAGTGTCCTCCCTCCCAAAACATCACCTCATTGCGTTTTGTCTTCCCGCGGTAGGCGTGGCTCGCAGGATCTCTCCGTCCGAGATATGCCTCAACCTCCACGATCTTCCCGACCAGAAGCTTCGGACCAATTTTCCGAACAAGAAGTTTTCCCAGCAGGTCTTTGGCGACGGTCAGAGTTGAACGGAGGTAAAAGGAGCGAGGGAGTGGGTGAAGGTGGGGAAGCAAGGAAGTCTGCTGCCGGGTGAATGGACGATTTTTCGGGAGAAACAGAAGAGGGAGGCCGCGGCCTACTTGGGTTTGAATTCGCTGATGATTCTTTCAATCTCTGATTCCGAAATTCCCGTGCCGAATTGTTTCGAGTCCTTTCCTTCCGCTTTCGGCCTGACCGGTTCGGATGTTGCTTTCTGCCACGCATTGCCGGCACGGGCCCGGATGCGTTCATCGATGACGTCCATCCAGGAACGCTGAGGAGGTGTTGGTGTTCGGCGGACATTGGTTTGTTGGGTTTCTTCGGCCGCAGCGGTATGGAGGGGCGGATTGATCGGGCGGGTTTCAAATGCCAGGCGCTTCACATTGATCAAATGTCGCGCCGAAACATTGTCCGAGATGATGGACCCGCCAAACGTGCCGGGTCCGAGCGTCATGGACGGCGTGAGCTCGTTCGTGTAGCCCACAGCGCCAAGGGCGGCCTGAGTGTTCACCAGGACTCGGAACGCCGGCTTCTCAAGGCCGAATTTCAAAATGACCTCGGAAT
Organism: Bacteroidia bacterium; assembly: GCA_022180565.1. Classification (GTDB taxonomy): domain Bacteria; phylum Bacteroidota; class Ignavibacteria; order UBA10030; family UBA10030; genus JACQPU01. Next base: position 30,512 of record BQML01000002.1, read on the forward strand.
CCGACGAGTGAATCACCATCGAGTGGCCGATGCCTCCGAAATTCAGCATTTCGATGCACCGTTCACAGCCCTTCTGCCATCCGTTGGCCGTCAAGAACGAGAGCACGGGGGAGAGCTTTTCGCGGGAGAGCGGGTACTCCCGGCCGATTCCGGAGATTTCGGCGATCAGGCAAGTCGTCTCACCCGAGACGTCGAATCCCGCCTTCCGCGCGATGAACTGTGGCGGTTTGCCGACGATATCCGGATTGATCGCGCCGCGCTGATCGAACATCGTGCGGCTGAGTCGTTCACGCTCCTCGGGTGACACAAAATAGGCCCCTTGTTTCCTGAATTCCTTGATAACTGCATCACGGATCGGCTCATCGACAATGACGCCGGATTCCGTCGAGCAGAGCACGCCCCAATCGAACATCTTGCCTGAAATGATATCCGCCACAGCCTTGCGGATGTTTGCCGTGCGCTCGATGAAGGCGGGAACATTGCCCGAGCCCACTCCGTAGGCGGGCTTTCCGGAGCTGTAGGCCGCCTTGACCATCGGATTGGAGCCCGTGGCGAGGATGATCGAGGTAAGCCTATTGCGCATCAGCTCGTTTGTGCCCTCGATGTGGCTTGCCGACATGCAGTTGATCAATCCCGCCGGCGCCCCGGCGGCTTCGGCCGCCTCGGCAACAACGCGTGCAGCCTCCAGAGTGCATTTGACCGCCCGCGGGTGGGGACTTGCCACAAAGCCGTTTCTGCCTTTGACAGAAATGAGAGCCTTGAACATGACCGTGGAGGTGGGATTGGTCGAAGGGATCAACGCGGCGACAACGCCCATCGGTTCTGCAATCTCAATGATGCGCTTTTCCTTGTCCTCAAAGATCACGCCAACGGTCTTAAGGTCTTTGATGGATTCCCAGACTCTACGCGTGGCGAACTCGTTCTTCTTCTTCTTGTCCGCAGGCTTACCGAACCCGGTTTCCTCGTGAGCCAGCTTCCCCAGCCGTTCCGCCGCCGCAAACCCCGCATCGGCCATGGCCTTCACGATTCTGTCGACCTGTTCCTGACTGAATGCGCGGAACGCGCGCTGGGCCTCCTTTGCTTTCGCGAGGAGCGATCGGGCTTCCTGGACAGAGAGAAGATCGGTGTCGAGGGACATGAAGCAAGAGAGTGTGAAAGTGTAGAGAAGGTAAATGAAAATCGAAGATTACGCAAGTGGATTTCCAATTGTCTATTTGCGATTTTCCATTGAAAGGGGAAGCCATCATTCGAACAAGGCCGTAAACAATGAAACGCCGCCTCGATTGGCTGCTTCGCTCGAGAGGGATTCGGATTGCCCATGAAGACAGTTTCTTGATCGTCCTGGACAAGCCGGCGCCGTTTTTGGTGATTCCGGACCGGTACGACGAATCCATCCCAAACATCTACCGAATTCTCAAAGACGAGTTGGGGGAGATCTTTGTTGTTCATCGAATCGATAAGGAAACAAGTGGTCTTGTCGTCTTCGCAAAGTCGGCCGAAGCGCATACACGATTGAGCGAGCAGTTTGAGGGAAGGGAAATCGGAAAAGTGTACGAGGCGATTGTGAGGGGCCGGCCGGAACGAGATCAGGGAATGATCGATCTTCCGATCCGCGAGAAGATTCGTGGCCTCATGTCGGTGGACAGGAAAAAGGGAAAACCTTCCATTACCCGGTACAGAGTCTTAAGGAGCTTCAGGGGATTCGCGCATCTTGAACTGCGGCCGGAGACAGGAAGGATGCATCAGATCAGGATTCACCTGAAAGCCATTGGCCTTCCGATTCTTTGCGACTCTGCGTACGGGGGCGGAGAAGGGTTCCATCTGTCGGAAATCAAGGTAGGGTACCGGACGAAGGTGGAGGATGACGGGGAAGTGGAGGAGAAACCGTTGTTGTCCCGCACCGCCCTCCATGCATCCGGTTTGTCATTCCGCCACCCCTCCAATGGTGAAATGGTTGCATTCGCCAGCGACCTGCCGAAAGACATGCGATCAGTGGTGAGAATGCTTTCGAAGTACGCGGGAAATCACCGGCGTGAATTGTGAAGACCGAAGCGAAGGGTGTTCTGCCGCAGGCATCACATCCGGGTCCCCTCGACGATCACTGCATGTTCGGTTCTTTCTGCAAGCTCGATGTTTCGGATGTCCGGTATGGCGCTTTCGAAGGGTTGTTTTGGGGACGCTGAGAATCCAAGATCCGAGAGGATCTGAAGGAGAGAGGGAGCATCGTACATGCAGCGGTGTGGGAATTGCGTAAGGGGGGCGAGGATGTTCTTAAGCGGATGGGGTTTCCGTTCATAGAGCACTCCGAGACGCTCGACGAGCCTATCTGCTCTGATCGCCCCTTTGAGGTACTCTTCAATAATATGCCGGACATCGGGGACGATGATCCGCAGGATCCCGCCTGGTCCCAGCACCCGACGGCACTCGCTCAGAAAGTGCAGGCCTTCTTCGCGGGAAAAGTGTTCGAGCGTGTGTGAGGTGTAAATGCATTCGGCGCTGTGGTCAGGCCAGGGGAATCGCTTCGTGAGGTCCGCTATCACGACACCCGGATTCCACTGCCGCACCAGGCCGTCCGAATCTACGTCGAACACCTTGAACCGGTTATTCAGAGGCCGGTACAGCGGGATCTTTGAAAGGCGCGCGCCGAGCGAGTAATCGACGTTTGTCCATCCTTCAGGTTGAACTCCACCACATCCGAGATTGAGTTTCACAGAATTGTTCCAAAGGGTTCCGGCAGTGTCTCCTCACGGACCGCTGTCCGGGGGATCAAAACAACGTTTCCTGCCCCGGAGGTCCCTTGCGGGTGATGCCGAAATGTTTGTAGACGAGCGGTGAGGCCTCCCGGCCGCGCGGGGTTCGCAGGAGGAATCCCTCCTGGATCAGATACGGTTCGTACACCTCCTCGATCGTACCAGGTTCTTCTCCGACTGCGACGGCCAGGGTGTTCAATCCCACGGGACCACCGCCGTACTTTTCAATGATTGTCCGGAGGATTCTCTTGTCCATTTCGTCGAGTCCGTGCTCATCGACTTCGAGCGCCTTGAGGCTATATTCCGCCACTTCCCTCGTAATAATCCCCTTGTACTGCTTCAACTTCTCGTCCGCCTCCGCAAAATCTCTGCACCGCTTCAGGAGCCTGTTGGCTATGCGCGGTGTTCCGCGTGCGCGCCGCGCGATTTCCATTGCCCCATCGGCATCGAGGCGCACGTTGAGAATTCCCGCCGAACGTTGGATGATCTGGTACAGGTTCCCAGGCGGGTAGTAATCAAGACGGTTCGTCACTCCGAAACGGGCCCTCAACGGCGAGGTCAGCAATCCTGCACGGGTTGTTGCCCCGACGAGCGTGAATCGCGGGAGGGAAATCTGAATGCTTCGCGCGTTCGGGCCCGAATCGATGATAATGTCGAGGCGGTATTCCTCCATGGCAGAATAGAGGTACTCTTCCACAACCGGATTCAGACGGTGGATTTCGTCTATGAAGAGAACCTCGCCTTCCTCGAGGTTCGTCAGAATTCCCGCCAGGTCACCCGGTTTGTCGAGGACCGGTCCGGAGGTGATCCTGATGCCTGTTCCCATTTCATGCGCAATCACATAGGCAAGTGTGGTCTTGCCCAGGCCGGGGGGACCAGTCAACAAAACATGGTCGAGAGCTTCATTCCGCTGACGCGCCGCGGCAATGAAGATCTTCAGGTTCTCGACGATCTTTTCCTGTCCGATGAATTCATCGAAGGCCGAGGGGCGAAGGGTCTGGTCGAGCTCGAGTTCGTTCTCGAGGCGTTCGGGGGTTGTGTGGTCAGATCTCATCGGTTTTGAGATGAAGTTCCGGGATTCTCCCCGATTCCATCATATCGTCAAGGACTCTCACTTGTTGCTTGTATGCTTCAGTGCCGTTTTGATCAATTCCTCGACAGACGTGCTGTTGGTTTCCGCTGATGCGGCTCTGACGGCACGTTCTGCCACCTGCCGCGAATACCCGAGGGAGGTGAGTGCGAGCAGTGCTTGTGTGCGCGGGTCTTCTTGTCCGGCTGATTGGATGGACACCGTGCCGGCTGTTTCGGCGCGGCCGATCCTGTCGCGCAGCTCGACAACAAGGCGCTCAGCGGTTTTTCGTCCGACTCCCGGGATGGCAATCAACGCGGCGACATTGCCTTGCAGAATATAATTCCGCAACTCCGCGGCGGGGATGCCCGATAAGATCCCCTGGGCAATGCGGGGACCGATGCCTGTCACGGAGATCAAAAGCCTGAACAGGATCAGCTCGTCTTCCGTCGCAAAGCCGTAGAGTTGAAGCGCATCCTCGCGAACCTGCAGATGAGTGAGCAGCGTGACCGTGGATCCCGCGGTGCCCAGACCTTCGAAGGTCGACAACGGAATATTCACGGCATAACCGACTCCCTGAACGTCGATCAGGACTTCGGTTGGCGTCTTGGCTTTGAGGACTCCGGTGAGGGAGGCGATCATGGTTGCTTAATGACCCGCTCGGGATGTTTGGCCACGAACGCCTTCCAGGCGTTGTTTCCGATGCGCCGCGCGCGTTTTCGAGATGAAGCCGCGACCGAACCCCGGCGTTGGAGATGACAAAGCGCGACGGCCAGGGCGTCGGTGGCATCGAACAGCCTGGACTTGTTGCGCGAAGGAGCGATATCCAGCAACAAGCGGACCATGGCCTGAACCTGTTCTTTGGATGCCGCCCCGTTGCCGACAACCGCCTTCTTGACTTCGCGGGGGGAGTACTCGGCCGTCGGAATCTCCGAGTTTACCGCGGCAAGGATCGACACACCGCGGGCATGGCCAATCTTGAGGGCCGACTGGGCATTACGGCCGTAGAAGGCCGTTTCGATGGCAAACTCGTCGGGATGGTACCGCTCAATCACGGTGCAGAGCGTGCTGTAGATCGTCTTCAGCCTGAGCGGCATTGACCTGGTACTGCGGTTTTTCACCACGTCATAGGCAAGCACGCGGGATTTTCCGTTCCGTTGTTCGATGACGCCGTAGCCTGTGACAAGTGTTCCGGGATCGACGCCGAGAATGATCATGACAAGTCAAAAGTAAAAAATTAACCTCAAAATGAAAAAATTAAAAAAGGTCGTTCATCCCTCATCATTCCACACCGGTAGTCTTGATGTCGCGCAATTTCAGCTGGGGGACGAGTTCGCCTGCAAAATCACTCTCGTCGATGGAAAAGGCCAGATCCACGCGTCGTCCGGCCAGGCGGTCAATGAGTCCGCCCAGATTGAAGCCAATGGCATCGAAAACACGGGTGTTCTGCCTAACCTTGAACCTGAGATGATTGTTGCCCACGATTCGGGGCGATCCGACGATTTCGCCGTTGCGGACCGCAAACACGGGCCTCATGTTTCTCGGTCCGAACGGAGCAAACTGGTTCAGGATTCTGATGAACTTGGGGGTCAGGTCCGACAACTCGATCGCTGCATCGATCCTGATCTCGGGAGTGAGCACATCATCCGTCAGCAGTTCCTTTGCCACAGCCGAAAAAGCTTCCTTGAATTCCTCGATGCGATCAACGGCAATGGTCAGACCCGCCGCGTGTTTGTGACCGCCGAACTGAAGCAGGGTGCTCTCACAGCGCTTCAGCGCCTGGTAAATGTCAAAACCCGCAACGCTCCGCGCCGAGCCCTTGGCCACGCCGTCGACGGTCGTGAGCATGATGGCTGGACGGTAGTAGCGCTCCACGAGCCGTGAAGCGACGATGCCGATGACGCCCGGATGCCAGGACTCCCGGTGAAGGACAATGGCCCCTTCCTTCTCCATATCCAGAAATCCCTCCACCAGATCCTGGGCCTGCATAAAGGTCTCTTCGTCGATTCTTCGCCGATTCTTGTTCTCTTCCTCAAACACGCGCGCAAGCGTCAGAGCTTTCTCATAGGAATCACAGGTCAACAGTTCCACCGCCCTGTTGGCGTCGCCCAATCGACCCACCGCGTTGATGCGGGGTGCAAGGATGAACACGATCTGTCCGGCTGTGATGCGGCCGGGTTTCAGTCCGGAGGTCTCGATCAGCGCCCTGATACCGGGACGAGGCTCCGTGTTGATCAGCTCCAGGCCCAGCTTGACCAATGTTCTGTTCTCGCCCGAGAGAGCCACAATATCTGCTGTTGAGGCGAGCGCTACGAAATCGAGATATCGCGCCAGGTGGTAGTCAGCGTCCTCTCCAAGGGCATGCACGACCTGGTCCTGGGTTGAGAGGGCCTGGATGAACTTGAAACCCACGCCGCACCCGCACAGGTGTTTAAACGGATAGGTACAACCGGGCTTCAGGGGATTCAGGATTGCGACGGCAGGAGGAAGCACCGGCCCGGGTTCATGATGGTCACAAACGATCACGTCGATTCCGAGCGACGCCGCGTACGCGACTTGATCCACCGCGGTGATGCCGCAATCGATCGCTATGAGCAGACGGACCCCTTGGTCTTTCGCCCGCCTGATTCCTCCGGGCGTCAGACCGTAACCATCCTTGATGCGGTCGGGGATGAACGATGTCACGCGGGCGCCTACGGCGCGGAGGAACATGAACAGCAGGGAAGCGCCGTTTGTCCCGTCGACATCGTAGTCCCCATAGACCAGAATCGGTTCCCCGTTTTTCACGGCCTTGAGGACTCGTTCCACTGCCACATCCATCCCGCTCATCAAAAACGGGTTGTGGAGGTCGTCGACGGTGGGACGGAAATACACCCGCGCCATTTCTTTTGTGGTGATACCGCGATGGACAAGGATCTCGGCGAGGATGGGGGAGATGGAAAGTTCGTCGGTGATGCGCTTAACATTGGCTTGGAAATCCACATCGGCTTCGGACGCAGAACCATTGGACCCGAAGTTCCACCGGTATTCTCGAACGGGCGACACGACAGAAAGCTCCTTTCCCAAAACGACTTTTCTGCGGAACGCAGCAAACCGCTTTGGTACCAGGGGGGTGTTGGTTGTGGTGAGTCGGATGTTACCGAAGGCAGGCAGTGGCGCCGATAAGCCGAATTCTGTCTTTTCTCCGCGCAAACGGAGAAGAGGCAGTCATTTCTCTGAGCGACCTACCCGTCACGCTCTCTCCGCGAGCGGAGAGATCAGCCGGGCCGGCTGAAACCACCGAGGTGGAAACGCGACCTACATGGTCTTGCACCGGATGGGGTTTGCCTGGACCGCCGGCATTACTGCCGGTCGCGGTGGTCTCTTACACCACCATTTCACCTGTTTCCTCCGCCCTGAGGCGGCGGATGTATGTTTCTGTGGCACTTTCCGTTCCCATGGGGTCTGGCCCATGGGACCCGGGCTTTCGCCCGGCATCCTGCCCTGTGGTGTTCGGACTTTCCTCTCCGGTTCGATTCGAGTCGAGCCGGAGCGACTGCCTGGCACCACTGCTGCCTTTGGTAACGTTAATTAAACCCGTGACCTGCTTGGACATTTCTGCGGGCCTTCAAGCGATCTCGGCGGGCACTTACGTGCGCCTCTCCGACCGAGGTTTGTCATTGTTTCGGCCGTTCCCGGCCGCAAGCGCCATCAATTTCTTACAGTACGCTTCAGGTTAATGCCCCTGTTAGCCAGATTGTCGGCCTCTGCATTTTCTTCGCGGGAAACATGCCTGAATTCCACTTCAAACGGAACCGTGGCCAGCAGTTGTTGCACCTGGGCAAAGAGCGGTTTCAGGCCTGCATCTTTCACTTTGTAGGTCCCCTGAACCTGGCGCACCATCAGCTCGCTGTCTGAATGAACAATGAGTCGTGTGCATTTGGTTTCCTGTGCGAGCCTCAAACAGGTTATCAATGCCGTGTACTCTGCCACATTGTTGGTCGCAGTTCCAATATAATCCGAAAGCGCAACGATGACGTTTCCGTTTTCGTCCTTCAGCAAAACTCCAACGCCGCTTTCCCCCGGGTTTCCCCGCGACGCGCCGTCGGTGTGGGCGATGACCGTCATACAGCGGCAACACTGTTGACAATCTCGTCGGAGACCAGGATTCGTCCGCAGTGTTCACACTGGATCAGTTTGATGTTCTTTCTGAGCTCGAGGACCGTTTGCGGAGGAATACGCTTGAAGCATCCGCCGCAGGCATTCCGTCGGACGGGAACGACGGCCTTGCCATCCTTGGCCTGACGGATTCGATCGTACCTTCGCAGGTCACCCTTGTCAATGCGCACAACCAGTTTTTCCCGCTCGTGGCGGAGTTTCAGTTCTTCTTCTTCATGCTCTTTGTTCACAAGCGCAAGCTCGGCCCTCCGCTCCTCCAGCTCTTTCTTCAGGCTCTCGAGGTCAGGTCCAATCTTTTCAAGGTCCTGTTTTGCCACGGTGACCTTTCCCTCAACCGCCTCCATTTCTTTTTGCAATTTGTTGATTTTGTCCTGAGCGGCATCAATCTCCCGCGTCAGCGCGTCGTACTGCTTGTTGGTTTTGACCTGGAACTGCTGACTCTTATATTTTTCGATGGTTTCGCGGAGGGTGACGATCTCCACGTCTACAGCATCGCGTTGAACGATGGATTGGCGGATGAAATCCTCAAGTTCCTTCCGGGCGCGTTCTTTGCCCTCGATGCGCGATTCGAGGTCCGCAACCTTGTGCGGAAGATCCCCCTTCATCTCCTGCAGGTCATCTAAACCTGAATCAACCTGCTGGAGACTGAACAGCAATCGCAAACGATTTTCCAATGCATGCTTCCTTTCTTGCCTTTTTAATGCACCTGAATGGGACTGGTTTTCCGTTGAGTGACGGTAATTGCAACACGCTCCTTGCGCTGAGAACACGCCTGCTCCAGCTTTGCCGCTATGACCGGGAGAATCGGATGTTCGGTTTCCCAGTGTCCGGCATCGATGAGCGCAATGCGCCTGCCTGTCATCGAGCCGAAAGCGGCATCGTGGAACGTATGGTACCGGACGTCGGCCGTGACAAAAGCATCGGCACCTGCGCGCACGGCGGCCTGCAAGAGATCCGAACCGCTTCCTCCGCACACTGCAACACGGCGCACGCGGGAGGGTCCCGACCCGTTGACACGCACAACGTCAGCCCGAAGCTTCGACCGCACCGACCCGATCCATTTGCCGAGGGACTGGGGATGCTCCAGATCTCCCACAGCACCCATGCCGTATTCGGTGCTCACGTTGTCCAGTGGATACAGGTCGTACGCCACTTCTTCGTACGGATGCGCCTTTTTCATGGCTTCAATAACGACAGGAGCGCTTGCGCGCGCACAGATCATTTCCAGTCGCACCTCCTCTGCCGTCTCCAGGACTCCCGCCTTTCCGACGACGGGATTGGAGTGTTCCGATCCGAGAAAGGTTCCGTGTCCATTGATCTGAAACGAACAATGAGAGTAGTTCCCGATGATGCCTGCCCCGGCGGCTGACATTGCCTCCATAACCTTTCCAACGGATCCTTGGGGAACAAAAACGGCGATCTTTGCCATGAGACCTTTCAGGGGCGCCAGGAATCCAATGTTCTTCAATCCGAGCACCCTGGCAAGCGTCATGCTCACGCCGTCGCGCGTAAAATCGAGATTTGTGTGGGCCGAGTAGAGCGCAATGCCATGCCGGGCGAGCCGGAGAATCATGCTCCCAACGGGATCCGACGTGCTGAGGGAGGTGAGGGGTCTGAACAGAAGGGGATGGTGGGAGATGAGCAGATCGGCTTTGACCCTGACGGCCTCATCGATGATTTCGTGTGTGACGTCGAGGCAGACGTGGATCCTTCTGACCTGTGCCGATGGGTCTCCCACCTGCAGGCCCACATTGTCCTTTTCCCACGAGATCCACGTTGGGGCCCATTGCTCCATGATATGTTCGACGTCGGCTACGGTCATGCAGCACCCCGCCCAGAAAGAAAGTGTCCCGCTTGTTGGGCGGGACACTTGGCTACACTCGTAGGGGGATTGTCGAAGGGGCGGACGCGTTTCCTTGTCCTCTCAGACACCGTCATCGTTTTCTTGTTCTTCCTCCTGTTGCGGGACCTCTAAAGTAGCAAAAACAATCCAGACAATCAAGATGGGCCTGCTGCGTCAAGACGCTCAAAATTGATATCGCGTAAGCGTTTGATTTCACCCTCGATTTTTTGAAAGTGCCTCTCGAACTCACGCAGGAGGTTCTTTTCATCGTCCGAAAACTGGCGGGCGAGGAGATCCGCGCTGATCTTGATGGCGGCCAGAGGATTATTGAACTCGTGGCAAACGGTAACAACCAGCTCCCGGATGGCCTCCGCGCGCTTGGCGGCAATGAGCATCCGCTTCTCCACGGCCTCCATCTGCCGCCGCGTCCGGTACTTCTCCAGCACATTGATGATGGTCTTTGGGAGGAGGAGTTCGGAAATGTCTTCCTTGACGAGGAAATCCTCAACACCGAGTTTCATGGCGTCAATGGCAAGCTTGAAGTCCCTTGTGGCGGTGACGAAGATGATCGGGATTTCCGAATTCATGGCGTTGAGCTGGAGGCAGAACTCAAGGCCGTTTGAGTCGGGGAGGCCGTAATCGGTCACAATCACATCGATGGATTTGTTGCCCCGAACCTCCGCAAGGGCGTCCTCGACCCTCTCTTTCCAGACAAGCTTGAACTCCCGCGCCTGGAACTTCTGAAGATGGTGCTGGACGATCTTGACGAACGTGATGTCGCCGTCCACAAGCAGAACCGTAATGGTTTTTTGCGATTCCATGTGATGGAAGATACTCCTTCCGCACCTCAGGTGCAACGGGTGGGTGAGTTTCCGAGGTTTTATTTGCATTTCAGGCTGAATTTGTCTATAATCGCACCTACACAATCCTCCCCCTGCAGGTCGTTGTTCGGCTCAGGTTCATTGAATTCACGCGAGACCCCGACATGGCGGTAAAGAACAAGATTCTGGTTGTGGACGATGAAGAGGCGTTGCGCACGGTACTGAGCGCAGAACTGGAGGGAGAGGGATATCAAGTCAGCACCGCGGCGGACGGCGATGAAGCAATCAAGATCATCGGTTCAGAACAGTTCCATCTGATACTTCTGGACATCAAGATGCCGAATGTAGACGGCTTTGAAGTACTGAAGTACGTGAAACAGCACCAGCCGTCGACCAAGGTCATCATGCTCACGGGGTTTGCGGACCTCAAGAACGCCATCGAATCGAAAAAGCTTGGCGCCGAGGATTTCGTCAGCAAACCGTACGATCTGGTCGATCTCCTCACGACCGTTGAGCGCGTGCTGGGGACCAGCTAAAGCCTCCCGGTGGAGTTTCATGCCCAAGAAGTACCGCATTCTCCTTGTTGACGACGACAAGGACATCACCTTCCTCCTGCAGACCGAATTCGAAGACCTTGCCGAATTTGATGTCTCTGTGGCTCAAAACGGTACAGAGGCCATCAATCTCATTCAATCCAATCTCTATGACGTTGTTTTACTCGATATCAAGATGCCCCGCGTGGGCGGCATCGAGGTGTTAAAATTCATTCGCGAGCACTCGCCGACGACGCAAGTGATCATGCTGACGAATGTCGTGGACATGAAAACGGCGTTTGAAACCGTGAAGCTGGGGGCGTACGACTTCATTCCCAAGCCGTACGAGTCGGATCAGCTTCGGGCCACGGTGCAGAGGGCGATTGAGCGGCGGAAGTTCATGATCGAAAAAGAGATCATGAAGAATGAGCTTCTGCGCGTGGGCGGATCCCCGGTGTTTGTCGGAAAAAGCCGGATGACTCAGCAGGTGATTCAGCATGTCCGGAAGATTGCCGCGAGTGACACGTTTGTTCTGATTCAGGGCGCGAGCGGCACCGGCAAGGAACTTGTGGCGCATATGATTCACAACGAGAGTGCACGGCGTGACGGTCCGTTCGTCGCGGTGAACTGCGCATCGATTCCGGACCAGCTTCTGGAGAGCGAGTTATTCGGGCATGAAAAGGGATCGTTCACCAACGCATTTACGGCGAAGCAGGGTTTGGTCGAAGTGGCCAACGGGGGAACGCTGTTCCTGGATGAGGTGGGGGATATCAGCCCTATGACCCAACCCAAGCTGTTGCGGTTTCTGGAGACCGGCGAGTTCCGGCGCGTGGGAGGAACATCGGCCATGCGCGTGGATGTCCGGATAGTCTCGGCGACGAATAAGAACCTGGCCGCGGAGGTTGCAGCGGGCAGGTTTCGCGAGGATTTGCTGTATCGCTTGAACATCTTCACGATTCAGGTTCCGCCTCTCAAGGACCGAAAGGAGGATATTCCGCTCCTGGTCGAGCATTTCCTCAACCGCAAATCCAAGCAAAAGCGCGTGAGCGAGGCGGCTTTGAGGGTGCTGATGGAGTACGACTGGCCGGGCAACGTGCGCGAATTGGAGCATGTCATCGAGGGTGCGGCCGTGTTGGGTCAGGGGGACACTATCGAGGCGGGAGATCTGTGGGGGAACACGGCGTTTGCTGCTGCGACCGGCGCGAAGCCCGCGCCAGTCGCCGAGACGGCAGACGCACACGAAGCCAACGGTCTGCTTTCGCTCGAAGAGGTCGAGCGCATGCACATTGAGAAGGTCCTGGAGTTCCATAAGTTCAACCGCGTCAAGACCGCCAAAACCCTCGGAATCACTCCGAAGACGCTGTATCTGAAGATCAAGAAGTATAAGATCAAGACAGGGGAGTAAAAGGGGACAGATCGGGCTTCAGGACCGTGGGGCCTATCCTTTCATCCCGATCCCAAAAACACAGCCAACCGTCCGGCGCCCGCTCATCTCGCACCCCCGTATTTGAAAGGGTCAGGGGGAGTTGCCCGCTTTTTTTTGCTTTCCCGCAACTTAATGCAACTTTCTGTCGTCTAATCTGTATATAGGTAGGGTAATCAATCTACCTCCTTCATGATGAGCCAGTTATCGGGACCCTATGGTGGGAGTTCCTGAGAAGCTGGCTCATTGTTTTTTCGGGGTTTTTGGGAGGATATGATTCGGCAATAACGAGAGCCCTCTTCAGCTCTTTCTTCAATGTGACAGGGGTGACACCGTACCTGCTTGAGTTCACCGGATGCCGGGGCATTCCATTGCTTTCTTACAGAATTCACCAAATCCTTTGCTCAACGCCATCGCCCTCATGGAGAAGTTTCGGCAGGAAAGGTAACCTTCTTAAACGCTCCGCTTCGAAATTCGATATTTGACATTCGCTATCTGACCTTGCTTCGTCCTCCCTTTCTCACCCCATCTCTATCCTCTTTATTCGATTCCTCCCTTCCCGGTTGACTTTCCCTCCATTTCTCCCTAATTTTCCTAAACTTTGGGTTAATTCTCCCCTCTGTTTTCTAAAATAGACACACCGTTCCCACCGAAGGATTTCTTTCTCATGCCGAAGTTCCAGGGCGTTGATTATTATAACACGGATGACCTTTTGTCGGAGGACGAGATTCTCGTTCGCAACACGATTCGGGAGTTTGTGGATGAGAACGTCGTTCCGATTATCGAAAAACACTACCGCGCTGGTACCTTTCCTCTCGATCTTGTCCCCAAAATGGCCGAGCTTGGTCTCTTCGGTTCCACCTTGCCCTCAAAATACGGGGGGGCGGAACTGAACAATGTTGCCTACGGCCTGATGATGCAGGAACTCGAGCGCGGCGACAGCGGCGTGAGAAGCTTTGCTTCTGTGCAGAGCGGACTTGTGATGTATCCGATCTTCACGTTCGGTTCCGACGAGCAGAAGGATCGGTGGCTCCCGAAACTTGCCTCCGGCAAGGCAATCGGATGCTTCGGTCTCACGGAGCCGGACTACGGGTCGAATCCGGGTGGAATGAAGACCACGGCAAAGAAAGTAAAGGACGGCTACGTGCTGAACGGCGCGAAGATGTGGATCACCAATGGAACGCTTGCCGATGTGGCGGTGGTGTGGGCCAAGCTCGATGGCGAGATCAAAGGTTTCCTCGTTGAGAAAGGCATGAAGGGCTTTGAAGCTCCGGAAATGACCGGCAAGCACTCTCTGCGCGCGTCGGTAACTTCCGAACTCGTGTTTCAGGATTGCCTGATTCCGGAAGAGAACATTTTGCCGAAATCCGGAGGGTTGAAATCGCCGCTGATGTGTCTGAGCCAGGCGAGGTACGGCATCGCTTGGGGCGCCATCGGCTCGGCCATGGCATGCTACGACACGGCACTGAACTACGCAAAGTCGCGCATCCAGTTTGATAAACCCATTGCGGCGTTTCAACTGACACAGGACAAGCTGGTACATATGCTGACGGAAATCACCAAGGCCCAACTGCTCTGCCTGCAACTGGGGCGGCTCAAAGACAAGGGCAAGGCGCGGTTTACGCAGATCTCCTTGGCAAAGCGGAACAATGTGTATCACGCTCTCGAGATTGCCCGATCCGCCCGGGAGATTCTCGGTGCCAACGGGATCCTCGACGAGTACCCTGTGATGCGGCACTCGGCCAATTTGGAATCCGTCAAGACCTATGAAGGCACCCATGAGATGCATACGCTGATTCTGGGTGAGGATATCACGGGGATAGGGGCGTTTTCCTAACAAGGAAGGAAAGCGAGAAGCGAGACGTGAGAAGTTTGCTTTTGAACAGAATGGATGGTTGCCATCTTCTGACGTCTCACTCCTTGCCTCTTGCGACCGAATCATTTCACACACTCCATTTTCCAACGAATGAAACATTCTAAAATTATCGGCGAAGCGATAACCTATGACGACGTTCTGCTCGTGCCGGCGCGGTCAACGGTTCTGCCGAGACAAACCGATGTGCGAACACGGTTGACACGCAACATCACGCTGAACGTTCCCCTGCTGAGCGCAGCAATGGATACGGTGACGGAGTCGGAGATGGCCATTGCCTTGGCGCGGGAGGGCGGAATGGGGATTTTGCACAAGAACATGACCATCGAACGCCAGTCGAGCGAAGTGGACCGCGTGAAGCGATCGGAGAGCGGAATGATCCAGAATCCGATCACGCTTGAGCCGGACAGAACCGTCCGGGAAGCCGTCGAGATGATGAAGAAGTACAGCATCTCCGGAATCCCGATCGTCCGGGAAGACAAGCTGGTAGGCATTCTGACAAACCGGGACCTCCGCTTTGAACCCAATCTGGATTTGACGGTCAGCAGTGTGATGACGAACGGTTCGTTGATCACCGCGCCAGTCGGAACGACCCTCGACGAGGCAGAGGTGATCCTCCAGAAGAATCGGATTGAGAAGCTGCCGATCGTTGACAGGAACGGCCGGTTGAAGGGACTGATCACGTTTAAGGACATTCAAAAGAAGAAGCGCTTCCCCAATGCGTGCAAGGATACGATGGGACGGTTGCGGGTCGGAGCGGCAGTCGGAGTGACGGAGGATACGTTGGAGCGCGTGAAAGCGCTGGTCGCGGCGGGGGTGGATGTTATTGTCGTCGATACCGCGCACGGCCATTCCGAGGGCGTTCTCGGTATGGTAAAGAGAATCAAGGCAAAGTTCAGCATTGATGTGATTGCCGGGAATGTTGGGACGGCCGAAGGAACAAGAGACCTGATTCGTGCAGGAGCGGACGCCGTGAAGGTCGGCATCGGCCCGGGATCGATCTGTACGACACGCGTCATTGCCGGGGTTGGGATTCCTCAGGTGACGGCGATTATGGAATGTGCGGCGGCCGCCGCGCGGAGCAACGTGCCGATCATCGCCGACGGAGGAGTGAAGCAGACAGGCGATATCCCCAAGGCCATCGGAGCGGGGGCGGATTCCGTGATGATTGGAGGCCTCTTTGCCGGCGTGGATGAAAGTCCGGGAGAGAAAGTGCTCTACGAGGGGCGGAGTTACAAGATGTATCGCGGCATGGGGTCGATCGAAGCCATGCGGGCAGGGAGCAGTGACCGGTACTTCCAGGATGCGGAGGACGGCCTTCAGAAGCTCGTTCCCGAGGGCATCGAAGGACGCGTGCCCTATAAGGGTAGTCTTGCCGAAACCGTGTTCCAGATGGTCGGAGGGCTTCGATCCGCCATGGGATATTGCGGGTGCCGGACGATTAGCGAAATGAAAAAGAACGCGCGGTTTGTTCGCATCTCCGACGCAGGACTGCGGGAAAGCCACCCCCACGACATCAGCATTACCAAAGAAGCCCCCAACTATCACCTCTAATCCTCGTGGCACGGTCTCCCTCCCGGGCTCCTCAACGACTCACCGCAGTGCGCAGGTATCTGGAGGCACTTCAGGTGAACGCCATCCTGGTGACGTTTCTTCCGCATGTACGCTGGCTGACAGGATTTTCAGGCTCCAACGCGTGTTGCATCATCAGGAAGTCCTCGGCGGCCCTCATCACAGACGGGCGGTACAGAACTCAGGCAAAGGAAGAAGTACACGGGTTCAAGATCTTCATTGCCGCAACGAGCATCTTCGAGGAGCTCAAAGTCAGGCGGCTCATCTCCCGCTCTGCGCGAGTCGGATACAACCCCTCGGTCCTTCGCGTGGGGGAGCTCGAAAATCTGAAGCTTCTGTTTCCCACCGTCCGCTTTGTGAAAGTACGTAACTTCATCGACGACCTGGTTTCCATCAAAGACGAGACAGAGATTCGAAAGATCCGAAAGGCCGTCTCGATTTCTGATGCGGTGTTCCGATCCGTTCTTCCCCTCATCAAGCCCGGGGCGTCGGAGCTGGATATTGCCGCAGAGATCGTCTATCAGCACAGACGACGAGGGGCGGAAGCGGATGCTTTCGAACCGATTGTGGCGAGCGGATTGAGAGGAGCGCTACCGCACGCTCGTGCAACCGTCAAGCGAATCGCCCGCGGCGAACTGGTGACGCTGGATTTTGGATGCCGTTACGAAGGCTATCACAGCGACATGACCAGAACAGTGGCCGTGGGAAAGCCCGCAAGCAGGCTCAGACGAATCTACGATGCAGTGCACAAGGCTCAACAGAGGGCGGTGGATGCGGCTCGACCCGGTATGAAAGGCTCCGATCTTGATTCCGTCGCTCGAAAAAGCATTGCCTCAGCTGGATTTGCGCGTTTCTTTCCGCATTCGCTCGGCCACGGGCTTGGTCTTCAAGTGCATGAGTCTCCGCGCCTCTCGGCTCTGAGCACCGATGTCCTCCAGGAAGGACAAGTGGTCACTCTTGAGCCCGGAATCTATGTTCCCGGCGTCGGGGGCGTCAGAATCGAGGATGATGTGGTGATAAGACACTGGGGGGCGGAAGTTCTTACCACGGCACCGAAGGACCTCATGATTCTGTAAGAGTCCCCATGACTGACACGAAACGACATGTCTTGATCATTGCTTATTATTTCCCTCCGATGGGAATGGGGGGAGTACAGCGAACACTGAAGTTTGCCAAATACCTGCCGGCGTTCGGATGGCATCCGATAATCCTCACCGTGGGGGAGACCGGTTACTTTGCCTTCGACGAATCTCTTATGAAGGAAGTGGAGGATCTCGGCATTGAAGTCGTGCGGACAGATTCGTTCGACATGAACCGTATGTTCAAGAGCCGGAAACCCGTCAAGATGCCGGGCGAGCCCGTGAGAAAGATCTTCCAGTACCTAGGGGACCTATTCTTCATCCCCGACACGAAGATCGGATGGAAGCGCAAGGCGGTCAAAGCCGCGTTGGAGATTGTGAGGACCAGATCCATTGATGCAATTCTTGCCACGGCTCCTCCCTATACGGATTTTCTAATCGGCCTGGAACTGAAAAAGAGGACGAACATTCCTTTGGTGATTGATTACCGCGATTCCTGGCTGGAGTATCCTTTTAAGTACTTTCCAACACCCTATCATCGCTGGCTTCATCGCCGGCTGGAGCGGAAAGTGGTTCGGGGATGTGACCGGATCATCGTGACGCATCGTCGCGTCAAGGAAAACATCGTCAAGCGGTATCCATTCCTGACATACAACGATGTGACGATTGTTTCGCAGGGATTTGATCGGGACGATCTCAATCATGTGCCCGTTCAGAGGCCGCCTTCGCACAAGATGCGGATTGCACACGCCGGAACGTTCTATGGGGGACGGAATCCCCGGGTGCTCCTGCAGGCACTGCATCGTGTTCTGAGGGACTCTCCCGCGTTACGCGGGAGGTTTGAGCTGAATTTCGCCGGTGCACCCCGCAAGGAAGACCAAGCGTTGACGGCCAAATTGGGCCTGCAGAACGAAGTGCACTTCCTTGGGTACCTTGAGCACCGCGTATGCGTCAAGCATCTTCAGGAAGCAGACGTGCTCTGGTTCGTTCTCGACAACGATCTTCAATCCCCCGGAAAGCTCTACGAGTACTTCGGTACCGGTAAGCCGATTCTTGCCTCGGTGGCGGAGGGATACACCAAACAGCTTCTTCAGGAAAGCGGCATCGGCATCTGTGTTCCCCCTGATGATGTTGATGCCCATGCGGAGATGCTCAAACGACTGCTGGTAATGTTTGAACGCAAAGAATTACCCGTTTCGTCGAGCACATTCATCGAACGTTTCGACCGAAGAGGGTTGTCAGGCGAGTTGGCCAAGGTGCTGGAGACTCTGATGGATATTGACCGCGGAGCCTTTGTCAAGGTGAACGGATCATGAACATTCTGATCGTCGGTTCCGGCGGGAGAGAGCACGCATTAGCCTGGAAACTGCGCCAGAGCACGTCGGTGGGCAAGATCTATTGCGCGCCCGGAAATGCGGGGATGGAGTCTGTGGGAACAACGGTGCCCCTCAAGGCAACCGATCTCGAGGGCCTTGTCAGATTTGCACAGGACCATGCAGTCGATCTGACGGTTGTCGGTCCTGAACAGCCGCTTGTGATGGGCATTGCCGATATGTTTCACGACCACAAGCTTGCGGTGTTCGGGCCCACGGCTGCCGCGGCGCGCCTTGAGGGCAGTAAGGTCTTTGCGAAGGATTTTCTGTACCGCCACGGCATCCCAACGGCGAGATTCGGGAGCTTCGATGCCGCCTCGGCACGCGAAGCTGAGGCATTTATCGACGGATTGTCGGTTCCCCTGGTTGTCAAAGCCGACGGTCTGGCTGCAGGTAAAGGTGTGGTCATTTGCCAGACAAAAGCGGAGGCGCGCATCGCTTTCAGAGAAATGATCGAAGCCCGGGTTTTGGGGGCGGCGGGAGACAAGGTTGTCATCGAGGAATTCCTCGCGGGCGAAGAGGCCTCGGTGTTTGCGATCTGCGATGGTGAACGTTTCGTCACGTTGCCGTGTGCGCAGGACCATAAGAGGATTCTCGACGGGGACAGGGGAAAGAACACGGGCGGCATGGGCGCGTATGCACCGGCGCCGGTCATGACGCCGGACCTTCTGCACCGGGTGGAGAGGGAGATCATCCATCCTACGCTGGAGGGAATGAAGAACGAAGGGGCGCCGTATCGAGGCTGTCTGTATGCCGGGCTGATGGTGACGGAAGACGGACCAAAGGTTCTCGAATACAACTGCCGTTTCGGAGATCCCGAAACGCAGGTCGTAATTCCTCTGATCGACGGCGACCTGGCGGTGCTTCTCTCCGCATCTGCCTCAGGATCCTTGGAGGGGTTGACGCCGGCCTTCCACGAAGCGTCGGCGGTGTGCGTTGTCATGGCATCGAGGGGATATCCCGATGCCTACGAATCTGGCAAAATTATCCGGGGGCTGGATTCGGCCGAGGTGGAAAAAGGAGAGATCGTTTTTCATGCAGGGACACGGCGAGAAGGAGACACAATTATCACCGCCGGGGGGCGTGTGCTTGGAGTAACAGTCGTCGGATACGAGCACGAATTGGAAGCGACCATCGACGCCGCGTACCGCCTTGTTCACCGGATAGCGTTTGATGGAGCTTACTATCGGAGCGACATCGGCAAAAAGGCGCTGAAACACCTTCGGAACAGGAACTCATGAATATTCTGGTCACCGGCGGGGCCGGATTTATTGGTTCGCACGTTGTCGATGCCTATATTGAGCAAGGTCATTCCGTAACCGTGGTTGACGACCTTTCGTCTGGTTCAGACTCGAACCTCAACCGGAAGGCGACATTCTTCAAGATGGACATTCGTGACGGAAGGATTGCCGATGTGTTCGCCAAAGGGCGGTTTGACCTGGTCAATCATCACGCGGCCCAAATGGATGTGCGTCGGTCTGTAGCCGATCCGCTCTTTGATGCATCAGTGAATGTCCTGGGGAGCCTGAATATTTTCGAACAGGCGCGCAAGCATGGTGTTCGGAAGATCGTGTTCGCTTCAACCGGGGGGGCAGTGTACGGAGAACAGGATGAATTTCCGGCAACGGAGAACCATCCCACGCGGCCTCTTTCACCCTACGGCATCACCAAACTTTCCTGCGAGAAGTACTTGTACTTCTACCGACAAGTTCATGGGATGGACCATGTCATTCTTCGATATGCCAATGTGTACGGACCGCGTCAAAATCCGCACGGCGAGGCCGGGGTCGTGGCGATCTTTTGCACCCGGATGCTGACGGGGACCGATCCGGTGATCAATGGCGATGGGACACAGACACGGGATTACACGTTTGTGGAGGATGTCGTTCGCGCGAATGTCCGTGCATTGGACTTTCAGGGCTCCGACATTTTCAATGTCGGAACCGGAAGGGAAACGGATGTGAACACCTTGTTTCGTCATTTGCGGAATGCCCTCCAATCGTCGTGTGCAGAGCGGCATGGTCCGGCAAAAGAGGGAGAGCAAAAGAGAAGCGTGATCAGTTATGCGAAGATCCGGGAAGCGCTCGGGTGGAAGCCCGAGGTGACTCTGGAAGATGGTTTGGCGCGGACGGCGAAGTATTTTCGTGAACGGTGGGGCGGACAATGATGGGACGGGAATTGCTGGTGAAGGAGGTTACAGCCGGCAATCGACGTGCTGTTGCAAGGGCAATCTCGCTTGTGGAGAATGAAGGAGAGGACTCCAACGCGCTTCTGAGCGCGTTGTTCATGCATACAGGCCGCGGGTATCGCATCGGCATCACGGGTCCCCCGGGAGCCGGCAAGAGCACGATCACCAATAAGCTCGCAAAGCACTACCGGAAGGAGGGCTTGAAAGTCGGGATCATCGCCGTTGATCCCACCAGCCCTTTCACCGGCGGGGCATTGCTGGGCGACCGTGTACGCATGACTGATGTGGAACTCGACGGCGAGGTGTTCATTCGCAGTATGGCTTCCCGTGGAAGCCTTGGCGGATTAAGCAGGAAGGCGAAAGAAGCCGCTGATGTCCTCGATGCGGCCGGGCACCAGATCATTCTTCTGGAGACAGTCGGCGTGGGCCAGTCGGAGTTGGATATCGCAAGTGCGGCCGACACGACAGTCGTCATTCTGGTGCCGGAATCCGGAGACGGCATCCAGGCCATGAAGGCCGGGCTCATGGAAATTGCGGATTTCTTTGTTCTGAATAAAGCCGACAGGCCCGGCGCCGACCAGGCCGTCCAGTCGATCAAAACGATTCTCGGGTTTCGCCAACACACCGAGGCCACCGTATGGATGCCGGACGTGCTCAAGGCTGTCGGCAGTGAGGGAAAGGGAATCGATGAGATTGCCCAAGCGATTGCCGCACACAGGAAGTCCCTTGAAACATCGGGGGGGCTGGAACAAAAGCGCCGAAGGAGGCTCGAGCAGAGGATCCGGGCGCTGGTCGAGGAACAGTTGCAGGTCGATTTCTGGACCTCTGACCGGTCTGAAGCCCTCCAGCGGGAGTTGAGCCGCGTGATAGAACGCAACCAGACGCCGTACGAGCTTGCGGGGCGGCTCATTGCGGATTTCAAGAATCAGAACGAGAAACGAGGGTCATGATGAACAACGATGCGGATCAACAATTGAGCTTCGATTTGAGTGAGGAAATGAAGATGCTTCGCCGGACGGCGCGCGAATTTGCAGACGCGGAGGTCCGGCCCAAGGTCCTTGAATACGACGAGGCTCAGAAGTTTCCTGAAGAGCTTGTCGCGCGTATGGGGGAGCTGGGATTCCTGGGGGCCGTTGTGTCTGAAGAGCTCGGCGGCGCGGGGATGACGGCGAGGGAATTCGTTGTGATCATGGAAGAGCTCGGCCGCGTGGATCCTTCGGTGGCCCTGACGCTTGCGGCACACAGCGGCTTGTGCCTGGAACACATCCTGCAGTTTGCGACGGATGCTCAGAAGAAGAAATATGTTCCTGATCTTGCTTCGGGAGCCAAGATCGGATCCTGGTGTTTGACCGAGCCCGGTTCGGGAAGCGATGCCGGAGGAATGCTGACGACCGCAGAAAAGAAGGGATCGGACTATGTCTTGAGTGGCACGAAGAATTTCATCACCAACGGTTCCTATGCGTCGACATTTGTCGTCATGGCGAAGACAGATCCTTCCAGGGGCAAAGCCGGCATTTCGGCGTTCATTGTGGAAAAGGAAATGGGGATCCGCGTTGGAAAGAAGGAGAACAAGCTTGGCTTCCGGGCAAGCGACACGGTTCAGCTGGTGTTTGAGAATGTCAAGGTTCCTGCCGCCAATCTTCTGGGCCAGGAAGGCGACGGACTGAAGCAGGCGTTGGCGGTGCTGGATAGCGGCCGTGTGGGCGTCGCAGCGCTCGCTGTCGGTCTGGCTCAAGGAGCGTTGGATGCCTCGTTGAAGTACGCAAAGGAGCGCAAGGCGTTCGGGAAAACTCTGGGAGAATTCCAGGGAATCCAGTTCAAGCTGGCTGACATGGCGACGGAGATTGAGGCCGCGCGTCTTCTCACCTTCCGCGCAGCGGATGACAAAGCGCTCGGCAGGCCATTGACGCTCTCCGCCGCGTATGCCAAGTACTTCGCCAGCGAAGTGGCGCAACGTGCGGCTACGGAAGCGGTCCAAATCCATGGCGGGTACGGATACATCAAGGAATTTCCTGTCGAAAAGTACTACCGTGATGCCAAACTCCTGACCATCGGCGAAGGGACATCGGAGGTTCAGCGCATGGTCATAGCAAAGAACATTCTGGGATGAGATGATCATGGCGGTTTTAGGCAAACCACTTGGAGAGACGGAAACGGTCAAACGCAACCGCGAGGGAATGACCGGGCTCCTGAAACGCTTTCAGGCGGAGGCGGAAGTTGTGCGAGAAGGAGGGGGGAAGGAAGCGATGGAAAAGCATCGCAAGAAGGGAAAGCTCCCGGCCCGCGAGCGCATTCAGAAATTGATCGATCACGGTTCGCCCTTCCTCGAGATCGGTCTCTTCACGGCGTACGGGATGTACAAAGAGTATGGTGGTGCTCCATCGTCAGGGACGATCGTCGGTATCGGACGAATCCATGGACGCGAAAGCGTCATCGTAGCAAATGATGCCAGCGTGAAAGCCGGTGCATGGTTTCCCATAACGTGCAAGAAGAATCTGCGTGCGCAGGAAATCTCCATGGAGAACCGTCTGCCAATCGTGTACCTGGTTGACTCGGCAGGCGTCTTCCTTCCTCTGCAATCGGAGATCTTTCCGGACAAAGAACATTTCGGACGAATCTTTCGCAACAATGCCGTGATGTCGTCTCTGGGGATAACGCAAATAGCCGCCATCATGGGTCCTTGTGTGGCCGGGGGGGCTTATCTGCCGATCATGAGCGATGAAGCGATGATCGTGGACAAGACGGGAAGCGTGTTCCTGGCAGGATCGCACTTGGTGAAGGCCGCGATCGGAGAGGAGATCGACAACGAACAACTGGGGGGAGCCGAAGTTCATTGCGAAATCAGCGGCGTTACCGATCACCGCATGAAAGACGATGACGAGTGTCTCGCCAAAATCCGGTCGATCATGAGCAAGCTGGGGCGAAAGCCCCTCGCCGGATTTGACCGCGTGGAGCCGAAGCCGCCGAAGTATCCTGCCGCGGATCTCCACGGGCTGATTCCCGCCGACAGGTCGAAACCGTACGATACCTACGATGTTCTCGCCAGAATCCTTGACGGAAGTGATCTCGATGAGTACAAGGAGGGGTACGGAAAAACGATAATCACCGGCTACGCACGGATCGACGGGTGGGCGGTGGGGATTGTCGCCAACCAGCGGTCGGTCGTCAGAACGAAGAGCGGCGAAATGCAGGTTGGCGGAGTCATTTATAGCGACAGTGCGGACAAGGCGGCCCGGTTCATCATGAACTGCAATCAAAAAAGAATCCCCCTCGTGTTTTTTCAGGATGTCACGGGGTTCATGGTGGGCAGCAGGGCAGAACATGGAGGGATCATCAAAGACGGAGCCAAGATGGTGAACGCCGTGGCAAATTCGGTGGTCCCAAAATTCACGGTCATTACAGGCAACAGTTACGGAGCCGGGAATTATGCGATGTGCGGAAAGGCCTACGATCCGCGACTGATTGTTGCCTGGCCCACGGCTCAGATTGCGGTTATGGGTGGCAAACAGGCCAGTGAAACCTTGCTTTCGATCAAGCTTCAGCAAATGGAGCGGGGAGGGGAGGTGATCTCGAAGGACAAGCAAAAAGCCCTCCTCAAGGAGATTCAGGACCGCTATGAGAGCGAGTTGGATCCCCTCTTTGCCGCCGCCCGGTTATGGGTGGATGCCATCATTGACCCGGTTGAAACTCGCGACGTGATTTCCCGTGGAATAGAGATGGCAAACCACAATCCGGACATACCGCCATTCAATCCGGGCGTGATTCAAACGTAGGCATTCTGAGGTATCAATGAGTTTTCCGACCGGGGGGGCCTTCGGGCGGAGGGCCGCTGTGGCGGCCTTGCTGGCGCTCTTGTCCTGGAGTGCTGCAGCACAATGCGATGGGAGGCCTGGGCCCGACGGGCTGACGTGGGAATTCGACGAGAGTGAATCGGAATCCCGCTCGATTTTGGGGTTTCTTGGTGACGCATTCACTCCCCAACTGGTCAAAGACACACGCACAATGCGGGCATATGTCAGGGATGTCCGTTTTGCCGAACTGCGTCGCCGGTGCGGTGATCTTCGAGCGGTGGATGGGATCTTCCAGAAAGCGCTTCGCGTTGCGGAGTTCAGTATCGGCCGGGCCCTTTTCCTGGCGATGATGGCTTCACTCGAACATCAGGTTGTGCATGTGGACGTACCATTGGCGGGCGTGGTCGGATTGCCGCTCACCTTCGAGGAAGACAGCCTGTTTCAGAAACGGGTCCGGAACCTTCCGGCCAAGTTGTACAGCGATTCACCTGACGATGATCACGGCGATCGGGACAAGCTTCAGCATTTCTTCGGATCAGCGTACTTGGCCTATGCCTCGGGATCCCCGGAGTTTGCACGGGCGACCGGGAATTTTGTCGAGTGGGGAGAAGCACAGATGATCGTCGGGGGGGTGGATGATGCACGCGACAAACGGGCGAACAAACAGGGCGAAACGTTCGGCCACGACCTGCTGTACGTCAAAACCCTTCTGCCGTCGGATTATCTCACACTGCCGGTGAGGGAGTAGGGGAGGGGGGTGTGGAATTATTGAGGATGATGAAAATGGGCACGGTTCTCATCGTTGACGACGAAAAGAGCGTTCGGGATTCCATCAGAATGATCCTCGAGTACGAGGGCTATGGCGTTCAGTTTGCGGAGAACGGACCGCAGGCCCTTGCCAGAATCCAGGGAGGCGAGATCCATCTCGTTCTTCTCGACGTTAAGATGGCGGGTATGGACGGGCTGGAGGTCCTGCAGAAGATCAGGGAGAAAAACAACGACCTGCCTGTCGTCATGATTTCGGGACATGGGACAATCGAAACCGCGGTGGAAGCGACAAAACTCGGTGCGTTTGATTTTCTTCCGAAGCCTCTTGATCGGGACAAGTTGATCATTACGGTTCGCAACGCGCTCGAACGCGCCAGGCTGACGGAGGAATACCGGTCACTGCAGGAACGCGTGGAAGGAAAATTTCAGCTTCTCGGGGAAAGTCCCCGGATGAAGGAGATCCTTGCCCTCATCGGCCGCGTGGCGCCGACCGATGCGCGTGTTTTGATCACAGGCGAAAATGGAACCGGCAAGGAGCTGGTGGCACGGGCAATCCATCGGCAGAGCAAGCGTCGTGACAAGCAATTCGTCGAAGTAAATTGCGCGGCCATTCCGGCGGAACTGATCGAGTCCGAACTGTTCGGTCACGAAAAAGGCTCGTTCACGGGCGCGACGGCGCAGAGAATCGGCAAGTTTGAACAGGCGAACGGTGGGACGCTGTTCCTCGACGAGATCGGCGATATGAGCCTGAACGCCCAGGCCAAGGTGCTCAGGGCACTGGAAGAGGGGAAGATCGAGCGAGTGGGAGGCAACAAGTTGATTCCCGTTGATGTCCGCGTCATTGCGGCAACCAACAAGAACATTCCGGAAGCGATAAAGAATGGAACGTTTCGGGAAGATCTGTACCATCGCCTGAGGGTCATTCCGATTCACGTTCCGCCTTTGCGCGAACGACGGGAAGATATCCCCGTTCTGGTCAAAGCCTTCGTTGAAGACGTTTGTGCGAGGAACGGCATAGCCCTCAAGAGGGTCTCGCCGGAGGGGATGAGGCGGCTGGAGGCCCGCGACTGGCCGGGCAACGTCAGGGAACTGCGTAATGCGATTGAACGGTTGGTGATCCTGTCACCGGGACAGGAGGTGGACATGAATCTCCTGGACCCGCCGGCGGCGGGGACGAGCGCGGAATTCGAGGATATCCTGGGGAAAGGCGGCACTTTTCAGGAATTCAAGGACAGGGCGGAAGCGGCATTTATCAGGCGACAGCTCGAACGCCATCGCTGGAACGTTTCAAAAACCGCAGAGGCACTGAATATCCAGCGGAGCCACCTTTATACCAAAATGAAGAAGTATGGGCTGATGAAGGAAGGGGAGGGATAGAAAAAAACTGATGGATTAAGAATCATCCTGCCGCCTTTTCCTCACCGCCTCGTACATCACCAACGCTCCGGCAACGGAAGCATTCAGGGATTTCACGGTACCAAAGACCGGGATTCTTACCAGATAATCGCATTTCTCTTTCACCAATCTTCTCATCCCGCGGCCCTCATTTCCCACGACCACGGCGATTCCCCCGTCATAATCGATCTCATCGTACGTCTTTTCCCCCTCCTCGTCGGTTCCAACGATCCACAGGCCGTGCTCCTTCAACAGATCAAGAGTATGCGCGATGTTGGCGACCCGCGCGGCGGGCAAATGAAGCGATGCGCCGGCGGAGGATCTTGCCACTACTTCGGTGATGCCCGCCCCCCGGTGTTTTGTGAGAATCACACCGTGGAAACCGGCACACTCGGCCGTTCTGATCAAAGCCCCCAGATTGTGCGGGTCCTCAATTTCGTCAAGAATCAAAAAACGCGGTGATGCACCGGATTGCTTCACCTGATCAAGGAGATCTTCGATCTCCACATACTCTTTGGATTCCACAACTGCGGCCACGCCCTGTGCCGTTGCCATATCCGCGATCTGCGCGAATCTCTGCTTGTCCACTTCGGTCACCGGCACCCCCGCCCGACGGGCCTGGTGACGAATATCGTCAATGACTTTTCCGCGGGTACCATAGAGGATCAGGATCTTCTGGATCGATCGTGGCGACTTGAGCGCCTCGAGGACGGGTTTTCTGCCGCTGACCGTCAGGCTCATCGCTTTTTCTCCCCGGCGAACCGCTTTCGTCGCGACCGTGCCTCATGCTTTTCGATTGTCCATCCAACAACAAAAATTACGATCCCGGCAAGAAAAAAGTACAGGTCGGTCCACATGTCTCCCAGAAGCCCATACATGAATCCGAAAAAGACCACGACGATGGCAAGGGCTTGGAGAAATTTCGCAACATAGTAAATCCGCGGCGGGGGCGTCAGGGACAGAAAAAGTTTCCAGAGCGTGTCGTCAGAGATGTTGCCCGACACGGTTCTGCCGTTTTCGGCAACGAGGACCGGAAAGTCGTTCCGGTATTGATTGAACCGCGGATCCCCTTCGTGCAGATTGACGATTCTCAGGTCCACGCCAAGTTCAACGGCCATCGGTCCCGCTCTTTTCTTGAGTTCCTCGCACAAACTGCAGTCGTCCTTTGTGAACATTTCGACCACACTCATGCGGAACTCCTCGCTGAGGTGCGGGAGAGTATCCACCATCCCGCGATTCCTGCAACCACGAGAGCCAGGGCGAAGAGTTGGTACTGGGTAAGACCGGCTATGATCCTCGCATTGATCCTGAGGAATTCGATCACAAACCGTTCCACTCCCGCAAGGACGAGATAGGCCATGAAGAGTTTTCCTCTTATGCCAATCCGTGTCCGCAGGCGCCAGAGGATTGCGAAGAAAAGAGCGCTTAGGAGGAGCTCGTACACCGGGGTAGGATGACATAACGTCGCGTCGGGCACGACACCGCCGGGGTACCGGGCGGTGATCTCAGGGAAATTCCTGAAAGCTTCGGACGGCGGCAACGTGCCTTTTGAGTAATCCGTTCCCCACGGCAGGTCGGTGGGGAACCCGTAATCGCCGTCGCCGGCAAAATGACAGCCAAGTCGGGCAATGCCGTACCCCAACATCAGGGCTGGGGAAGTCCCGTCAGCCACCGTCAAGAAACTCAGCGAGCGCCGTCTCACGTACCACCAGATCGCTGCGGTGGCCAGGAGGAATCCACCGAAGTACGAAAGCCCGCCGGGGGAAAAGAGAATTCCCGGATCGGCGACGAAGTGGCTCCAATGTTCGAGAACGTAGAGGATTTTTGCGCCTGCAACACCGCCGACAAGAGCCAGGAGCGTAATCGTGCCTGCAAGATCGGGGGGAAGGTTCTTGCGGCGGTACTCGAGGGTCATCAGCCAGCTTGCCGTGATGAATCCGAGCGCGAGCATCAGGCCGTAACTGTACAGGGTGAAGGGTCCTATTTCAACGATGACGGGGCACATGCGGGTTATGCAGGAAGTTCAACGGGTTCCGGGGAAAACACGACAAAGGGATGCCGGGGTTCCGAAAGCACTTTCACGGCCGGGGGACGGAGCTTGAATTCGTAGACATTTTCTTCACCGTCCACGTTCCGGATCATCACTTCGATTGTCCCGGACAAGCCGGTGTAGAAGCGATACCCTCGGGCAGGTCCGACGCCCGGCATCACCGAACGCGGCGCATTCAATCCGAGGATGTGAAGCGTTATGGAATTCTTCTCACGGTTGTCGGAGATCAACAGCTCGTAATGAAAACTGACGAATTCCTTCGTAGTTTCGATGACGAAGGCGATTCCGGCTTTCTGCGACTCCGGGTCCTTTGCCGGAAACACGCGCAGCCGGTACTCGGGTTCCCTCAGTTTCTTCGTCCGTGCCACGGCTCATGAGAAGGTCTTTGCAAAAGTGCCGAGGGAAATGGCCTGTTCCTTCCCTGTCTTCATCTCTTTCAGCTTCCCGGTCCCTGTCGTAAGCTCTTCCTCGCCGATGACCAGTACGAACTCTGCGTGTTGGCGATCAGCTTCACGCAACTGTGCCTTGACACTGCGTTCGAGGTAATCGGTTTCCGAAGGGATGCCGCGTGCCCTGAGCGCACAGACCGTTTCGAAGGCCCATGTGCGCGACCGACGGTCGATGCCGATCAGAAAGACCTTCGGTCCTGCGGCCCCTGGAGCGGCAATGTTCTGTTTCTCCAGGACCATCATCAAACGTTCCATGCCCGCAGCGAACCCGACTCCCGGAGTAGGCTTGCCGCCAAGTTCCTCAACCAGCAGATCGTAGCGGCCCCCGCCTGCCAGGGCGTTCTGCGATCCCAAATCCCTGCTGGTAATTTCGAATGCCGTCTTCGTGTAGTAATCGAGCCCTCGGACGAGGTGCCCGTCGATCTCAAAGGAAATCTTCAGGTTTTTCAGCAATTCCTGAACCCGCACAAAATGAGCAGAGCACTCCGCGCATAAGTGATCCTTCATCAGCGGCATGGACCTGGTTGCCTTCCGGTCACTTTCATCCTTCGAATCCAGCACGCGAAACGGATTTTGTTCGATGCGAGACTGACTGTCTACAGAAAGTTGTGCCCGGATCTTCCGTAACTCGCTCCTGAGCAGCTCCCTGTAAGGGGGGCGACAGCGTGGACAACCCACGGAATTGATCAAAAGGCCTGTTTGAACAACCCCGAGGTTTCTGTAAATCATCAGCGGGATCAGCATCATTTCCACGTCAAGCTCAGGTGCCATGGCTCCCAGCGCTTCAGCGCCGAACTGATGGAATTGGCGTAGTCGGCCCGCCTGCGGACGTTCCTGGCGAAACATCGGCCCCAGGTAATAAAGTTTTGTCAGCAATCCCTGCTCAGCGAGGTTGTTCTGAATATAGGCCCGGAGCGCCGATGCCGTCCCTTCGGGCTTCAGCGTCACGCTGTCCCCGCTGCGGTCCACAAACGTGTACATCTCTTTGGAAACAATGTCGGTCAGCTCACCGATGCTACGGGCGAACAGCTCGGTCTGTTCCAGGACAGGTGTCCGGATCTCGCGATAATTGAAGATCTGCATGACCTGGTGAACGACGTTCTCCACCGCGCGCCATCGCGCGGCCTCGTCCGGCAGGATGTCGCGCATGCCTTTGATGGTTCGGAATTTCACGAGGGAGAGGATGAGAAAAAGTGGTATTCGGCCGCGACGGGCTTACGCTTCAAGGTACGTGGCCTCCTCCTGGCGGAGGATGTCCAGGACTTCGGACGGCGAGCGAGCTCCCAGAAGTCTGGAACGGAACTCCTCCTTGTTCATAAGCCGGGAGATGCGGCTGAGGAGCTTGATATGCGGGCCGACCATGCTGTCGCGGCCGATAAGCAGGAACACGATTCGGACCGGCTGTTCGTCCAGCGACTTGTAGTCGATGGGTTGGGCCGTCACGGCCAGAGCTCCAACAATGTCGGTCACAGCGTCAGTTTTTCCATGAGGAATGGCGAACCCGGACCCGACGCCCGTGGACATGATCTTCTCGCGTTCGAAGATTGCTTCCCGGATCTTCTCCTTGTCCTGTACTTTGTCGGATGTCGCTGCGAGGTCGATGAGGGCGTTCAGGACGTCCTCTTTTGTCGCTCCCGGAAGGCCGGTCTTGATGAACTGCTCTGTGAGAATGTCGGTGATCTTCATGTCTGTGGCGCCTTCTTTCGGGAAGCGTTCATTCCTCGGCAATCCATCGCGAGATCTTCTCTTCGTATTCTTTCGAAAGCTGTTGGGCGAGGGCCGGGTCTTCGGATTCCGCGTTGATATGGAACAACGGCCGCGAACGGTCCGGATTCAGAAAGACGGATGTGTGCTTCGATCTGTTCCGTGGAAAGACCTTGACCCCCTCGACCAATTGACGGGGGAGGGCCTCGGAATCCTTCATCAGCCTCCTCATGACGCGGCCTTTGACCTGCCACGAACAAGGAATGTTTTTTTTGACAAAATGCAAGCGTCTCGTCTCCCGATCGACATCACCGAGCCGTTTTCGCGTGACGGCCATAAACTCCAGGAGTTTCACAGCCGAGTACATGCCGTCCGAAGCAAAGAGGAATTCGTTGAAGATGAATCCCCCTTTTGTCCCGCCGACAAACCTGATGTTCTGTCCGATCGCGGCATCCATGAGGGCCAGGTGGTTATCCTTGGTTCGCACCACCGTGATACCCAGTTCCTCGGCCAGAAGGTCGATCTCGCACGAGGCCGAAATCGGTACGGCGATTGTATTCAGAGCAGGGTCGGCGAGTTTCGCCAGGCGCGCCATCAGAGTGAGCAAACGGTCGCTGTCGATGGAGGTTCCCCGTTCGTCTACACAAAAGATCTTCTCCGCTCCCGCGTCGAGCATCACGCCGACGTCGTACTGGAGCGAGGTCACCACGAAGGCGAGATCTTTCAGCGATTGCTCGAATTGCTCCTTCGTGCGGGTGAGGCGACGACTGTCAAGATAGGCATTGAGAGATACGACCTGTACGTTCAGGGTACCGAGGATGTTCGGGAAGATTGTTGAGGCGACTCCATTGGAGTAATCGATGACCAGCTTCAAATCGGCGGCGCGGATGGCCTCGACGTTGATCGTGGCCAGAAAGCGTTCGATGTAGCTCTCGGTGGTACGCTCGGGAAAGGTCACTGTACCGACGGAGTCGTAGGAAGTGCGCGGGATATCCTCGCCAAAAAACAAACGTTCCAGCGTCTTGGTTTTGCTGGTCGGAAGATCCTTGCCGTCACGGTCGAAGAAAATGACATCGGTCATGTTCTTGTCGAACGGGGATTTCCGCACATGAAAGCCCCCCTTCTCCTTGCCGGACTTCAGTTCATGACGCACGATGGGGATCGATGTTGCCCGGAGGTCGCTGCAGTGGACTCCAGCGGACATCAGGCCGCACATCAGCGAGCGGTTAATCATGCGCGAGACATTGTCTGCATCCCGGCTTGCCACCACCGTTGAGCCGGGGCCGACAAACGCGCCGAACGCCGCGCCAAGCTTGGCGGCGAATTCCGGATTGATCTCGATGTTGGAGATGCCGGTCACCGTTGAATTGCGGAAGAGTTCCCTGAGCCATTGATCCTCCCACACGAGGCTCCGCGTGACCGTCGCACCCTCCTCGACGACTTTCTCGGGCCAGAGTTTGATGTTCGAAAAAATGCTGCTGCGTTTTCCGATGATGCATTGATCGCCGAGGAACACGTTCTCGCCGATGCTTGCCTCGTCGCCGATGATGCACTTTGAGCCGACGACGTCTGAGGAAAGCTGGGCTTTGGCGCCCACCTGTGTTCCATGCCAGATAACCGAGTTGGCGATGAACGCTCCCGGGAAAACCTCGCAATCATCACCGATGACCGAGTTGGCAATGACCGCATCAGCATGGATGCGGGAGTTCCTGCCGATGATGACCGTTCCGGACAGATGCCTGGGATCGGTTTCTACGCGGCTTCCTTCACCGACCGTCACCCGACCCCTCGTTTTTCCATCCACCGTCAATTTCACGATGCCGCGCAGGGTGTCGAAGTGGGCGTCCTGGTACTCGTGTAGGTTTCCAATGTCCTTCCAATAGCCGGAGGCGACGTAGCCGTAGAGCGGAAGCTCCAGCTCGAGCATGAGCGGAAAGAGGTTCTTGCTGAAGTCGAATTCCTCGCCTTCGGGGATAAGGTCGAGGACGTCACGTTCCAGAATATAAATGCCGGTATTGATCGTATCGCTGAAGACCTCGCCCCATGACGGCTTCTCGAGGAATCGGCTGATGCGGCCGTCGTCTCTCGTGAGCACGACGCCGAATTGCAGAGGATTGGTCACGCGTGTCAGGACGATCGTGGCTTTCGATTTCCTGGTTTGGTGGAAGCGGATTGCCGCCGTGAGGTCGAAATCCGTGAGGACATCGCCGCTGATGACCAGGAAGCGGTCATCCAGGAACTCCCCCGTGTTCCGCACGCTTCCCGCCGTGCCGAGGTCCGCTTCGGCCTTTTTGTACGTAATTCGGACCCCCCACTTGTTTCCGTCACCGAAATAGGAGGAGATGATCTCGGGCTGATAGAACAGGGTGGCGATGAGGTCGGTGATGTTGTGCGATTTCAGGAGCGTGACGATGTGCTCCATCATCGGACGGTTCACCATCGGGACCATGGGCTTCGGAATGTTGCAGGTGAGCGGACGCAACCGTGTGCCGAATCCGCCCGCCATGACGACGGCTTTCATGATGGAGGGGGGAGAAAATTGAACCAACAACCGTTCATCGAAAAAGTAGGGAAAAAAACCAACTGTCGCAACAATGAACGCAGTTTTGGGGAAAGGATGGGGTTTTTCCTGTCTCGGACGCGAGGAGAGAAGAGAACAGGATGGACAGGACAGGAGCCGCGATTTGCCGAAGCCATCCCGGCCCGTGTCGCCGGGACGCACGTTCGAACTTGATTCTCACAACTTACTTTGCTGCTGTCTATCGTCTTCCGATGACTACAGCGGCTTTGTCAACAAAAAACCGGCAGTATGACCCACCGCAACAACAGTATTGGCGCTGACGGCGAGTGAACGGAATCGGAAATCCTGGGGAATGTCTGAATAGAAATGCATGCTGTTGCCGTTGAAGTGAGCCAGAGCTCTTGCACCCGCATTTATGAATAAGTCATTATCAGCATTTCCCCGGAGCCAGTATAGAAGATCGTGTCCGGCAAGCCTTCCATCGTAGGGAGAAAGGGGTAAGTTTACCCCCGCCTGCCTCAGTGAACGCACTCAGGCGGGCAGGTGCCGAAGTCCAGCCGCCAGGAAGCGGAACGCGGAGTGGGAGAAGGCGTTTTGAGGTGGGAGGATTTCAGGATGCCACCGGCGTACAGCTCATGGATGAACCTGCGAAGACAGGACGATGAAGTCAGGAGTTGTTGGCTGGTTACTCCGGTCATTCGGCTAAGTGTCCATCGTTCAAGGGCTTTCGCAGTGTTGCCTCCCTTTTTACCTTGACTTTCCTTTGTTCAATGGCTAAATTTATGGAGACTTGAGGGCTATAATCACAATCAAACCTTTCGATGACGAGCGCCCGCGTTGTTGATATAGTCCGTTCCTGGGTAAACAAGTTGACGTTGACGCAGGAACTGGCTGTGTCGGCGGGCGCTGTCGCTTTTCTGACGAGTGTTCTGACATCGGACCCGCTGTGGAGGGTGGTCGCCATTCTCGTCGGCGGTTCGAGTATCGCCTATCTCATTGTGACCCTTCGCTCGCGCGGCCTGCCCGATTTGGAAGCGGAGGGGGAACCCATGATCAGCGAGGAGACCGAACCCGACATGAGGCCGGAGATTGAGGAACCGAACTCTTCACCGGAGGTGGAACGGGAAAATGCTCCCGATTCACCGGCCATTCCGTCGTTCGGAGGAAGCCGGAAATCCCCGACCGTTGAATATGAATTCAAACTTTCCGATTTCATCGATGTGCAGGAGGACGTTCTGCTGAAGGATGCCGGGCCGAAGTCGGAATTCAGCTACCTGATGAAAAAGGTGCTGACCGTCATCAAGGAAGTTGTGTTTGGACACACCGCCGCTCTCTACTGGATCAATCGGGAAAAGCATCAGCTTGTGCTCGATAGTTATGTGACGGACAGTGAATGGTTTACCACGCACCGGCGACGGGAGATCGGGTCGGACTTGATCAGCCAGGTCGCGGTAACAGGGCACCCCAGGATTTTGAACAGCGTCAACAGCGCCGGCCAGCTGGAACTGCTGGGCTATTATCAAACCACGGTTTCGATTCAATCCTTTGTTGCGGTCCCGATCTTTTATCCGCGAGCCGCCGTCAAATCCGACGATCCTGTGGCGGTTCTGGTGCTGGACTGTCTCGGGGAGGATGCGTTCGGGTCGGAGACCATGACCCTGCTTGGCGATTATTCCAAGCTCATCTCCGCCCTTATCAAGAGTTATACAGGAAAGTACGATCTCTTGCTCGATTCGGAAGTCGTGCGGTCGATTTCCCGCATCCGAGACCAGATGAAGTATGAATTCAGTGCACACTCCATTGTGCGTGCGCTGGCCGAAGAAACTTCGCGGCTCGTCGCGTGGGATTACATCAGCGTCATCGTGCTTGATGAGTCGAGGAAATCGTGGGTCATTCAGTTCGTCATGAACCGCATGAACGACTCTTATGTCGCGGTAGGCCAGGAAATTGATCCGAACAACAGCATTACCGGCAGTGTGCTTCAGGGCGGAATGCCGCGGGTTGTGGATCACACAGGTTCGGCGGCCTTGCCGC
Source organism: Bacteroidia bacterium (assembly GCA_022180565.1). Lineage (GTDB taxonomy): Bacteria > Bacteroidota > Ignavibacteria > UBA10030 > UBA10030 > JACQPU01. The sequence goes on from BQML01000002.1 coordinate 65,906, forward strand.
GATTCTACCGCGCTGAACGAATCGAGTCCAACGGATCCATGATGATTCTGCCTGTGAATTCGCTCAGCAGATGCTACGGCGCGATGGTGGTGGAGAGCAAGGATACCCGGGTATATTCCGAGGCCGATGTCAGGGTGATTCAGAAACTGGTGGATAGTGCGTCGTGGGGACTGGAGGTGCTGAGCCTCAATGATGTCGTGAACAACTATGTATTGGTTGACGAGACAACCGGGGTTGCTACGCGGAAATACTTCATGGAGCGCGTGCATGAGGAGGTGCAACGGGCGAATGATTTTGAAGAGGATGTCACGCTGGTGATGATCTCGATTGACGGTGTGAACGAACATCTGACACGCTATGGCAAGGACGGATTCGATTTCGTTCTTCAGAACGTCGGCAGAATGCTCCGGGCGGCCATCCGTCCGTACGATCTTGTGGGCCGGTTCGATTTCAACCGGTTTGCGGTGCTGTTGGTGAATACGACGGCAAACGATGCATACCTGTGGGCGGAAAAGTTCCGAAAGAACATTGCCAGTAATGTAATGAACGTCGATCAGAAGACGTTTTCCGTTACGGTCAGCGTGGGCGTCTGCGGCGCAGTGAACGACATCAGTGATCTGGAGCTAATGGAACATGCCGGACATGTTCTTGCAAAAGCCGTCGAAGCGGGCGGCAACATGGTTCGTGTGTATTAACGTTTTCGAAAGGTCTCAGGCATTATGGCAAAACAGCAGGCGTTTGCAGAAAAAGTGAAGAAAGGCACCGAAGAGAAAGGATCCCGTTGCCCGAAATGCAACACGATCCGGGTTCCGATTCTGTACGTTCAATCCGTTCGTTCTGCACACCAATCGTACCGCTTCAGCAGTCAGCGAGTGCAGGTGTGCAAGTGCAACGAAAAGGAAATCTACGCGTAACGTTTCCCCTTTTTCCCCGTATCTCAAGACGTAGTTGGCAGGTCGTACGGTCATACTGGTGGTCCTCGACGGCGTTGGAGTCGGCGAACTACCCGATGCCCCTGCGTACGGCGACAAGGGAACACATACGCTGGGAAACGTTGCACGGGCTGTCGGGGGGATCCATCTTCCGCACCTTGAAAGGCTGGGACTTGCCCGTGTCTCCGCCGCTAAGGGTCTTGACCCCCGAAGCCCGGTGGACGGATGCTTCGGCCGGATGGCCGAACAATCGAAGGGTAAAGACAGCACGACCGGACACTGGGAAATTGCGGGGCTTATAACGAAAAAGCCGTTTCCGGTTTATCCACACGGTTTTCCCGCAGAGGTGATCAACCGTTTCGTTGAGAAAACCGGCTGTCAGGGAGTCTTGGGAAACAAGAGCGCGTCCGGCACGCAAATCATCGCAGAGCTCGGTTCCACACACGTTCAAACCGGACACCCGATCGTCTATACATCAGGGGACTCGGTGTTTCAGATTGCCGCGCACGAGGATGTGATTCCGCTCGCGAGGCTGTATGAGATTTGTCGCATAACGCGCACAGAAGTCGCCGTGGGAGATCATGCGGTGGGACGGGTCATCGCCCGTCCGTTCAAGGGGACCGACGGCGCGTTTCAACGGACGGTCAACCGAAAGGATTTCTCGCTGGAACCCCCGCAGGAGACCTTGCTCGACCAGCTCCAACGGAACGGTATCCGAACGGTGTCGGTTGGTAAAGTGGACGACCTGTTTGCGGGACGGGGAATCGATCAGGCCTTTCATACGACCTCGAACCGCGAGGGTGTTGAGGCGATTCTTCGTGAGGCGAGCAGCGGAAAAGGGGGATTCATCATGGCGAATCTGGTTGATTTCGACACACTCTACGGTCATCGCCAGGATGCCGCCGGATTTGCAGGGGCGCTCTCAGAATTCGACCGTGCTGTTCCGGATATTCTGGATTGTCTCAGGGAGGATGATCTCCTTTTGATTATGGCCGATCACGGCAATGATCCGACCGATCAGAGCACGGATCATTCGCGTGAATACGTTCCCGTATTGTGTTTCAGCCCTTCGGGAAAGCGCGGCGTTGACCTGGGGGTCCGTTCCAGTTTCTCCGACGCCGGAAAGACCGTCGCGGAGTATTTCGGTATTCCCAACAGCCTGGCCGGGGAGAGCTTCCTCTCCATGGTCATGGGCGCGTGACGAGGATCGTATGGTTCTGGGCAAGGTGGTTGGCACCGTGTGGGCGACCCGCAAGGATGAAGAACTTGTGGGGATGAAGTTTCAAATTGTAAAACATGTGGGGCTTGACTACAAGCTCAAGGATACGTTTGTTGTTGCCGTGGATACGGTTCAGGCAGGCGTGGGCGACGTCGTGTTGGTGACGTCCGGAAGCTCCGCCCGCCAAACCACGGTCACACGCAATAAGCCGGTAGATGCTGTCATTGTGGCAGTTGTGGACAAGCTGGACGTTGTGGATTGACGGATGTTTCTTGGGAAGGTCATAGGGACCGTCTGGGCAACGCGCAAGGACGAGAACCTGCGCCGGTTGAAGCTTCAGTTCGTCCAGCCCCTCACAGCGTCGAGGGAAAAGGCTGGGAGCCCGATCGTTGCCGTGGATGTTGCCGGGGCGGGTCCCGGCGAGACGGTCCTGTACATCACGGCGCGTGAGGCCGTCATTCCGCTTCCCGTGGAGACGGCACCTGTGGATGCGACAATCGTGGGCATCGTGGACAGAATCGATCTTGCGGAGAACGAGTGAATTTTTTTTCAGTAAAGCTTGTTTAAGAGAACGACGCTAGATTGGATGGAAGGATTGCATGGTCAAGATCAGTAAACAATACACGAATAGAGAGAGCCAGTCTCTTGACAAGTACCTCCAGGAAATCGGCAAGGTTGAGCTTTTGACGCCGCAGGAAGAGATCGATCTGGCCCGGCGGATCAAGAAGGGGGATCAGAAAGCCCTGGAGAAGCTCACCAAGGCAAACCTCCGGTTTGTGGTGAGCGTGGCGAAGCAATACCAGAATCAGGGCCTGTCGCTGGGAGACCTCATCAACGAGGGAAACCTTGGACTGATCAAGGCGGCGAAGAGGTTCGATGAGACGCGTGGTTTCAAGTTCATCTCGTACGCGGTCTGGTGGATCCGCCAGTCTATTCTGCAGGCTCTGGCCGAGCAGTCGAGGATCGTCCGCCTGCCGCTCAACCGGGTGGGTGCTCTGAACAAGATCGGCAAGGCGTTCAGCACGCTTGAGCAGGAGTTTGAGCGTGAGCCGAGCGCGAGCGAGCTGGCTGAGGAGCTGGACATGTCGCTCTTCGAGGTGTCCGATACCCTCAAAATCTCCGGGCGCCATCTTTCGATGGATGCCCCGTTTGCCCAAGGTGAGGACAACCGGCTCCTTGATGTGATTCAGGATCAGCGCCAACCGGCGCCCGATTCGACGCTCATGGATGAATCGTTGAAGGTCGAAGTCAAGCGCGCACTGGCAACGCTGAGCGAGCGCGAGGCACAGGTGATCAGACTGTACTTCGGACTCGATCAGGAGCACTCTCTGACCCTCGAAGAAATCGGTGAGAAATTCAATCTGACACGCGAACGCGTCCGCCAGATCAAGGAAAAAGCGATCCGTCGCCTGCGCCATGCGTCACGGAGCAAGGCGTTACGGGCGTATCTCGGTTAGATGCCACGACGATCAGAACGACCGAAGCCTCGATCCACCCCGGGAGGGTCGAGGCTTCGCCGCGCTTATCTGTCGTTTCGGCAGATGAGGAGTGTCGTCTTTATCCTCTTCGCGGCTCTCATCGTGGAGGCCTGCGGGACCTCGTCCCCCCGTTTCGGGAACGGAAGCACGAGCGGAGGAGAGACTTCACGAAGAAAATCCCCGAGATTCTCGCGTGAAGCCCATGAGGAGCGGAAAGAAGATGATAAGAAGCCTGATCCGAAGACTGTGGGGGAGGTGCTGTCGGGAACCAGAGACTTCCGCACCGAAAAAAATCCTGCCATAACGCCTCTCGATCAGAGCAAGATCATGCGGGCGATCTCCCGATACATGGGTGTTCCCTACAAATACGGTGGAGCGGATTTGCAGGGGATGGACTGTTCAGGATACACGCTGGTCGTGTTCAAGGAATCCATCGGCCGGTCTCTTCCCCGGAGCGCCGAGGAGCAGTACCATGTTGGAGTTCCCGTCCCGTTCAGCAGCCTGAAGTTCGGCGATCTTGTTTTTTTTAATACAACAGGTGCCACGGCGTCTCATGTGGGTATTTATCTCGGCGACGACCTGTTTGCCCACGCCAGCGTCAGTCTGGGGGTGACGATCTCGTCGCTCGAGAGTTCATACTACAAGACCCGCTACACCGGTGCCCGGAGAATCATCACGGGCGCGCAATGAGAGCACCGTTCGGATCCTTGCATCCGACAGCGGCCTGTTGTACATTTCAGTCTGAAACCTCTCGACGAACCAATGTCCATTCTTCCTATTTTTCTTTACGGTACGGACGTCCTGCGGCAAAAAGCGCGTCCCATCGTTTCGCTGAACGACGGGGTGATCAAACTGGCGTACGACATGATGGAGACGATGCACAAGGCCTCAGGCATCGGTTTGGCCGCAAATCAGGTCGGCAGTCTGGACCGGATCATTGTCGTGGATATTACGGGAGTTGAAGAAGAACGGGAGGACGGCGAGGGCCGGGGCCCTGAAGAGAAGAACCCCAACCGGCCCACGCGGCTCGTCATGTTGAATCCCGAGGTCGGAGACCAGCAGGGACAATGGGTCGTTGAGGAAGGGTGTCTGAGCATCCCCGATGTCCGGGCGGATGTTGAGCGGGCCGAGAGGATTCTTGTTCGCTTCCGCGATGTCAATTTCAGGCAGCGCGAGCTGGAGGCCGAGGGTCTCCTCGCGCGCGTGATTTTGCATGAGATCGATCACCTTGACGGGGTTCTCTTTATCGACCATCTGACAACCGCAGGGAGGAGTCTTCTGAAACCCAAACTGCGCAGGATCAGGAAGGGCGAGACGGAAGCAACCTACCCGGTTGTTCCGGCCGGCGCTGCGAAGAAGTCCGGAAGGGTGGAGGCGTAGGCCTCCGCTTTGTGAACGCACACAATCACGGGATGCTCGCATGCGCATCGTGTTCATGGGCACGCCGGAGTTTGCAGTACCCAGCCTCGAAATCCTCCTGAAGAACAACTATCCGGTGGTCTCCGTTGTCACCGCTCCCGACAGCCCGAAGGGCCGCGGCCTCAAGATCGAGGAAAGTCCTGTCAAACGCAGCGCGCTCGAGCATTCCCTTCCGATTCTCCAGCCTCGGAATCTCAACGATCCGTCTTTCGTTTCTGCCATCCGTTCCCTTCACCCCGATCTCATTGTTGTTGTTGCGTTTAGAATCCTTCCGCCGGAAGTCTATTCGTTGGCCTCGCGCGGAGCGTTCAATTTGCATGCGTCGCTTCTTCCAAAGTATCGGGGGGCTGCGCCCATCCACTGGGCCATTATCCGGGGAGAAACCGAGACCGGCGTGACAACCTTCTTCCTCCAGCCGACGGTGGATACGGGGTCGGTGATTCTTCAGGCCCGCGTGAAGATCGGACCCGACGAAACCGCGGGTGAGCTCCACGACAAGCTGGCTGAGGTCGGGGCGGAGATCGTCCTGCAAACCGTGCGGCTCATCGAACAGAACAAGGCGCAGGCGCGTGCGCAGGAAGGGGAAGTGAGCCTCGCACCCAAAATCCAAAAAGCAGATTGTCGGGTCGATTGGAGGAAACCGGCAGGCGCGGTACACAACTTTGTTCGCGGACTTTCCCCAGTACCCGGTGCCTGGACAACGCTCAGGGGGGCTTTCATCAGGGTGTTCCGAACCTTGCCGACAGGTCAGGGTTTCGGGGACAGGGCAGAACCGGGCGTGATTGTGCGTGCGGACGGCTCAGAGCTGATCGTGGCGACGGGCGAGGGATCGATCTCGCTCCTGGAGGTTCAGCAGGAATCGAGGAGGCGGATGAGTGCGGCGGAGTTTTTGCGCGGAGGACGGCTGAGGGAAGGTGAAAAATTTGAATGATGCGGAAAAGATGATGGATGGAAGAATGGAGGGAAAATGGAATTATGGAAGGTGGAAGGATAAAAGTCTGTGGAGAGAGAAAAAGAGGCCCGATGGTCCGGGTAATGGCGATGATTGGGATCATCATTATTCCGTTGAGCACAACGGTGAGCCAGGATTCAGCTGATCCGGATGTCCGCGTGAGAGCTTTTCTGGAGTCGCGGCGCGGCAGCTGGCACGACATGAACGTCCCGGAGGCCGATGGGAAAGTGCTTTATGATCTCATTGTGAAGAATGGATACACCAGGGCTCTGGAGATCGGGACATCGACGGGGCACTCAACGATCTGGATTGCGTGGGCGTTGAGCAAGACAGGGGGCAAGGTGACGACAATCGAGATTGACCGCGGGCGCTACGAGCAAGCGCTCAGGAATTTTGAGGAGGCGGGCCTGTCGCGCCATATTGATGCACGGCTCGCCGATGCCCACGAATTGGTTTCGACGCTCGAGGGTCCTTTTGATTTCGTTTTTAGCGATGCGGATAAGGAGTGGTACAAGAAATACTTCGAGATTCTGTCGCCCAAGATCACCGTCAACGGCTGTTTTGCGGCGCATAACGTGCTCATGCGCATGGCAGGGATCAGGGAGTTTTTGGAGTACGTGCAGGGACGGCCGAATTACCGTACGACCATTGACAGATCCAGCAGTGCCGGGATGTCGATCAGCATCAAACTCAAGGAGGACACCGATCCGAAACGTTGATTTCACATTGCATGGCCCGGGAAAAAAAGGTATATTCGAACGTACAATAATGGACTTTGTCCTCTGGGCCTCCCGCGTCATGCACATTCTCTCCGCCGCCGTATGGGCGGGCGGGTTGATTTTCATGAACGCGGTGCTCCATCCCGTGTTTCGGCATCAGGGAGCAATGCCGTCCCCGTCATCGGTGGCTCTCCAACGGCGGTTTTTCCCGTTTCTCTGGTCAAGCCTGTGGACCATGCTGGCAACCGGAGTGTTCATGGCCGTGCTCAATCCAAGGTTCCTCGGGCTTTCGGTGTCAACGCTGTGGACACAGCTCCTTGCCGCCAAAGTCTTTTTGTTCCTGCTGATTCTGTTCACCTCCTGGCAGGCGGCGAGAGTCGTTCGCAGAATCGAAGATTCGCTTGGGGATGCAGAGGCAGCGCACGCGTGGGAGCACACCCTGGAAACTCTCATCCGCCGTTCCATTGCGCTGGGTATTCTCACGGTGCTTTGTGCGGGCGGCATGGCCGTGGCATAATTCGATGGGCAAGATCATCGTCATAGCGAATCAGAAGGGCGGCGTCGGGAAAACGACAACCGCGATCAACCTTGCCGCCTGCATTGCCGTTGCCGAGCGCAAAACCCTGCTGATCGATATTGATCCGCAGGCAAACGCAACGAGTGGTGTGGGTCTCACACCGGCCGATGGAAAAACCATCTATCAGGTGCTTGTCGGCGGCGCGAAAGCAGATGCCGCGGTTATTGAAACCCAGGTGCCGTTCCTCTCCGTTCTCCCCTCGCATATCAATCTGGTGGGCGCGGAAATCGAGATGGTGGATCTCGAACGACGCGAGCATCGGCTGGCAGACGCCATTCGGGACCTCAAAGAGGACTATGAGTTTATTGTGGTGGATTGTCCGCCGTCCCTTGGGTTGCTCACGCTGAATGCTCTGACCGCCGCGGATTCGGTCTTGATCCCCGTCCAGTGCGAGTACTTTGCTCTGGAGGGACTCGGACAGCTGTTCAACACGATTAATATGGTAAAAAAGAATCTGAACAAGAACCTCGACATTGAGGGCGTGTTGCTCACGATGTTCGATTCGCGTCTCCGGCTTTCCAATCAGATCTATGAGGAAGTGAAGCGATATTTTGGAGACAAGGTATTCAAGACGCTGGTGACGCGGAACATCAGACTCAGCGAGGCGCCAAGTTTCGGCAAGCCGATCATTTTGTATGACGCCCTCTCGTCGGGTACCCGCAATTACATGGAGCTTGCCAAGGAAATTCTCGCCAAGCGCGGCAAGCACGTCGAAAGCTCATTGAGCGGAGTTCCGTCCTCCTCATGACTACTCAGCGTAAGTCTGTCCTGGGGCGCGGCCTGAGCGCCCTGATCCCGAAAGGCGCGCAGAAAGAGGTGAGCATTTACGGAGAAGTCGCGCAGGACCACGGCGGCGTCGGCATTATGGCCAGTATCGAGATTGACCGCGTCAAGCCGAATCCGTATCAGCCTCGCACGGATTTTGATACGCAATCGCTCGACGAGCTGGGCAAATCGATTGTGGAGAAAGGCCTGATCCAACCCATCACCGTAAGGCGACTCGAAGACCAGTACCAATTGGTATCGGGCGAACGTCGCTTGCGCGCCGCCCAGCGGGCCGGCCTCACGAACATTCCGGCCTACATCGTGGATGTAAGGTCCGAAACCGAATTGCTGGAACTTGCCCTCGTTGAAAACATTCAGCGGGAAGAACTGAACCCCCTCGAGATAGCGCATGCCTACCAGAGACTCATCGCCGAATTCAATATCACGCAGGAAGAGGTGGGTCGGAAAGTCGGCAAAGACCGATCGACGGTGGCCAACTTCCTCCGCCTGCTGAAGCTCCCGGAACGGATCAAGGAGGGGTTGCGCAGTGGAAAGCTGACGATGGGCCACGCCAGAGCCCTGCTCAGTGTGGACGGGGAAAAGGAACAACTCCAGTTGTACGAGAAGATTGTCGGTGGAGGCTTCAATGTGAGGACGGTGGAGCGGACGGTGCGCTCGAAGAAGAGCAAGCCCTCGCGCTCCCATCCGCATCACGGCGTGAACGCCCATCATGCCGAGGAACAGCTGAAGAGGACGCTGGGCACCAAAGTGAAGATCCGGGGAAAAGGCGGAGGACGTGGCGAGATCATCATTGAGTATTTCTCCGGTGACGATCTTGAACGGATCCTCGAGCTCATCCTCGACAAGCGTCACCGCTGATTGTCACCCGAATTGCAGAAGGACTTCACATGCTGAAGAAGATCAAAACAGACAGTGCTCCCGCGCCGATCGGACCGTATAGTCAGGCGGTCGTCGTTGACGGAAAATTCGTTTATACGGCCGGACAGATCGGGCTCGATCCGAAGACCAACGCGCTGGCTGGCGATGATATTGGAGCGCAAACGCGTCAGGTGTTGAAAAATATCGCTGCCATTCTTGCTGCGGCTGGGACCTCGATGAAATCCGTGTTTAAGACGACGGTGTTTTTGAAGGACATGGGGGAATTTGCCGCCATGAACGAGGTGTACGCCGAGTTCTTCTCCGAAGCGGCGCCGGCGCGCAGTACGGTGGAGGTTGCCCGGCTCCCCAAGGATGTCAAAGTTGAGATCGAGGCCATCGCCCTCATTGAGTAGGTGGACCACGATACGCGTCCGCATGGTTGTCCTCCTGGCATGGAGCGTGATCATGGCATTTCCTCTGGCGGGCCAGGACCGTCTCTCCCTCCGTGCAAGGCTCCTCTCTTTTTCCCCGCTTCCTGATACGACCCTGTCCGTTTCATCCGATTCGCTCGCTCCTTCCGGGACTCGTTCCCCCGCCCTGGCAACCGCCATGTCCGCAGTGTTGCCGGGATCGGGACAGATCTACGCCGGCCGATACTGGACCATTCCTCTCATCTGGGGTTTTGGCTATTGGTTTGTGAGAAATTATATCCAGCTTGATCGCAAGTACGACGAGTGGGCTGCTAACTATAGGCTCTCTTTGGAGCAGGGTCCGCCGGGTGGATTGGGCGACCGGTATGCACGGGATTTGAGGGACTTTTATCGCGACGAACGCGATCGGTTTGCCTTCTACCTTGCGATCACCTATGTCTTGAACGTCGTCGATGCGTACGTTGGCGCAAGCTTATACTCGTTCGATGTGAGTGAAGATTTGGATGGAGGAACGAGAGTGACGGCGGAGTTCCGATGGGCCTTCCGTTAGGGGCGAGGTGCTTGCCGGGAATAGAAGACTGTGAGTTCTGCCCGCCTCAGACGCTTACCCTGATCGCCTGATCCACCGTTTCGTATTTAAAAACAAAACCGTGTTCTTTCAGTTTCAGAGGAACGGCTTTTTGTCCCTTGAGCAAGAGGTCCGACATTTCTCCCAGAATGAGTTTCAGCGCGAAGGCCGGCGCGGGCAGGAAAGAAGGCCTGTGGAGGGCTTTGCCGATTTCCTTTGCAAGTTGTTTCACGCGGACGGGGTTGGGGGATGTCAGATTCGCGGGACCGGAGAGTTTCGGGTGTTCCAGGGCATAGGCATAGCCCGAAACAACGTCTTCCAGATGAATCCAGGGAAACCATTGATTTCCGGAACCGAACGGGCCGCCGGTGAAGAGTTTGAACGGCAGGAGGAGTCTGCGGAAAGCTTCGGCTTCCCTGGCGATGACAAAGCCTGTGCGCATCAGCACAACCCGCGTCCCGAACTCTCCCGCTTTTTGAGCTTCAGTCTCCCACTGGGCACACGTTGTTCCAAGAAAGTCATCGCCCGGCGGCATGGCTTCTGTGACTTCTCCTTCGGGCACATGCCCATAAAACCCCACGGCTGATGCATTCACGAGCACGCCGGGTTTTTTCGTCGAGGATCGGATGGCCCGAACGATTGCTCCTGTTGCCCGGATCCGCGACTCCGTGATGCGGTTTTTCTTCGCCCGTGCCCACCGCGATCCAACGGACTCCCCTGCGAGATTGACAACGGCTTCCGCGCCGTCAATCTCCGCTTCCCATGGGCCGGATGATGCACCGTCCCACCGGACGTGACGCGGACCTTGCGCGGCGGCCTCACGCGGTTTACGTGTGAGAATGACCACGTTGTGTCCTTCGGCGGCGAGCCTCTTTGCGAGGGCTTCTCCGATCAATCCGGTCCCCCCTGCAAGAAGAACCTTCATAAACTTCCTCCTCTTCAGAAAAGATACTCTTTCCGGCGAATTCATGCAAAGCTGACCTCTGGCCATTGTTTGCTCTTCAGGCCAATTTCTGCTATATTTTCTTCCTGTACGCGGGAGTAAAGGGTGACGGCTGTTGTTCCACTCTTTACTCTCTTGCGTTTTTGGCGAGAACGACCCACACGCATGAATCACATCCGTAATTTCTGCATCATTGCCCACATCGACCACGGCAAATCCACCCTTGCAGACCGTTTGCTGGAACGCACGGGAGCCCTGAGTCCCCGTGAAATGACCACCAAACAGGTTCTCGATGATATGGAGCTTGAGCAGGAGAGGGGTATCACGATCAAGCTCCACGCAATTCAACTTCACTACAAGGCGGCTGGTGGAACGGACTACACGTTGAACCTCATCGACACGCCGGGGCATGTGGATTTCACGTACGAGGTTTCCCGCTCGCTGGCCGCGTGTGAAGGAGCCGTGCTTGTCGTGGATGCCACCCAGGGCGTAGAGGCTCAGACAATCTCCAATGTGTACCTCGCCATCGAGGCGGGACTGGAAATCATCCCCTTCATCAACAAGATCGACCTCCCCAGCGCCAAAACCATGATGGACAACGTCAAACATCAGGTGATGGAATTGTTGGGATGCAAGGAAGAGGAGATCATTCTGGGAAGTGCGAAATCAGGAGTCGGGACTGATGAGGTGCTGGAGGCGATTGTCCGCAGGGTCCCTCCCCCGCAAGGCGATCCCGGCGCCCCGCTGCAGGCGCTGATCTTCGACTCGATTTTTGACGAATACCGCGGCGCGATCGCGTATGTGCGAATCAAAAACGGACGCCTTGAGGAAAAGCAGAGGATCCGGTTCATGTCCACCGGAATGGAATTTGATGCCGATGAAGTGGGTGTGCTCGAGATGAAGCGAAAAAGGACCGGCAGTCTGGAGGCCGGTGATGTGGGCTATGTGATTGCGAACATCAAGGATGTGCATGAGACGAAGGTTGGTGACACAATCACCCTCGCGTCGCGTCCGGCGGACAAGCCCCTGCCCGGCTACAAAGAAGTGAAGCCGATGGTGTTCAGCGGTCTCTATCCGGCGAACAGCGATGATTTTGCCGAGTTGCGCGAGGCGCTGGAAAAACTAAAATTGAACGACGCCTCACTGGTATTCGAGCCGGAAACCTCCGTAGCTCTTGGCTTCGGGTTTCGCGCGGGATTTCTCGGTCTCCTCCACATGGAGATCATCAGGGAGAGGCTGGAGAGAGAGTATAAGCAGACGCTCATCAACACCGTGCCGAACGTCGAGTATTGCGTGTACAAGACCAATGGAGAAAAGGTGATCGTGGACAATCCTGCGGCCATGCCGCCGCAGGGAGTGATTGAGCGGGTAGAGGAGCCGTTTGTCAAAGCGCAGATTATCGCTCCGGCGGAGTACATCGGCGGTATCATGAAACTGTGCATGGAGCGCCGCGGTGTTCATAAGAACACCACGTACCTGAGCACCGATCGCGCGGATATCCAGTTCGAACTTCCCCTGGCCGAAATCATTTTTGATTTCTATGACAAGCTCAAGTCTCTTTCGCGGGGGTACGCCTCATTTGATTACGATTTCCTCGAATACCGCGAATCAGACCTCGTGAAACTCGATATCCTGCTGAACGGCGAGCCGGTGGACGCACTGTCCACGATTGTGCACCGCACGAAGGCGCATGAGTGGGGGAAAAAGCTCTGTGCGAAGCTTCGGGAGCTCATTCCGCGGCAGATGTTCGAAGTGGCGATCCAGGCCGCCATAGGGAGCAAGGTCATCGCGCGGGAAACGCTCAGTGCCATTCGCAAAAACGTGCTGGCGAAATGCTATGGCGGCGACATTACGCGGAAGCGCAAGTTGTTGGAGAAGCAGAAAGAAGGAAAAAAGCGCATGAAGCAGGTTGGGAGAGTGGAGATTCCGCAGGAGGCTTTCCTGGCGGTATTGTCTATGGAAGACTAACACTGAAAGGAGCAAGCGTGGCCAAGGACAAAGAACCAAAGAAGAAGGAAGACAAAGAGGCTCCGCTGTCGTTCAAAGCCAAAGCCCTGGCATTTCTCAAGGAAACAGGCATTATCCTGGGGGCCTTTCTCCTTCTCAATAACTTTGTGGTCGCATCCTTTCTCGTGCCAACGGGATCCATGGAGAACGAAGTGTTGACGGGAGATCTGCTGTTTGTGAACAAGTTCATCTACGGCGGAACCTCGCCGAGAAATATCCCCTTCACCAACGTCCGCCTCCCTTGGTTTCGTCTGCCGGCCATCAAAAGTGTGGAACGGGGAGACGTTATCGTCTTCGAGTTTCCGGGATATCGGGAGGAAGTGAATCCCGAGGAATTCCAGTTCTATCTGAAACGCTGCGTCGGCCTCCCTGCCGACACGATTCGGATTATCGACCGTGTGCTCTATGTGAACGGGGAACCCGCACCGCTTCCTCGAAACCTGAAGTTCAGCAATCCGGCCCGCGTTCCGGACACCGTTTCGGACGAGCGCATCTTTCCGCCGGGATCGGGTTGGAACGAGGACAACTACGGCCCCCTTGTCGTCCCGTTCGCGGGCATGAAAGTCCGTCTCACCGGCGATACGTTCAGGACCTGGGAGACATTCATCAGACGCGAGGGTCATCAGACCTGGCGTGTGGGAGAAAAGATCTTCGTCGACGGTGCGCCGACATCAGAGTATACCGTGGAACGGGACTATCTTTTCGGAATGGGAGATCATCGAGATAACAGCCTGGACAGCCGGTACTGGGGGTTTATTCCGAAGGAAAACCTGGTTGGCTCTCCGATACTTGTGTACTGGTCGTGGGACACAAACATTCCCCTCTACAATATTTTCAGCAGGCTCGGGTCGATCCGGTGGACGAGGGTAGGGACACTCATTCGGTAGAGATGATGCAGGAGCACACAGATCAGGCCGTCAATGGGGGGAATGTTGTCCGCCCGTCGACATCTCTGATCCTCAAGGAATATGCAAAGACGATCCTGGTGACGCTGGTCGTTGCACTGGTCATCAAAGCCTGTGTGTTGGAAGCGTTCAGGATTCCCTCTGGCTCGATGGAGAACACATTACAGATCGGGGATTTCTTGCTCGTGAATAAGCTTGCGTATGGTCTGCACACGCCGCGACGCATTCCCTTGACGTCCATCAGCCTTCCAACGGTTTTCATCCCCTGGCGGGAAGTGCGGAGGGGAGATGTCGTCGTGTTTGAGTTCCCTCAACTCGAAGGCTTCGCCGCAACAGAAGGATTCGATGTGTACTATATCAAACGATGCGTCGGCTTGCCCGGTGACACTGTTGCCCTGCGGCAGGGGAGGGTGTTCATCAACGGCCGGGAGCTCCTGTTCTCCCGCACCGTGAAGATGAACGGTTCGCCAGGATCGGGTCCCCGGACTGTTCCCCGCGGGACTTTCACAGAGGATGACTTTGGCCCTGTGATCGTGCCGCGCGAGGGCCAAGTGATTCCCCTGACGGCGGAGAGCGCTGAGGAATGGCGTGGCTTGCTTCAGCACGAAGGACAGACTCTCGACACTCTCCCGGATGGAACCGTCACCCTGAACGGTCGACAGGCCGATTCCTATATGGTATCCGAAAACTATTACTTCATGCTTGGCGACAACCGGCGCAATAGCATGGACAGCAGGTTCTGGGGATTCGTCCCAGAGACGAACCTCGTCGGGGAAGCCCTTCTCGTATATTGGTCATGGGATCCCGATGTCGCCTGGAGTGACCTGGGCAGAAAGGTGGAGAGCATCCGGTGGGGAAGGATCGGCATGCTCGTACGGTAGGACCATGAACGCATCGCTCTATCTTCATATTCCGTTCTGCGAGCACAAGTGCATCTACTGCGACTTCTACTCGATCGCGCCCGGTGATTCCGCCGCAAGGGATTACGCGGCCCTGATCAGGGAGTTCCTTGTTTCGCTCGAGGCGGAAATCCGTCTCCGCTCGGCCGACAGGATGCTGCAATGCCGGTTCGAAACGATTTTTTTCGGGGGTGGAACTCCTTCCCTGCTTTCCCCGTCTGATCTGCAAAGGGTCCTCGATCTCCTGCGCTCCTGTTTCACCATCGATCCGGATGCGGAAGTGACGGTGGAAACAAACCCGGGTACCGTGGATCCAGAGAAGTTGGCCGCGTTCCGGGCGGCGGGTATCAACCGGCTGAGCATTGGAATCCAGTCGTTTCATGAGGACGATCTTCGGTTTCTCACCCGGATTCACTCCTCTGACCAGGCGAAGGCGTGTGTCCGCGCCGCGCGGGATGCCGGATTCCAGAACATTAGCCTCGATCTGATGTTTTCCCTGCCGGGTCAGACAAAGGAGAGGTGGATGCAAAACCTCGAAGAGGCGATTGCCCTTGAACCTCAGCATATCTCATGCTACAGTCTGATTGTTGAACCTGATACCCCACTCCAGCGGATGGTGGAGACCAAACAGATTGCGACACTGCCGCCTGAGATGGACGCGGAGTTGTACGAGACGACCATTCAAATGCTTGCGTCGAGTGGATTCCAACAGTATGAAGTGTCGAACTTTGCCCGGCCGGGATTTCATTCCCGCCACAACCTCAATTACTGGAGGCGGGGCAACTACCTGGGTTTCGGACCTTCTGCCCACTCGCACTGGACCGATGTCCGGTGGTGGAATGTCTCCAACCTCCATTCCTATACTCAGAGGATCGCACACGGACAGGCGCCTGTTGCCGGCGAGGAACGTCTGAGCCGGGAACAAGTCGTTGAAGAAGAGATGTTTCTCGGTCTGCGGAGCACAGGAATCGACGTTGCCGGTTTCAGACGACGACATGATATCGATCTGTTTGAGCGCTACGGGGACATCATCGAAGATCTTCTCCGGTCAGGATTGGCAGTCCTCGAACACCAGGTTCTTCGTCTGACCTCAACAGGATACTCGCTCTGCGATGAAATCGCGCTGCGCCTGCGCTGAACCGGGGGATTTCCTTGCGGTTGAAGGGTTTTTGGGATACATTGCATGGATTTTTCTGCGATGTAAGGACGCTTCCTCATCATCTCAGCCTTCTTCAAGAAAAACTGACGTGTCACATTTTCAAAGCTTTTTGCGGAACCCGTTCGGATTTGTGTGGCGCGCGATCTACAAAATGACGATAGGACGGTGGAAATACGCCTCCCGAAACGGTTATGACGCCGAACGGTTTTGGGGGGACCGCTTCAGGAAATACGGGCTGAATCTGGTGGGGCCGGGTCATGACGGGTTCTCATCGGAGGAGAACGAGCGATCGTACCGGGATGCGGCAAAGGTGTTCATGGAGGTCTGCCGGGATGAAGGAATCGATCTGTCGAAGTCAACCGTTTTGGAGATAGGATGCGGTACGGGGTTTTACGCGGAGTTGTTTCGATCGGCAGGTGTCACGACCTATCAGGGGATTGACATCACAGATGTTCTTTTTTCAGACCTTCGTCAGCGGTTCCCCGGATTTCGCTTCCTCAAAGCCGACATCGGGAGCGGATGGGTTCCGATCGAGGGAGAGTTTTCCTTGGTCACCATGATCGACGTCGCCCAGCACATCGTAAGCAGGGAACGCCTGGATGCGGCGCTCGATGCGGTCGACAGATTTCTGACTCCGCAGGGCCGGTTCATCTTCACGACGGAGCTTGAGAGAACGCTCGCCGTGAACGCGTTTTACGAGACGCAATGGATTTTGAATGATTTTTTAGAACGCTTGAGAGGATGGAGCTTCGGCCCACCGAGGCCGTTTCGGGACAAGTATCTTGTCTGTGCCACGAAGAAGGGCGATGCCCATGACGCTTTGACGATGCGGCTCTCCGCACATACTCCAAAGGAACGAGAATGACCTATCATCGCTTACACCGGATTCTTGCAGCGGCGGTCGGGCTTGTGTCCCTGGCCATTTATGTTGTTTCCCTTCCTCCCACCGTGGTGTTTTGGGACGTTGGCGAGTTTATGGCGGCGGCTTATTCTTTGCAGGTCCCGCATCCTCCGGGAGCTCCGTTGTTTCTGCTCGTGGCCCACCTCTTCAGCAACATTCCCCTCTCGCAGGATATCGCGGTCCGAATGCATATGGTGTCCGCACTTGCTAGCGCCGGGACGGTGATGTTCCTGTACCTGATTTCCGTTCGCTTCATCACCATGTGGAGGGGGAGACCGACGAATGTGTACGACGCTCTTGTTGTTTTCGGCAGTTCGGCGATTGGTGCGCTTTCTCTGACCTTCAGCAGAACCTTCTGGTTCAATGCCGTCGAGGCGGAAGTGTATGGTCTCAGCATGCTCTTTGTCAGTTCCGTCTTGTGGCTGGCCCTGCGGTGGTATGAGCGGGCGGACTGGGCACGGGGCGACGTGTATCTCCTGATGATTGCCTATCTCATCGGCCTGTCCGTGGGCGTTCACCTCCTTGCGGTCCTCACCTTGTTCTCCGTGATGCTGATCGTCTATTTCCGGCTGTATGAATTTTCGGTCAAAGGATTCATCAAGTTTGGGCTTGTAGCCGTGTTGATCTTCGGGGTCATCTATCCGGGCATCGTGAAATGGGTCCCCAGTCTGCTTGATGGCGAGTTGATGGGCGAGCGGCATGTTATTTTTCAGATCATCCCCATTGCTGCGATTCTGGGGGCGGTGTACGGGGTCCACCGCTCGATTCAACGCAACGACCGTATTCTGAACGTCGCCCTTCTGTCTTTCCTGCTGATTGTGTTGGGGTATTCGACGTACACGATGGTGATCATCCGGGCGAACGCCAATCCTCCCATGAACGAGAATAATCCGCACAACCTGGAGCGGCTCATTAGTTATTTGAACCGTGAGCAGTACGGTACTGCGCCGCTCATGAACCGTCGCTGGAATGTCACGGAGCCCGAACAGGCCGCGGCCCATCAAAACTATACCAGTGACTGGGATTACTTCTGGCGGTATCAACTGGGTCACATGTATTTCCGGTACCTTGGATGGAATTTCGTGGGACAGGAAGGCGACTGGAAGGAGGCGGGGGTCGATCTAAGCAAGCTCTATGGGATTCCGCTTCTCCTCGGGTTGATTGGGGCGTTTCACCATTGGTCGCGGGATTGGAAGATGGGGTTCGTGTCGGTGATCTTCTTCCTCCTCATGGGGATCGTGCTTGTCGTGTACTTCAATATGCAGGAACCACAGCCGCGGGAGCGTGACTATTTCTATGTGGGTTCCTTCTTTGTGTTTGCCATGTGGATCGGCATGGGGATCGTGGCGGTCATTGATGAGATCAAGGAACGATTCTTCTCTTCCTCACAACCTCTGGCGATTCCCGCTGGAGTGCTGGCGGCCGCCTTTTTGTTTGTACCGGTCAATATGCTGCGCGTCAACTTTCACGAGCAAAACCGGTCGGGAAACTATGTTGCGTGGGATTATTCCTATAATCTTCTGCAATCCTGCGATGAAGATGCGATTCTCTTTACCAACGGCGACAACGACACGTTTCCACTCTGGTATCTTCAGGATGTCGAGGGAATTCGAAGGGATATCCGCATCGTGAACCTGAGTCTGCTGAATACAGACTGGTATATCAGTCAATTAAAGAATCTTGAGCCGTACGGGGCGAAAAAGGTCCCCATCAGCATTCCGGACAATCGACTTCCATCACTCGGACCCATCCCCTGGCAAGCGCAGGTACGGGAAATCCCTCTCCCCAAGCCGGTGATCGACCGCTATGGCGTCAAGGATACTTCCCTCACAAACAGGGGAGCGATCCACTTCACCCTCGCTCCCACAATCAGCATGGGTCAGTATTCGCTTCTGCGCGTGCAAGACATCCTAGTATATGATATTATGCGCACGAACAACTGGGAGCGTCCGATCTATTTTGCCATGACCGTGTCTGACGACAGCAAGATTGGGTTGCGCGACTACATGCAGCTTGAGGGGCTGGCCTTCCGCTTTGTGCCGCGGCGCGGAGCCTACTGGCAAAACCTCTTACCGGAAAAGATGAGGGCGAATTATTTTACCGATATTGAGAAGCCGTCGAAGACCTACCAGGCAGGATTCCTCTGGCGCGGGTTACAAGACAGCAGCGTGTATCTGGATGAAGATGCACGACGGTTGATGGCCAATTACCGCCAGGCATTTCTCTCGCTGGGATACTACTATGCCAACGTAGAACGACAGGCCGGGAAGTTTGCGGAAGTGCTTGACCGCATGGAAGAGGTGATTCCACGGCGGGTGATCCCCATGGGCCCTTCGATGATGTTTGATATTGCCAACTATTACCGAATGGCCGGTCGAAACGAGATGTATCAGACCATGATGAACGAAATTATCGCCGAGGCTGAGCCGATCGTGGCAAGACGGGAACGACGGCCTGTGGTCCAGGATAACCCGTATGTTCTCCTCCTCCAGGCGTATGAGAACCTGGGACGGTACCAGGATGCTCTCGGCGTTCTTGATGCTCTTCGTGAAGTTTACAGCATGGAACAGGGAGTTGATCAGTTCGTGAACGAGCGGAAGGCCGCCCTGCAATCGCTTTTGGCCGACAGCGGGCGGGGAACCGTGCTTCCGAAGTGACCGTTGTGGCCTCGCAGGACAAAGAATCCAGCCGCTCCGATTGGGAGAGTTTTTGGGAAGCAAAGCAGGAAGTCGAGGACGTTTATTCCAATGCCGACCGCATCCTGCGAAGCCTCAAGAGGGTGACCCCTCTCGAGGGGGCCCGCGTGCTGGAAATCGGCGCAGGAACGGGCCGCGATAGCTTTCCGCTCGCCGAAGCAGGGGCCGATGTATACCAGCTCGACTATTCGGATAACTCTCTGCAGATCCTCAAACGCCTTGCCGAGTCACGTTCGCTCCCTACCAAGGTGATTGGGGGAGACGCCTTCCGCCTTCCCTTTCGTGATGGGACCTTTGATGTCGTTTTCCATCAGGGACTTCTTGAGCATTTCCGGAAACCCTTTGCGGATCTCCTCCTGAAAGAGCATATCAGAGTTCTCAAGAAAGGGGGTCTGCTGTTGGTGGACGTTCCCCAACGCTATCACCTTTATACGGTAGCTAAGCACATCCTGATTGTTGCGGACAAATGGTTTGCAGGTTGGGAGCGATCGTTTTCCCTGCGCGAGCTTCAGGACGACCTGGCTTCGTTGGGACTGACAATCATTGCGTCGTACGGGGATTGGATGTACCCAAGCTTCTTCTACCGCGTCGTACGAGAGATCGGCAAAAAGGCTGGGATCAGTTTACCCTTGCACCCCAGACTCATACCGGGGTTGACACGGTTACGCGGACGAATTCGCTCAAGACTCCTCGACACACGCCTCCCCCTCTATACAGGCATTTCGATCGGCGTTATTGCGAGGAAATGACCGCATGAATATTCTCCTGTTGAACTGGCAGGACATTACCAATCCCATGGGCGGGGGAGCGGAAGTTCACTTGCACGAGATTTTCCGTCGCATTGCATCTCGCGGACATTCCGTGACTCTGTTCTGCTCCCGGTACAAAGGGAGCGCTGTGGAAGAGACGATCGATGGGATCCGCATTGTGAGGGAGGGCGGACGGAATCTCTTCAATTACAGGGTGTACCCGCGGTATGTTCGCGATTTTCGCGGAAGGTTTGATATTGTCGTTGATGATGTGAACAAGATCCCTTTTTTCACCCCCTTGTTCGTCCGGGAGCCTCTTGTCGGTATTCTTCACCATTTTTTTGGAAAGAGCATTTTTGCGGAGACGCATGTACCGGGGGCACTCTATGTACTTGGATCCGAATGGCTGGCCAGGAGTGTGTACCGAAACACGACAATGGCCGTCGTCTCCGAAAGCACGAGGCAGGAACTGATTGCCAGCGGTTTCCGTCCTGACAACATTGTCCTAGTTCCCAACAGCGTTGACCACGACGTCTATGCTCCGGGAGAACAGGAGTCGCAGGCGCATGTGATTGGTTATGTGGGGCGGCTCAAGAAGTACAAGAGCATCGAAGATCTCCTCCAGGCGTTTGCCATCGTGGTGAGGGACGTAAAGGATGCACGGCTGATTATTCTGGGGGAGGGAGATGCCCGTCGAATTCTCGAACGAGTGACACGGGAGCTTCATCTTGAAGGAAAGGTGGAGTTTCGGGGATTTGTACCGCTCGAGGAAAAAATAAACCTCCTGAGAACAATGAATTTCGTGGTGAATCCATCGGCGAAGGAAGGATGGGGGCTGACGGTGATCGAGGCGAATGCTTGCGGAGTGCCCGTGATCGCGAGCGATGTTCCCGGCCTCAGGGATTCCGTTCTGGATGAGAGGACCGGTCTGCTCTTTGAATACGGCAACATCGAACAGCTGGCGGCCAAGATGCTGCTGCTGATGCGCGATCGTGCTTTGCGCCGAAGGCTTGCGGCGGAAGCGCTCGATTGGGCCCGTCAGTTTTCCTGGGGCCATTCGGCCGATGTGATGACGAAGTTGTTGGAAGCGCAGATTGTGCGCGGAAACACAGCGCCCTCACCGCGATAAGGGCCGAAGCGCCTTTACGCATGCATCCGGTGTCGCCGCTACGGTGACCCAATACCTTCCTGAAGCTTCTTCGGATTCTAATTCAGCGCGGAGAAGATCCACAACCGGCTGCCAGAAATCGGTGAGGACAAAGGGCTTCGGCGGCATCAGCCCTTTGTTAATGAATTCCCATATTGCGGAAAGTTCCAACAGCGTCCCCGTTCCTCCCCGCAGAACAATATAGGCGTCACCAAGTTCGATGAGTTTCAAGAGACGTTCCGGAAGGGTCTTCATCCTGATCTCTCGTTGGATCCACTTGTTTGCCTTTTGGCCGAAAGATTCAACGGTAACGCCGATCGTTGATCCGCCGTTTTCCCTTGCCCCTCGGGCACTGGCTTCCATGGTGCCGCCGTACCCTCCATTGCAGACAGCATGACCTTCCCGGGCGAGCAACGACCCGAGCTCATGCGCTTTCCTGTACTCTTCGGATGACGGCAAACAGCGGGAACTGCCGAAAATCGAGACGGTCATGGCGGCTTAATCCAGAAAAACCCAATTCACTCCGACCCTGATATTCCTCCCCATGGCGGGGTAAGGATAAACGGTCATGTACTCTCGATCCAAGGGATTCTCCCACGCCAGAGTTACAAACGCATCGCCGATGCGGAAGACGCCGAACAGGTCGAGCGTGGAGAACGTATTCAGTACTCTGCCGGAATTCTCAGTGTAGAGGTCGTGGGATGGAACATAGCGGACGCCGGTGTGGCGCGATGCGAATCGGGATTGGAACCCAAAGCGTGCATCCAAGGCTCCGTCGAACAGCGTGTCACGATAGGCTATTTCACCCGTCAGGATAAACTTCGGATGAAGGGAAATCCCGCTCCCACCTGCAGTCGTTTCGGTCCATGTCAGCCCTCCTTTCGCCTCGAAGTGCCAAAGCCGCAGGCTGAGCCTTCCCGCGATCTGGCGGGTTCGAAGATTCGGAAGAACATCAAGGACAACCGCCGGAAACCGTTCGCTTGGTGACAACGCCCTGAAAATCAGGGCATTTTCTATCCGCCTGTCGGAAGTGTAAACCTGAATGCTTGCCGGTCCGCCATAGAACTCCACAGCCAAGAACATTCGTTCGTGTTGTTCGAGCAGGTTCGGCGTACCGTAAAATCTGTAGAGGTTCCAGTTCTGCTCCTGGAGCGTCGGATGCCGGCCAATCCGCGAATACTCCGCGTTCAAAACGATTCTCGGTGTGGCGATAACGCTTGTTCTGACTCCCCAGGACAAGTGTGTTGACGCATCGTTCTTCTCGCCGCGTACTGCCGCGCCCGGACGGAGGAACCCGGCGATCTCGTACGTGGCATCCGCGTACCAGGCGCTCATGGTGTTGGTGTGCACCCCCGCAGGTCCAAGCCCCGCGATCCTGTGCTCCAGTTGAAGGCCCGCAAAGCCGTTCAATTGCCCCGTCTTGACAATCTGATGGAGAATGACGCCCTGAACCTCGTAGGCGTACCGATCGAACCTTGAAGACGTGGCTCCTGTGGGATCCGTGTACTCCCGTTCAGCCGTGGTGAAGTACCCGTGCACTTGTGTCGCCAAAGCTGTGTCAGGCAGAAGCAAGCCAACGGCCGAAAGCGTCACATCGCGCTGTGTCCGTCGCTCCGAGGCGTTGGCCGCAAGCACGATCGCCTCCGCATCGCTGAAGGGGTTCAGCCCCCGCGCACGGGTACTGTCGACGTCGATGCCATTGTTCATGCCGACGGTCCACCGGCGGTACAGATCCGAGAAACTGATGTTCCACCGCTCGGACACGTTGTACCGCATCGCCGAACGGATAATCCAGGAATCGTATGTGCTGTTTACGAACCGGTCATCCCGCGCCTGTCGCTGTACGCCGAACTGCAGATTGAAATCACGAAAAATGTTCTGAGTGTAAAAGGCGTCTGTGAGGAGATGTTCGTAGGGTCCCTGGATGAACCGAATCTTCGTTATAGGCCGGTTCGTGCTGAATTGGCGGGTCCGGATATTGATCAATCCGGATGTACCCCCCGTCGAGGCGGAAAACGAGGCAAGCCTGCGAACGTCAAGGTGATCGACAGCTTCGATAGGGATTTCGTACGGATTGACCGTGCCTGTCACCGGGTTTCTGAGGGGTCGTCCGTCGAGCATAAAGGCAAGACCTCTGCCGTCGACTCCATCCACCATGATCTGATTCGTCAGACCCGGCCCACCAAGATCCCGGAGAAAAACACCGGGTTCGTACTTGAAGGAATCGTCGAGGGATCGGATATCCGACCAGAGAAAAGTCCGGTAATCAAGCCCGGCGGGGTCGACAAGGGCGTCAAGGGCGCCGAGGGTCGGGATGAACGGACTTTTCACCGAATCAGCCGCCGTACTCGTAGTGTCACCGGGAGCTTCATTCTGAGCGAGCCCTTGCGTAGTGAACAAGCCGGCCATGAGGAAGGCCGGGAGGAGGGCGCGGTGTAGCCCCAGAGTGCTGAAAGAGGGGGTCATGCCTCGGAAAATGGCGGTGTTGGCTGATGGGTGGGTGAAAAGAAGGGCTTCGTAACGAAAACGCGTCCCAACGGTTCAAGATTTCTCATGAGCGCGTGAGCAGTAGCTTCGGATTTCGTCAGTGCAAAAACGGAGGACCCGCTCCCGGTCAGAAGGGCGACCTCGGCCCCGTGACGAAGCATTGCCTGCTTGAGATCACGGATCTCCGGGTGGAGCCCGAACACCACGGGTTCGAAATCATTGACCAGCTTTGAGGCAAGGACTTCCGGTTCGTGGAGATGATTCAGGAGGACCGATTTGAAATCAACGAGGGACATGTGTTCCGACGTCCTTCGAAGATTATTGTATGCCGTCGCCGTGGATACATGAATGGGAGGTGTGACCACAATGATCCAGTAAGGAAGGCCAAGGCGCAGTGGCTCGAGGTGCTCACCCCGTGAAGTCGCGTAGGCACTTCCTCCGTTCAGGAAGAACGGCACATCGGAACCAAGGGAGACCGCAAGCGTCCGAAGTTCGTCATCGCTGATATCGAGATTCCACAGAGCACGAAGGCTTTTCAAGGTTGAGGCGGCGTCTGCACTGCCACCCCCCAGCCCGGCCCCCAGGGGAATATTCTTTGCCAGCATGATCTCTGCCCCGTCCTGGATGCCCGTGAGATCGCGCAGGAGGTGAGCGGCGCGGAGGCAAAGGTTTGTCCGGTCGTTCGCCAGGTCTGGGTGTGTCGTCGAGAAGATCACGTCGCGTTCATGGAGGCGGAATGTCAGTTCGTCGGCAATATCGACCTGGTGGAACACCGTTTCGATATCATGATAGCCATCGGGTCGTTTGCGCAGAACGCGAAGCCCGAGGTTGATCTTCCCGTACGCCCGTGTTTTCATGAGCTGTGGAAAAATAGGGAATTAATACCAGCCAGTAAAGGGCGGTTCTTTGATTGTGGGATGATTTTTTGCTATGTTAGAATGTTTTTATCGATGAGTGTGCAGATTGAACATATTACAGTGGGTGACGGTGCTCCGCTTGTGTTGATAGCTGGTCCGTGTGTCGTGGAGGGCCGTGACGTGGTTTTCTTCACCGCGGAGGCAGTTCGCAGGGCGGCTGAGGCATGGTCGCTCCCCGTGATCTTCAAGGCGTCGTACAAAAAGGCAAACCGGACAAGTTCTTCGTCGTTCACGGGGATCGGCATGGATGAGGCCCTCGGCATACTTGCAGATGTCAGGAGGGAATTCGGAATGCCGGTCTTGACCGACATTCATCTGCCTCAGGAGGCATCCCCTGCCGCCCAGGTGGCCGATGTTCTGCAAATCCCGGCATTCTTGTGTCGGCAGACCGAACTCTTAGCCGCGGCGGGTGAAACAGGAAAGGCCGTGAATATCAAGAAAGGTCAGTTTCTAGCCCCGGGTGACATGAAACATGCCGCGGAGAAAGTCATCGCCACCGGCAACAGGAGGATTCTTTTGACCGAGCGCGGCACGACGTTCGGATACAACAATCTCGTCGTGGACATGCGTTCGCTCGCGATTATGCGGAAGACCGGATTTCCGGTGGTTCTCGATGTCACGCATTCAGTCCAATTGCCCGGCGCGGCTCAGACCGCGAGCGGCGGACAACCGGAGTTCATTGCCCCCCTCGCGAGGGCCGGCGTTGCGGCGGGCTGTGATGCGTTGTTTGTAGAGACTCATCCGGAGCCGGCAAAGGCTCTGAGCGACGGATCGAGCCAATTGCCGCTGAAGGATCTGGATTCTCTTTTAAAACAGGTCTGCGCACTCGACGCTGCCCTGCGGTCGTTGTGAACGGGCGCGCCTTGGCTCCCGGTCTTCCATTCTGTCCCATTCTCATTGTCCATGTCTCGCACTTCTGTTCATACGGTCCGCCTGAAGCCGATTGCCCTTTTCTTGCTGGATGTTGATGGCGTCATGACGGACGGCGGAATTTACTACACGGAATCCGGCGAGGAAATGAAGCGGTTCCACACCCAGGATGGGTATGGACTCGTGAAACTTCAGAAGGCTGGTGTGGTTGTGGCATTATTGACCGGCCGGTATTCTCGGCTTGTTGAGCGGCGAGCGAAGGAACTGGGGATTTCTGAAATCTACCAGAATGTGGAAGACAAAGGAATGGCCTATGCTGCAATGAAAACGCGGCTCAGGCTCACCGACAGGCAAATCGCCTATATGGGGGATGATGAGCCGGACCTTCAGGTGCTCCGGCAAGTGGGGTTCTCGGCCGTGCCCGCAGATGCAGCAGAAGTCGTTCGCAGAGAGGCACACTATGTATGCAAACGAAAAGGCGGAGAGGGGGCGGTGCGTGAAGTGGTCGATTTGATTCTGAAGGCACGGAGATGAACGAAGAGGAGCATTTTCCGCGGGATTTGACGCAGTTGGAGAGTGAATTGCTGTTGTGGGTGTTGCCGGAGGACCGCCCGGGGTACAACGAAATGCGCCGTTATGTGCGGAAATGGAAAGTGACGTCCCGGGGGCGGCGGGGTGCAGGCAATTACATCCTGTCACCGCTCGATGAAAGGATCGACCTGGAATCTCCCTTGCCGCAGGTTCTTGCCTACGGTGTGCTTGAGACAGACCGGGGAGAAATCGCAGTCAGTGTTCGCGAGCCGATGGGGAAACAGATTGAGTTCGAGATCACCAAGCTCGGCGCCGGAGAGTTGGATTCTGGATTTCATGAGCATCGGCGATGGACGTTATCTGCCTGGCATCCAAGCTTGCCGTGCCCGAAATGCGGCAAGCCTTGTCGGGAGGTATTCATGCGCACCAGCGGCGGCCGTTCGCTCACGCTTGGAGTGTGCAGGGGGGATGAGCGGCTGTGGATTTATGACCGTCTGACGGGGATGAACATCCCGGTGCCGATCACGAATTTCTATAACGAGCTCATGCTTCACAAGAAAGTCCGCGATCCAGAGATTGCCCTTGATCCTCGAAGATTCTTTGCCGATTTGCCGGGGTTTAGGGATCGTGAGCTTATCGAAGCGTTCAGAACCTATAACATGATCAGGACCAAGGTTTCCATGGAAGACGACATTGTCGTTCCGGCATCCGTCCAGCCGTCGTTCGTGGCTCGGCTGGTTACTCTCGTCCGACAACGTTTCTCCAAGAGGGATCAGGTATGAACCCGACAATTGAAAAGGGGAGGGAGGTCATCAGGATCGAGGCGGCCGCCCTAGCCGCTCTTGAGGGAAAAATCGACGAACATTTCACGAAAGCCGTGGATCTTCTCTTGAATTGCACCGGCCGCGTCATCATTACGGGCATGGGCAAATCGGGGCTTGTGGCCCGAAAGATCGTGGCGACGATGAATTCCACCGGAACCTCCGCGATCTTCCTTCATCCATCGGATGCTGTTCATGGAGACCTCGGGATGGTTCGGAAGGATGACGTGGTGATCTGTATTTCGAAGAGTGGGGATACGGAGGAAATCCGCGACATCCTACCTCTCCTTCGACGTATTGGAGTGAAAATCATCGCCATGGTGGGGACTCTGGGTTCGCCCCTGGCCAAGGAAAGTGACATTGTTCTTGACATCAGCGTCACGGAGGAGGCGTGTCCGCACGACCTTGCACCGACAGCTTCTACGACGGCGACGCTGGCCATGGGAGATGCGCTGGCAGTCGCGCTGCTTGAACGCCGCAATTTCACGAAGGAAGATTTTGCAATGTTCCATCCCGGAGGGAATCTCGGCAAGCAGTTGCTGTTGAAGATCGAGGAGATGATGGTGGCAGGCAAGGATATTCCCGTCGTGAAGGAGGAGGCGACCCTTCCGGAAGCAATTTATGTAATGACCTCGGGACGCCTGGGGGCAACCTGCGTGGTGGACGGCAACGGGAGGCTGACGGGGATTATTACGGACGGCGATTTGCGAAGATTGCTTGCGCGTATGACAAATGTTACCGACGTGCGTGCCTCAGAGGTTATGACGCGCAACCCCAAGACGATCCGGCGAGGCATGCTTGCCGTGGTGGCTCTGGAGGAGATGGAGCGGTTCAGCATCACCCAGCTCATCGTGGTGGACGATGACCAGAAGCCGGTGGGAATGGTGCATCTCCACGACCTCGTGAAGGCCGGTTTGCGCAACGGAGGCTCGGCGTGACGGTGAGGTGGGCAGGAGTGCTCATCGTGGCCTTGTACGCTCTGGGATGCGAGGAGAAGATCAGGCCCACGGTGCTGTCCGGGATCGACGCGGGTTCTTTGCCGCTCCAGGAAAGCTGGAACAGCACCGTGACTCTTTCCGATTCCGGGGTGACGAAAGCAATCATCAAAGCCGGTTACATTCGCGTGTATGAGCAACCCCGGCAGACTCTCTTGAGTGAAGGTGTCGTTGTGGATTTCTTTGACGATGAGGGACGAGCCACGTCCGTCCTTACCTCTCGGCAGGCAAAGGTGGATGACCTCACCAACAACCTTGAGGCATGGGGGGAGGTCTTGGTCGTGTCGAGGACGGATAGTACGATTCTGCGGACGGAGCGTCTGTTCTGGGATAACAGGAAGCAACTCATCCACACTCCGGATTTTGTGGCAATCGTGTCTCCTGCGGAGAGGATACAAGGAACGGGGTTTGAAGCTGAAGAGAATCTGAAGAACTATAGGATCTTCAGGGTCTCGGGAGAAACGAAGGCACAATGATTCGCGTAGCGGCTCTGGTTCTTCTGCTGACGGCGATCGCGGGTCTACTGTTTGCCCAAGGGAGGCGGTCCGTGGAGCTTCGCTCAGCCCAGCAGCTCAACGTCCGGGAAATCGAGGGAGAAGAAGTCCGGGATTTCATCGGGGACGTCCATTTTGTCCAACCCTCTGACCAGGGAGCGCAGATTCATCTCTGGTGCGACCGCGCACTGCAGTTCATGAAGCGCGGGAGAATTGAATTAATGGGAAACGTCAAGATCGTGAGAGACAGCGTCACGCTGACGGGAAAGCAAGGGACTTACCTGAGTGCGTCACGCTCTGCCACGATGAAGGATGGGGTACGCCTCCAGCGCGTGGACGGAACAACGCTGACCGCAAAGGAGGGCTTGTATATGGCAGAGGAGAGGAAAGCGACGTTCGTCGGAGACGTCGTGGTGGTCGATTCTGTTTCCACGACACGGTGCGACTCGCTGGTTTTCTTTGAATCAGGAAATCGCTCCCATGCGAAGGGAAACGTGAAAGTTGTGAGTCCCGGGGACGGCGTCACCGTTTTCGCGGACTCGTTGGCCCACTTCGGCGACATTGATTACACCATTGTCCCTTTGCGGCCCAGAATGGTTCATGTGGATACCCTGGGTCCGGGAAGAATCGATACGCTGGTGGTGACGGGTCGCGTGATGGAGGCCTATCGTGACACGACTCTGCGGTACATCGTCCGGGATAGCGTCGTGTTCGCACGTGACGAGCTGGCCGGTCGCAGTGGATATGCTCTGTATCGTCCATCGGAAGGTCTTGTCGTGCTGCTGAAGAATCCGGTTGTCTGGTATGCGGAGAACCAGATCACGGGCGATTCCATTGCAGTGATCCTTCAAGACGGTAAGCTCCGCCAGGTCTTCGTTGCCGGAAGGGCGATGGCAGTGTCACGGGCCGACACGGCGCTCCCGGAGCGATTTGACCAGCTGACCGGACGTGAGGTGACGCTTTTCTTTCGGGATGGACAGATTGAGAAGATCGAAGCGGTCAGGAACGCCATAAGTCTGTACTATTTGTTTGAAGGAACCACGCCCAACGGTGTGAATCGATCGAGCGGAGACAGGATTCTCGTTGAGCTTGCTGATGGCCAGGTGCAAGACATCACGGTGTACGGGGGCGTGGAGGGCACGTACCGTCCGGAAAATCTTATTCTGACCCGGGAACGAAGTTTTAATCTCGATGGTTTTCGCTGGCATGGAGGCCGGCCGCGACGGAGGGGCATTGATCTTGTGTATGACTAGCGGAGACGCCTTGTGAATCGAATACCGGAACATGGTGCGGCAACGCTGCGTGCAGAAGGTCTCGTCAAGAAGTACAAGAAGAGGACCGTCGTTAGTCAGGTGTCCGTCGATGTTCGGCAAGGAGAAATTGTGGGTCTGCTCGGTCCGAACGGAGCGGGAAAAACCACGACGTTCTACATGATCGTGGGGATGGTTCGTCCGAATGACGGGCGCGTGTTTGTCAATGAGGAGAACATCACCACTCTCCCGATGTACCGCAGGGCTCGCCTGGGTATCGGATACCTCCCTCAGGAAGCGTCGGTATTTCGCCGACTGACGGTGCGAGAGAACCTTCTGGCCGTGCTGGAGATGAGTTCGATGAGCAGGAAGGAGCAGGAAGAGAAGTGTGATCGTCTCCTGGAGGATTTCGGGCTTGCCCGTCTTGCGCGGAGTAAGGCGTATGTGCTGTCTGGCGGTGAAAGGCGGCGGACTGAGATTGCGCGCGCACTGGCGTTGGATCCGCGATTCATGCTGTTGGACGAACCTTTCGCAGGGATTGATCCGATCGCCGTTGAAGACATCATGAAGATCATCGGCACTTTGAGGGACAAGAAGATCGGCGTGTTGATCACGGATCATAATGTGCATGAGACACTTTCAATTACAGACCGATCATACTTGCTGTTTGAAGGGAAAATTCTCAAATCCGGTACGGCAGAATTCCTCGCCAACGACCCTGAGGCTCGGAAGCTGTATTTGGGAGAGAAATTCAAGCTGGATCGGTATTAAGAACGAAGGGACGAGGGAGCGAAATAACGAAATAACGAAACAACGAAATGATGAAACAACGAAACAACGAAATAATGAAACAACGAAATAGCGAAATAACGAAACAACGAAATAATGAAACAACGAAATAGCGAAATAACGAAACAACGAAATAATGAAACAACGAAATAGCGAAACAACGAAACAACGAAACAACGAAATGATGAAAAGATTCTTATGGTAGTGGTAACTGAACCTGGTGCAACAGAAAAGCAGATAGAGGAAATCATTCGTGTCCTCCACGAGCATGGATTTGACGTCCATCGGTCAACGGGTGTCCGACAGACCGTTCTCGGCGCAATCGGGGTCCAACCCGACTTTGACCACAGGCAGATTCAGCTTCTTCCGGGTGTGGCAGAGGTCATCAGGATTACCGATCCCTACAAACTTGCGAGCAGGGCCTTCCAAAAGGAGGGAACCGTCGTCAAGGTGGGATCTGCGGAGATCGGGGGTCATGATGTCGTTATTATGGCAGGACCATGTTCCGTGGAGAGTGAGAAACAGATCTTCGCGATCGCGGAACATGTTGCGAAGAGCGGGGCCAGGGTGCTTCGGGGGGGAGCCTTCAAACCGCGGACATCACCCTATTCGTTTCAGGGCCTGGGTGAGGAGGGCCTGAAACTCCTGCGATCCGCAGCGGATGCTTTTGGCCTGAAGGTTATCACGGAAGTGATGGACCGAAGCCAGATCGGGCTTGTCGAGCGGTATAGCGATGTTCTCCAGGTTGGAGCAAGGAATATGCAGAACTTCACGTTCCTCAAAGAACTTGGGAAGGCCTCGAAACCCGTGATGCTGAAGCGCGGACTTTCGGCAACGATTGAAGAATGGCTGATGTCCGCTGAGTACATTCTTTCCGGGGGAAACATGCAGGTGATCCTCTGTGAGCGCGGCATTCGGACGTTTGAAACCGCGACGCGCAATACGATGGACATCGGCGCAATCCCGGTGATCAAGAAGAAGAGCCACCTCCCGATTGTCGCTGATCCTTCGCATGGAATCGGAATCCGCGATAAGGTCATTCCGATGGCGCGCGCTGCGGTCGCCGCAGGCGCAGACGGTCTTCTCATCGAAGTCCACAACGATCCGGATCATGCAAAATCGGACGGCGCGCAGTCGTTGTTTCCCGACCAGTTTTCGGAGATGATGGCCGAGGTGCGAATCATCGCCCAGGCGATCGGCCGGCGCGTTCCCTGACCTTCCGCCGCGTGCTCATGTCTCCATTGCCGCCCTTCAGGCATATCACGATCATCGGTGTTGGTTTGATCGGAGGATCCCTCGGGTTGGCCATTCGCCGTCAACTGCCTGGCGCGGTGGTCACAGGGTTCGACCGCCCCGCAGTGCTTTCCAGAGCGAAACGTCGGGGAGCGATCCATCGTGCAGAAACGACGCTTGGGCGCGCTGTCCGGAACGCCGACCTTGTCATCCTCGCCGTACCGCCTTCACAGATCAGGTCTTTTCTTCCGCGAATTGCACGGTTGGTGTCCCAACGAACTCTCGTGACCGATGTGGGCAGTGTCAAAGCAGGGATCATGTCTGATGCGCGAAAGCTGTTTCCCAACGGAAACTTCATTGGCGGCCACCCCATGGCCGGAGCAGAGCATTCGGGCATTCTCGCTGCACATCCGCTGCTGTTTGAAAACGCTCTCTACGTTCTCACCCCGCTTCCGGGCGCACCTGTGCGCGCTTTGACGGCGTTGATCAGGAAAATCGGGGGGCGGCCGCTGAGGATGGATCCGTCCTTCCACGACGCTGTCGCCGCCACCGTCAGCCATCTACCTCAGCTCGTTGCCGTTGCCCTCATGAATCTTGCGGGTGATCGCAGGAGAGGAACCGATGAGCATCTGCAACTGGGGGCCGGAGGCTTCAGGGATCTTACGCGTATTGCTTCGAGCCGGTTCGATCTTTGGAAACACATCCTGCCTGCAAACCATGCCGAGGTCACGGAGGCACTCAGGCGCCTGGAAAAGAAACTGGCCCGCTATCGCCGAGCTGTTGCAAGCAGGAACCTTCGGCTGCTCGCGCGTGAATTTCAACGTTCGAAGAGCTTGCGAAGCCGCATTCCGCGGGACATGAAAGGATTCCTGCATCCTCTGGCCGTTCTTGAGGTCTTCGTACCCGACAAGCCCGGCATGCTGGCGCAGCTCACCGGAGCTCTGGCGCGGAAGAACATCAATATCAAGGACCTTGAACTTATGAAAGTGAGGGAGGGCACCGGGGGCACCTTCCGCCTCTCGTTTGAATCGGCAGAGGAGAAAAAAAGGGCGCAGAAGATTCTGCGCCTGAAAGGTTTTTCAACGGATCGGTAAGTGCGCCATGCGCGCTTCTTCCCGCCCGACTACGGTTTTCCGGGGCTTTTCAAATCGGTCCCGGAGGCTGATGATCCGGAATCGCTCTGCGTGCCTGTGGCGCCGCTTTCTTTCTTCGTTCCCTCCTTTTTCTTGGGTGTTTCCGCCCCCGAGCTCTTCTTGTAGTCCGTGAGATAGAACCCCTGACCCTTGAAAATCATCCCGGCACCGCCACCCAGGACCCGCTTCAGCCCATCCCGGTCGCATTGAGGGCATCGGATGAGCGGGACGGCGGTCATTGACTGGAACTCTTCAAACGAATGGCCGCAGTGGGCGCATTTGTATTCATAGGTTGGCATGGCAGAGTCCTCTCTCCTGATTCATCGAATTGTGTTCAACCCTTCCGCGATTCGTGACACACCCTTCTGCAGTTCTTCGAGGGAACAGGCGTACGATAGCCGCACCCATCGCTTTTCCCCGAATCCCGTGCCCGGCACCAGAGCCACATGATGGGTTGTCAGCAGATATTCACAGAGGTCCTCGGTTGTCTTCACGGCAACCGTGCCGGCCCTCTTCCTCAGGTAGGCGCTGACGTCGAAAAAGAGATAGAAGGCACCCCGAGGGTGGACATACTGAACATGGGGAATTCTCTGTACCTGCTCGAGGAGGTACTTCCGCCTTCGGTCAAACTCACCAACCATCTTCCGGATCGTATCGTTGAGGTTGCCGGTCAAGGCGACAAGCGCCGCCTTTTGCGCGATGGAATTTGCGTTGGAGGTGACCTGACCCTGGAACGTTTCCGCCGCGTTGATGATGTCCTTGCGGCCCGTCATGAAGCCTATCCGCCACCCGGTCATGGAGTATGCCTTGGACACACCGTTGACGGTGATGACTTGGTCGCGGATGGCCGGAAGGGACCCCGGACTAAAGTGTGTTTCCTCGTCATAGAGGATTTTTTCATAAATCTCGTCGGAGATGAGGTACACTCCTGACGATTTCACAACATCGGCAAGAGCCTCCATCTCCTCGCGCGAGTACACAGCACCTGTCGGATTGCAGGGGCTGTTAAGGATGACGGCCTTTGTTTTCCGGGTGAGGGCCTTCTTGAGTTGTGGCGCCGTCATCTTGAATTGGTTCTTCAGGGATGTTTTCACCAGGACAGGGCGGGCATCGACCATCTGAACCATTTCCGGATAGCTTACCCAGAAGGGTGAAGGAATGATCACCTCGTCGCCGCGGTTACACAGGGCCTGGAGAGCGTTGAAGATGGAATGCTTGGCACCGGATGAGACCAGGATTCTCCCTGGGTCAGTCTCGATGCCGTTCTCGCGGCGAAACTTCTCAGCAATGGCTTTCAACAGCTCTGGCATCCCGCGGTTCGCGGTGTATTTTGTAAAATTCTCTCTGATCGCTTCAATGCCGGCGCTCTTCACGGGCTCCGGCGTTGGGAAATCAGGCTCGCCGGCCGTGAAGCTCACGACGTCGTGACCCTCGGCTTTCATTGCCTTGGCCCGGGCAAACAGGGCGAGAGTTTGAGATGGCTTGATAGAAAGCGTTTTTCGGGAAAGGGGTTTCATAAACTGTTGGTCGGCGTGGGAGAAGGGGAAATCAACCTGATAGCTTCATGCGTCGTTTTCTCTCCAGCGAGCGTCGTACCGTTGGGGGCACGAATTCGGACACGTCGCCGCCGTGGCGGGAGATTTCGCGGACAATGCTTGAGTTCAAGTAGGTATATTTTTCGTTCGGCATAAGGAAAACGGTTTCCACGGCTGCGTCGAGTTTCCGGTTCATCAATGCCATCTGGAGCTCATATTCGAAATCGGAGATTGCGCGTAGGCCTCGGACGATAGCCGCGGCCTGCTTTGACCTGGCATAATCCACCAGAAGGCCTTCAAAGGAATCCACTTCAACGTTTCGATGACCTTTGGTGGCCTCTCTCAGCATATCCAATCGCTCCTCTTCGGAAAACAACGGGCTCTTGGAGGGGTTGCGGGCGATCGTGATGATGACCTTGTCAAAAAGCTTGACAGCCCTGTCAAGGATATCAAGGTGGCCGTTCGTGATCGGGTCAAACGTGCCCGGATAAATGGCGATTCTCATGGTGAGGTTCCCTTTCCCGCCTGATCTCGTGCACGGAGAATCAGGGCGACGGTCTGGCCAAACTGTTTTCGGGTTGTGTCGAAGGCGTCCACTGGAACCGGAACATCCGACTCCCGACTGTGTTCCATGACGACATAGGTTCCGGGGCGGAGAAGACCTGATCCCGCGAGGAGCGCGGGCAGGGAGCCGATGGTCTCCAAGGAGTAGGGAGGGTCGACAAATACCAGGTCATACGCCTGAAAAACGTTTCTGATGAACCAAAAAACGTCCGCCTGATGGATAATCGCCCGGTCGTTACAGCGAAGTGTCCGGATGTTTTGTTCAAGGGTGCGGAGTGCGGCTCGTGATTTCTCGACGAACGTCACGCGCCCGGCGCCCCGGCTCAGAGCTTCGAGTCCGAGGCTCCCGCTTCCGGCAAAGAGGTCCAGGACTTCCTTTCCCTCAAATTCGATTCGGGAAGCGAGGATATCGAAAAGCGTTTGTTTGACCCTGTCGGTTGTGGGCCTGACCGCCAGGGTGCGGGGAGCGGAGAGGCGCATTCCCCGGTACGTGCCCGCAATGATTCTCATTCCGCCCGCAGACTCAACCCTATTGCCGGAGCAAACCTGAAGTTCTCCTTCTTGAACTGGTCGTACACTTTTCCTGTCACCGGAAGTTTTCGGAGGGAGTTGACGATCAGGGTTTGCGTATCGGTTTCATTCCGAATCGCTTGGAGGATGTCGGGAGGAACGGCCTGGCCGTAGAGGAACAAGGCGTCGGGTTCCCCAATCCCATCCTTCTGCTTGACATGCTTCAGGTAGGCGCTGATAGTTCGGGGAACATCATCGGGAACCTCCACCCTGTACGTACGGTAGTCAATGATCTCTCCGTTCCGGACCAGGCTGGCGATCATGCCGGTCATCCTCAAGGAAAAGAGGCCCACCGCATGGTCACGAATTTCGGGGTAGTTGAATGAGATTGTTTTTTCCGTGCTCAGATGATCAACGTCGATCAGATGCAGTTGGAGCCGAAGTTCCGATGTGACCTTCTGGAGAAAGGTCACCATGCCGCGGCGGACACCTACCACAAAGCCGGGGTGGAAGGTTTTCTCGGCCGACGGCAGAGGGTGCGAATCAACGATGAAGTCTTTTGGATCCGCATCCGGGAAATACTGGTTGATCTCCCACCGAAGGAAATCCGTGAGATCATTGCCCTTGAGCGACGTGGGGAGGGGGATGATGTTGATGAACGTCGGATCGGCAGGGAGGGCGTAGGAGACTGAGCGTGTTGCGATCTTGTTGCGCCTCAACATGTCGCCAAGCTCGCCTGCCAGCGTGGCCACCTGTGGATGGTCTGCTGAGAGGTGGATCCCCGCCTGAACGAGATCAACACTGGTCTCGCGCTCTGCCAGCGCTGTGACCACGGCCTTCTTTCCCTGCTCGATCTCGGCGATCTGGATGTGACCGTTGCAGAACGAGACCCCGAGATGGCGCGTTGATTTCATCTTCCGGTGGGAGAGTTGGTGGGAGACAAGGGGATTATTCTTCCCAGGACGCCTTGTTTACACGGGCATCGTCGGTAAGAGAGCCCACGGATCCGTAGCCGTCAGGATCTTCCAAGAGGTATTTCATGATTGCCGTCGTATCGACAACCTGAAGTGCATAGGGTTTCCAGGATTTCGGGGTATGCAGGAGCGATTCCGGCACGAAGGGAGACATGACGAGCGGCCGAAAATAGGAGGTTCGGATGGTGTCGTGGAGCGTGTAAATGAACTGAACCAGGGAATCGACAGAAGTATTATATCTCCCGCGGTAACCGATGTGGAGCAATTGAGCCTGGCGGAGATTGATCATTCGGGCCCGGGACTCTGCACGAAACCTCTCTTCCTCTTCCCGAATCTTGTAGGGCTCATAGAGCACGTACAGGAGGGCGAGGGAGAGAAGAACGATGATACCTTTCAGGATCGGCGAACCTTTTGCCTCTTGGTAAACGGACATTGTTCCTCCGGTTTGGATGGGCTAGTAGACTGTGATGAGAGGTCTGAGTTGTTCAAGTTTTCGTCCGGAGATACCCCGGATCTTGCGAAGGTCCTCGATTGACCCGAATGGTCCGTGCTCGGTGCGATGGGCGATGATACGCTCGGCCGTCACTGCTCCGATCCCGGGGAGGGCCATAAGCTGCTGTTTCGTGGCCCGATTGATGTCTAAAGGACCCCGGGCCACCTCGGGGAGGTCCGAAGAGGCCTCACCCGCGCTCAGCATGGCAAATGTGCTGTCGGTGGATGTATAGTCGAAGACCTTGGCTGGGGGGAACGTCTCCTGATAGAGACGGACTCCCAGTCCAGCGACAAAGGCGCCCGTGACGAACAACAACACCTTGCGCTCCGTGGCCGTCAATGCCAGCCAGTCGTGCAGGCGCCTGAGCATGATGTTCTAAGAAAATGCGTCCTTTACTTTTTCGAAGAAACTCTTTCCTGAGCCTCGCGCTTCCTCCGGCGTCGGGACAAAGTTCGGAGAATTCTGCAGGCGTCTGAGCATCTCTCGTTCCTCGGAGCTGAGGTGCCTCGGGACCCAGATGTTCACCCGGACGATCTGGTCTCCTCGGCCGTGGCTGTTGAGGTGAGGGATCCCTCGGTCCCGCATCCGGAGTGCCCGACCCGCCGGTGTGGCGGGTTCGATCGTCAGCAGGGCTTTTCCGCCTAAGGTTGGGATCTCCACGTCGCCCCCAAGTGCCGCGACGGGAAAGCTGATCCAGAGATCATAGAGAATGTCGTCCCCCTCGCGTTTGAAATACTCGTGCGGTTGTTCCTCGATCAAGACGAGGAGGTCACCGGCCGGACCGCCTCGTCGTCCGGCGTGTCCCTGGCCCCTGAGCGGAATATAATTGCCTTCCGAAACGCCTGCGGGGACCGTCACTTTGATGGTCGATTCACCCTGAAGTCGTCCCTCTCCGCCGCAATTCGTGCAAGGTTGCCGGACCACGCGCCCCTCACCACCACAGGTCGTGCACGTCGAAATGTTCACGAACTGGCCGAACACAGAACGAGAGACCTGACGAATCTCTCCGGACCCGCCGCAATCGGAACAGGTTGTCTTTCCGGAACCGGGCTTGGCACCCGATCCGCCGCAGACGTCGCAGGGCTTATACCTTCGGATCCTGATCTTCTTCTCGACACCGGTCGCGATTTCTTCCAACGTCAGGCGAATCGTTGCACGGAGATCGGCTCCGGGTGTTCCTTCCGTTCGAGGCCCGCTCCTGCGCCTGCTCTTCGATCCGCCGCCGAAGACTTCCTCGAAGATACTACCCCCGAAGCCCCCTCCAAAGATGTCGCCGAACGTTGAGAAAATATCATTGACGTCAGTGAACTCCCGAAAGTTTGTGCCTTTGACGCCGTCGTGCCCGTAGCGATCATATCGTTGGCGTTTCTCGGCATCCCCCAGAACCTCATAGGCCTCCGCGGCTTCCTTGAACTTCTCTTCGGCTTCCTTATTCCCGGGATTGCGATCCGGGTGGTACTTCAGCGCAAGCTTCCTGTACGCCTTCTTGATTTCTTCTGCCGTTGAAGAACGGCTCACACCGAGGATTTCGTAGTAGTCTCGCTTGGTCATGGATGGTTTCTACCGTTCACTCGAGTCGCGTTCCCGATCCGTCCCCGCTGCATCGACTTCCTGTTCGTCTCCGGTTTCTGCCGAAACGATGACCTTAGCGTGACGCAACACCTTGTCGTGATACAGATAGCCCCGCTCCACTTCTTCGAGGATCGTGTGCGGAGGAACTCCTTTCCTTGGTACTTGGAGGAGAGCGTCGTGAAACCGAACGTCGAACTCCTTTCCCACGGTCTCGAACGGCTTCACGTTGAATGAATGGAGAACTTTGAGGAGCTTCTGATGGATAAGCTCCACCCCCGCAAAGAAAGGACTTTCCTTGACCTCATGGGCATTCTTGAGCGACCGCTCCAGATCGTCTATGACGGGCAGCAGCGCGAGAAGCAACTCCTCGTTGGCATAGCGCATCAGGAGGGCATTCTCGTTTTCCGTCCGCTTCTTGAAATTCTCGAATTCGGCGGCCTTGCGCAGGAAGAGATCCTTGTAGGACGCCGCCTGTTGTTCCGCGGCCGCAAGCCTGGACTCGAGATCGGATGGAGCCTCCTGCGGCTGTTGTTCCTTCGTTGGACTCTCCTGCTGTTCGCCCGACAGTTGTTCCTCCTGTTCCCTCTCCGGCTGATTCTCTTCCCGTTCCTTCATATTCTTCGTCTCATTCATGATGCATTCAACAGTCTGGCAACGGCCCGGGCGACGTGATCCACCAGCGGGATGACCTTGCTGTAGTTCATGCGCTTGGGTCCAATGACCCCCAATTTTCCGCTCACGCCGTTGAATTCATAGTTCGCAGTGACAATACTGTAATCCCGAGCCCTGGCCTCGTCGTTTTCGGCGCCGATCGAAATGACATAGCTCCGCCCGCTGTCATCATGCTTCTCGAGCAAATGAACGATCACATCCTCATTTTCAATCAGCTCGATCACGCTCCGAAAGTTTGCCGGATCGACGAACTCGGGCTGTTCAATGAGGGCGTTCGTGCCGGAGATGTGCAGTTTTTCATCACGTTCGTCGCTGAACAGACTGCCCACCGACTCGATAAACAGACGAACCAGACCGGTCTCCTCATCCGAGACATCCCGCACCCGTTCAACAAAGGTATCCCGGATCTCCTGCAGGGTCAGGCCCGAAATGCGTTCGTTCAGCAGGGAAGAAATCCGATCCAGGACTTCGCGCCGGACCTCGGAGCCGACTTCCATCATGATCGTGCGGACAAGGCCTGATCGGATAGACATGACGACGAGAAGTCGTGAACTTGTGATCGGGATCAGCTCAAGCTTTTCAAAAACACCACTGCTCAGGTGAGGAGAGGAGACAACGCTCAGCTGACGCGAGATTTTGCTCAGGAGTTTCGAAGTTTCTCTCAGGAGATCATTCGGATCAGGCGTATATCCGAGGTGCTCCTCGATCGCCTGCTTCTCCGTCTCCGTCAACGTTTCGATGTCCATGAGGTAATCCACGTAATACCGGTATCCCCGGTCCGTGGGAATTCTGCCGGCGGATGTGTGCGGATGAGACAGAAAACCCTGCTCCTCGAGATCCGCCATTACGTTCCGAATGGTTGCCGGGCTGAGATTCGATTCAAAGTGCCGCGAAATATACCGGGAGCCGACAGGGGACGCGGTCCGGATGTAGTTGTACACCACGTGCTTGAGGATTTCGCGTTCCCGTCTGTTCAGATCTTCCGTTGTGAAATCTCTTTCCATCGAAAAATCCCGAAAAATCCAAGAAAATTTAACGATTTTTATGACGCTTGTCAAGATAATGCTTTCAGACGATAAAACACCAAGCCATAATGATCGGGACAGCCGCCAAGGTGATCTCATCTATTTTGCACGCTTCATGCATTCAACGGCGAATCCCGATCCGTCGAAACAACTGCAACCATGCGAACTCGCCGGCATCGATGGCCGCGACTTGGGAAAACCGGTACAGGCGTGTTGATTCAGGCACGAAATCTGAGTATCTTCGGAAAACGCTCACCTGTGAAAAACTGCGTTGAAGGCCAAGCTGGTACTGGAGAATGGAGTCGTATTTGAGGGAACGTCGTTCGGCGCTCAGGCCGAATCGACAGGCGAAGTAGTTTTCAACACCAGCCTCACCGGCTATCAGGAAATTCTCACCGATCCATCCTACGCGGGCCAAATCGTCACGATGACCCACCCGCATATCGGCAATTATGGAATCAATCCGGACGATCTCGAATCTGTCAAACCCCAGGTTGCAGGGTTTGTCGTGAAAGAGTATTTCGACGCCTACAGCAACTTCCGTGCAACCGGCAGTTTGGGG
Source organism: Bacteroidia bacterium (assembly GCA_022180565.1). Lineage (GTDB taxonomy): Bacteria > Bacteroidota > Ignavibacteria > UBA10030 > UBA10030 > JACQPU01. Next base: position 106,678 of record BQML01000002.1, read on the forward strand.
GAGTGGCTGAAGGAACACGGCATTCCGGGCATCGAAGGCGTGGACACCCGGATGCTCACGAAGATTATCAGGACGTCGGGTGCAATGCGGGCCGTGATCTCTTCGTCGGATCTTGACGACCAACGGTTGCTTGCAAAGGCACGCTCCTCGCAGGCGATGGAGGGGTGGGATTTGACCAAGGTCGTGACAACCGGAAAGCCGTATCGTTGGGAGGATGTGGACCGTACGCCGTTTGCGCTGGCGCCGCTTGCCACAAGGAAGACAAACGGAAAGCGGTGGAACGTCGTCGTGTTCGACTACGGCGTCAAACGAAACATTCTTCGCCGGCTGACATCCTATGGGTGCTCGCTGACCGTTGTTCCCTCATCGTATACGGCTGAGCAAGTTCTGGAGATGGAGCCGGACGGAATATTTCTCTCGAACGGGCCCGGCGATCCGGCAGCAGTCCGTTACGCCATTGAAAACCTCAAGCGCCTGATCGGCAAGAAACCTCTCTTCGGCATCTGCCTCGGTCACCAACTGCTGGCGCTCGCCCTTGGAGGGAAAACGTTCAAGCTGAAGTTCGGGCACCGCGGGGCCAATCATCCCGTCAAGAACCTTCTGACAGGAGAAATCGAGATCACTTCGCAGAACCATGGATTTGCCGTTGATCCCGCCTCCTTGGATGCGTCGATCGAAGTCACGCACGTGAATCTGAATGATCAGACCAATGAAGGGCTACGGCATCGTGAGTTGCCTCTGTTTTCCGTTCAGTACCATCCCGAGGCATCTCCAGGTCCTCACGACAGCGATTACCTCTTTGCCCGCTTTGTGGAGATGATGGAGCGTGAAGGGGCTCCTATCGCCCGTCCCCTCCGCTGATCCTCCCGTACCGCTTCAGTACCTCTACCACCGCATCAACCGGCAGCGCTTTTGCCTCTCTGCCCGAATATCCCTTCGTGTCAGTCGCCTTCAGGAGGGAATTGAGGATGGATTCCTCGGTTGCTTCGACCACGGCCTGGAAGAGCGCTGAAATCTCTTGATCTGTTATTCCCAGGGGTTCTGCCACGGAAAACGCTATGACGTAATCCCCGCTTCCATGGCTCATGGCAGAGCCTGTCCGGCCAAGTGCCAGCGTCGCACGTTTGGCCAGACGCTGGATCTGCCGTACGGTGACAGGAGCATCGGTGGCGACAATGATCATGCAGGATCCGTCCGGCGACCCCTCGATCTGACGCCGCAGACCGTAATTGCCGAACTCTTTGCCGATCGGAACACCGGCAAGATCAAAAATGCCGCCGTAATTCGTTTGAACGAGAACGCCTACGGTATGGCCGCCCAGTGATCGCGGCAGTTTTCTGGAACTTGTACCGATTCCGCCTTTCCATCCAAGGCACATGGTACCAGTCCCTGCGCCGACGCATCCCTCAGCCACCGGCCCCCCGGAAGCCGTGCGGATCGCCTCCACCACGTGACAGCGCGAAACGTGCCTCCCGCGGATATCGTTCAGGGTACCGTCATTCGTCTCGCCGACAATCGGATTGATCGAACGGACGCCGGCATTCTCAGGAAGTGCCAGCATGTAGTCCACGATGCCGTTTGCTGCGTCCCAGACGCTCAGCGTGTTCGTGAGAACGATCGGAGACTCGATTTGTCCCAACTCTGACACCTGACTGTATCCGATAAGTTTTCCGAACCCGTTTCCGATTTCGATCGCGGCCGTAACCTTGCGGGTGAAGAGGTTGCCCGCATGGGGAAGCACGGCCGTGACACCGGTTCTGACGGAATCACCCCACGTGAGTGTGACGTGGCCTACGAGCACGCCGCCGACATCGGTGATGGCATTCAAAACCCCGGGTTCAAAGACTCCCACCGCAACACCCAGGTCCCGAAGACGGGGCCGATCCTGAGACAGCCCGGGAGCTGTCATCAAAGCAACAAGCATAGTCCATCCAAGCAGTCTCATGTTTTCCTCCGGTCAAAGGGGAAGGAAATCTGTTCAACAAGGTGCGCAATGTCAAGGGTGAGCCTTGAAAATCATTTACGGAAGGGTTATACTAACGGTATGAAAGCGTCTAACGCTGCCGGGTTGGTGACCGTCGTTGTTCTTCTCATCTCCTGCACCAGCCCAAACGAAAACTCGTTTCTCGTCAGGGAAGCTTATTTTCATATCAGGCCTGCCTGGTCGCCCGACGGTCTCTCGATCGCTTATACCGATCAAACTCCCGGTGCCGAAGGGATTTATGTCATGGACTCTTCAGGAGCCAATTCCGTCAAGGTCCGATCAGGCGAGGGGGTGGGCATCAGCTGGTCGCCGGACTCAAAATGGCTTGCGTTCTCCGCGAATGGAAACCTTTGGAAGATGAAAGCCAACGGAGACAGCGTAACCCAATTGACATTCACCTCACAGAATCTTCGCCCATCCTGGTCCCCCGATGGGTCGAAGATCGTGTACCGGAGTGACGGGATCTGGATTCTCAATGTCGCAACCATGCAATCATCGCCGATCAAATCCTTCGGGGATTTCCCGACATGGCTCTCAGACAGTACGATTCTCTACCTGGTCGGAAGTGCCGGGGGATTCAATCTCGCACTGTATACGATCGAGGTGATGGATACGACCGGTTCGAATCCTACCGTCATCAAACAATTCAGCTCGTCCTTCGATTACGGTTTCATGTCGAAAAATCCCGCCCAAAATGTGATCTTATTCAGCGCGCGGCCGTTCAATTTCTCGGACCGTTCGCAGATTCGAACCTACACGCCAGCCTCGGATCAATTTGCCCAATTGACGTCGCAGGGGGGTGATTATCCGGCCTGGAGCCCGGATGGGAGCAAGATTGTTTATACCAATACAGAAGAAACGGAGGGGGGATTATGGGTAATGAACGCGAATGGAAGCAACAAGAGGAGGCTCACTCGACCGTAGCGAGAAGTCTAGGGTTCAAGCGACAAGCTGTAGTTCGTTAGAAACACCATGAAGTCTGCAACTTCTGTCATGTCCTTTCCGATGTAGCGAATCGTGTGGGGATCGACCCTCTCAACCCCTCTCAGATACGCCAGAACTTCCGATACCAGATAATTCTTGAAGGTCACTTCAAGAGTGACAGGAGTTTTGACGACGTACGGCTTCAAGTCTCCTCGTCTCGCCAATCCCTTTTTGACAGCAGTTGCAATCAGAGCGCCTGCCGCCTCGGGTGTCATCGTGTTGGCTGAGTGGAAGCCGAGACTTCGCTTGACTTCGGCTCCCTCAATCGGGCCGATCTCATCCCGCACTTCCTTGAGGACAGCGTCATCACCCGAGATCATTACCACCGGCACACCGAAATGGCCTGCGATGGCCGCGTTCCAGGAGCCTTCTGTCATGATCTTGCCGTTGAGACGCACTCCCGTGAGACGCGCGCTGGAAAAGGTATGAGCGCGTACGCCCCTTGAATTGTTGGTTGAGGAGTGGTAACCGATAAAAAGAACCGCATCGAACGTCTCGTCGATTCCTGCCATCATCCCGAAGCGACGGGGCCAGGAGCGGATGATCCGAACATCGTTCGGAAACCGATCAATCAGCAGATTCTGCCCGTTTCCATGGGCATCCACCACGAGGATTTCCGTTGCTCCGGCTTCCTTTGCGGCCCTCACCGCCGCCAAGGCTTCGGCGGTCATAAACTCCCTGAACCTCTGATACTCAAATCCCTCAGGCGAGAGCTGATCGCCGCTCACCACACCCGAAACGCCCTCCATGTCCACCGAAATGAGAACCTTCAGCTTGACCTGGCCGGGGCAGAGCGAGGCCAGGACGATCAACGCGGCAACGATCAGCTTCATTTCATCCCCATGAGTCTCTTCGACACCTCTTCCACTTTCGACCACACGCGCAGGGCGTTTTCCCCGCAGATCTTGCGGATGTCTTGGTCTGAATAACCCCTGTCAAGCAGGGCCTGAATCAGATTCGGGATTTTCGACGCGTCTTCAAGGCCTCTGGGAAGTGTGGGACCTACACCGTCGAAATCAGATCCCAGACCGACATGGTCGATCCCAACCAGCTTTACGACATGATCGATATGGTCCGCGACGACACCGACGTCGGCATTCTGAAGATTGTGTTCCCGCTTCAACGTTGCAAAATAGGCCTCAACGGCGGCATCACCAAACGAGAGTTGGTTCTCTCTCATATAACGCCTCACGTGGGTACGGATGATGTCTTCCTTTTCCCGGAATTCCTTGCTCAGGAATGAAGAACCGTAGTTGATCATGATCACGCCGCCGTTCTTCGCGAGGGCCCTGATCATGTCATCAGACATGTTGCGCTCGAAGCCCGGCGTGAAGGCCCTGCAGGATGAATGTGAAGCGATCACGGGTGCCCTCGTGAGCTCGATAACCTGCCAAAAAGCATCGTCCGAAATGTGGGACACATCGATCATGATGCCAAGTCGGTTCATTTCGGCGACGACCTTCTTGCCGAACGGGCTCAGGCCCTTCCACGTCCGGGTGGTGTCGTACGACGAGTCGGAGATATGATTGTCCTTGCCGTGCGTAAGGGTGATGTAACGAATACCGCGTTCGTGGAAGTACTTCAGATTCTCCAACGTGCCCTCGAGCGGCGCGCCGTTTTCCATCCCCATGGGAAGCGAAATCAGGCCTTTTTTGAAATTCCTCCGAACATCGTCGACGGACGCGGCCACCGCGAACTTGTCGGGCCACTTCCGCTGAAACTCGTACACCATGTCAATGAGTGTGTCGGCCAAGGCCTTTGCTCCGTTTTGTTCGCGCTCCGAGGGAATGTATATCGACATGAACGGAGCATCCAGGCCGCCCTCACGGGCGCGGACGTAATCGAAGTCACCGCCCGGGGTACGAACGGAAATGTCCTCATAGCGGTTCTTCAGACGGTACGGAATATCAACGTGACCGTCGACGATAATGAATTCGTGGGCCAGACGGAAGGCCTTGTTCCCGCGGTTGACGTCCTGCCCGGAGGATTGTGCGCCGGTGAAGAGGAGAAGAAGGGGAAGAAGAAAACCGGCGAAAGCAACGCGTTTCATGAATGCTCCTTCGGTAAGAATGTTTGGTGTATAGAATAAATGATGAGAGCGACAAATGCAAGGGAAAGCCCGAGGCGCTAAGTCACGGTTGTTCTCCCGTTTGCGCCTCTGGAATGGAGAATCGCTCGCGAATGTCGGCGGTGACTCTCACAGGTTTGAGCGTTTCCGGGTTGACGGGGCACCAAACCGTTGTGGCGGTGGCGAGGACCTTCCGGTCCCTCTCACGCAACACTTCCGTGTGTCGCTCGAAAGTCAGATCGCTTGCCTTTCCGACCCAGGTGCGGACGATAATGGCATCATTCTGTTGAGCCGAGCGCTTGTATTCGATCTGATGTCTGACGACAACCCAGAGGTAGCGTTCCTGTTGTTCGGCGGTTGCGCGGGCTTTCCAGTGGGCGACCGCGGCGTCCTGAACCCACCGCAGGTACACCACGTTGTTCACATGGCCGAGCCGATCGATGTCGGCGGGGTCAATGTTCACACGAATTTCGAATCGTTCGGAAGATACCACCGATGGAGAGGCTGGCGACAAATTCATGGATGATGAAGATAAGGAGAAGACATGAGAAATGCGGGGTGTGGCGTTTTCATCCCCGCCCACGGCAAGGTGCTTCGACGAATTTACCTTTGGGGAACCAGCTCTGTCGTTGTGTCGCGCGATTTTTTCCCTGAGAGGTCCTTGACAAAGCGCCGCGAGCCTGGTGTGTGGTACTTTTCCGCGTAGGCCCGGCTAACTGCGGATTTCAGTCGTTCCGAACGAATGAAGACAGGGCGGATCGGGATCGCTCGGTTCCCGACATGGAGCGATCCCACCCGGTACCGGCGGAAGACGAAATGCCAGCCCGTAGGTTTCAGGCTCCAGGAGCGGATGAATACCCGGTGGGAGACCACGACGGCCCAGACCGGCAGGACGCGGTGCCTCCCGCGTCCTGCCTTGATGCCGACAACCATCGATTTGGCAATCCGACTGAGAACAGGTTTTGAGAACACTGCGGGGCGATGGTTTATCGTGAGAGTGCCTCCAGAAGCCGCATCATCCTTCGTGCGGGATCAATCTCTAATGAACGTTCCATCGTTCAATTCGGCATAGGCTTGCTTCAGTTCCGCAACGGTGTTCATGACGATCGGTCCGGCCCATGCAACCGGTTCCTGAATCGGTCTTCCGGAAACCAGCAGAAAACGGACTCCCTGGTCACCGGCCTGAACGCTGATTTCGTCACCCGTGTCGAAGAGAACGAGAGACCGGTTGCCCACTTCGGGAAAAACAATTTCATCCGTGCCGGCGATCTCGGTCTTCACGGGCATCGGATCCGAGGCTCCGCGGAAAGTTGCTGATCCTTCGAACACATAGGCGAATGCGTTATTGTACGTTTCCACCGGGAGAGTTTTGTGCCTTCCGGGCGGTACCCAGACGTCAAGGTACCGTGGATCCGCGGCGATGCCGTCTACTGGACCGCGTTTGCCCCAGAAGGAACCGCAAATCACGCGAACAATGGTACCGTCCTCATCGCCGACTTGCGGGATTTCGGACGACGGCACGTCCTGGTAACGAGGCTTTGTCATCTTGAGAGATGACGGGAGGTTTGCCCAGAGCTGAAAGCCGTGCATGCGGCCCTGCGGGTCACCTTTGGGCATCTCCTGGTGTAGAATGCCCCTTCCTGCAGTCATCCATTGCACATCGCCGGCACCGAGCTTTCCACTGTTTCCCAGACTGTCGCCGTGCTCCACCGTTCCGGTGAGAACGTAGGTGATCGTTTCGATGCCTCTGTGAGGGTGCCAGGGAAATCCGGCCCTGTAATCGTCCGGATTCTCGTTCCGAAAATCATCCAGAAGGAGAAAAGGATCAAAATCGCCGGTTTTGCCAAACCCGAACGCCCGTCTCAGTTTTACGCCGGCTCCTTCGAGCGTAGGTTGGGATTGAATGATCTGTTTTACGGGTCGTAAAGACATTGGCTCTCCATTGTTGATGCTTCTAGAACAAAGAACGAGCTCACGGTGTTCCACAGATTCTTCATTCTTCCGATTCCCTTGTTCCTTGATCCTTCAGAAGCTCTTTTGTCCCGCAGGCGGGTTTTCAGCGACCTTGTCGAGGGAGAAATCGCCGGTTCGGGAATAGCGAATAAAGATCACGTTTCCCGACTTGTATTCCTGGAGGGCGGTGACGTACTTTTCCAGAATTGCCAATGCTTCTTTTTTGGGCACCGGCACCTTGTGGCGTTCCTGGATCATTTTGAGGAGGTCTTCAGCCGAGAGGGCGCTTTTCAGGTCGACGATCAGGCCGTGCGGATGGATTTTTCCAGACTTGATGCCGAAGAATCCCGTTTGCTTTTTTGGTTCAAACCACGGGACGAGTTGTTCGCTTTTGATCTTGCCGGCCGGTAACTGGATGGCGTTCGGGAGAATGGAGGTTTTGGTCATAATCATGCGCAATGTGTAGGCGAAATATCGGAAAAGTTTGTGTGAGCCACAATTCCCGAAATAGCTTTCTCAATTCACTTTTCTTCGACCGCTCATCACGACCCGCGCGTTAGGCGGCACGCCTCCCGACGCGGTGCGACTATCTATTCCGTCCCTACAATGCAAGAGTACGGAAACGAAAGTGGACTCCGCAGGACGCCGACCCTGATTCCCGCCATTGTTCTCACGCGTGGCGGCGGCACGAAGGTGAACGCCCCAAAAACAGTGAACGGTAGACAGTGAATGGTGAACGGTGGCGCTGATGGAGCGTTGTGACTGTTCACTCTTTACTCTTTACCTTTCATCCATCACTGTCCATTCCACTGGCTCGATGTCTTTCATTCCGCACACCGGGCATTCACCGTTGCATGCACAGCTCCACACATCAAACCACTCTATACGCGGATCGATCATGCAATTGAGATGCCGGTATCGAATGAAATATTGCATGGCTTGCTCCGTATGGTTCGGGTCTGGAGACCAGGGCTACAAAACGAAACGCCGACAGCTTTCACCGTCGGCGTTCGCGCCGACTGTTATCGTCTCACCTTATCCATAAGGCGATTGATTTGTAGGCTTAAGGCTTATTCCTTCTTTACTAGCCCTTGCCCGTACAGCAACTTCCGTTCGGCCCAGTTTAAGGCCGATGACACGCGTAGGCGTGTTCTGTGAAGCCAAGAGACGCAGCTCACGGATGTCCGAAGGCGTCCACTCTTTGCCTGTGTTTCTTGTAGATTTTGTCATGCTTTCACCTCCTTTCTTTTTTAGCCGGACAAGGCGCTTACCTCTGGTCTGTTTCATTCAAGCATGTGGATGTGCTCCACTTCTCTCCTGTTTAAACCGCCTTGAGTAGATCGTCTCGCCTGACCTTTGTCACTTTCAACAAAAACAAATCGACGCGCCTACCCTTTGAGGCAAGCGCGCCGATTGTAATTTTTCGACTCCTAACGCGTAAAACAGTCTAAGAATTATCTCACTAGCTATCCTACCTCACGAACATCCACTCGTCGATCCACACTGCAGACACTTGTAGCAACTCCCACTTCGGATCATGATGCTTCCGCACTCATGGCAGGGGGGGGCATCGGATTGCGTCTGGAAAACGACTTTTTCGTTGCTCTCCAGACTTGAGGCAACCTTCGCCGGTTTCCCTTCAGTCTTCTTTTCCTTTGATGCCGAGATTGTCTCGACGGGTGCTGAGGCATCCTCGCCTTCCTTCGGCAGGAACTTCAAGCCCAGCCAGCGGAAAATGTAATCGCTGATGGATTTGGCAATGGGGATGTCCGGATTGTTTGTGAAGCCCGAGGGTTCGTATCGGGCATGGCTAAACTTATCCACCATCACCTTCAGGGGTACGCCGTACTGGAGGGCGATCGAGATGCCCGTGGCAAAGGAGTCCATGAGCCCCGAGATCGTCGATCCTTCCTTGGACATCGTGATGAACACCTCGCCCGGCATGCCGTCTTCAAACATGCCGACGGTAATGTAGCCTTCATGCCCGGCAATGCTGAATTTATGGGTGATTGATTGGCGCTCATCGGGCAGGCGTCTGCGCACCGGCGTGCCGGATTTTGCTGTCTTTTTGTCCTCGCTTTTCAGCGACGTGCTCAAAGGTTGTGTCCGCTTACAGCCGTCGCGATACACCGCGATGGCCTTCAATCCAAGCCGCCACCCCTCGATGTACGCCTGCATGATTTCGTCCGCCGTCACGTCGGTGGGCAGATTTACGGTTTTGGAAATCGCGCCGGAGAGGAACGGCTGAACGGCGGCCATCATCTTGATATGGCCCATATAGTGGATCGACCGGATTCCGTTGGCGGGCTTGAATGCGCAATCAAACACCGGCAGATGCTCTTCCTTGAGGTGCGGGGCGCCTTCGATCGTATCGTTTTTGTCGATGAACGCCACAATGTGCTCGATTTGCTCATCGTCATAGCCCAACTTGGCCAGCGCTTCCGGAACAGTCTGGTTCACGATCTTCAGCAGGCCTCCGCCCACCAGCTTCTTGTACTTCACAAGGGCGATGTCGGGCTCCACACCGGTCGTATCGCAATCCATCATAAACCCGATCGTGCCCGTTGGTGCCAGCACGGTCGCCTGTGAGTTGCGGATGCCGTACTGTTTACCGAACTTTACCACATCCTTCCAGACGTTGGCCGACGCTTCCCACAGATTCTCCTGCACCAGCTCTTTATTGATGCGCTCGGCATGGATGCCATGCTTTTGCATGACGTTGATCATGGGCTCCTTGTTGATTGCAAAGCCCTTGAACGGTCCGATCTCCTTTGCAATGAGGGCAGACTGCCGGTAGGCCTCGCCGCACATGAGCGAGGTGATTGCCGCGGCCATCGAGCGTCCTTCCTCGCTGTCGTACGGAAGGCCGCGCGACATCAACAGCGCGCCCAGGTTCGCATAGCCCAGACCAAGCGGACGGTAATCGTAACTGTTCTGCGCAATGGCCGGAGTCGGATAACTCGCGTTGTCCACCTCGATCTCCATTGCCGTGATCGTCACCTGCACGGCTTTCCGGAACGATTCGACATCGAAATCGCCGGCCTCGGTCCGGAACTTCATCAGGTTCAGCGACGCCAGGTTGCAGGCCGTGTCGTCCAGAAACATGTACTCGCTGCAGGGGTTCGAGGAGTTGATGGGAGCCGTGTTGGAGCAGGTATGCCAGTTGTTGATCGTGCTGTGATACTGCATGCCCGGATCGCCGCAGATCCATGCCGCCTCGGCGATCTGCTTCATGAGATCCCGCGCGCGGAATTTTTCCATCGGTCGGCCGTCGAGCACTGCCTTGGTCACCCATTCCTTGTCTTCCAGCACCGCCTTCATGAATTCGTCGGTGACCCGGACCGAGTGGTTGGCGTTCTGATAGAAGATAGAATCGTACGCGCCGCCCGCAACATTGAATCCGCCGTCATATCCGGCTTCAATCAGTACCCAGGCCTTCTTTTCCTCCTCGGCCTTACAGTTGATGAAATCGACAATATCCGGATGGTCGACGTTGAGGATCACCATCTTGGCCGCCCGCCGCGTTTTGCCGCCGGATTTGATCACGCCGGCAAACGCGTCGAACCCGCGCATGAAAGAAACAGGACCCGAAGCCGTGCCGCCTCCGGAGAGTTTCTCGCGCGAAGAACGCAGGGTGGAGAGGTTCGAGCCCGTGCCGGAGCCGTACTTGAACAGCATTCCCTCGGTCTTTGCCAGGTCGAGAATCGAGGACATGGAGTCGCGGACGGAATTGATGAAGCAGGCGGAACACTGCGGATGTTCCTCGACGCCCACGTTGAACCAGACCGGACTGTTGAACGACATGTACTGGTTCACGAGGAGAAAGCAGAGCTCGTGATAGAAGGTCTCTGCATCCTCTTCGGAGGCGAAGTAGCCGCCCTGAATCCCCCAGCGCTGGATCGTCCGCGCGACGCGTTCAATGAGCTGACGCACACTGTGTTCGCGTTCGGGCGTTCCGAGTGCCCCGTGAAAATACTTCGAAACCACAACGTTGGTCGCCGTCATCGACCACGACTTCGGGATCTCGACGTCCTTTTGCTCAAAGATTCGTTCACCCTTTTCGTTGGTAATGACCGCGGTGCGAAGCTCCCACTCGACCTCGTCGAACGGATGGACACCGGGCTTTGTGAAGGCACGCTGAAAGGTAAGTCCGCGCTTTCCGGTGGATCGTTCGGGCCGGTCAACGGTCGTCGCCGCTTTTGTCTCTTTGTCGACCATGGTGGTCTCCTCGCTTAAGAATGAAATGGTGGGTGAAAGAGAACAATCATATCTGCACAAGAAAAAAGAACCTTCGCGCGAAATTGAGTTTCCGCAGGAAAGGATTTCAGAGTTTCGCTGATGAATTTTTGTAGAAGAGCAGAGTCGCCGGACGACAATCTTCGCTCTCTGTCCAAGCATGAAGGAGGGTTGAGAGCTTCCGCACGTCCCCTGAACAACGTGAAATCAAAGAATCGGCGCTCTTCTTTGACGCGCCGCCGGCGAGTGTAACCGGGCATCAATATAAGCGCTTACCGAAGCTTTGTCAAGTGGATTTTGAACAGGGCAAAAGTTCACGCATATTTTACCGGAAGATATCCACACATCGCTGGCACACCCCTTGCATAGCCTGGACGACTTGCGTGTAAGACAAAACGATGTAAGTTGCTGTAAACACTTTACTTGACGGATTCCGGGAGTTCAAGCTCAGCTTGAAGGTTCCGTGGAAATCTTGTTGACAACCTGATGAACTGCCAGGTGGAATCCGCACGACATTGAAATCGCGAAAATGCTTGAATCTGGAGACCCTGCCGTGTACTTTTGCGTGCTCCCGGCCGCACGGAACAGAACGAAACCGGGGATGCCCACAGGAGGATAATGCATGTCCGTTGTCGTCGAGTTCTCAACCGTTGCCGAAATGTTCGATCGAATCACCCGCAAGTACGAACATTCGGGGCGCCCGATGCTGCAGTACAAGACCGATGGCGCGTATCGCTCCATCACGCATGCAGAATATCGACGCCAGGTTGAACGCTTCGCTCTCGGCCTCGCATCGCTCGGCATGAAAAAAGGAGACCGGCTTTCGATCGTCTCCGAAAATCGTCCCGAATGGGTCATTGCCGACATGGCCATGGTCATTCTCGGCATCGTCAACGTTCCCATTTATCCCACCCTCACCCCGAAACAGATCGAATACATTTATAATGATGCGGGGATCCGCATGGCGATTGTGTCGAATCAGATGCAGTTGAACAAGATCCAGCGCATCCGAAACGACGTCAAAACGCTGAAGCGCGTTGCCGTCATGTCGGACAAGGGCGTGACCGCCGGTGAAGACGTGCTTTCCTTCTCGCGTATCTACGAAATGGGGGATGCCTTTGCTCAATCTCACCCCGACCTTCTGCGCGAATCCATGGCCGGCGTCAAACCGGACGATCTGCTGACGTTCATCTATACGTCCGGCACAACGGGCAACCCCAAAGGGGTGATGCTCACCCACAAAAATCTGGTGTCGAACATCAAAGCTTCCGCCGATGTAATTCCTTTTGGCGAAACGGACACGCTCCTCTCCTTTCTGCCTCTCTGCCACTCGTTCGAGCGCATGGCGGGATACTACACCACCATGGCGTGCGGCGTAACGGTTGCTTATGCGGAGAGTGTCGAAACTGTCAGGGACAATCTGCTCGAAGTGCACCCGACCGTCGTTACGACGGTACCGCGACTGTTCGAACGCATTTACAACCGACTCATGAAGCAGGTCGACAGCAGTCCCGCTCCCCGGCAGAAGATCTTTCACTGGGCATTGGCGGTCGGCAAAGAAATGGCCGCCGCAAAGAGGTCCGGCAAGGTTTCACCGTTCCTGAGGCTCCAGCACGGTCTGGCCTCGAAACTCGTGTACTCCAAGCTCAAGGAGCGCACCGGAGGACGCATACGCTTCTTTGTCTCCGGCGGTGCTGCATTGCCGAAAATGCTCGGAGAATTCTTCGAGGCGATGGGAATCCAGATCATTGAAGGTTATGGATTGACCGAAACGTCGCCTGTGCTCACCGTCAACCGTTTGGACGATTACAAGTTCGGTACTGTGGGTAAACCCATACCCGGAGTCGAAATCAAAATCGCCGAGGATGGGGAAATCCTGGCGCGCGGACCGAACATCATGGCGGGATACTATAATAACAAGAAGGCGACCGAAGAGGTGATCGACAGAGAAGGATGGTTCCACACGGGAGATATAGGGCATTTCGACGATGGGGGACATCTGATGATCACGGACCGGAAGAAGCATCTGTTCGTGAGCTCGGGAGGCAAGAACATCGCCCCCCAGCCGATCGAAAACCTCTTCCTGGCCAGCAAGTTCATCGACCAGTTTGTTCTGATTGGAGATGGCAGAATGTTCCTGACGGCCCTCATTGTGCCGGAATTCGAGGTTTTGAAGGAATATGCTCACCACAATGGATTGCTCTTCAGTTCGGAGCGCGAACTGATCCTCAGCGACTCGATTAAAGAGATGTTCAAGAAGGAGATCGAGAGGATTCAGAAGGACTTGCCGGCATTTGAACGTGTCCGCCGTTTCGAACTTCTCGAGAAACCCCTCACCGTCGAATCGGGCGAAATCACCCCCACGCTGAAAGTGAAGCGGAAGGTCGTGGAGGAAAAATACGCGGGATTGATCGAGAAGATGTATGAAGATGTTGTGTAACGGACGCTGATGTCAGCGCAGATCCCCCGGGCGCGGAATGCGTGTGACTCTGCGAAGCGTGATCTTGTCCGACACGACCCACGCGTCGGGGTATCCGAGGTTCACAATGCGTGGAAGGCGCTGGCTGGCTTCCAGGCGCGTGGCGTAGTCTCCTACGCGGACCTTATAGACGGGCGGGTCATACACCACATACACAGAATCGTTTCCGACCTTGGTGCGGGCAGTTTCCCTGGCCGATACCGCCTCGTCAATGTTTGCCGAGGCGAACACCTGGATTCTGAATCCCTGCACCTCCACCGTTTCCACGACCGTGCTGTCCGAGGGCAGATCGACGGGCGTTACGGATTGCCCATGACGCCCATGACTCTGTTGGACGGTCTCCACCTCCTCGTCAAATTCCGACGGCCTTAGCGTGGCTTCGTAGTAAGCCAGGGGAGCCTTCTCTCTCGTTCCGTTCTGCTCGTCGCTCAGCATTTGTCCCGGGCCGCAGCCGGCCACAGGAAAGACAAAAAAGAAGAAGCACATCGGCAGACAGCACCAAAGGATAAGCCGAAACAGGATTCTTTTTTCTGTTTGCCTGTTCATTTCTGTCTTAGGCGTCTAGTATCCCGTTGCAGGAGTTTTTTCTCCCGTCACAATCATCACGCTGGCGCTGGCGCCGATTCTGTCCGCACCGCTTTCAATGAGCGCCCTGGCGTCTTCATGGGTCCTCACACCGCCCGAGGCCTTCACCCCGAGCGACGGTCCCACAACCTTCTTCATGAGGGCAACATCTCCCGTGGTGGCTCCGCCTTTGGAGAACCCCGTAGATGTCTTCACAAAATTGGCCCCCGCGCTCTTTGCCAGGAGGCATGCCTTCACTTTTTCCTCGTCCGTGAGCAGGCCGGTTTCGATGATGACCTTCAAGAGTGCGCCGTGGCGCTTGACGACGCGCGCGACCGCGGCAATATCGTTCTCCACGTATTGATAATCGCCGGATTTCAATCTGCCGACATTGATCACCATGTCGATCTCCCGCGCGCCATCCTGAATAGCCCTCTCGGCCTCAAAAGCCTTGGTCTCGGTTGACGTCGCGCCGAGAGGAAATCCAACCACGGTACAGACCTTAACGGCAGTGTCTCGCAGAAGCTTCGCACAGAGACGCACGTAGGACGGATTGATGCACACGCTTGCAAATCCGTATTGCTTCGCTTCGGAACAGAGTGTTTCAATCTGTGCCACCGTCGCTTCGGGCTTCAGGAGAGTGTGATCAATCATGGAAGCAATAGCTTTGTCGATCGGTTGTCCCGAGACCCCGACGCCGGCGGAAATCCTGTCCGCTCCGCTTCGTACGACGTTTTGAACACCCTCCTTGTTGTGCACGACGCACAGGTTGTCTGAACATACCCCGTCATGACAACACGTGTGCGCGTTGGTTTCGCGGAGAACCTCTTCGATGAGCCTCAGAATCGTTTGCTTATCCATGCAAGAGGAAGATAAGGACTTTTGGAGTGAAAAGGTATTCAGTCCCTTGCCTTCAAGATCCAATCGTCCGGATCGACGATGACCGTCGTTCCTGACGGCACCAGCACTCGTCCTTCACCGTTCGACATGTCCACACCAACTCGTGTTTCGCCGAACTGGACTTCAACCGGCATGGGAAACGGAAGTCCGCCTGGGACGTCCCAGCGTAGTCGAAGCTCATTTCCTTTGAGTTCCGTGAGGAGCTTTGGAAGGTGAGGCTGGTGGAGATACACGTCAAAAAACCAATCAAGCTGTGTACCCGAGAGCAGTTCGGCAGTGCGGAGCACATCTGCCGTTGTGGCATAACGGCACTGCGATCCGTCGGTCACTCGCTCCAAAGCGGGATCCGGATAGGCCATACGCCGAAGGAACTTGCTCATGGTCTGCGGGCCGAGCAAATACCGCAGGGTGTGCAAGATCCATGCACCCTTGTAATAAATGTCCGTATCACTGCGTGTGTAGTCTGGCGGGAAAAAGTAGATCTCCGTGGAGGAGGTGGCCGTTCGCGGAGCAACGGGCTTCCGGTTGGCAATTCTTCCAGAGAGCCCCTTCATGAATGCATGATACGCAGTATCACCGGCCAGCTCCTCACGATACAGGGCTTCCATGTACGTCGCAAATCCTTCATGGATCCACATATCCTTCCAGTCGGCATTGCTCACGAGGTTCGCCCACCACTCATGTGCCAGCTCATGAAAGTGCAGCCAGTCGTACCCGAACTCGTTCAGCCGGAACTCATTACCATACGCAATCAATGTCTGATGTTCCATCCCCAGATACGGGGTGTGGACAATCCCATACTTATCCGCCCGAAAGGGATAGGGCCCGAGCCTCTCTTCGAGAAACCGCAGGTCCTTCAGGAACAACGGCATGTGCATCCGCCCGCGGTCATAGTCTTCCGGGATCACCCAAAACGTCACCGGAAACGTCTCACCTGTTACGCTGGTGTACACCGTGTCCACAGTCCTGTAAGGAGCAATGCTGATGTTCACGCAATAGTTGTTTATCGGCGTCGAGACGAACCAGTGATAAGTATTTGTTCCATTCCAGTTGCTCGTTACATTCATCAGCTTGCCGTTGGATGCGCACACAAGCGATGCAGGCACGGTGATCCGCAAGGCGACCGAGTCTGCACGATCGCCTGGGTGATCCTTGCACGGCCACCAGAGATCTGCGCCGTCGTTCTGACACGAAAGACTGATCCAGGGAAGACCCGACGGCGTCTGTGCCCAAGTAAATCCGCCCACCCAGGGTGGCCTGAGAGCGATCCGCGGACGGCCATGATATTTCACCTGAACACGCACCCGGTCTCCCGGTTGGTAGGTCTGCTCAAGGGAAACCCAGATCCGTGATCCCCTTCTCTCAAACGGCAGAAAGTCGATCGGCGCTGAAATCGTGCCTCCCGCCGTGCCGGTTACACTGTACACTGTGTCCAAATCGAGCACGAACCATTCAATCGGATGGACGATCGTTGCAGAGGCGGTCACGGTCCCGACAATACTTGAATCACCGGGGTTCACCGCGATCTCGAGGTCGTAGAAGGTGATGTCGTATGCGGCCTGTTCAGGCATCATCGGGCCGCCTGATCCCGTGGGCCGGACTCCAAGATTCCTCTGAGCCGACACCCACACTGGTGCAAGAACCAGGAACAGGGATATGATCGTCTTCTTCATGACCGTGTCTTTCCTCTTCCTTGTAAAGAATCAGTCGCGACGGACGCGGTTTCGAGGTTTCTGTAAGCCGGCAAAACCACAGCGATAAAGATGCCCGAAAGAATGGCAGTGCCGGCCAACACCATGCGGATATCAAGGAATTCGTTCAGGAACAGGACCCCGCCCCCTGCGGCCAAGACCGGGACAAGCATCTGCAAAATAGCCGCTTGTGTTGCGGAGATTCGGGGCAAAAGAGCATACCAAAGAACATATCCCAGGCCCGAAGCGAGGGCGCCCGAAGAGACAGCGAGGAAGACCCCACCGGGTTTGGCCTCGCCTACAGGCGAAAAGACCAGAAGGGGCCATACGAGCAATACGGCAAAAACGAAATTGGAGCCGGTATTTCCCAAGGGATTCCGGCTCCCCTTGCCGAGAATGGAATACACACCCCAGCAGATGCCTGCCGCGGCCATGAATGCCACTCCCGACACATCAGCGGCGGCCGAACCGGGAAGGGTCAGTATCGCCAGGCCTGAAACTGCGAGAACAAGACCGGACCACTCGTAGCCTGTTACCCGTCTCCCCCTGGAAATGTCCCAACCGATCATCGTGATTTGCACGGCGGCAAACAGAACAAAAGCGCCTACGCCGACGGGAATCGTAACGTAGGAATACGAAAACAGTGCCGCATAGCCGCCGAGCGCAACAGCAGCACCCCAATGCGGCTGCTTCCAAGTCCTGTCCTTTCTCAGTCTCAAAAGAAACACCAGCATCAAAGCCCCACTGGCAAGACGGAGGACCGTAAAAGTGCCGGGATCGACAAGATCGGGAACGAGGGCCAGCCTGCACAAGATCGAGTTTGATGCAAAAGCACTAAGCGTTATGAGAACAAGCAGGGGAGTGGATCGTAGGGATGCATTCACTGTTGGTGTCGGACGTTACTGTTTGGGTTCTTTCCGGACGGCATACGAAAACCGCAATATCCCGGTTTTGTCGAAGAATTCTATTCCCAGGGCTGAGTACGACACTCCCAGGACCGCGTAGCCCAGATTGGTGGCGGCAAAGATGGTGTTCTCCTTCCACTCCGTATCGCGATGCTTTCCCCCTCCGCCACTGATAAGGTAGTACACACCTTGAACCGGCCGAAGAAGCTGCAGGTCGTGATCGTGACCTGCGAGATAGGCATCAACACCGTACCGGGTAAAAAGGGGCTCGAGGAGGGATGCCAGCGCAGGGTTGTCTCCATGCTCGCCGTTCGAGTACAGTGGATGATGGCCTGCGACGAGTTTCCAGGTTGCGGTGGAGGACGAAAGGACATCTTCCAGCCATCGCAGCTGAGGGCGATAGAGTGACGAATCTTCGCCAGTCGTGATTTCACCCATGGTGAGGTATGCCATCGGGTGGGTATCGAGGCAGAACAGCTCCATTGTTGTCGAGTCGTCAACGCTGAAATGTCGCGAAAAAAAACGTGCGGGCATGGTCCAGCGAGAGCTGATTCCGGTGTACTCCACTTGGGCCTGGGGATTCGACCGGTAGTCGTGGTTTCCCAGCACGGCGAGAAACGGAATCCGCAGGGATGGAAAATCGTACATCGCCTCGAACTTCTCGGTCCATTGCGGGTCCGAAATGGAACTCACACCCGACTCGTAGAAGTTGTCCCCGAGGAGAAGGACGAAGGAGATGGATTTGTTTTCTGCCGTTCTCGCCATGGACTCTGCCACGGCTCGTTGGCCGGATGCTCCTGTTCCTACATCTCCCACCGCGATGAAACGCAGAACAGGGGAGTTGAACGAAATCGGTTCGGGAGGCGGAAGCACCCTTGCCCCATGTACGGTACTCGTCGAAAACCAGTCATGGAGATCGTAGCATCCCGCAAGGTTCAACGCCGCAAGGAAGAACAGGACGGCGGTCAGAGGCCGGTGGCTTTTAGCTGAAATCATGGTCTGAAGTTCCCCAAAATACGAAAACCCCCGCATGCGTTCAACAGGAGAAAAAACAAACCCCCGGCCTTTTCAAGCCGGGGGTGTTTGAAGGAGGTGATGGTTGTTTGGTGGTTTAGATCGTTACGCTTCGCGTAACGTTTTTTACTTTCTCCCTGATTTCTCGCTCGATCCGCGGACCGATCTTCTCCATCTTCCGTTCGATCTCTCTGAGATGCGGAGTGACCTCGTATTCGAAATCGAAGTCCAGATCGGGTGTAATCTTCATGGGCGGGATGGAGAAGTGACCCCAGTATCCTCCGATCTCTTCATCCAACACCAGCTTCAGGGTTTTCTTCGATCCCTTCCGCAAAACCTCGATCTCCACGGTGTCCCCTTCTTCATACTTATCAAGGCCGCGCCAAAGGTCCTCGATCTCATCAACGGAACGCGATCCGACGCGCAGGATGACATCGCCCGCCGCGATGCCGGCTTTTTCCGCGGCGCTTCCTTTTTCTACGCTTTCGACCAGGACGCCTTCATCGTTGGGAGCCCCGAAATATCGCGCCAATTGCTCGTTGAGCGTCATGACCGTCATCCCGAGCATGCCGGTGCTCTGGAATCTCCGTAGGACGTTCCCCGGGCCTGCGAAGAATCTTGCAACCCGCGGTCTTGGGTATTTTCCGACGACGATCAGTAGGGTCTTCTTCTCTCCGTTGCGAAGAACGACGATCGGTACCCTGGTTCCGGGTTCCGTTCGCTTCACGGATTTGGAAAGGTCGTCTGCGTCATAGATTTTGCGACCCCCAAATTCCACAATCACATCCCCTTTTTTCAGGCCTGCGGAATCGGCAGGGCTTTCGTCCACGACATCAACGACGTACGCGCCGTCGTCGGATGGAAGTTTCCTTTCAGCCCGCACGTCCTTGGTCACGTCCCGAATCGATACACCGAGCCATCCCGCTCGTGCCTTTTCCTTTTCACCTTGTTCCTCGCCTGCGTGGGACGCGAATCCGGTGAAGGCAAGCATAGCAAGGAGCGCGGCCACGCCGCCAAGCAGTACCCTGTGCTTCATAGCGATCCTCCGGTTGGTGGTTTTTTTGGTTAGACGCAGGGAAGCTCCGGGAGTTCCCGGGCGCGGAAAGAAAAAGGGGGGTATTATTTCAAGCGTTGGAGGGCCTTGAGCTTTTCCTCGGCCCTTTTGCGGTATTCGATGGTTCCCTGATGGTTCGGGTCAATCAGAAGAACCTTGTCCCATTCGTCAATGGCTGCCTGATAGTTGTCTTTCGTGTAGTGTTGAAGGCCGGCCCTAAAGTAGGTTTCGATCTCGGATTTGAGCCCGTCCCGGGTCCTCTCGAGGTACTGGCTTGCTTCGCGGTGCCGGGGATTGCGTTCAAGCACCTGAAGGAATGTGGTCAAAGCCTCCATGTTTTTCCCCTCCGCAAGCTGGTTTTTGCCCTGCTCGAACAGCAGTTCCGTGCGTTGGGATCGGACGGTGGCAAGGCCTTGGCGGGCCTGGCTGTTTTGCCGGTCGATGGCCAGTACAGCCTCGAATTCGCGCTCTGCCTCGTCAAGCTGGTTCCGGTTAAGGGAAGCCCGGCCCCGGCTCAACATTGTGCTGATATTCTCCCGGGCCATCTCACGCAACCCCGCAAGGCGGGCCATGAGGGAATCGTTGCCGGGATCGAGGTCAAGCGCCTGCTGATATCGTTTTCGGGCCTGTTCGATTTCCCTGCGCGCACGGAGACTGTCCCCCGTCTGAATCATCTCGATAAAGTAGGAGGCCAGCAGGGTCTGGATTTCCCTCATCCTCTCCCGCGCATACTCGTGATCAGGATCCATGACCAGCACGAGCGCGTACGTCCGGCTTGCATCGACGTAGCGCTTTGCCTCAAAGAGGCCGTCGGCCTTCCGCAGAAGCTCCGTGCGTTCTTCGGCAAGCGTCATGGCCACCGAATCGGCCGCTGTCTTTGCGGGGGTGAACGCCGGATCGTAGAGGTGCGCGAGGCGGAAGTACCGTTCGGAATCCCGATAGCGATTCTCGTCAAGCGCCAGCAGACCGAGCTTGTAGTTGCGGTCCCTCGTCGCGGCGGCGGGCTCTGAGAGCGCGGTATTGACAGAAAGGAACCCTCCCGTTTTTCCGAACGAGACATCGATGGAGACATACGGCAGTTGAATGCTGACTCCGCCCATGGCTTCTTTGAAGGAACGGGTTCCTGTTGTGAGGCTGAGCATGTCGAGGGGCTGGACCGAGAGGCCCACGAAGCCCTTGTCGGAGACGCCGGTGTGCTGAAATGCTCCCTGGATACGGAACACGCCGGGGACGACCCAGTAGGCCGCACCCGCATTGACGGAAAACAATGGCGAGTCGGTTGCGTCGGACAAGTTGCTGACGCTGAAGCCCGCATGCAGTCCGTCGGTGACGGTTGCGCCGATGGCGTGCCACGTTCCGCCAAAGGAAATCCCGAACGACTCTTCGGTATTCTTGAATCCGCTGAATCCCATTCCACCTGCAAAACGCCCCCACGAGCCGCCATAACCGACGCTGTACTGATGAGCGGAGCCGAATCGGGAAACACCGGCGGCAAACGTGCCGGCGGACGGTACAAAGTAGGCGCCTGCAAACGAGCTGAGAGTGGAAAGGCGGTACGTGTTGAGTGTGAAAACACCTTCACGGATACGGCCCAGCTCAGCGGGATTCAGAAACAGCGCACCGGGACGCGGAAGCCACATGACCGAAGATCCGGCCAGGCCAAAGTCGAACGCGCCTGTTTGCGCCCATGCGCCTGACGAAGTCAACAGAAGAAACCCCGCAAACCATGCAGAGCACGGCCGGAGAGATCGCAACGCCTTGATTGTCAACCGGGAAGGAACCTTCATCACTCTTACTCGATCGGAATCTGGTACACGGCAACGCGTTCCTGCTTGCCCTTGATGGGAATCTTCCCCGCGGAGACTGTACGCACCTTCCCATCGAGTCTTGTGGCAACGGTTTCGGATACGAGGATTTCGCCCGGCCCGGCGACGCCGCAAAGTCGTGCGGCAAGGTTGACCGTGTCGCCGATGGCCGTGTAATCCATCCTGTCCGCCGACCCGATGCTTCCCATGACAGCCACGCCCGTGGCAAGGCCGATCCCGATTTCGAGTGCAATTTCGTTGTTCTTTTTGCGCTGTTTGTTCATGAGGGCCACCTCGCGTTGGATGCTCGTTGCCGCGGTGACGGCGTTGGAGACCATGTCGTTTCCCGTGAAGAAACTCATAATACCATCGCCGATGAACTTGTCCACCACGCCTCCGTTTTCATGAATGATCTTGGTCTGCACGTTGAGGTAGTGGTTCAGAACCACAACCACTTCTTCCGGCCACTTGCTTTCCGCCACCGATGTGAAGTTGCGGATGTCCGTGAACATCGCGGTAATGACCCGGCGGGCCCCGCCCAGCGTCGCCTCCTTGTGTTCTGAGATCATCTGGACGGCCGCGCGAGAGACGAACTTCTGCATCTCGGTTTTTTCCCTGATTTGGACGACCATCATGTTGAACTCTTTCGCCAGCTGTCCAAGCTCATCTTTGACCCGCGTGACAACGGCCACCTTGAGATCGCCTTCTCCGACTTTGCGCGCCGCTTCGGCAAGAACCACAATCACACCAACGATTTTGGTGGAGAAGAGGTACACAATCGACAGGGCGAGGAGAGAGACAACAACGCCGGTCGTGAGGATGCGCTCTCTCATCTCCGCGATCCGGGCGAACATCACCTCCTTGGTGAACATAGCTGAAGTCCCCCCGAGCAGATACTTGACCCCCTGACGATAGATGAAGACCGATTTCACGAACCGAAGGTGGTTTTCCGTTTCCACCACTGTTGCGGAGTCGGAGGAGGTGATTAGATCGAAGTCTGCCAAGGAGACCGGCTTGTTAATGCTGTCGGCATTGGAATGGGCAATGGCGAGGCCGTCGCGGTTGATGACGTAGAAGGACTCAAGACCGGGAAAAGCGCCGAAGGAAAGATTGTTGATGTAGTCCTGGATTGGAGGGTGGGTTTCCAGAAGCAGGTTGTCTTTGGCGACGTTCGTGAGCCCGTCAACGAGATTGGTCCCAAGCACCATGGTCATTGCCCTCAGTTCCTGTTCCTGTCTGTTGACGGCCACAGTGGTGATGATGAATGTGACCACCACAACGGAAATCCCCACGATGAGAACAAGCTTCCATCGGATCTTCAGGCCAAGGGTGAACTCTACCGCCATGTTCCAGATCTGCCGGGCGGATTCCGCCAGCCGGCTGAACGTCCTGCGTGTCCTCAGCCAAATGGTGGAGGCCGAGAGGCGTTTCACCTGTTTCAGCGCTTCAACCATTCTTCCGAAACCTGCCTGCGCCTTGAATTTTTCCGCCTGTTTCTGCACAGCGGAAAGGAAGCGGTTCCATATGGCTGCCGGAGGCCGCACCGTGTTTACCTGCAGGTCTCGCTCACGACTGTGCCATTGATGATTACTGCACAGGTGTGCGTCGTGTACTCGAAAGGATCGCCATCGAACAAGACGACATCGGCATCTTTGCCGCTCACGAGTGAGCCGACGCGTGCTTCCACACCGAGGATCCGTGCGGCGTCTATCGTGATGGACTTCAGGGCGTCCTCAAAGGAAAGTCCGTTGGCTGCTGCCACGGCGGCTTCGAACAACACCACGCGCACCTTGGGAACGTATCCCTCGTGCCCGCTCTGGATAGCAAAGCGAATCCCCGCATCACGAAGTTTTGCGGCAGTGGTAAAGGAGGCATTCTTCGTTTCATCGCCCGTTCTTACCATCGTCGGGTGGAGAATGACCGGTACACCTGCGGCCTTGATTTCATCGAGAACCAGATAGGCCTCCGCGGCGCCGTCGAGCACCATGCGAAGCCCAAACTCTTTCTGCAGACGGAGGGCGCTTATGATCTCGGTTGCGGTCTGTGCGGTGATCAGGGCCGTGATCTGGCCGCGGAGGAGCCCCGCTACCATATCCAGTGCGAGATCGCGCGCAGGACGTTTGTCGGGATCCTTGGCCTCCATCTTCTTCATGTATTCCTGCGCCTTCAGGAATTCCTGACGGAGCATCGCCATCCCCTTGGCTCGCGTCCCGGGCGACTTGAAGTTACGCGAAACGCTCGAGCCCAGGGTGAAGGCCACCATTGCTTCGGGTTTGATCAGCGCTTCTGTCACGGTCTCACCCGCGGTCTTGGCAATCATGGTCGTGCCGCTCATCAATGCGCCCGGACCATGGCCGGTATTGATCGTTGTCACCCCCAGAGTGCGCACCCAAGCGACGAGTTCTTCCCGAGGATTATAGGCGTCGATGGCGCGGAGGTGCGGCTGAATGGGATCGGATTTCTCCAGCTGCATTTGGTCGTGCGGAACATTATAGATGCCGGAGAGTCCTACCGTGGTATGCGCATCGACGAGTCCCGGTGTTACGATTCGAGCCGTCATGACCCTGTAGCCGGGCGGAATCGCCACCTCGGACTCCGGCCCGACGCGTTCGATCACCGTCCCTCTTATGAGAACAACGCCGTTCCGAATCGGCGGGCCGGCCAGAGGATACACCGTCTCGCCCTTGACGGCAATCTGAGCGGAGGAGATCGTCGGGTAGAGGAGAGCGAGAAATATCAGGAAGGTTTTCATTCGGCACCTCCTTCGCACGCGTCGCTCGTCGTGGCTGTGCGGTAGACATCATACCCGCCCACAGCGTATTTCAAATCGTCGGGGTTCGACCGGTCGAACACCTTCCTTCCCTCCACCCAGGTCTGCTCCACGACCGTGTACGTGCTGAACGGATCGCCGGAAAGGACAATCACATCGGCGTCCTTGCCGGGTTTGAGTGAACCGATCCTGTGATCCAGGTCGAGCATGCGTGCCCCGGCAATCGTGAGGGCCTCAAGCGCTTTGGCGCGAGACATTCCCGCCCTTACACCGAAAGCCGCTGAACGGATGAACAAGCGCGAGTCGGTGATGCCGTCGTCGGTATGATAAGCGACGGGAACGCCGGCCTTTTCCAGGACCGCTCCCGTTTCATAACGGATGTCAACGGCTTCGAGCTTTCCACCCGGGGAATCAAGGACAATGATCGAGCATGATGCCCCGGCCTTCGCGATCTCGTCTGCCACCTTCCAGGCCTCGCTGACGTGATGCAGAACGACTCGGAACCCAAACTCCTTCGCCAGGCGAAGAACGGTCAAAATGTCATCATGGCGGTGAGTGTGGTGATGAACCACGCGCTTTCCTTCCAGGACCTGCACGAGGGCCTCCATTCCGAGGTCACGTTTGGGCATTTTCTCCGGATTTCCCTTTGCCGCTTTCATTTTCTCCCGGTATTCCTGGGCCTTCACAAAGAGCTCCCGGACCATGGCGGCAGACTTTGCACGCGTTCCGGGGAAGGGTTTTTCGCGAATGGAGTTCGTCCCGTTCGCCATCTTCATGCCTCCACAGATCCCGTTGATGGGATCGTTGCAGAACAACATGTCGTTGATCGTACTGGCGGGACGAAGCTTGAGATAAGCAGTCTGTCCACTCATTAAATGCCCCGAACCCGGCATGACATTCACGGTCGTAATGCCTCCGGCAAGCGCTTTCTTGAAATTATCGGCGCGGACATCGATAGCATCCAGGATCCTCACGTCCGGATTGAGAGCGGATGAAGCATCGCCTCCATCACCTCTGCCGATATGCGAGTGCGTGTCCACGAGTCCCGGCATGAGCACTTTTCCGGTGAGGTCGTGAACAACCGCGTTTGCGGGAATGACGAACGATCCCGTCTTTCCGACAGCTTTGATGAGCCCCTTCTCCATGAGGAGGGCTCCGTTTTCGATCGGAGGACTTTCGATCGGATAAATGGTTGCGCCCCGGAAGACCGTCGGTGTATCCTGAGCAGCTGCCGCCGTAACAAGAGAGGTCGCAAGGAGGAAAAAGAGGACGTTGCGCATGAGGAATGGGAGATTGTTGATTCTCAATCTTAATTTAAAGTATCACTGACTCGCAAAACCCTGAATCATAAATGTTATCCCGCCTCTTACAGAACAAACATTTCCCTGTTCACCATCACCGAGTCGATACGATCTCTTCTCACCCAGAGATCGACCGATCCGTACCGTCCCTGGGGAAAGGCAATCACAAAGATATAGCTTTCTTTCAGGAAATCCATGAGAGAAGATGAGCGCGTATAGCTCCAGTCAGCAGGCGCCTCAATGGCTGCGATGACGTCGGGTCTGCGGCGGAATACCGGGTCGTCTCCGATCTCCCCCGGCCGTCCCCGGCGAATGTACTCCGCCTCCTCGGCATCCGTCAACCCGAACCAATCCCACACGATATGCCGACGTGCACCGTAGCTGATCCCGCCCAGTCGGCCTGTGGCGATACTCGCCGTAGGCGCGATCTCGCGGGAGATCCACTCCCCAACAGCCAGCTGATCGGTTCCCCGCATGAGCATGGCCATGCCCTCGTTGGCGAGGTACTTCCCCACAGATGATTGCCAGGCAAGGAAGGCACACAGGATGATCCCCGTTGCCGGCGCGAACGCGAGCACGGGCCGGAAGCGGATGTTCATGATCTGGCTGAGTTCACGGACAACTGACGCAAGCCAGAGGGCAAGAGGAACGGAAAGAATGGGCCAGATCGGGACAATAAATCTTCCGAACAACATCCAGTCACCCTGGGCGTAGGCAATGAAGATGAGGTTGCCACCGACGATGGCAAGCGATGTCCGTTCGATGGAGCGGAGAGGGTACTCGCGAGGGGGAAGCACAAGCCAGAGGAGCAGGAGGATCGGGCCGCCCGCAGCAACGAGCCAGGGCGTGATGTAATCGGGGAAATTGATGAACTCTGCGAAGACTCCCGGTACTTTAGCGATGGCCGTGTTCGGGAGCCAGGCGCCGAAGTACGACAGGCGAACAACCTGCCACGCGAGCATGGGGAGGAGGAGCACGACGAGTCTGATCCGTTCTCGTTTGAGCAGATCGTGCAACGGCCCGGGTTGCATTGTGGCCAGGAACCAAAGCCCGGCATAGGCCGGACCCTCGGGACGCGTGATGCCCGCGAGTCCCATGAGACACGCCGCAGTGAGCCGGGAACGCGGAGAGGAGGCCTGTGAAAGGATCAGACCGGCCATCAGCAGGAGAGAGAGGAGAGGGCCTTCGAGACCGGCTGAGGCGTACACATGAAAGCCGGGGTTGAGGATGATCAGCAATAAGCAAAGATTTGCAGCAAGCAGACCCCCGGCTCTCCGGACAAAACGGAACGCAAAAAACAAAAGAGCAACGGTCGAAAGAATGCCGCACACGCGGGCAAGATCGGGAATGCCGACGGCAGTCGCGGCATGAAGCGCGGCCAGGAGGAGCGTCCAGAGAGGATTGGAGAATCCCTCGACGCGCTCTCCCAGATTAAAAACGAGCCCGTTTCCGTGCGCAAGGTTCCACGCGTACCGAAATGAGATATACGCGTCGTCGGTCACGTGCGGCCAAAGGTACACCTGCACCGCGAGCAGTGCGATGATCGAGGGAACAAGCCAGGAGAACGCCCTGTGCGCTGTAGGACCTACGGATGTCAAAGTTCAGGATCTTCTGCGCTGTTGCTGCTGATCTTCCTGCCTCGGTTGCCCGGGTTGGCCACCAGATTGTCCTTGTTGACCCTGGCCCCGGCCGCCTTGCTGATGCCTCCGCGGCTGAGTGTATGGCCTCTGTGGACGTTCCTGATGCCGCTGGCCCTGTTGTTGGGGGCCCCCGGGTCTTCCCGGAAATTGCTGCGGACGCTGTTGTTGCTGTTGGCGGGACTGGGCTTCAAGAGTTTTCCAGGTGCGCGAGCTGAGCAACCCGTGGATTCCGAGTAAGGGACCGAGGAGGGCATAGGAAAACCCGGAAAGAGCAGAGGCGGAATCCCCTCCGACGAGGACGATTGTCATGGAAATCAGGCCTACCAGAACACACAGGAGGTACTGTCTGAGATGCATCGTTGTGATGAAGAGCTCGAGCGGAGTAAGCCTCAGTTCCTCCCGCCTTTTTCGCGCATTCCAATAGAGCAGCACATAGGAAAGGAACACGGCGACAAATCCTATGCCGTACACAATCATCATTGTTGAAGAATCTCCCGCGCCAAGGATCGGTACTTGGAGACCGTCGGGCAGAACCGTCGCATTCTCACCGCCCGACCAGAAATGGATGACGTTGGTGAACACGAACTTGAGGGGATAGACGTAGAAGAGGACCACAAAGAGGAGGACGGCATTGATGGTTTTGGTGAATGCATCCTGAAGTCCGTATCGCCGGAAAAAGAGATAATGGATGTGCCAAATCCAGATCAGAATTGCAAAACTTGCCGCGAAGGCGAAGAAGCCCTTCATCGTTTGAAGGAGGGTCGCAAAGGTACGCGGGACTTCGAGAGAGACGATGAGGAGGGTCACGGAAAACGCGAAGACGGCATCGCTGAAACCCTCGATACGGGAAATATCGCCCCCGCGCCACCGGAATCCCATTGCATCCCTGTACTGCCGCTCACCGAAGAATCTTCGGGCCATAAGTTCTCCTGAGAGAAAGTTTCAATGTTTGATTCAAACTGCCGGTTGGAGTTCGGAAGCCGGCAATCTCATTCACCCGTGCCTACATGGATCACTTCTTCCCCGAACCTCTCTCTGAGCTTCCGAACGGCGTCAAGAACCTCGCCGCGGCGCGAAGCACCATCGAATAATTCGGGCTCCAGGGCGGGATCGGAGAAATGAGAGAGCTGAACGCCGAGAAGTCTGACAGGCAGTCGTCTCGTGTACCCCGCCCGGAAGAGCTGTCTGGCTGTCTGAAATAAAACAGGATCATCATCCGCCGGCGGAATGGTCATGGAACGCGTGATCGTGCGGAAATCAGAATATCTGAGCTTCAACGTTACCGTTCGAGCTTTCCAGTGTTTTCGCCGGAGACGATCGCAGACGCTCTCCACCAGGGAGTGGAGCCGCTTTTCGAGCTCGGCCTTGTCCGCCGTATCGCGGGAAAAAGTCTCCTCCCTTCCGATGCTCTTTCTGACCTGTTCGGTGTGTACCGTTTCACTGCCCCCGCCACGGGCGACGCGATACAACCACACGCCGTGCTTCCCCAGGAGGCGAGTCAGATGCTCCATGGTCGTGTTTTGAAGATCGGACACCGTGACAAAACCCTTCTTGTTTAAGTATGCCTCGGTCTTCTTCCCCACGCCCGGTATGACCCCAATGGGCAGGGGGGCGAGAAAGGCCATCTCGGTTCCCTGAGGAACCACATGAAGCCCTTCCGGCTTCACCTGGTCGGTAGCGATCTTCGCAATCGTTTTGCTCGATGCAATCGCGATCGTGCACGGGAGAGAAAACTCCCTCCGCACGGACTCCTGAATGGTTCGAATCAACCCTTGAAAGTCCTTCCGGTACAACATTTCCGTCCCCGTGAGATCCAGGTACATTTCGTCGATGGATGCCCGCTCAATCACGGGTGCGAACTGATGCAAGTGCCTGAACAAAGCATCCGAGATCTCTGCGTAACGCCGGTAGTGCCCCGGAACGAGCAAGAGGTTCGGACAGAGTCTCAACGCTCTTCCCGCGGGCATCGCAGAGCGGACGCCGAACTTCCTGGCTTCATAAGAGGCCGACGCCACAACACCGCGGCCCGACGGAGTGCCGCCAACGGCCACGGGTTTCCCGACCAGGGACGGGTTGTCGATGCGCTCGACGGAGACAAAGAAGCAATCCAGATCAAGATGAGCAATATGGCGGGTGCGCGACGTCACCGCTTGATCCTGAAAACGGAATTTGTAGATTAAGAATTGTTCAATCTACACAACTTGAAGTACTGGTGCAAGGAAGGTTTCAGGAAGGAGAAAACGCATGCCTGTTCAGTCTGTCGAAGTACGCTTGGGTTCTCCCATGCCGCCGTTCGAACTGAAAGACCCCGAAGGGAAAACGTACCGATCGGACGCATTGTACGGTCCTAAGGGCCTGCTGGTGATTTTCACCTGTAATCACTGTCCCTACGCGCAGGCCGTCTGGCCTCGCACGATCAGACTGGCCGGATATGCCAGGGAGCTCGGGATCAACACCGTGGGCATCAATCCCAATATTCATCCCGACTATCCGGAAGATGCACCGGAAGTCATGAAGGAACGAATCAAATCCTGGGGCATCACGTTTCCCTATCTGATCGACGAGTCCCAGGAAATTGCAAAGGCGTTTGACGCCCAATGCACGCCGGATATCTATCTGTTCGATGCGGACAAGAAGCTCGTCTACCACGGACGTGTCGATGACCACTGGCAGGATGAATCAAAGGTGACCAAGGAAGAACTGAAGGAGGCGATCACGAATCTCGCCGCCGGACGCCCCATCACAGGGACCCAGTTCCCTTCCATGGGTTGTTCAATCAAGTGGAGAAGGTAACCACTCATGGTCCATCAGGAGACCATCCGCCTCTCGACCACGGGTAACGGCGACATGCATGATCTGAGCGACGCCGTGGCCGCCATCGTGCAGAAATCCGGGGTAACGACCGGCACGGTTCACGTCTTTGCCGTCGGCAGTACATCGGGGGTCTGCGCGATCGAGTTCGAGCCGGGGCTTCAGAAGGACCTTCCTGCCGTTCTCAACCGGCTGATTCCGCCCAGCCGCGCCTACGGCCACGAACAGGCCTGGCACGACGGAAACGGACACTCGCACCTCCAGGCATCGGTGATCGGACCAGACCTTACTCTTCCCGTGAAAAAGGGCAAACCTCTGCAGGGAACTTGGCAGCAGATCGTCCACGTGGAGTTTGATGGTAGGCCGCGAGACCGCGAGGTAACGGTCACGGTGATGGGGGAGTGACAGTGCCCTCAGGAAACGGAGAGTTGCTTCAGGTTGGTTCTCAGCTTTTCAAGATTCACCCTGAACGCGGCCTGCTTCTCTTTTTCCCTCTCTACCACACTCCGGGGGGCGCGCTCCGTGAATTGCGGATTGGCAAGCTTCTTTTCAATTCCATCAAGGATCTGCTCTACTCTCTGAATTTCCTTTTCCAGACGATTCCTCTCGGCTTTCAGATCGATGAGGCCTTCGAGTGGAACGAGGATTTCGTACCCATCCACCACGGCGCTGGAGGCCACGCGTGGCCTTTTTGAAGCAGGGATCTCGCTGACCGCCGCAACCCTGGCGAGCTTTTGAAGATAGTGCGTATACGGTTCGAGATTCCCGCCCCGCCGCCCTTTCGGAACGATCACCTGCACCTCGATTTCGCGTGAAGGGGGGATGTTGTTCTCACCGCGGATGTTCCTCAATGCATTGATGACATTCTGCACAAACCCCATCTCTTCGTCGGCTTTCGGGTCAATCCATCGCTCGTCCACTCGCGGGAATGCGGAACGCATGAGGAACGCCCCCGATCGGTCATCAAGATTCTGCCAGAGTTCCTCGGTGACAAAGGGCATGAAAGGATGGAGGAGGCGGAGTGCCTGGTCGAAGATCCAGAGGGCTCTTTGGAGCACGTTTTTCCTGATATCTGCGGATTCGTCGCCATACAAGCGTGTCTTGAGAAGCTCCACGTACCAATCACAGAAGTCGTGCCAGACGAACTCGTAGAGTGTCTTTGTTGCATCATTCACCTGAAAGCCGTCCAGGGAAACCGAGAGGCTTCTGATCGCTCCGTTGAGACGGGAAAGAATCCAGCGGTCGGCAAGATCGAGGTGGTTTTCCGACGGAACCTCGAGCCGGGGGGCTTCAGTGCCGAACAGATCCTTCTTGTTCATGAGGAGGAATCGGCCCGCGTTCCAGATTTTGTTGGCAAAGTTTCTTCCGATCTCACACTTGTCCGCGGAGAACAGGACATCCTGTCCCAGCGGGGCGAGGTAGGTGATCGTGAAACGCAGCGCGTCCGAGCCGTACTCCGCGATGACCTCGAGCGGATCGGGTGAGTTGCCGAGCGACTTGCTCATCTTTCGCCCTTGCGCGTCACGAATGATACTGGTGAAGTACACATCGCGGAAAGGCACCAGATCGGCATCCTTCTGCCGCGGTTTGCCGTCCCTGCCTGGCATGCCTTTCATGAACTCGATATTCGCCATAATCATCCGGGCGACCCAGAAGAAGATGATATCGGGGCCTGTGACCAAAGTGGATGTTGGATTGAAATAACGCAGGTCCCGTGTGTCCTCGGGCCAGCCCAGGGTTGAGAACGGCCAAAGCCATGACGAGAACCAGGTGTCGAGCACGTCTTCATCCTGCGTCAACGGCATCTCCGGTGCCAGCCCGAGTTTCTTGCGAGCCTCATCCTCGGATCGCGCGGCTGTGTAGGTGCCGTCCGGCGCGTAGTACACCGGGATTCGGTGGCCCCACCAAAGCTGACGCGAGATGCACCAGTCACGGATGTTGTTCATCCAATGTTCGTACACCTTGGTCCATCGCTCCGGATGGAATCGGATCAGACCATCCTGCACGACCTTCAACGCCGGCTTTGCCAACGGCTTCATGCGAACGAACCACTGGTCGGACAAAAACGGCTCAATGACAGTCCTGCAACGGTAACAGTGACCAAGGTTGTGCACGTAGTCTTCGACCTTTACGAGAAATCCTCCGGCTTCGAGGTCGCGCACAATACTCTTTCTGCACTCAAACCGGTCCAGGCCCTCGTACTGCTTGGGTACAAACTCGTTCATCACTCCGCGCTCATCCATCACCGACATGACCTGCAGGTTATGCCGCTGGCCGAGGAGAAAGTCGTTGGCGTCATGGGCGGGTGTGACTTTCATGATCCCTGTGGCAAAGGTCGAGTCGATGTAATCGTCGGAGATGATCGGAAGACGCCGGCCCGCCAGCGGAAGAACCGCTTGCCGCCCCGCAAGATGCCGGTACCGCTCATCTTTCGGGTGGAAGCACAGCGCGGTGTCTCCGAGCATGGTCTCCGGCCGCGTCGTCGCAATGACGACGGATTCCTTGCTTCCCTCGATCGGGTACCGAATGTAATACAATCTGCCGTTGGTCTCCTCATGCTCGACCTCGTCGTCGCTGAGCGCCGTCCGATGATACGTGCACCAATTGACGATGTACTTCCCTCGATAGATCAGACCCTTGTCGAAGAGACGGACAAACACCTCGCGCACGGCGGCGGATAAACCCTCGTCCATCGTGAATCGCTCGCGTTCCCAATCACACGACACGCCCAGCTTGCGCAATTGTCTGACAATCGTCCTTCCATACAGTTCCCTCCACTGCCACACGCGCTCGACAAATTTCGCGCGCCCCAGGGCATGTCTGTCCGTTCCCTCTTTGGCAAGCGCCTTCTCCACGGCGTTCTGCGTGGCAATGCCTGCATGGTCGGTTCCGGGAATCCAGCACGCTTCATATCCTTGCATTCGCTTCCATCGGATGAAAATATCCTGCAGGGTGTTGTTCAGAACGTGACCAAGCGTGAGAATGCCTGTCACATTCGGGGGCGGAATGAGGATCGTGTAGGGCTCCCGATCGTTATGGACCGTCGCATGGAATAATCCACCCGATTCCCAGCGCGGATACCAGCGCTCCTCAACCTCGTGGGGCGTGTATGTTTTCGCGAGTTCAGACATGGGTATATGAGAAAGGGTAGCTTGTCGGTACCGGCAAACAGGCTACCCGCAGGGAGTACAATAAGCAAAAAAACAGCCGGGAATGCAATTTCAGCGCGTACGGAAGGAACGTTTCAGGGAGGTACGGTTTCCCATTCTGTCCCGAGCCTCGATGCGAAGCTCGTGAAGGCCAGGGGAAAGTACCAACGGTTCGTCGAAGGTCACCAGCTTCTTCTCCGGGTCGTACTCCGCGATGATCAACTGATCGTCCACGGTCAGTCTCAGGGCGTCATGATCGACGCCCGAGAGAGTATCGCGCAGGCCGAATCGGATCCTCAATCTCGCCGAAGCATAGCGGACCGAAAGGTCAGAGAGTGTGGGAGCCGCCATGTCCTTCATCAGGGTGAACTCGGAAAGAAACTTTGTTACCCGGGCCTGGAAAAAACCGTCGGATGCGGAACCCGAGAGAAAGGACCGCTCCCGCGAATCCAATGCGAACAATCCGTATCCGTCTTCCCCGT
This sequence comes from Bacteroidia bacterium, assembly GCA_022180565.1. Classification (GTDB taxonomy): domain Bacteria; phylum Bacteroidota; class Ignavibacteria; order UBA10030; family UBA10030; genus JACQPU01. The sequence goes on from BQML01000002.1 coordinate 140,468, forward strand.
TTGCCGCAAGGCGAACCGTCGCACCGGTATTCAGGAGGACGTCTTGAGGGAAGGCCGCGTAGCCGGATTCGGTCTTCTCCACTCGAACGTAAAGGGTCTGATACACGCCGTTGGGGGGGAATTCCAGTATGAATTCGCCGTCACCTGCAACAATCATGCCCCCTGCCTCGGGGGTGACGGGATATACTGCAACCTCGTCGAACGCCTCCACGTCGGCGCCATGGACAACTCCCCGTGCCTCGAGATGCAGAGAGGACGATTGTATCCGGCCGAGCGGGATCACGGTTGAATAGGTTCTCTCGTCGCTAGCGAAGAGTTCCGTCATGAACCTGGATTCCCCATCTTTCACCCACAGCGACGGACGTTCAGCAAAAGGGAAACGGGAGGCAAGAGTCACGACGACAAAATCCCTGAAGAAATGCTTCTGGAGTTCAAGCGATGTGATGCGCTTTGTTGCCTGGGGAGGGCAAAGGAAAACCGGGTGCGACGGCGTGCCCCGCTCGTTTGACGCTTGAATGCGCCAGAAGCGGTCGCTGTCGATTGCGACCGGAAGCCGGAAACCGTCCTCGTTTGCGGCAAGCTGGTCGACAGAAAAGGAGACCCTGTTCCACTGTCCCTGATCCGGCGATCGCGAGGCCACGGTGACACTGACAAGATTTGATGGAGAAGAGAGTATCACTTCTGTGTCGCGCCACCGAACATCGAGTGGCGGGGATTCGTCGAAGAAGAGCGTTCCCTGCAATCGGGCTTCGTTGCCGTGGGCATCGCGTGCGACAATCAGCAATTCGTGAGGTCCCGGCGAATAATGGGTTGATTCCAGCACGCCACCGCGTTCCGGCAGACGACTGTAGAGGGGCAGGCGGTTCCCGGGTTCCACAAACAGTTTCTGAAACCTTCCTTCGCCGGCCTCCACCAGCGGCCAGTCGTAATGAAGAGCGATCTGTTCGGTTTGTCTCGCCGAGAACCGGTCGAGTTTGGATTCATAGACCAGCACGGAGTCCAGAAAAACTTTGTAGTGATAGATTCCCTGCTTGTTCCAGGTCGCATTGACCCGGTCCGATGCCTTGGAGCTTATGCCGACGGCTCCGCTTAGCCGGACGGAACGCGGGAGCGAAAAGATGCCGGGTCCGGTGGCGTTCGTGGAAAACGTCAGCGGAAACGCGGATCCGTCAATGCGTCCGGTGTGATCGAACGGTGCAAACGTAATCTGTTCAAACTCCGGTCGTCTCGTATCCCTGATCGCGGCGGCAAACTCCGGAGCAAGGAGCGGATTGACCGGATTCATCCGCCCGTCGCGGATCTCAAAATGGAGGTGTGGCGGACCGGCGCCGGATTCACCCGTGAAGGCGATGAGGTCGCCCTGGCTCACGAGAAATGCTTCGGGCTCGGGGCGAACATCAACACTGTATTGCTCATTCGCGTACTGGATCGTGCGCACGTAGGCATCGAGGGAATCGCTGAAGCGGCTGAGATGCGCATAGACGGTTGTGAAGCCGTCGTCGTGACGGATCTGGAGCATTTTCCCGTATCCGGTAGGTGAGACAAGGATCCGGGCAATGTACCCTGAACGTGAAGCTAGAACACGGCGTCCGGTTCTTCCCCCCGTCGAAATGTCAATACCCGCATGGAAATGCGTCCGCCGAAAAGCTCCAAAGGCCGATGTCATGGTTTTTCCTGCATCGGTAGGCCATCGATAATCGCTGAGATCGGTTTGCAGGGAATCAAAATCAACGTAAACGTCGTCGATGAGGGCGGGAAGTTCCGTCCGCGGTTCGAAGGAGGAGAGCGGAGAGAGGGAGAGCGCGACGAAGAGAAGGAGAAAGCCGATCAGAAAGGAGGTAAGGAGAAAAGGACGCAGTCTTCCCATCTCTCCCATCAGCCGGTTTGTCCCTGAAGCATTCCGGGTTGCTCCGTTGTCGCGGGTTTGTGCCGTTCGATCATTTCACGCGCGACCTGCAGATACGCGAGCGTGCCTTTGGAATTCGCGTTGAACAGCACGGCAGGCTTTCCGTAGAACGAGGCCTCCACGAGCTGAGTGTTCTTGGGAATCACGGTCTTCAACATGTGCTTTCGAAAACGAAGCTGCAGCTCGCGCTCCGTGATGTCCGTAACCTTCGTGTTGGCTTCGTACATCGTCTGCAGAATTCCCTCAAGTTGGAGATCCCGGTTTGCGACCTCGCGGATCCATTCGACATATGTGACCAGCTTGTCGATCGCATCAAGTGAAAAATGGCCTGACTTGAGCGGAATCAGAACGGAATCCGCGCACGTAAGGGCGTTTGTCGTAAGACCGCGTAGGAACGGCGGACAATCAATGATGACGTAATCGTAATGGGCCGCGACACTTCGAAGAGAATTCTTCAGAATGGTTCTGTTCTCGGCAAGCTTCATGTACCGCTCTTCCATGTGCGCCGTGTGAACGTTGGACGGAATGAAATCAAGGAATGCAATTTCGGTCCGGTGAAGGACCTGGGAGATGGAGTGAGTGAAGTTGAACACTTCAAACAGCCCGCCCACGATCTTCTCCTTGGTGAATCCCAGGGACAAACTGCAGGCGCCAAAGGGATCGGTGTCGATCAAGAGCGTTCGCTGTTCGAAGACCGCGAGGGAGGCGGCGAGATTGACGGCAGTCGTTGTTTTTCCGACTCCGCCTTTTGGAATCGCTACCGCAATGATCTTGCCCATAGGCGACGTTCAAAAAAGAGACAGGAAAGGAGGATCAAATTACCCGGGCAAGGTAACCATCCGGCGGGAAAAATGCAAAGAGAACCGGTGAAAATCAGAGGAGTTTTCCGAGAATATAGCCGATTGTGACGCCGATCAGAAGCGTAACGGTAAGCACACGGGTATTGATGACGTCCCGTGCGAACCCCTGCTTGATGGCAACGAACGACGCGAGGTATCCGATCCCGTTCAGGAGCCAGAAAAATGGGAGGGCGAGGACCTTGGCAATCAGCGGGCCGACGACCGGAATAAGCGCAATCCACGCCATAAGGGCGGTAAATGCTTCTCCCAAAAGGCCGACAATGACCACAACAAAACCCAGGACCGTCCTGTCCATTCCCAGTTCGATGCCCACCACAATCAATCCTGCAATGAAAAGCCATGCAAGGATCGCATTGCGGTAGTTGTGGAGAAACTGAACAAAGCGCGTCATGCCCGCCCAATCCGCACTGTCAATGAACTCAACTGCGTTCCTCCCGGAGTCCTGAGCGTGGCTTCAAGCATATCCTGGGGAACGGTCTGCGCGACGCCCTCCGGTGTCCCGGTGAAAATCACATCGCCTTCCTCGAGCGTAAAGTAGATTGAGACGATGGAGATGAGGCGCTCGAGGCGAAAGATGAAGCTGGAAGTGTTTCCGCGTTGTCGTACCGCCCCGTTTACCCGAAGCTCCACCTCGAGAGCGTGGGGATCGGAAACCGCGGCCGCAGGTACGAACTCGGACAAGGGTGCCGAGGTATCAAAGCCTTTCGCAAGCGTCCAGGGCAAGCCCTTCTTCTTGGCTTCACTCTGGATATCCCGGAGCGTCATATCAAGTCCTACACCATATCCTGCCACATGGCTCAATGCGGAATGCTCGTCAATGTTTTTTCCTCCGCGACCGATGAGAACCGTCATCTCCACTTCGTGATGAAGATCAGTGGAGATCGGCGGCAAGAGCACCGTCCCCCCATCGGGAAGGATCGCGCTCGGCGGTTTAAGGAAAAAAACGGGCTGTGCAGGAATTTCGGCCTTCATTTCCTTTGCATGCGCCGCATAATTGCGGCCGACACAAATGATCTTTGAAACGACGATGGGGGACGACGTGCCGCGAAGAGTGACGGATGGCATGATCAATAATTATCCATGACTGCACAATGTAAGCAAGGAGCCCGATTTTCGCAAACCGCGACCCTTGACCGCATGAAGAGTGTACGTTGAACCATGAGCTGGCCGTTTGCAACGGAGCAAATTTATTCTCATCTTGTCATGAGCATGTCTGAACAGACCTTATCGTACAAGGAAGCCGGCGTTGACATCGATGCCGGCGAAGAGCTTGTCCGGCGCATCAAAACAGGAGTCCGCTCGACGTTTTCGCGGAACGTGCTGGCGGACATCGGGATGTTTGGCGGATTGTATCGGGCGTCGTTTGCCGGAATCCGGAAGCCGGTGCTGGTCAGCAGTGTCGATGGTGTGGGAACCAAGCTGAAGATCGCCTTTGCAATGGATCGTCACCACACCGTGGGCCAGGACTTGGTGAACCATTGTGTCAACGACATTCTCGCCTGCGGCGCAAAACCGCTGTTCTTCATGGACTACTTCGCCACGGGAAAACTGCGTCCATCGATCGGAGAGCAGGTGATTCAGGGGTTTATCAAAGCGTGCAAGGAGAACAAGTGTTCGCTGATCGGAGGCGAAACGGCGGAAATGCCCGGCATGTACGCTGAGGGCGAATACGATCTCGCCGGCTCCATAGTCGGAGTTGTGGAGGAATCGAAGATCCTCACGGGGAAGAAGGTCCGAGCGGGCGATGTTCTGATCGGCCTCCCATCCACGGGCCTTCACACCAACGGGTATTCCCTCGCTCGCGCAGTACTCCTCAACCGCTATTCCATCAACGAGTATTTCGATGAGCTTGGAACCACCCTTGGCGACGCGCTGATGCGTGTTCACCGTTCGTACTTGTCCTCCGTGTATCCGCTGTTGTCCCAGAGGATAATTCGGGGCATTGCACACATCACCGGAGGCGGAATTCGGGGCAACGTCCTGCGCGTCATACCGGACGGGTTGTCGCCAAAGATCGATTGGAGCGCCTGGGAACGCCCTCCGTTGTTTCGGATGATTCAAACAACCGGCGGGGTTCCGGAACAGGACATGCGGCGAACGTTCAATCTCGGCATCGGCTTGGTGCTTATCGCCGACCGGAAAAAAGTCGACAATCTGATGGTTGCCCTCAGGCGCAAGAAAGAAGAACCCGTGGTCATCGGAGAAGTGGAGAGGGAACCGGGCCGAACGAAGGGAGGAGACGGATGAGTTACGGATATTCGCTCGAAGGGGAAGATCGATACCGGAAAGAAGCGGAGTACATCGCCGACCGGTTCGAGGAGAAATTGAATCGGGTGAGGAAGAACATCAGGTTTGCGGATGATCTCCTGGCCCTTTTTCGATACATGACCGACCCTGAGGTCCACTGGGCACGGAAGACCATCGTCGTTGCAGCCCTTCTCTATTTCATCCTTCCCTTCGATTCGATTCCGGACTTCACGCCGGTTGCGGGGTTCCTTGACGATATCGGGGTTGTCGCCGCCGCGATTCGCTACCTCGGTACCCAGCTCCACAAGTACTACAATTCCTGACCCGCGGCGAAACCGAACGGATTGAACCTCGTCTTGCGGTCGTAGAAGTCCACCCCTTCCGATTTTTTTAAGTACGCCGTGATGGCGTAGGTCGCAGGCGTGAAGACCGCCTCGACAGCGCATTTGAAAACATAGTTTGAAACCGCGATGTTCTTCAGCACCTCAGGATCAACGACACCCCAGAAGGCCAGGCTCACAAACAAGCCCGTATCGACGGCCTGACCGACCACGGTAGAGCCGAGTGTCCGCATCCAGAGATGTCGGCCCTCCATCCGGACCTTCATCCGAGCCAGAACAACAGCATTGCTGAATTCCCCTGCGAAATACGCCACGAGGCTGGCGGCCACCAGGCGGGGCGTGAGGCCGAGAATGGTTTCATAGGATTCCTGATGCGGCCATCCGGCCGAAGGCGGCAGAGCACCGACGACGGCGAGCGTTCCTGCCATCACAGCCAATGCGCCGAATCCCTGCCAGATGACGCGCCGGGAACGACGAAAGCCGTACACTTCGGTGAGGATATCCCCAAAAATGTAGCTCAGCGGAAAGAGCAGGGTACCCCCGTCAAACGTGAATGGCCCAATGTCGAGGATTTTCGTCGAAGCGATGTTGGAAATGAGAAGGACGGCAACAAACGCCGTCGCAATTGTGTCGTAGTGTCGCGGGACGGTCACTGGCCGGTTTTTTGCTGAAGTTCCGTCGAGAGAGACTGGAAGAGTGGATCAAATCGGTCGGGAGTATCGATGAGATCGAGGAAGGATTGTACGAATTCCGCGCGTGTATATCCGTTCGTTCGCAGAATGGAGTCGACCTGAGTACGGTAGAGGGTTATGCTGTCCGCGGAGGCCGGGCGTCCGAAATGTTCGCGGTGGAGAAGAAGCTCGCCATAGGTTCTCGCGAGCCTCGTTTCCTGATCCGACGCTTCCTGCCGGCCGGTTTCACCACAACCGATCAGGAAAGCGAACACGGCGCCCCATGCAAGCCATCTCATATGCGTAACCTACTGAACGGTCTGCGAGGAAGCAAGCCGCCCGTAATGGCCTCGGAGATCATCCATGATTGCAAAACATCGGGACGCAGCGTATATTGGATTTCACACCCACCCGGAGACTCCCATGAACGAAGCTTCGAAAAACCTGCTGATGAATGCCGTAAAGGAATGGAACAAGTTCGCCGCAGAGCGGGACAAGATGCGGACCGTTGCCATGGAGGTCGCAGCCATCGCCCAGAGAGTCGTCATGGAAAGCGTCGCTTTCCTGAAGTCCCAGAACATCGAAGTCCAGGCCGACAGTCCCACGACCATGAGAATTATGGGACATCCGGTCGTCATTGAACCGGTCGTGGAAGCGAATTTTCCCACGGTGAAAACGAGGGTCACGATGTCGTGCTCCGGGGCCACGAGAGCGATTGTCATCAATCCGAACCTCAGTATCTCCGCCGGCGGAAACCCGTTCATGTACGACCAGTTGAAGAAGGGCATTCCGGAATCGTTCGTGACCAACGCGGCAGAATTCGTGGCCGATGCGTTTTTGTTTATCGCGAGAAATATGGGGCAGAAAACTGACGAAAAGCAGGGCCCATGAAAAGAAGCGGATCCATGAACGGCGGACTCAGGACAAAGCCGACCGTGAACCTTGAACCTCGATCCTTGAACCAATAGTCTTGTGGCCTACTCTCTTGTTTCAGATTACCGACCCAGCGGGGATCAGCCTGAAGCCATCCGTCAGCTCCTGGAGGGCCTCAATCGCGGCGACAGGTATCAAACGCTCCTTGGCGTGACCGGAAGCGGAAAAACCTATACGGTCTCCAACGTCATCAAGGAACTGAACAAGCCCGTCCTCGTCATGTCGCACAACAAGACCCTCGCGGCACAGCTGTACGCGGAGTTCAAGGGATTTTTTCCGAAGAACCGCGTCGAGTTCTTCATCAGCTATTACGACTACTATCAGCCGGAAGCCTACGTTCCAACGACGGACACCTATATCGCCAAGGATGCATCGATTAACGACGAGATCGACCGACTGCGCCTGCGCGCCACAAGCGCTCTGCTGAGCGGTGATCCCAATGTGATCGTGGTGGCATCGGTGAGTTGTATTTACGGTATCGGGGCCCCCGAGGAATGGGTCGGCCAGACGCTCGTCGTCAGGAAAGGCGACAAGATCTCCCGCACCCAGCTTCTGAAGCGTCTGCTCGATCTGCTGTACATTCGCAACGATTACGAATTCTCCCGCGGCACTTTCAGGGTGCGCGGCGATGTGGTCGAGGTGATCCCCGGCTACGAGAATGAGGAAGCATTGAGGATCGAATTCTTCGGCGATGAGATCGAGCGGATCTCCTATATCAATAAAACCGATGGTCACGTGCTGGGGGAGGCGGAATATGAGGTCGTTTACCCCGCAAAGCAATTCATCACGTCACGCGAAACCATTGAGCGGTCTCTGGGCGCGATCGAGGAAGAGCTGAAGGAGCGTCTGGCCGAACTGCGGTCCCTCGGCAAGCTCCTTGAGGCTCAGCGCCTGGAACAGCGCACACGGTTCGACCTGGAAATGCTGAGAGAAGTCGGATACTGCCAGGGGATCGAGAACTATTCGCGGCATCTGACCGGGCGTCCTCCGGGTTCCCGGCCCTACTGCCTCCTCGATTACTTCCCCGACGATTTTCTGACGATCATCGATGAATCGCATGTGACCGTGCCTCAAATTGCCGGGATGTATCATGGTGACCGGTCGCGGAAGCAAACGCTGGTCGAATACGGATTCCGCCTGCCATCCGCGCTGGATAACCGCCCTCTCACGTTTGAGGAATGGGAGGAGATGGTCGGACAAGTGATATTCGTCAGCGCAACGCCGGGAGACTATGAACTCAAGAAAAGCCGGGGGGTCGTTGTGGAGCAGGTGATCCGCCCCACCGGACTTGTCGATCCGGTCGTCGAGGTACGGAGGAGTAAGAATCAGATTGACGACCTCATTGCCGAGATTCGGGAACGGGCCGGGCGCAAAGAACGCGTGCTGGTCACTACCCTGACGAAGCGCATGGCAGAGGATCTTACCGAGTACCTCCTGGAAATCGGTGTGAAAGTCCGGTACGTCCACTCCGAGGTCGATGCGCTGGAACGGGTGGAAATCCTGCGCGACCTCCGTCTCGGCGAGTTCGACGTGCTTGTGGGGGTGAATCTCTTGAGGGAAGGTCTGGACCTCCCCGAAGTCTCTCTCGTTGCCATCATCGACGCCGACAAGGAGGGGTTCCTCCGATCGGAACGCTCGCTGATTCAAACGGCGGGCAGAACAGCCCGGAACGTAAACGGAAAAGTGATTTTGTATGCGGACACGGTGACCGGCTCCATGCAGAGAATGATCGAAGAAACCAACCGGCGGAGGGACAAGCAGGTGAAGTACAACGAAGAGCACGGCATTCGCCCTGAAACGGTTTATAAGAGCGTGCAGGAGGTGCTCGCCGGAACTGCGGTGGCAGATGTACGGTCCGCGCGGGAGGCCCGGAAGAGCAAACGCATGGGCTTGGTGTCTGACACCGTCGTCAAGTATTTGAGCCCGGATCAGCGGAAGGATTTGCTCGAAGAGCTGCAGGAGGAAATGAAACGCGCAGCCAGGGACCTCGAATTCGAGCGCGCAGCAGAACTCAGAGACGAGATCGAAAGAATCGAAAAGGGGATAGAGGGAGGACCCAGGTGATCGGCTCCGCCGCACCTGCGGTGCCAATGATCCGATCTTCAGCCACTGGGCTTTCAGCTTATAAAACGATGTCCGGCTGATCTGGAATATCCCGAGAGGTTCGACTGATCCCATGCCGATCTCATCAAAGCCCGTCGCTGGTTCACGATCATGTCGGTACTGGTCATTAGAGCCACATCTCACATCTTACATCTTACATCTTACATCTTACTTTTTACTTTTCACTTTTTACTTTTTACATTTCCATGGGGGTTTTCTTCTCGCTTCTTCAACCATTCACCGACTTCATCTTTCCGCCTACGTGTGTCCATTGCCGGATTGTTCTCGAAGAGGATGACCGCCATCTCTGCAGGTCGTGCTGGAAGGCCATCCCGTGGATCATTCCGGAAACAGGCCTTTATCGGGAATCCCGGGAGAGATTGCAGTCGGCCGGCGGGGTGGATGGTCTGGTCAGCGTCTACGTGTTCGAAAAGGATGGCCCGTTCCAGGCGATGATCCACGCGCTTAAGTATGAAGGATTCCAATCGGCGGGACGGATGGTGGGGGGAGTGCTGGGAGAGCAGATCATCGAATGGGGCATCACTGCTGACGCGATCCTCCCCGTCCCCCTCCACCGCGCAAAACACCGGGAGCGGGGATTCAATCAGGCGGAAAGCATCGCGCGCGGTATTGCCGACCGCACACAATGGCCGGTCGTCACCAACGCGCTCGTGCGCTTACGGTCAACCAAGACGCAAACCAAGCTCGATGCGGCGGAACGAAGGAAGAATGTCGAGGGGGCGTTCGCGGTGCCGGGAGGGAAGTCGGAAGATCTGAAGAACAAAACGCTCATCATCGTAGACGACGTCATTACCACGGGCGCAACCATCCTTGCCTGCGCACAGGTCCTTCGTTCGTCCGGCGCCTCTTCCGTTATCGCCGCTTCTGCGGGACTCGCTCAGTGAACTCCTCGAAAGAATGAACGCAGAGTCACCGCATTGACTTTCCCCGCATTTCTGTCTAAATTTTTCATTGCACTGATACCCATCAAGGCGTCATCCATTTCTTTGAGGCGGAGGTAACTATGGCTGTTCGAGTGGCAATCAACGGATTTGGGAGAATCGGGCGGAATGTTTTTCGTGCGGGCATCGGCGACAAGGGAATCGAGTTTGTCGCTGTCAATGATATCACGGACACCAAAACGCTTGCGCATCTTCTGAAATACGATTCTGTCATCGGAAACTTCGACGGAACGGTGAACGTGGAGGATTCGATGCTCGTGGTCAACGGCAAGAAGGTGAAAGCCCTGGCCGAAAAGGACCACACGAAGCTTCCGTGGAAGGACCTGGGGGTTGACATTGTGGTCGAATCAACAGGATTGAAGCATTTCACCGACGGCGAGGCCGCCGCCGACCACCTGAAGCAGGGCGCCCGGAAGGTGATCATTACGGCCCCGGCCAAGAAGCCGGACGTCATGCTCGCCCTTGGAGTTAACGAAAAAGTCTATAATCCCTCATCCCATCACATCATCTCCAACGCTTCCTGCACAACAAACTGTCTTGCGCCCATGGTGAAGGTCCTGCACGAGGCCTTCAAGGTGAAGCGCGGGGTAATGAACACGATCCACTCGTACACGAACGACCAGCGGATCCTCGACCTTCCGCACAAGGATCTCCGGCGTGCCCGGGCGGCCGCCATCAACATCATTCCGACCACCACCGGTGCCGCCAAAGCCGTGGGCAAGGTGATCCCCGAATTGAACGGAAAGCTCGACGGCTACTCTCTGCGTGTTCCCACCCCCAACGGCTCAATCACCGATTTTACGGCCGAGCTCGACCGGGAAGTGACGAAGGAAGAAGTCAATGCCGCTTTCAAAAAGGCCGCAGAGACCCATCTGAAAGGGATTCTGGAATACAGCGAGGATGATCTTGTGCTGAGAGACATCGTGGGGAATCCCCATTCCTGCATCTTCGACAGCCAGCTCACGCTCGCCATGGGGTCCATGGTCAAGGTGTTTGGCTGGTATGACAATGAATGGGGCTACTCGAACCGCGTTGTAGAGCTCGTGAAGTTGGTCGCGTCCAAGTTCGATTGAGCTCTTTTTCACTATCAGGAGGCGGGCTGGGACTGCTGAAGCGGTCTTAGCCCGTTTCTTTTCCAAGAGGATCGGATTCATCGATGAAAATGACCATTGACGATGTTTCGTTCCGCGGCAGGCGGGCACTCATACGCGTTGATTTCAATGTTCCTCTTGATAGCCAGAGAAACATCACCGATGATACTCGGATTGTGGAGTCCCTGCCAACCATCAAAAAGGTTCTCAATGACGGAGGCAGGGCAATCCTCATGAGCCATCTCGGCCGGCCCAAGGGCAAACCGGCCCAGGAATTCAGCTTGAAGCCTGTCGCTGAGCGCCTCTCCAGCCTGCTTGGCAAGCCGGTTCGTTTTGTCCGCGATTGCATAGGTCCTGATGTCCGACAAGCCGTCGATGCGATGAAGGACGGGGACTGCTTACTGCTGGAGAACCTCCGGTTTCACAAGGAGGAGGAGGCCAACGACCAAGAATTTGCGCGTCAACTTGCCGCACTTGGCGACGTGTTCGTCAACGACGCATTCGGGACCGCCCATAGGGCTCATGCATCCACCGAAGGTGTCACCAGATACCTGAAGCCGTGTGTGGCCGGGTTCCTGATGCGGAAGGAACTCGACTACCTCGGTCGGGCTCTGGGGAACCCGATACGGCCCTACGTGGCGATTCTTGGCGGAGCAAAGATCTCGGGCAAGATCGATGTGATCATGAACCTCATGGCTAAAGTCGACGCGCTCTTGATTGGTGGTGGGATGATGTTTACCTTCTATAAGGCGCAAGGGAAGCAGATCGGCAAGTCCCTCCTGGAGGCGGAGAAAGTCGATCTTGCGGGTACGGTGCTGAACGAAGCAGCGAAGAAGAACACCAGGATTCTCCTTCCGATTGACTGCATCGTTGCGGACCGCTTCGAGGAACAGGCTCAATGGAAGAGTGTCCCAGCCGATGCCATCCCCGGGGACTGGATGGGTATGGATATCGGTCCGCAGACCATCAACCTGTTTGTTGGCGAAATCCTCAAGGCAAAGACCGTTGTTTGGAACGGCCCGATGGGCGTGTTCGAAATGAAACCCTTTGCGGAGGGAACGAACGCGGTGGCCCGGGCGTTGGCAGAAGCAACGAGGTCCGGGGCAACTACCATTGTCGGAGGTGGGGATTCCGCCGCGGCAATCGCCGCCGCCGGATTGCAGAGCGCTGTGTCGCACGTTTCGACCGGCGGAGGGGCCTCCCTCGAGCTCCTGGGGGGCAAGGCCCTTCCGGGAGTGGAGGCGCTGACAGAGAAATGACAATTCTGCATTCGGCTTTGGACGCTCGATACTCGATCTTATGACCAAATACTATGTCCTATAACTACTACCGTCCATCGATGTTCGGCGGATTCTCTTTCTTCCCGCCGGTTGTCAAGGGACTGCTCATAACGAACGCCGCTGTATTCTTGCTCACGGAGTTCCTGGGAAGTCTCACCCTGGACGGCATTTCCCTTCAGTACTTTATTTACCGCTACTTTGCCCTCCTGCCGCTGGGCGACGGTTTCCTGCCCTGGCAGCTCCTCACGTACCAATTCATGCACGGCGGGTTCTGGCACCTGTTCTTCAATATGTTCTTTGGGTTGTGGATGTTCGGCATGGAAGTCGAACACATGTGGGGAGGACGCAAGTTCCTGATCTTCTACCTTTCCTGCGGCATCGCGGCGGGATTGGCCCAACTGATTCTTTCCCCTTTGTTTGAATCGCCGCTCATGGGCCCTGTCCCCACTGTGGGAGCATCAGGAGCGGTGTACGGCGTGCTCGTAGCCTTCGGGATGATGTTCCCCGACCGCTACATCTTCCTCTACTTCCTGATTCCGGTCAAGGTGAAATACTTCGTGATGTTCCTCATTGTCCTTGGAGTCCTTTCCATTGGCGACCCGACGAACGTTGCTCACCTGGCCCATCTCGGCGGTGCTCTGGCCGGATACATCTTTGTGCAGTATGACAGAAGACACTTTCCGCTGGGTGGTTTGTTTAGCAGGATAGGATGGTGGTGGAGATCAATCACGGGCGACATCGGGTCGAAGAAGCATGACTCGGGCGAGGCGACGATCCTCGATTTCACCGACCGCAAAAAGAACAACGAGGAGGAACCGGGCGACGAGAAAAGGATCGATGAAATTCTCGACAAGATCAGCAGGGGCGGTTATCAGAGCCTGACAGCGGAAGAAAAGAAGGCATTGTTTGAAGCAAGCAGAAAACTGAACTAAACCGGGTTTCTATGGAAGACATTCTGAGAGAAACGGCGCCACACGAGACGTACAAGGTCGGCCTTCGCCGTAAGACCCGTCAGGTGGTGGTCGGAGGCGTGAAGATTGGAGGCGATGCCCCGATCTCGGTGCAGACGATGACAAAGACAAAGACGGACGATGTTTCCGGCACCGTCGGTCAGATTCGGGCAGCAGCTGAGGCGGGATGCGACATCGTGCGCGTGACCGTGAACGACAAGGAGGCGGCCGAGGCAATGAAGGATATCGTCCGGCAATCACCTCTGCCGATCGTTGCGGACATTCACTTCAATCACATTTTTGCCCTCCGGGCTATTGAGGCGGGCGTAGCAAAGGTGAGGATCAATCCGGGCAACATCGGCGCGAAGGATCGCATTAGACAGGTATTGACCGCCGCTGCGGACCGGGGAATCCCGATCCGGATTGGGGTAAATTCGGGTTCACTCGAAGAGGATATTCTGGAGAAACACGGTTATCCGACCGCGGAAGCTTTGTACGAAAGTGCAATGAGGCATGTGGAAATCTGTGACAGCTTCAACTTCCGCGACGTGGTGATCTCGGTGAAATCAACCGACGTGAAGCTTATGATTGAAGCGTACCGGCTCGTTGCTCAGCGGACAGACATTCCGCTTCACCTCGGCGTGACGGAGGCGGGCACGGCACGCGTGGGAACGATCAAATCGGCCGTCGGAATCGGTACACTGCTGGCCGAAGGCATTGGCGATACGATCCGCGTTTCCCTGACAGATGACCCGGTCAAGGAAGTGGAGGTGGGGAAAGAAATCCTGCGGTCGCTGAGCCTCGCGTCCCGAAACATTGAGTTGATCGCCTGCCCCACGTGTGGACGGTTGGAAGTGGATCTGTTCGGCATCATGGCCCAACTCGAAGAGAAGCTTGCCGGTGTGAAAAAGCCGGTCAAGATCGCCGTTCTTGGATGTGTCGTCAACGGACCGGGTGAGGCGAGTGAAGCGGATATTGGGATCGCGGCCGGGAAGGGTGTGGCGATCCTGTACCGGAAAGGGGAAGTTGTGAAGAGGGTGAAGGAAGAAGACATCGTCACGACGGTGCTGGAGGAAGTCGAACGATTTCAGCCGGCAGAGTAAGGGAACCTAACAGATCGTTTTGCACGAAGAATCGTTGGGAGAGCATGATGAATCGTATCCTGATTGGCGTCTTGGTTCTTATTGTCGGGGGGTGCTCAGGAAAGGGGCCTGGACGCTCCGCAGGTCTCAGGGGCGAAGAGGGCTCGGTGGCGGGGTTGCGCTGGTCGTATCCCGAAACCTGGAGCAAACAGCATGACCTGCCGATGCGCGTTGCCACCTATGTTCTCCCGCCGGCCGAAGAGGATACCGAAGCCGGTGAGTGCGCGGTGTTCTATTTTGGAGCCGACCAGGGCGGGGGTGTTGACATGAACATCCAGCGGTGGGGCTCGCAGTTCGAGGGGGCAACCGAGGCCGTGAAAACAACCACGGAGGTCAACGGAATTCCCGTGACGATTGCACGGATCGAAGGTACGTATCTGGCCCCGGCGGGACCGATGATGGAGTCCCAGGGAAAAAAAGAAGGCTACAAGCTTCTGGCCGCGATTGTTGAGGGACCCCAAGGCATGGTGTTCTTCAAGTGCACCGGTCCTGCGAAAACAATCGATGAAAATGAGAGTGGCTTTTTGGCCCTGGTTGAATCAATCCGCAAAGACGAGGGAAGGGGTGACTCCTGACCTCTCTTGATCTATTCCTCTTCCTCCCCCTCATCCTCTTCTTCCGGTCCGCTTTCCTCAATCATAACGAGCAATTCCTTCATCAAAGCCGCGTTTTGGGGATTCTGCTCCTGTTCGTAGGCATTGATCAGGTTCCGAAGCGTGCGTGCAATGATCGTGACGGAATCGCATTCCAACTGCATGAGGTCTGAAAGTGGAAGGAGCGCGCCGTTGTTGAGCGTGATGAGATCGTTAACGTCCAGACACCTGCCCCCTTTGAAGCAATCCACGATGTAGTTCTGCTTTCCAACGGCCGCACGGGCAAGAAAATGGCCCGGAAGGTTGATCCCTGCAATGTCGAAATCCAGTCTCCAACCCACCAGGAGATAGATCGTTGCGAGGCTGAGCGGAGTTCCGCGCTTCTGTTCGATGACATGTACAAGATTGCTGTGGTATGGGTTGTAGTAGTCCACCTCAGCCCCGCGAAGCTGTTTCTTGGTGAACAAGAAATGAGCAAGCGTCAGGGCATCCTGCTTTCGGGTCGTTGATTCGAATTCTCCCGCGAGCTTATCGAGCAGGATGGTCAGCTTGGTTGGGTAGGCCCGCCCCAGTTGGAATTCCGCAAGAAGCCCCATGGCCGTCTCCAGCATCTCGAATTCATCCTCCATGGTCAGCAAGGCCGGCCATTGCTCCTGGAGCCAGGAGCGGTTGTACTCTTCAAGCAAACGGGCGATCCGCTGCTGTTGATCCTTGCTCAGCACAAGCTTCTGTTTTGCCAGTTCTTTGTGCAGGGATGGTCCGAAGGACGAGAGTTCCCGGACAACATTCTCCCTTACGACCGGCGAATCATCGTCCAGTAACTTGATGATATGCTGAAGCTGTTCGGGGTTTGCCATGATGCTGGCCCTCAACGAATTGATAACCAAAAATTCCGAGGTATGCAAGCATGGCGGCGCGCACGGTCAGGATCGGGTGGAAATTGACTTTCCTCGCCGTTCTGGGTACTTTCTGTCATTCCTTAAAGCACCGTAAGCCGAAGGAGGGTTGAGAAAATGCAACGATATTTCGCCGAAGTAATAATCACTCTCGTTCTTCTTGTCTTCCCGGCGCTTGCGCAAGACCATGCCCACGCCGATCACCCCGGGAGCGGCTCAACTCTTGCCTTGTCGCAAGACCCCGGTCTGCCTCCTGGCGAGGAGCATGCAAAACAGGCGCTGGAGATCTCCCCTCGCCATGGGGAATGGGTTGACGTGGATGTCCCGGGTTCAACCGATAGAATCAGGACATGGGTGGTTTATCCCGAGCGCAGGGACAAGGCGCCTGTGGTTCTTGTCATTTGTGAAATCTATGGACTGACGGATTGGATTCGAGCCGTTGCTGATCAGCTGGCAGAGGATGGGTTCATTGCGATTGCTCCCGACCTCGTGTCCGGAAAGGGTCCGAAGGGAGGCGGTACGGAATCGGCAACAAGCCGTGATGAAGTCGTCAGGTGGATCAGGGAATTGACCACAGACGAAGTGCTTGCCAGGCTGAACGCGGTACGGTCATACGGAATCGGGTTGCCGGCTGCAAATGGAAAAACGGCTACGATAGGATTCTGCTGGGGAGGATCTCAGAGCTTTCTCTATGCCTGTCTGCAACCCGGGCTCGATGCCGCCGTTGTCTACTACGGCACTTCTCCGGATTCCGCGAGGCTGGCGCATCTTTCGAAAGCCCCCGTGCTCGGTCTGTACGGCGGAGACGATGCGCGCGTGAACATGACTATCGAGCCTGCGCAGAAAGTTTTGCATGCCCTCAAAAAGAACTACGAGGTGGAGATCTATGAGGGCGCAGGACATGGATTTCTCCGGGCGCAGTCAGGCAGGGACGGAGCCAACCTGCGGGCCGCGCAGAAGGCTTGGCCGCGCACCATCGAATTTCTCCGGATGCACACGAAGTAGCCGGTTGCTACTCGCCCTTCATCTTTCGCGACGCAATGAAGTAGAACAAAATGAGGCCCAGACCTCCGAAAATCAACATGCTGCCCGGATAGACAGAGTCGTCGAGGTAAAAAGCCGTGTCGAGCAAATTCCCGACCATGAGGCCGATGCCGACAAACATGGCAAGCATGCCCCACTTGAGGCTGGAGAGGGGATTGGGAGCAAAGACTTCTCTCAAGGAGCCGCTCTTGAACTCCGACGGGCTGACGCCCTTTTCAATCATGGCCATCCTTTCCTTGTGCCGGGAGGAAAGCCACGTGTACACCACGACACCAAGTGTGGCGAAAACAATGAAAACAACAAAAATGGGTTCCATGCTAGTTGGGTCTCCGAGTGAAAAGATGCTGTTGGTCGCTGTATGCTTTGACCAGAATTCTTCTCCCAGGGTTTCACGGGTGGGTGAAACCTTGTGGGCTGGATGACGGTCTAACTCGTTAAGGTTTTCCGCGGCGTGCCGGCGTAACGGAAAAGCCGCCTCCCTCATGCCTTTATCTGATCAGGACATACTTCAGCAGGTGCTCCAGGGTGACCAGAAGGCCTTTGGGGAGATTGTCGACCGGCACAAGGACAGAGCGATGACCCTGGCTATGAGGATTCTGAAGAACAAACAGGATGCGGAGGAGGCGGTTCAGGACTCCTTTGTACGGGCCTATCAGGCCCTTGGGAGGTTTGAGTGGAGGTCGAGTTTTTCCACGTGGTTGTACCGGATTGTCTTTAATGTCTGCTCGACAGCGTTGACACGTCGCGGGGCACCCCTGGTGCCGATTGACAATGACATGCCCGAAGATCGTCAGGTTGAACTCCACGATCCTGCCGCCGCTCCGGATGTTGACCTCGAATCGTCAGAGGTGAAGAAGGCCATCTTGGAAGAAATCGATCGTCTGCCTGCGGCCTATGCAACCGTCCTCACCCTGTTCTTCCTGCAGGAGATGAGCTATGCCGAAATCGTAGAAGTCACAGGCTCGCCTTTGGGAACGGTGAAAGCGCAGTTGTTTCGGGGACGAACGATGCTTCGTGAAGCGCTGGCGGCCCGGCTTGGCAGAGAGGAAACATGGGGGGTGAGTGGAATGGCAGCTTCGGTGGTATGAATCGGAGAAGAACGATGGAACATCTGACCGTTGAAGAGATTCATGATCTTGCCGTGCGTGTCGATCGCGGGGATTTACCGAAAGAAGCCCTGCCTGCCCATGTGACGATGTGCAGGGAGTGCATGCAAGAGTTCCGGTTCCAAGCGGTCCTTGTGAATACCTTGCGAACCCATATTCATCCGGCTCCGCGGTCAATGAAGAAGGCTGTGATGAACCGGATCATTCCTTCAGGCGACACTGTATTCACAAAGATCCTCAGCGCCGGTGGGCGAGCCCTGGCTATGGTGGCCGTTGTCGCAGTGATCGTGTACGGTCTTTCTCTGGAGCTTCCCGGATCGTCCCGGCCCAGCCCAACATCGGAACTCTTCGGGCAAATGTCTTCGTACTACAATGTCGCGAAAGAGTTTCTCTCCGCTCATACGTCGGCCCTCGGCGCACCCAGAACCGACGGCGGAGAAAAGGTCAAGATCCTTGTCATGACGTTTGTCGTGCTCGCCGGACTGGGTCTGATTGACAAAATTCTGGGCCGCCGTTTCGTTCGAATGAAATTGTGACCGGTTCGGGTTGGGAATCGGCGGGATTCTCCATCATTCCACTCCTTCCCGTTCTTCATTTGTCCTTTGGGGGATTTTCCTCTATATTGGTTTCAGTCTAGTTCCAACCATCTTCATTCCTTTTCATGTCCCAGCTCCTGAATATCTTCTTTGTCGGCGATGTTGTGGGCAGGCCCGGTCTGCAGATCGTCGAGAAAGTGCTGAAGCAGTATCTCCAGAAATTCAGCGTGGATTTCTGCATTGTCAACGGCGAAAACACCACGGAGGGAAAAGGAATCTCCGAAGAAAATGCGAAGACCCTCTTTGGGCTTGGCGTACACGTGATCACGACGGGGAACCACTTGTGGGACCGGTGGCAAACCCGGGCCCTGCTGGCGAAGGAAAAGAACATCCTGCGGCCTCTGAACTATCCAAGGGAAAACGGGGGACAGGGCTTTCTCGTGTATGATCTCAAGGAAAAGGGCCAGGTGGGCGTGATCAATCTGCAGGGGCGGACGTACATGCAGCCGATCGACGATCCGTTCAAGGCGGCCGACTGGGCATTAAGCAAAATTGCGAACGATACGAAGGTTGTCTTTGTGGACATGCATGCAGAGGCCTCAGCCGAAAAAATGGCTCTTGCATGGTACTTGGATGGGAGGGTAAGCGCGCTCGTCGGTACGCACACGCATGTTCCCACGGCCGACGCGAGGATTCTCCCGAAGGGGACCGCGTTCATCACGGATGTCGGTATGACCGGTCCGTACGACTCGGTGATCGGAATGCGAAAGGAAGTGGCAATCAAGCGGTTTCTGCTTCAAACGCCCCATAAGTTTGAGATGGCGGAGCACGATGTTCGCCTTTGTGGAGTCTTTGTACAGGTGGAGAGAGAAACGGGCAAGGCCACAAGGATAGAACAGGTGATTTTCCCGGGATTCTAATCATGGCCCGCATCATTGACGGCCGGCGGATTGCGGCCGATATCCGGAAAGAGGTAAAAGAAGCGACGGGGGAACTAAAGAGAACTCAAGGAGTCACTCCGGGCTTGGCGTTTATCCTGGTGGGAGAGAATCCTGCGTCGCAAGTGTATGTCGGAATGAAAGGCAAAGCCTGTGCCGAGGTCGGGTTCCATTCCGTTACCGAGGTAATGCCGGATTCGACGAGCGAAGAAACGCTGTTGAAGAAGATTGCCGGTTTCAATGCAGATCCTGCAATCCACGGAATTCTCGTTCAGTTGCCCCTGCCGGGGCATATAGACGAACGAAAAGTGCTGGAGGCGATTGATCCTGCGAAGGATGTGGATGGATTCCATCCTTACAATGTTGGCCTGCTTGTCATCGGGAACAAAACTCTGCGACCGTGTACCCCGGCGGGGATCCAGGAGCTTCTGCTGCGAAGCGGCATTGATCCGGCAGGAAAACACGTCGTGGTTGCCGGCAGAAGCAACATCGTAGGAAAGCCTATCGCAAACATTCTTTTGCAGAAAGCCGCGGGGGCAAATTCTGTTGTAACCATAGTGCACACTGGGGCGGGGGATCTCGGACGCTATACAAGAATGGCCGATATTCTGATTGCAGCTGTCGGCAAGCCGGAGATAATCAAGGGAGACATGATTAAATCAGGGGCAGTGGTCATCGATGTGGGTACAAATCGGATCGAAGATCCGGCGGCGAAGGGTGGAACGCGGCTCGTGGGGGATGTGGAGTTTGAATCGGCCAGCAAAGTGGCAAGCGCTATTACGCCGGTTCCGGGGGGAGTGGGACCGATGACCATCGCTATGCTCTTGAAGAACACCCTCGAAGCCGCAACTGCTCAAGCGCCTCGTTTCTGACGGTATTCCTCTTCTTGTTGCCTGCACTTTTGAGTCGCGAACCAAGCCGATTCTCACTGCGTCAATCGAACCTGGAGGGTTGATCAAGATTAGTTGAGATTTTGGGCAATCCTGCCAAATCTTAAAAACTGTATTGACCCGAAACTGAGATTATCGTATATTAAAACGTGCAAAACGCTCAAATCAGGTAAATCGGTCAGTGTCGGGACTTTTTTCCACATCAGAAGTGGCGCGCCTTCTCGGTATTGATGAATCGACTGTGAAGCGCTGGTCAGATTCGGGCGACTTGGAGTGTATTAAGACTAGAGGACGTCACCGTCGGTTCGCGGTGTCGTCGATCATGCGGTTTATTCAGAAAAACGGCCTTCAAGTCCCCGAAACAGCTGCGGCAATGTTCCGGCTCCCGGAATTGACCGCGCGCATCATCGTTGGGGATTTATCTTCGCTGATCTCAGAGTTTCAGAGGGCTCTTCTGGAAGGCGACGCGGATCGCTCCTTGGAGATTTTTCGCGTTGGGTGGACATCCGGACTCAGCCTTGCGGGTTTCTTCTCGAACATCCTGTATCCTGTTCTATCCCATCTCAATACCGAACGAGCCTCCGGTGGACTCGACCTCCACGATTTCAGGCTTGCCGAAAAGACGGCTCGTACAGTTCTCGCCCGCATTCAGAACGATGTCGCGATTGATGAACAAGAGGGACGCATCGCCGTCGCAGCGTGTTACGAGAACGAACCCTGGGAGATTGATTTGGATTGCGTTTGCCTGCTCCTGAGGGCGCGGGGATGGAAGGTCTTTCAGTACGGAGCGGACATGGGCGTGGAGCAGCTGGTCCGGGCAATGGAGGTGAGGCGAGCGCATCTTGTTCTGTTGAGCGCGAGAGCGGTCGAGGACGGCTGGAAGTTTCAGAACGATGTGTCGGCGATCCTGGCGCCGGCTGTGAAACGCGCCGGTGCGGCGCTGGCCATTGTGGGCCCGAACCTGGCCCGACGATTCGGCAGAAAGCTCTCTGTCGATTTCATCGGAGAGACCGCACAAGACCTGACAGGATTCCTCGACAACCTTTGGAGTTGATAGAAACTGTTAGTCCCCTTCCCTCACAAAATAAAGCCTGTTATCCTCAACCTTATACAACATCGGCGCGACGGTGACCCGGGGGTACCGGTTGCGCAGTCGTTTTACCTCGCCTAGCAGAAAATCCACCTCATTGCCGATCTCGAACATCGGGGCCAGGTTCTGAAAGTGATCCACGGCCGTTTCTCGATCCCAACCGGCCCTCGTCATCAACCCCTCGATAAACTGCTCGCGCTTCGAAGCCAGATTTACCATCCCGCAATTTGTATGCCCAATCAGCGCAATATGTTGTACCCCACCGATCGCAATCGCAAACGATACCTTGAACTCGCTGTACCGAAGGTTCGCTCCGCCCGCGCGGATGATGTAAGCAAAATTGTCCGGAATGCGAAGATGTTTCCGGTTATCCATGCACATACCAATCAGAAGAGCCGCGCGTGTATGAGGATCCAGAGTGCGGTCGAGATTATGGTACTCGACCAGACGGCCGATGGGAGTGTCCCGATAAGGTTGAGGAATGTCGGAAGAGCTCTGGATTGCGAGTATTTCCATCAGTATGCCTCTTGTTTGATAAACGTTGAATTGACCTCGTTCCACGCCCGACAGCCCGCAAGGCCGAGAGTCAGGTCCAGATCTGCAATGAAGTTTTGCAGGAAATCCCGAACCCCCCTCTCACCTGCTACTGCAAGCGCCCAAAGGTACGGACGGCCAAGGAGCACGGCCTTTGCCCCCATGGCCACGGCCTTGAAGACATCCGAGCCGCGGCGGACACCGCTGTCGAACAGCACATCGAGCTTCCTGCCGGCAACGGAAACAATGCCCGGAAGTGCATCGAGTGCCGCAAGGGCGCCATCCACCTGCCGACCGCCATGATTGGAAACAATGATGCCCTCCACACCGGCCCGGATGGCTTTCCGAGCGTCGTCCGGATGCAGAATTCCCTTGAGGAGGATCGGCAAGTCGGTTTGCTTTCGCAGCCACGAGAGATCTTTCCATGTAAGCGAAGGATTCGAAAAATTCCGGGCAAAGTGGCGCACAGCTCCCATCGGAAACTCCTCCGGAGACCGATCGAGCCCACTTCGGAACGCGGGATCGCTGGTATAATTGGCGATCCCCTCGGCGGCCAGAAACGGTAGATACGCATTTCGAATGTCCCTATCCCGCCAGGCCAATACGGTCGTATCCAGCGTCACCACAAGGGCCGAGTAACCCGCCGCAGATGCCCGGCGCAGGAAGCTCTTGGTGATCTCCGGATCCTTGGGCCAATAGAGTTGATACCAACGCGGTGTAGACCCCAAGGCGTCGGCCACTTCCTCGAGCGATCGGGACGAAGCCGTACTGAGGACCATCGGTACTCCGAGGGAAGCTGCTGCGCGCGCAACCGCCACCTCACCCTCTCTATGAACGATTCCCTGCACGCCGACCGGTGCAAGGAGGAAAGGATAGGGGAATCTGACTCCGAGCACAGAGACTTCGAGAGACCGCTCGGCGACATCCCGAAGCATTCGGGGGAGGATGGCAACCCGCTCAAACGCCTCTCTGTTTTTTCGGACCGTAATCTCCGCACCCGCGCCGCCGGCCACGTAATCGTAGGCTTCGCGGCTCAATATGTTCCGAGCCTTGGTTTCCAATTCTTCCGGTGATACGGGGAATCGCGGACGAATTCCCAGCACCCCTTTACGATATATTTCCAACTGACGCCGAATTCCCGGAGATCTTGTCTCCAAAGGCTGTTGTTTGCGGAGGATTCCTCCTCCCTTCAAGAGAACGGCAAGGTTCCTCAGTCGCATCAAGTCGAGGTCTCCGGAGTGGAAGGATACTCGTTGTCCTGAGCGCGCGTCAGCGTAAGGATGGTCACTTCGGACCGCGCCCCCAGACGCACCGGAGGTCCCCAGTAGCCTGTTCCCTTGCTCACGTACACCCAGGTACCGTTGTGACGGTGTAGGCCAGAGATATAGGGCTGGCCAACGGCGGCGAGGAAGTTCCAGGGGAAGAACTGGCCGCCATGGGTATGGCCTGAGATCATCAGATCGAACTTATGATCCTGTGCGGCAAAGATGCTCCGCGGTTGGTGCGCCAGCAGAAGTCGCAGATCGGAAGCCGCGGCGCCGGAGACTGCCCCTGCGGGATCAGAAGCCTGTTCCGGTACAAAGTCGCCAGCGCTGTAATCCGTGACGCCGGCAAGCAGAATCGACCCCGTGCCGCGGCTGATCTTGCGATGTTCATTGAGAAGAACCGAGAATCCCAGCCTGTCGGCCTCTTCAATCCATGGATGAACGCCGGAATAATATTCATGATTCCCGGTTACAAAAAACCGGCCGAGGGGGGCGCTTAAGTGCCTTAGAGGATCAACGTGTTCCCGTAAGTATGGTACGGTCCCGTCCGCGAGATCACCGGTAAAGGCAATGAGATCCGCCTCCAAACCCTGCACTTGTTCAGCCACCATCTCAACAAAAGGTCTCTTGACCGTAAGCCCCGCGTGAAGATCGGTGATTTGGAGGATCCGCAATCCTTCGAGATCCGGATGCAGGTTCTGCAGAGGAATCTCCACATGAAGCACGGCGGGCGTGCGACGTGCCTCGTACAATCCGTATCCTGTCAGGATGCCTGCCGCACCGATGATAGCCGTGCTGGATGCTTGGTAGAGGAACTCTCTCCGCCCCGCGTCAGCTTCAAAAGCCGCTCCGCCCCCGGCCTGCAGCATCTCCCGACCGAAAGCGAATAGCTTTTGAAAGACGACAGCCGTCAGCACGACAATCTCCCTTGCCACGATGAGCGTGAACACCATCGAAACAAATCCCATGCTCAGATATCCTGCCCACGAAAGGAGGTCGGAAAACGCATTTTCAATCCGGCTCACCTGGAGGAAAAAGGCCGCTGGGGGAAGGAGGAAGAGAAGGATGAGGACAATCCAGGCGGCGGTGTTCCACTGTGCCGGGAGATGTGACGTGGAAAGAAGACGCCAGCCGATAAAGCCGTATCCAATGGCGAAGATGCTGACGACAATCAGAAAGAAGATCAGAACATTCATGAGAGCACTTTTTTTGCCGACGTGTTAAGGATTTCCCAAATGCGATCGACCCAGTCCGCATGTTCCGGCTTCATCAAAACCGACCGCAGACACGTGATGTGCTCTGCATCGCGCTTCATGGAGGCGGGGAGGTGCAAGAGTGGTAGGGGAAGATCGGCCAGCGCGAGGTGAAGTCCGTTTTGCGCGGCTTCCTGAAAGATGGCCCGGGATCGCGTCGATGCCTCGCTTGCACTTGGCGCGTCCGGAGTCCACACCACAATGTCCAGTTCAGGCATCGGCCCCGGGATCCAGCGGCCATCCTTGCTGATCAATTCATGAAGACGCAAGGCCGCCCTGCGTCCCTTGTCGAGGGAGCGGGAGAACGCGCCGTCGGGAACAAGGGGAAACAACCTCTGGGTCGCCCAAAGAGCCACCGCCGCAGCGCCGGGACGCGAACATTCGAGGCTGATTTCGCCAAGATGAAGGTCGTTCGAAGAGAAATATGTATAAGGCGAGTCGTGCTTGTACAGCCGGCCCACTGCCGGGTCCCGAAACAGGACACAGCCGCATCCATAGGGTTGCAAGCCGTGTTTATGGGGATCGATGACAACCGAATCAGCCGATGAAAGCTTCTCAACGTGTCTGCGGGTTTCGGGAGCAAGAGAGCCGGAAAGCCTGAAATAGCCCCCGTAGGCCGCATCTGCGTGAATCCGGAATCCATGTTCGCGCTGTAAATTCAGAAGATCAGCCAACGGGTCGACCGCCCCCGTGGCGGTAGTTCCGATGGTAGCCACCACCGTTCCCACCGTTTCACGCCGAAGGAGGGTCCTCAGCGCATCAAGATCCATCCTCCCCCGTGTATCGCAGGGGACGGATCGAAAGCGCAGGCCGAGTACTCCCGAGATACGACTGTGCGTATAGTGCGCCTGCTCGGAGGCCGTAATGGTTTTCCCGGCGTGAAGGCTCCCTGCGACCCAAAGTGCTTCGAGATTCGCCACAGTACCGCCTCCTGTGAGATGACCGAGGTGAGTTTCCCAACCGATCATCTTCGCAATGTCCGCGACTGCCTCTTTTTCCATTGCGGAACTCGCCCTCCCTCCATCGAGCGCGTGATTGTTCGGATTAATCCAGAGGGCCAGCATGTATGCAAGGCGCGCGATGGGATGTGGCGGCTTCAACATCTGGCCGGCATACAAGGGATGGAAATACGGGAAGTTATCCTTCATGCGTTCAGCGACCTGCGCCAGGATATCACTGAGTTCGGAGTCGTCTGTGTTTTCGTACGAAGGAGGGAGGCCTGAGAAACCCTTTTCCAGGATTCGAAGGGCATCGCGAAGAACAGTGAGGGAAGTTGAGTCGAGATGCGATGACGGGATCTTTGTGGAGATTTTCATTTCCCGGTAATGTACTTCTAATTCCTGACTTTTCCTCGATTTCTGGTCAACGGCTGATCAGGACGCCCATAATCAGCCCGGCAGTCAATCCGCCGGCTCCCCAGAGCAGTTTATCCAGGTTCAGTCCCCGCTTCTCAGCCTCGATGATCGTCCTGGTTTCCGTCAACAACCGGTTGCTTTCCTGCAAGTGGAAACTCAACGTCTCGAGGTTGTTCATGGCCCGATTCAATTGTTTTGACGCCTGTTCAAAGGCGGACCCGGACGCGATACTGAGCGTTTCAAAAGAAGTGCGGAGGTTGTTGTAATTCGCCTCCTGTTCCTGCAGGCGCCGCTCTTGAAGAGCGATGATTTCATCATAGGCGGCCATCAAACGCGCAACCGAAGGCGCCTTC
Source organism: Bacteroidia bacterium (assembly GCA_022180565.1). GTDB lineage: Bacteria > Bacteroidota > Ignavibacteria > UBA10030 > UBA10030 > JACQPU01. Next base: position 166,807 of record BQML01000002.1, read on the forward strand.
CTCCGAATGTCACGGTAGGCGTTGTCGTAGAGCCGGAATGTCATCGCGTTCATGATGTACGCCGTGTCGCAGGTGATCACAACGGAGTCTCCGGCCTTGAGAACATTGGCGCGGATATCCGTGCAGTCCTGAAAAAGAACCGATGGTTGAGCGAAGGTCCGTGTGAATACAAAGAGAAAGAACACTAATGCTGAAGGTTTCATGCAGGCCCCCTGTGTTTCTCTAAGATTCGCCATTCATCCTTGGTTATCGACAACGGGAATTTCCGGCAACCCCTTTCCGGTGGCCTCGACATCCCGGTACAGTTCTCTAAGGCGGCGAAGGATGACATCCTTCTGATTCTTGAACTGTGCATCGCCTGTCCGCTCATGCAGATCGAGGATTTCCACTCGAGCCTGGATGTCTTTCAGATAAATGCTGAACCGTCCGAGATCGGTTCGGACGGAATCGACGGCCTTGCGGGCCAGGGAGAGCGATTCGAGGCCGGCATCGAGCCGCGCTTGGGCAGTCTCAAGACGGAGAATGGCTTCGTTCAGCCTACTATTCATGGAAAGAAACATCACGAGCCAGGCCGTGAAACCGACGGCTCCCAGCCCGAGGACGAGCTTCGTCAAGTTGGACATGAAGAGACCCGGGTGTCGTGGAAAGATGTGCCTCGTTACGGGAGGGGAAAGTAGGAAATCAGTGTGGGAGAATCAAGGCGGACCGACCGAGGCGCACCATTGCGTAGATAGTGTCAGGATTTCAGGTCTTCAGGGCCTACCTTTCCAAGGTACATATGTTAAACATATGCACCTTGGAAAGGTATGTCGAGGTAAAAAAATCAGATTGTCGTGGCTTGCAAGGAGATAAGTAGAATGTATTAATTCCGGCGGGAAAACTCGGATTGATTCCTAAGGAATCAATCAACGATGCGAGTCCCCTATCTCGCTGGTGCCGAATTTCGTCAGCATCACAGCGCGGGCCTGGGGTCTGTCGGAGGAAGGAACAACGAGCAGGGCTTGCTTTGGATTCTCGGCCTCAATGATTGCCCATCCGCAATGCTCGCCGTCTTTGCACCCCCAATCAAAATGGGTGATGTAACCTGCGGCCTCAATTTGTTGGATCGCCTTGGCGCATCCTTCCTTTGTGTGTGGAGCAATGACCAGAAACCGTTTCATCAGGACTACCCCTTCTTACTTGAGCAGCATCATTCGTTTGACAACAGTCGTCGAGCCGAATTCCAACCGGTAAAAATACAAACCAGAGGGCAAGGATGGACCGCTAAATGTCACCCGGTGAATCCTGCCGGCTTCTGCAACACCGTCGAAAAGCGTAACAACTTCTTGCCCGATCATGTTGAACACCCTCAGCGTGGCCCTTCCCTCCCGCGGCACCGTGAATTCGATGGAAGTTTCGGGATTGAAAGGATTCGGATAATTGGAACCCAGAGCGAGTTCCTTTGCGGCCGTACCAATCTCAATATCCGCGGCAAATGTGTAGGAATAAGAGCCGCCAAAATCAACCTGCTTGAGGCGATACGCGTAACGTCCGGCTTCAATTCTGGAATCCCTGAACGCATACTCCCGCGGCGTCGTAGATGTCCCCGCTCCGCGGACAAACCCCACCATCGTCCATGGCTCGTTCATGGACCCCGAAACCCGGCGCCTCTCAATCTCAAATCCATAATTGTTCACTTCGGTCGCGGTGGACCATTGCAGAACAGCCTCCAACCGCTGGGCCGTTACGGTGAAGGAGGTCAACTGAACGGGCAATGTCACGGACCCACCGCCCCCGATGCTGGAGGGATCACCGGTGAAGGTTCCCTGAATGGTGAGGGAACTGCCGGCCTCTACAAATACCTGGCTCCCCTCCGCAACTTCGCAGTTCCCGGCTATGACAAGATGTCCGGTAATGGAAAGGAAGGGGGAGAGGATGACCACACTGTTCAAGGAAAACGTGGATGCCGCGTCGATAATCAGACTCTGACTGCCGCTCCCGTTGAAGATCACCGTGCTGGTCCCAGGGTCAAACTGTGATCCCGCTTTGTTCTGCCAGGTGACGCCCCTGAATTCCAGCGTACCCTCTCCGGCCTGAAAGTATCCCTCATTAAAAAATGTAAGATTGCCCTTGGAGATGACGGTCCCTCTCCCAAGATCCACGGTTCCGTGAGGTGCGATGCGGAATTGACTGCCGTGCACAATGAGAACTCCAAAATCATCGAATCGGAGCAATCCTCCCTGCTGAACTTCAAGGTTGAGAGTCCGAGCCGTGTCTGAGGAGGGGACGGGCACCTTGGCAGGCTGATTGTTGATGCTGATAAGGGCCGATTTTCCGGCTGTGGGCACGCCATCATTCCAGTTTGCTTCGCTCGTCCATTCCTGTGTTACTCCCTTCCACTGAGTGAACTGTGAAACAGCGAGCGTCGGACAAAAAACCAAAAACGCACCAACGACAACAATCACCCGTTCAGCAAGATGAGAAGGCGTAATAGTATGATGGGGGGTGCTCATGTATCAGGGCTGGGGGCGTTGGATGAACTACAAACTTCAGGAAGCCTTGTTGGAAGGGATTCTCTCCCTGGAGCGCAAAACGTGAGCGACGTCTCTCCACCTTCACCAAGGCATGAAGCGAAAATGTACTGAATGGCGGACGAAAGTCAAGCGCCTGCCGTCAGAATGGGCAGAATCCCGGCATTTCGTGACGGGGAGCACGAGGGATCCCCACCAGCAAGGTTCAAAACAGCTTGTTAATGAGAATGGGCAGAAGGAAATATGCCCAAGACATTCCGGAGGCAACCAACCCCGCAAGGCCTACAAACGCCCAGATGGCCATTCTGATCTCGCCATCGGGCTTCTTTGCATACTTGATGGCCAGGGCAAATCCGGCGACGCCCGCGGCAAGCCCGAGGAGCGAGACAACGCCGAACACCGCCAACAAAAAGTTATCCGGTATCATGAAGCCCGCGCAAGACGCCGCCTTCGCTGGTTGTCGGCGTCGTTAGTGATCGGTCAACTCTTTCACAGCATCCACCATCAGCGTCTTGCCGGTCTTTTTCGGATAAAGGATGGACGCGATGATCGAAATGGCAAGAACGCCACCGACAACACTGAGGGCGATGCCAATCGGCATGTCATAAATCTCTTCGATAAGCATCTTCACCCCGATGAAGGCCAGAATCACTGAGAGACCGAATTTCAGGTAATGGAAGAGGTTCAGGAGGCCGGCAAGGGCGAAATAGAGCGCGCGCAATCCAAGGATGGCGAAGACGTTCGATGTATAAACGATGAACGGATCTCGTGAGATGGCAAAAATCGCCGGGATCGAGTCGAGAGCAAACACGAGGTCGGTCGTTTCCACAACAATGATAACGACGAACAACAGGGTCGCATAGGGCTTTCCGTTGATGCGTACAAAGAAACGCGATTCGTGGTAGCCGGCCGTGATGGGAATGATGTTCCTCAGAAGCCGGACCAAAAAGTTCCGTTCCGGATGGATCTCCACGGTTTCCTTCTGAAACATCATCTTAAGCCCGGTGAACACCAAGAAGAGACCGAAGATGTAGAGAATCCAATGGAAGTGCTGGATGAGCGTCACGCCCATGAGGATCAGTGCTCCGCGCATCACCAGCGCGCCGATGATGCCCCAGAAAAGTACTTTGTGCTGGTACTTCGACGGGACCTTGAAGTAGGAAAAAATCAGGAGGAAGACGAACAGATTGTCCACGCTGAGGGATTTTTCAATGAGATAGCCCGTAAAGAATTGAAGGGCAACCTCCGATCCCTCGACGATCAAAACCCCGACGTTGAAGAGAAGGGAAAGGATAATCCAAAATGCGCTCCACAGCAACGCCTCCTTGATCTTCACTTCGTGCGCGTGCCGATGAAAGACACGCAGATCAAGAATCAGCATCGCCAGGACAAAGACGTTAAAAGCCCCCCACATCCAGGTGCTGTGTTCCATGCCGTCCGTCAGTGTGAATGCTTCTCATGATACAAAAAAAGAGGGGTGAAAACAGCAAGAATGTTCCACTAGACTCCGTCTGGCAGCGTTCGCCGCGCCCAAAGCGCATAGAAGGGAAGGCCGAGCAGAACGAGGAAGAGGCCGATGAGCGCATCGCGCGTGCTTTCCGTGAGGGTATTAAAGAGAAACCATAGTACGAGGAGAACAAATACGAGGGTCGTGACCGGATATCCCCATGCCTTGTAGGGACGTTCTGCATCCGGCATGGTTTTCCGGAGAACGATGACCGCGATCGCCGTAAGACCGTAGAACAACCAGGAAGCAAACACGACATAGGCCGTGATTTGTTCGTAAGTGCCGCCAAGGGTCAGGAGGCACGCCCAGACGCCCAGAGCCAGAACGGCGATCCAGGGGGAATGATGCTTCGGATGAACGGCAGCGAATGCCGCCGGGGCGGTACCATCGATCGCCGCGGCATAGATCGAACGAGGTCCGTTCAACAACATTCCGTTCGCGGATCCGAAGGTGGAGCAGAGGATTCCCAAAACAACGAACGAGGCGCCGAAGGAGCCCAGGGCAAGAACCGCAACATCGGCGGCAATCCTCCCCGATCCCGGCATCTCACGCAGAGGAATGACAAAGGTATAAGCAATGTTGGCGCTGATGTAGAGGACGATGACGGCGACGGTTCCCAGGAGAAGAGAGAGCGGGACGTTGCGGCCCGGGTTTTTGAACTCCCCGGCCGTCAGCGTCACGTCGATCCAGCCATCGTACGCCCACAACGCCGAAATCAATGCCAGCCCGAATCCCGCCGTCCACTCCGAGGTCCATTCCTGTGGCCACCAGGGATGAAAATTGGCCTCCGACCCGCTTCCTGAGAGGAACGCCGCGACGATCAGGCCGGCAAGCGCAACGATCTTGGCGGAGGTGAAGATAGTCATGACAAGTCCGCCGAATCTGACGCCTCTCACGTTCACGCCGGTGACGAGAGCAATGACAATGATGGCAACGATCTGCAAGTGCCCGATGGTCACATCGAAATGGAGCCCGGCAACATCCGTGGAAGAGGAGAAAAGCGGCTCGGGTGTGTCGAGCCACGGGACGAAGTAACCAAGGAAGGAGGCGAATCCTACGGCAATAGCCGCTGCAGACCCGGCTTTGTTGATGAAAAAATCATTCCAGCTGAAGAGAAACCCCCACACTCTTCCGAAGCTGTGCCGGAGGAACACGTACGGTCCTCCTGCCTGCGGAAGGACGGAACTGAGCTCGGCAAGCGTGAGCGCGCCGAACAGGGAAAGTAATCCGGCAACCACCCAGACAAGAATCATCGGCCCCGTCGCAGGTACGTGACCGGCAATGGTCGCCGGAACGATGAAAATGCCCGATCCGATCATCACTCCCATGTGAATGGCCATTCCCTCTCGGAGACCAAGTCCGCGAATCAAGCCCGGCTTTTTGGCTTCAGAGGTTGTGGGCGGAGAGGAAGATGACAAGGGGCAGGGGGAAGGTTGTTGTGTCAGAAACCGGCGCTCTTCGGGCCGCCGGACACACGTTTGATGCGCTCAAGAAAATCGGGGGGCGACAGATACCCGACAACGCGTGCTGAGCGTTCTTCCATTCCATCCTTATCGAGAAACACGATGGTCGGGACACCGGCAATGTCAAATTCGCGCCGCAACGCCTCAGATTCGGGGGAATCAAAATGGGTAAGGTCCACTTTGAGTCTCACAAAAGACTCAGATGCTCGCATCACCTCCTCGTCGGTGAAGGTCCTGTGATCAAGCTCGAGGCACGGAATGCACCAGTCGGCATAGAAATCAATCATGACCGGCTTGCCTTCAGCGCGAGCCTCAGCCAGGCGCTCCCGCGTATACACCTGCCACGTAATCCCGGGCTCCCGAAGAGCATCGGCCGCCATCACTCCGGCGACGACACACGCCGCGCCGAACGCCCATTGTATGCGCCGAACGAACGGTTTGTCGCTCCCTGACCGTTCAAGGAAGCCCAGGTAGATTCCACCGGCGACAAGGGTTACGGGCACGACAAAAGCCGCCCATGAAGGCGCGACGGCAAGCGAAAGGTAGAACAACGCGGCGCCCATGAGCACGACGCCGAACAGGCGCTCGACCCAGATCAGCCACGACCCAGAGCGTGGTACCTTCTTGAGGAGTCCGGAAAAGGTTCCGAGGATCAGATACGGAAGTCCCAGACCCAACGAGAGAACAAAAAACGACCAGAAGCCGAACAGCGGATCGCCTTTCTGGCCGACGAGGGCAAGGAGCGCGATGACCGGAGGACCGATGCACGGGGCGGCGAAGACGCCGACAACAAGACCTGAGACAAACAGGCTGATGATCCCCGTACCCGATGTGCCTCCCAGTCTGCTGGTGAGCCAGTACGGTGCCTGAAGTTGATAGACGCCGAACATGCTGAGCGCAAGAGCGAACAGGAGCACTCCGATGGAACCGAGCACCCACGGACTCTGGAGCCAGTTTCCGAACAACTCTCCGCTCAGCGCCGCGGTGACCCCAAGGGTGCTATACATCGCCGCGATGCCGAGAACATAGACGATGGCTTTTCCGAACACACGTACGGTTTTCGTATCCGATTGCGTTCCGAACAAAGAGACCGTCACGGAGACCATTGGATAGACACAGGGGGTCAGATTCAGGGCAAGTCCGACGAGGAAGATTGCAAGAAACGCGACAAAGGAACCCTCTTGCTCAAACGCGGCCGCAAGGGCATTGCCGTCTCGGGCGTCTGCAGACGATGATGCTTTCGCATACTGCGCGAAGAGCTCGGAATGCTTCTCATGCGATTCGATGACTCCAACGACAAACGGGATCTCCAGGTCAATCGAGGAGGGAGCAAGACAAACCTCGTCGTTGCACGCCTGCACGCGGAGCTTGCCGCGGAGGACGACGGGACCTGCCTGCATTTTTTCCGAGATCCTGAGCGTCAGAAAGAGATGAACAGTCCCTTCATACACACTGAGAGGATCGTCGGCGAATCCGAATTTCACCATCTTTCCCTCGGGATACCGAAGGTCGGAAACAATGACCCCCTCCGTGGGCTCAAGAGCGAGCGAGGTACCGATCAGGTAATCATAGGTCGGCGTGTGGGAGTTGATGTGCCACCCTTCCTCGATGGCGAGCGCAACGGACGCCTTCACGTCGTTCCCGGAGCGAACAGTGTCGCGGGAGAGACTGACTGCGACGGAAACCTTGGCGCCGCTTGCCGAAGCAGCAAATTGGGCGGGAGACTGGGAGACGGCGATCAGTGTCGCTGCAAGAGCGACCGGAAGAGTACGCATGAATAGACTACAAAAGTCCCTTGAGCTTTTGCTCGAGCTGCTCTTTGGTCATAAGACCCGTGTGCTCATCGACAATCATGCCGTTACGGTCGATGATGAACGTTGTGGGGATCGCATTGAATCCGCCGTAGGCACTGACAATCTTGCCCGATCCGACGACAAGAGGATAGGGAATATTGTACCGCTTGGCGAACGGTGTGACGAGGCTGAATCCTTCTTCATCCAAAGCAATCCCTACGATCTCGAGTCCTTGTGATTTGTACTTCGCATAGACTTCAATGAAGTCCGGAATTTCCCTTCGGCAGGGACCGCACCACGTTGCCCAGAAATTTACGACTACGACCTTCCCTTTCAGCTTTGAGAGCTCGATCGCCGTTCCATCGGCGGTTTGAAGCTTGAAGTCGGGCGCCTTTCGGGTCTGAGCGGGCGCGGCAGACACAAGAAGAAAGAGAGCGAGAGCGGAGAGAACAAAAACTCTGGTCATGGGAATTTTTTTCCTGAATGGACGATCGTGAATACCAATATAACAAATTCTTCTGAAAATTGTTCCGCTACCACCAGAGTCCGCCGTCGGCATATTCCCAGAGGAAGAATCCCACAATCTTGTACGGATAGGGATTCTTTCGCGCAACCGGAATCTGTGAACCTATTGACAGCGCGATGTGGCCGCGTTTCACGAGACCAAGGTAAATCTGGGGGGTCAGGAACAGAAGAGTTGATCCTTCGGAATGCACGGCGTTGATCTCCATCATGGGAAAGAGACCCATCTTCTCCTGCGTAAGAGGGACCGTGACGGCAAGATTGACGGAAACCTCTGTGTCCCCGTTCTTACCGAGGGGGCGTTCAATCTTCAAACTCGATTGCAGAGTGATCTGTTCCCATCCTTTTCCGGCGGCAAGGTATGGCGAGAGTTTCCAGAGGCCGGTTGCGGACCCTTGTGATGCAGGGCCCGTCGGCAGGCCGACCTCTGCGCCGACGGAGAAAATTCCCCGACTGTCTTCGTCGAACAAAAGGGCGTACTTACCCCCGATTTCAACGTCGCCGAATCCCCCTCCAGCCGCGACAGTCGATGCAAGCGGCAAGGAGATTTCCCACTGTCCTGCCCGTCCCACGCGCCTTTCGTATACCAATCGAGTCACCGTAGCGTCCTTGGTATAGGTGGGAATGACCAGCGCTTCGTTCTCCGGGAAAGCCTTGGCAGTGACCTGGGCGCGGCGAAAATTCAGTTCACCGGGTGGCCAACCTGGTTCGGTGCAGAATGTCTTGATATGGCTAATGATGGCCTCAGCCTGTTGTTCGTCGATTGCCTCTCCCCAGGCGGGCATGGTCATGGAAAGTCCGCGTGCCGGTCCGCCGTGGAGAATTACGGCCAGCCAGTCCTTGCGCGGCTCCCTGCTGGTGAAACTGCAATCGGTGAAATCCGGAACGGGCACGTCGAGTTCAAGGCCCTCAATTTTTCCGCGACCGTCGATTCCATGGCACCGAGCGCACCAGGATTCGTACATGAACTTTCCCGTCAATGAGTCGGGTACGTGTATGGTTTCCCCCTGTGCCGACAGGCACAGGGGTACCATCACTGTCAAGAACAGAAAGATGATTTTCATGAGAGGAGACCTGCTGCGTCGAACAGTATAGGGAGATTTTTGATTATCTTTAAAGAAAAAAAGGACGGATTACCTTGAAATCACGCGCCAGATTCGATATGTTTGCGTGAATGAAAAAAGGGATTCTGGTAGTCGGTGTTGATGGCGGGGCGACAAAGACCGCCGCGGTCTTGGCTGATGGGTCCGGTGTACCCCTGGCGCGGTCTGTCACGGGACCGTCAAACTTTCAAATCATCGGGCCGGAAGAAGCCGGAAAGGCGATTTTGAAAGCGGTGGAAGAGTGTTGCGCCGCAGCGGGTTTCAAGGTCACAGAGGTGGATGCAGTTGTCGCCGGCCTGACAGGGGCCGGACGGGAGGTGGATCAGAAGCGAATGGCGGAGGCCCTGGTAACGATCGCTGCCTCCCGAAACGTTTCTCTGAAGAACCTCCGGATTGTCACCGACGCGTTGATCGCACTGGAGGGGGCCTTTCGGGGCGCCCCGGGCGTAATTCTGATTGCGGGCACAGGATCGATTGCCCTTGGGAAGAAGAGCGAAGGCTCGGTCGCGCGTGCAGGAGGGTGGGGGAGGGTCATCGGGGATGAGGGGAGCGGTTACGCCATCGGTCGGGCGGGCATGGCGGCCATTTGCAGACACCTTGACGGCCGCGGCCAAAGCACGTTGTTAACCGGCATGGTCGCGTCCACGTTCGGTCTCTCGACCCAGGAAGAAATCATCAGACACGTTTACCGTGAGGGATTCGATCTGGGGTCCATCGCGCCGCTTGTCCTCCAGTGCGCCGGGGACGGCGATGCCGTTTGCCTTGCGATTCTCCGGAGCGCCGCGGCGGACCTTGTTGACCATGTGCGAGCGGTACTCCGGCAGATGGGAATCAGTGATGGAAGGGCACGTCTCGCTCTGGCCGGTGGTGTACTGGCAGGAGGAGGCCTGTTCTCGAAAATCCTTCGCCGTGATCTGGCAGAACAGTTTCCCTCAATAGCCATTCATGAGCCTGAGTTGTCGCCGGCAGAGGGGGCCGCGCTGATGGCAATCAAACTTCTCTCCGCATCGACTACCTCTGGAGGCCTCTGATCCGAATGACAATCCGTTTTCTTCGACCGGCCTATGTTAGCGTTTTTGCCTCTCTCATCCTTTTTTCCTGCGCTCCTCCCCGGTCGTTCCGGACCGCGGATTCCTGGGCTCCGCCCGCCCCCAACACGGCATGGGTCGAAGAAGCACTTGCATCGATGTCGCTGGAAGAAAAGGCGGCTCAGCTCGTGTGCGTTTGGACCGAGGGAGGCTACCTCGCAGAGGAATCAGAAGCGTGGAAGAATCTCATGCGCCTAGCCGGGGAAAGGAAGATCGGGGGGTTCATTTTTTCCGTCGGCGATGTGTATGAATATGCCATCCAGATCAATAGGCTTCAGGCCGCAGCAAAGATACCTCTTCTGATCTCGGCTGATTTCGAGTACGGGGCGGGAATGCGCGTAAGGCGGACCACGACCTTCCCGCGCGCGATGGGCGTGGGAGCGACCAGAAATTCCGATTTCGCCTACAGAATGGGGAAAGCCATAGCCCGCGAGGCGAGAGCGCTCGGCGTGCACCAGAATTATGCCCCCGTGGTTGATGTTAACAACAATCCCGCGAACCCCGTGATTAACACCAGATCGTTTGGAGACAACCCGGACCTTGTGGCGGAGATGGCCTCGGCGTTCATCCGGGGAACGCAGGAAGAGCGGGTGATTGCAACCGTCAAACATTTTCCCGGGCACGGCGACACCAATCTCGATACGCACCTCGATCTTCCCTCCCTTCCGTTTTCCCGCTCGCGGTTCGATTCACTCGAGCTTGTGCCATTCAGGAAGACTTTTCGCGACGGCGTGCTGTCCGTCATGATCGCCCACATAGCGGCATCAGCGTTCGATTCCGTGTCCGTCATTCCTGCCACCGTCTCTCCGTCCATCTCGACGGATTTGCTCCGTAGAGATATGGGTTTCCGGGGGTTAGTGGTGACGGATGCGATGGTTATGCGCGGCGTTTCGACAAAGTACCATCCCGCAGAATCGATCGTCCTGGCCGTCAAGGCCGGTGCGGATCTGATCCTTATGCCGCCGGATGCGGATCTTGCCATTGATGCGATCGTCGATGCAGTGCGTCGGGGGCAGTTGACGGAATCGCGGCTTGACGAATCGGTTCGCCGGGTCCTGGCCGTCAAAGAATGGGTGGGACTTGCGGAAGAAAGGTTTGTTGACCTCGATGAGGTTGGGCGGGTTGTGGCCTCGCCGGATCATGTGGCCCTTGCTCGTGAGATTGCGCGCTCATCGATCACCGTTCTGGGGAACCGCTCCGGTCTCCTTCCTCTGGGGAGGATGGAAAAGACCGTGGCGGATCTGGTCATTACGGATCAGGATGACTTTGCCGCCGGCGCGCCGTTTCACAGGCATCTCACGCGACGCCTTGGACCGCTTGCGGAACTCGTGCTCACTCCCCGCAGTGATTCCCTCGACTACCGGGCGGCACTGGATTCCCTCCTCAAGGTCGATGTGATCGTCAACCAGCTGCACTTCTACACGCGCTCGGGTGAAATGACGGGTTTTGCTCCTGAACGCGTTCGCACGCTTCTGAACACCCTCATCGACAGCGGCAAGACGGTTATTGGCGTGTCATTCGGAAACCCGTATCTGGTCATGGACTTTCCGCATATAGACACCTACGTCTGCGCCTACAGCGGTTCGGCGATCGTGATTGATGCAACCGCGGAAGTGATGTTTGGGGAGGAACCCGCGCGCGGAAAATTGCCCATAACCCTGCCGGGAGTCTATCCCTATGGCGCAGGCGTGGAATACCCGAAGGTCGCGCTGCGACGCGGTGAGCCCGATGAGGCAGGATTTGATGCCCAAGCCCTGCGACAAGTGGATACCCTTATGCGGCACGCCATTCAGGACAGCGCGTTTCCGGGTGCGCAACTGGCGGTCGTGCGGAATGGCATTCTCGTCCACCAGAAGTCCTACGGAGCTCAGACCTACGCCCTGTATTCCCCCCTGATCGACGACACGACGCTCTTCGACCTCGCATCGTTGACAAAAGTTGTCGCCACGACGACCGCCGTGATGCGGCTCGTCGAGGAGGGAAAGCTTCGCCTCGATGAGCCGGTGGCTTCATACGTACCTGAGTTTGGACGAAACGGAAAGGAGCGGATCACCCTGAAAAACCTCCTCGTCCATAACAGCGGACTTCCGGCTTGGAGGAAGTTCTACGAGTTCTGCGAGACGCCGGAATGTGTGATGGACTCCGTTTTTGCGACAGCCCTTGTCTATCCCACGGGGGATTCGACGGTGTACAGCGATCTGGGATTCATGACGCTCGGCAAAGTCATTGAGCGGGTGACTGGAGTCCGCCTCAACCGGTACGTGGATTCGGTGTTCTTTACCCCTCTGGGAATGACCAGAACGATGTTTAATCCTCCGGTATGGAGACGATCGGCCATTGCTCCTACAGAGGTCGATGTTACCTGGAAGAAAACGAACCAGCCGGTTCGCGGGCGCGTGCACGACGAAAACGCCGCCGTCCTGGGCGGCGTGTCGGGTCATGCAGGATTGTTTTCCACGGCGAGAGACCTTGCCGTGTTCATGCAGATGCTCCAGAATGGAGGGGTGTACGGAAACAAAAGATACATCCGTGAGGAAACTGTTCGGCTGTTCACGCGGCGCGCATCGCCTTCAAGCAGCAGGGCGTTGGGGTGGGATACCCGCTCCGAAGGCAGATCGTTCTCCGGACAGTACGCATCGCCCTCCACGTACCTCCACACGGGTTTCACGGGAACATCAATCATTTCCGACCCTGAAAAGCAGCTGATTGTCGTTCTTTTGACGAACCGCGTTCATCCGTCAAGAAATACATCAAAAATCTTCGACGTACGCCCCCGCGTCCATGATGTAATTTACAAGGCCATGAAAGAATGACTTTGGATCTGGCTGCCCGTCATCCACCCGGCGGGTCTAAAGTGCAGGCTTTCTTCTAAGAATCGCCGCACTGATCAATGTCACCAGCAATCCCACCGGAAGAATCTCCGCGAGCGTGATGGCGAGACGAACGACCGGGATGTCGTACATCTTCTTCATTTCATCCATTTCCCTCCGTTTCTGGTCCACTTGCTCATCGGTCGCGCCGCCCGCGCGGAGTTTCCCGAGAATATGTTCCGTATAGCGATCCATGAATGTTCCGCGCAGTTCATCATCGGTCTGCCAGTACACCTCCCACGCGGCAACATAGACCGCCGACGCAATGAGGGTGATCATCAATCCAACCACGAAGGCCTTTCCGAACCGGATGACGCCTCCCAGGTACTTGTCGCGAAACGTTTTAATGCCGAAGAACACCATGGACAACGCGATCACCATGGCGGCATAACCGAAGATCTCCCCGTTGTCGAAATTGAGCGTGCCCGCTTTCCAGAGCTTGGTGTTGATGAACCCGAGGACGACGATGATCCCTGCCGAAAGGAAGCCGTAAACGAGGATCGTTTTGCGCATGATTCCTCCTTTTTTCCCAAAAAGATACAAAACCAACCCCCGGCCGCGCATCGGCCGAAAGAATGAAATGTTCCGAATCCTTCCGCCGGAGGATCAGGAAATGAGCCCCAGATCGCGGGCCTTTTTCAGGGCCTGAGTTCTGCGCACGGCATCCAGTTTCTGAAAAAGGTTGGCCGTGTGTGTCTTGACCGTGCTTAGGGAGATGAACAGCGTGTCGGCGATTTCCTTGTTGGAGAGCCCCCGGGACATCAGGTCGAGGACCTCCATTTCTCTCGGACTGATGTGCAGGCGTTCGACCTCGCGTCGGTTCGGTATGAAAGGAAGGTTGGTCCCTGGAGCAGGGCCGGCGAGACGGCGCCCCGCCCATACTCCGAGGGAGACGAAGAGGAGAGCAACAATGCCCAGGAGGATCTCGAGGGAAAAGTCTTTCGCGAAAAACCGGTACTCCATGAGTTTCAATCCCGTGAGCAGAACAGCCATGCTCAGGCCGAACAGGATAATGGTAAAGTGGGGACGGGATCGAGTCATTGCACGGGGAAAATAGGGAAAACCGAAATCAGGCGAAAGGATTCTTCTGCGTGTGGAATTTCTGAGAAATTCCCTCTACCTTAAAAATCAGGCAGTTTTGCGTATCCATCAATCCGGCAAATCCTTCAAATTCAGTACTTATTGATCCAAGGTGCACCCATGGCTCTTAAGGCATTCAAGAATGAACCCCTGACCGATTTTTCCAAACCCGCAAACCGCAAGGCGATGGAAAAGGCTCTCCAGGACGTTAAAGCCCGTCTGGGGAGGGAGTATCCGATCGTCATCGGCGGCGAGGAAATTCGGACATCCGAAAAACTCATTTCCTACAATCCCTCCAACCCCTCCGAAGTTGTCGGGGTGTTTCAAAGGGCGGATCAAAGTCTGGCCAATAAGGCAATTGAGAAAGCAAGCGAGGAATTTGAGCGGTGGAAGTGGGTTGATCCGAGGAAACGGGCCGACTATCTCTTCAGGGCGGCGAAGCTCATGCGAAAACGGAAACATGAGTTCAGCGCTGTGCTGATTTACGAGGTCGGGAAATCGTGGGTTGAGGCCGATGCCGATACGGCCGAAGCCATCGATTTTCTGGAGTTTTACGGAAGAGAGATGCTCCGGTACGCGGGGAAGCAGCCGCTCGTGAGAATTCCTCAGGAACGGAACGAGCTCGTGTACATTCCGTTGGGACCCGGTGTTGTTGTACCGCCGTGGAACTTCGCGCTTGCGATTCTGACCGGAATGACTTCGGCGGCGGTGGTCACGGGGAATACCGTGGTGCTGAAGCCGTCGAGTGATTCTCCCCTGAATGGATGGATGTTTTTCAATCTTATGCGGGAGGTCGGCCTACCCGACGGAGTCATCAATTTCATTACGGGTCCGGGCGGATCAGTGGGAGACACGCTGGTCGCTCATCCCAAGACGAGATTCGTGTCGTTTACCGGTTCCAAAGAAGTGGGCATACACATCAACGAGCTTGCAGCGAAAGTTCAGCCCGGGCAGATCTGGCTGAAACGCGTTGTTGCTGAAATGGGCGGTAAGGACGCGATCGTGATTGACGATCAAACCGATCTCGAGGCCGCCGCCCAGGCCACGATCGCGTCGGCTTTCGGATTCCAGGGGCAGAAGTGCTCGGCGGCGTCGCGTGCCGTCGTTGTGGAAAAAGTCTATGACCGTTTTGTCGACCTCGTGACGGAGAAAGCCCGTGCCATCAAGGTCGGACCGACGGACAATCCTGAGAACTGGATGGGTCCCGTCATCAACAAGGGCGCGATGGAAAAAATTCTGCGTTACGTGCAGAAAGGCATTGCCGAGGGCGGCAGGCTTTTGACAGGCGGAAAACCCGCAGGCGGGGACGGTTTCTTTATCGAGCCCACGATCATTGCTGATGTTGATCCAAAAGCAACGATCGCCCAGGAGGAGATCTTCGGTCCTGTTCTGGCCGTGATCAAGGCGAAGGACTTCGATCATGCGCTCGAGATTGCAAACAATACGGAGTTCGGTCTGACGGGTGGTGTGTGGACAAAGAACCGGAAGAAAATCGAGAGGGCGAAACGCCAGTTTCACGTGGGCAACTTCTACGTGAATAGAAAGATCACCGGAGCGTTTGTGGGCGTCCATCCGTTCGGTGGATTCAACATGTCGGGAACGGACTCCAAGGCGGGCGGCAGGGATTATCTGCTGTTGTTCATGCAGGCGAAGACGATTTCGGAGAAGGTGAAAGAAAGGTGATGGAGAGGAAGGCTTGAAGTACATACACTGCAGGCACTGCGGCGGAGACATCATGGCGGACAGCGATTTCTGCCCCCACTGCGGCACCCTCACGGGCCTGGCGGAGCAGATTGGGTGCGGGCGCCATCCCGATCGGCAGGCCGCGGCCGTGTGCATCATGTGCGGAATGCCGGTCTGCGATTCTTGTGCCGTCAAAAAGCACGGAAAATGGTTCTGCAAGGATCACGCGTCTGTTCATGTGGAGCAAGACTGGGCGCTTGTGCTCGAGTCTCCGGATATCAACAAAGCGGAACTGGCACGATCGGTTCTCGAGGCAGGCGGCTTCCATGTTATCGTGCGCAATTTTGGTCCGAACACCGCCGTGTGGGAAGGCGGAGGAGATAGCCTGTTCTCGCGTCAGCAACTGAATCGGCTCGCAAAGGTCTTCGTCCCCCTTCCGGAATACCTGAACGCGGTGCAGTCTCTTTTGGAATGGGAGGAAGCGGGGGATCACCATTGAACCGTGAGAGGAACCTATGAAAATTCATGAATACCAGGCGAAGGAAATTCTGAAACAGTACGGTGTCGCAGTTCCGCGCGGGCATGTGGCGTTCTCGGTTGAGGAAGCAGTGAAGGCGGCACAGAGCCTGCCGGGTCCAGTGTGGGTGGTCAAAGCACAAATCCACGCAGGGGGACGCGGAAAAGGAGGAGGGGTGAAGTTGGCGCGGAGCATCGATGAGGTAAGGGAGCGCGCTTCGGAAATCCTCGGCATGAAGCTCGTGACGCATCAGACCGGACCGGAGGGGAGGATCGTGAAGCGTCTGCTGGTTGAGGAGGGAATGAACATCGCCAGGGAGCTTTACGTGGGCATTACGCTTGACCGCTCCATGTCCCGCAACGTGCTGATGGCATCGACAGAAGGCGGCGTCGAGATCGAGAAAGTCGCCGCCGAGACGCCGGAGAAGATCCTGAAAGAATTTGTCGATCCCGCTGTGGGGTTACAGGCCTTTCAGATCCGCCGGCTGTGCTTCGGACTCGGCCTCTCGGGCGACACGATGAAGAATGCCATGAAGTTCTTCGCCGCGTTGTACAAAGCATACGAAGCCACCGATGCGTCGCTTGCAGAGATCAATCCGTTGGTGCTGACCCGGGAGGGAACGGTCCTGGCGCTGGATGCAAAGATCAATTTCGACGACAACGCGCTCTTCCGCCATCCAGACTTCATGGACTTGCGCGATTTCGACGAAGAGGATCCGCTGGAGGTCGAGGCATCGAAGTCGAATCTGAACTACATCAAACTCGACGGGAACGTCGGCTGTATGGTGAACGGTGCGGGCCTCGCCATGGCAACGATGGATATTATCAAACTCGCGGGCGGAATGCCGGCAAATTTTCTCGATGTCGGCGGAGGGGCAAGTGCACAGACCGTGGAGGCCGGCTTCAGGATCATTCTCAAAGATCCGCATGTCAAAGCGGTATTGATCAACATCTTCGGCGGCATCGTGAGGTGCGATCGAGTGGCGACCGGCGTTGTGGAGGCGGCAAAGAAGGTGGATGTTCATGTGCCGATCGTGGTGCGGCTTGCCGGCACCAACGCCGATCTTGCGGCCGATATTCTGAGGAACTCCGGCATGCGCTTTCTCGTGGCATCCAATCTGAAGGACGCCGCCGAAAAAGTCACGAAAGCTATCGCCGCATGACCCAGATCTTTTTCATTTGAATTCATCTCTTGTCTCAACATCGTCCATATGAACCCGTCATCGGTCTGGAGGTTCATGCCCAGCTTTTGACTCGCTCCAAGGCGTTTTGTTCCTGCTCTACGGAGTTTGGGAATGATCCCAATTCCAACGTCTGCCCCGTCTGCCTGGGCCTGCCAGGCGTTCTGCCGGTCCTCAACGCACGCGTTGTGGAGTTTGTGATTCGCATGGGCCTTGCCACCCACTGCACGATTGCCCGAAAGTCGGTGTTTGCCCGGAAAAACTATTTCTATCCCGACCTTCCGAAGGGCTACCAAATCTCCCAGTACGAAGATCCCATCTGTACGGACGGCTTCGTGGAGATCGAGCTGGAGGATGGATCGAAAAAAAACATAGGGATCACGCGGATCCATATGGAGGAGGACGCGGGAAAGTCCATCCACGACCTCGATGTTGATACTCTCGTGGATGTCAACCGATGCGGCGTTCCCCTCATTGAGATTGTGAGCAAGCCCGACTTACGATCCCCCCATGAGGCCTATCAGTATCTCTCCGCCATGAAGCAGATCGTGACCTATCTGGGAATCTGTGATGGGAACATGGAAGAGGGGAGCCTGCGGTGTGATGCCAACGTGTCCGTGCGTCCGGTCGGCTCTGTCACGCTCGGAACAAAGACCGAACTGAAAAACCTCAACTCGTTCCGCTTTGTCGAAAAAGCTCTGCAGTACGAGATCAACCGTCAGATCGCCTTGCTCGAGAGCGGCGGGCAAGTGGTGCAGGAGACCCTCCTTTGGAATCCCGATCAGGGTGTTGCCATTCCCATGCGGTCCAAGGAGGAGGCGCATGACTACCGCTATTTTCCGGAACCGGATCTGGTCCCGGTTCTCGTACCAGAGGAGCAAATCGAGTCGGTGCGCAAGACGCTCCCGGAATTCCCGATGGCGCGCCGCGATCGATATATCGCCGAATACTCCCTGCCCAAGTACGACGCCGACATTCTTACGGAAAGCAGGGATCTTGCCGAGTATTTTGAAGCGACCGTCAGAGCGCTGAAAAGGCGGAATCCGGAGACCGCCAAGATGGCGAGTAACTGGACGATGACGGATGTCCTGCGCGTGGTCAGGGAACGGCACATCGAAATCCGTGATTTCCCGATTCAACCAGAGCGGTTGGCGGGAATGATCGACCTGATTGCTGACGGTACCATCAGCAGTAAAATTGCCAAGGATCTTTTTGAAGAAATGCTTGCCTCCGGGGATCACCCCGGGATCATTGTGAAGGCCAAAGGGCTCGTTCAGGTTTCCGATGAGGGAGCCATCGAGCGCGCAGTGGCCGAAGTGCTCGAGAAGAATCCTGAACAAGTGCTCAAATATAAGTCCGGGAAACACCAGGTGTTCGGGTACTTTGTGGGAGAAACCATGAAGATCATGAAGGGAAAGGCGAATCCCAAACTGGTGAACGATATTCTCAAGAAGAAACTGGAATCGTGAGGCATTCATGCGGCCGAAAGTCATTGCGGGAAACTGGAAGATGAACAAGGACGCGGATGAGTCTGTTGAGCTGATCAACGGGCTCATCACCCGCAGTGGGGAGATTCCAAACGGCGTGACCGTGATTCTCTGCCCACCCTTCACATCCCTCGCTATTGCTCAGAGGCTTCTGGACGGAGGGCCGATGGCGCTGGGAGGCCAAAACATGCATTACGAAGACGAAGGGGCGTTCACCGGAGAGATTTCAGCCGGTATGCTGAAGTCCGTCGGATGCACGTTCGTGATCATCGGCCACTCCGAACGACGACAGATTTTCGGTGAGACGAACGATGCTATCAACAAGAAGGTGAAGAAGGCTCTGAGTGCGGGTCTGCGTCCGATCATTTGCGTCGGGGAGACACTAGAGGAGCGCGAGAGGGGAGTGACGGAACAGGTAATCAACGTTCAATTGAAAGGCGCGCTCCAGGATGTTTCGGAGAACGAAGTATCCCGGGCCATCATTGCCTACGAGCCCGTATGGGCCATCGGCACAGGAAAGAACGCGACACCGGAACAGGCGGCCGACGTCCATAACTACATACGAAAAATCATCGGTCAATTTTACTCCTGGGCCACTGCAGAGAGAATCATCATCCAATATGGGGGCTCTGTAAAACCCGAAAACGCTCGCAGCCTTCTGGCAACAGACGGCATTGACGGTGCTCTGGTCGGGGGGGCCTGTCTCAAGCCCGATTCGTTCATGGAAATCGTGATGGCCGCGGGTTCATGAGGACCTCGGGGCGCTCCCACTTTAATCGATTCCGAAAACCTTTTACAGCGTAAGGAGTTAGGGGGATCTAAACGCAAGTTTTTCATTGCTTTCCCGCCCTTTTTGTGTTATATTCCCCGAACGCACCATTCTGAATGGCCCGTTCCTAGGCCAAGGGTTCAAACCTTAGCCAGTCCTGAGACTTGCGTAATCACCGATCAAGCCCAGTTTTCATAAGGTTCCTTTCCCTCCTGTTTGTCTCTTTTGCCGCGCTTGACGTCCTTGTTGCCCAGTTGCCGGTGGTTCTTCAGAACGGCCAGCCGGCCGGCTCGGACATTGGCCTTTTTGAAGACACGCCGTTTCGGCGGAAGATCGACCTTGCCGGAACGTGGTCTTACACTCTTGATGGCGAGCAATGGCACGAGGTTCGCATTCCTGCGGCATTCGACTACACGGGAAAGATCACGTTTCTTCGCCGTTTTTCGATTTCCGATTCTCTTCTTGAACGCTGTGCATTCAGCCTTGTAGCATTCGGAGTGAACTATGAGGCTGAGGTGTACATCAACGACATCTTCATCGGGAAGCATGCCGGCGGATCGACCTCCTTCCAGTTTGATATTCCCGAGGATGTTATTCAGAGCGGAGATGAGAATGCTGTCACGGTGGTGGTTTCGAACGTTTTGACATCGCGAACGACCCTGCCGGTTCGCAAACAAGTTTGGGGATGGAAGACCTACGGAGGGATTCTGCGGGACATGTTCATTGTGGCGACGCCCCGTCTCTGGGTGCAGACCCTCGCTGCGCGTCCGTCGGTTTCCGCAGATGCCCGGAGCGGTTTGATCGAGGTTCGGACAACGATTTCGAATCGAAACTTTCCCGCGCTCACGCGGCCGGACACGACGCATCGCACGACGGCTCGGGAACAATATCAGCTGTTGCTTCAGCTTTTTGACAAAGAACGCGGGAACCTCTTCACGCAGGCTGCTCCTCTTGTTCTGGCACTCGAAGACGGCAAGGATGCGGAGGTCTCCGCCGTTTTTCCGGTGACCTTTCCCCGCTTGTGGTCTCCGGAGGCCCCTGTGCTGTATCGTCTGAGTGCGCTCCTTGTACGATCCGAAGGACGGTCGCAAACGATCCTTGACGAGCACCGCGTGGATATCGGTTTTGCCACCGTCGGCATTCAGGGAGCGGACATCCGCCTCAATGGAAAGAAAGTCACCCTCCGGGGCGTCACGTGGTACGAAGACGACCCTGAATTCGGCGCGGCGATCAGCTATGACAGAATGGAAAAGGATGTAGCCCTGATAAAGGCCCTCGGTGCCAATGCGGTACGGTTTGCGTTCCATCCCCCGCATCCCTACATGCTCACCCTGTGCAACCGGTACGGGTTGCTCGCGCTTGTCGAACTGCCGATCTGGAACGTCCCCGCAGAAGTTCTCGCCGACGACATGTTTTTGGGGCTCGCGGAACAGCTTGCGCGGGAAATGGTTCTGAGGGACATGAATCATCCGTCGGTTGTTGCCTGGGGCCTCGGCAGTGACTTCGACTCGGCCGATCCGCGTGCGCGCGCTTCCGTGGAACGAATCGCCTCGGTGATCCGCGGTCTGGATCCGCGTCCAGTATATTATGGATCATCGATGCCCGCGGCCGACACCTGTGTTGATCTCGTGGATCTG
The DNA here is from genome assembly GCA_022180565.1 of Bacteroidia bacterium. GTDB lineage: Bacteria > Bacteroidota > Ignavibacteria > UBA10030 > UBA10030 > JACQPU01. Next base: position 188,016 of record BQML01000002.1, read on the forward strand.
GCGGCAATCTGCATGAATGGAGAGGATCAGGCTTCGTTGAAGGAACAGCTTGCGGCGTGGAAACAGAAGAACTCCAATAAACCGGTCGTTGTGGTTCGGTACGGCAAGACGGTGGAATCGGGAAACAGGAACGGATACAGCGATCCCCTTTCGGAAGAGGCACAGGCGAGGTACTTTCTGCAAACGTTCGGAACTATACGCGACGCCGGCGTTGCGGGAAGCTTCATTCAGGCATTGGCGGACTGGCGAGGTGACCGCCCGTTGTTGACCGTCCGTCAAGAGGACCCGTACCTCCACCCCGTGGGGCTCATGAATCGTGAACGGCAGAAGCGGCTGGCATACGACGTCGTAAAGACTCTGTTTGCGGGTCAGAAGGTGGCCGCGTTGCCCATCGGCAAGCATCGAAGCACGTTCCCCCTCTGGCATGTCATAGCGGGATTTGCGGTGATCTTCGCCGTCGCCTACCAGTACCACTACAACCGCCGATTCAATGAATCGTTCAAGCGTTCCCTCTTCCGTTCGTACAACTTCTTCGTGGATCTCCGCGATGTCCGTACGGTGTCGGTGTTCCACACTCTGCTGTTGGCCTTTATGATCTCCCTGACACTGGCGGTTGTCCTGTCAGGGCTTCTGTATCACTTCCGGCAGGATAGGATAGCAGATTACCTGCTCACACAGATCCTGGTTTGGGACAGTGTGAAGGAGGCGGTGGTCTCTGCAACTTGGAATCCCGCCGAGGGGATTCTGACCTTTACAGGCGTGTTTCTTGCGCTGTCCGTCCTCCTGTCGATCTTCGTCAGGATCGGTTCGTTCTTTGTCCGGACACGCATTCAGTGGCTTCACACCTATACGACCGTTGTATGGGCGTCCGTGCCGTTGGTGTTCCTCAGTCCGGTGGGTATGAGTCTGTTCAAGATTCTTCAGACACCGTTCTATGTCCTCCCCGTGTTTCTGCTCCTCGCCCTGTTTGCATTTTGGATTCTCGTGAGGACGCTGAAAGGAACGTCCGTTCTTCTCGATCTCAATGCCGCGAAGACGTACATCGGCGGCGCCGTTGTATTGGGAGCGATCGGAGCATTGATCGTTCTCTACTATGACTCGGAATTCCAGCTCACTGCCTATCTTGATTTTCTCTACAACCTGACGCGGGGGAGCGGGTAATGTATCTCTCCAAAATTGAGGTCCTGGGATTCAAGTCGTTCGCTCACAAGGTGAACCTTACGTTTGACTCCGGCATCACGGCCATTGTGGGGCCGAATGGGTGCGGGAAGACCAACGTCGTGGATGCGATCCGGTGGGCCTTGGGGGAACAACGCCCGACCACGTTGCGCAGCGACAAGATGGAGGACGTCATCTTCAATGGCACAAAGGGACGCAAGCCGCTCTCGATGGCGGAGGTGTCCCTGACGATCGAGAATACCAAGGGCATTCTGCCCACGGAGTATTCCGAAGTGACGATCACGCGCAGGGTCTACCGGTCGGGTGAGAGCGAGTACTACCTGAACAAGACCCTGTGCCGTCTGAAAGACATCCGGGACCTCTTCATGGACACCGGCATGGGATCTGACGCGTACTCGGTGATCGAGTTGAAAATGGTGGAGACGATCCTGAGCGACAAGGCCGATGAACGCCGGAGGCTGTTCGAAGAGGCCGCAGGAGTGACCAAGTACAAGCATCGCCGTAAGGAGGCGTACCGGCGGCTGGAAAGTGTGCAGGCAGATTTAACGCGGGTGAGCGACATCGTCAGGGAGGTGCAGAAAGCCGTGAACTCCCTCGAGCGCCAGGCGCAGAAGGCTGAACGGTACAACGCGATGGCCAAACAACTCCATGAGTTGGAGATCGCCCTGCTGATCCGGGAATACTCGGGAATCCTGGAAAAGATCGATCCGCTGAGGCAGGAGCTGAGCGTTGCCGTGGATGAACGCAACAGGATAGATGTTGAGCTGAGGCAGGAGGAAGCCCTGCTGGAGGTCTTGCGGAGCGAAATGGAAGAGCTGGAGGAGAGAAGTTCAGACGCTCAATCGACTCTCTCGCGGCAAATTGATCAAGTGCATCAGCTTGAGCAATCGCTTGCCACGGCCCGGGAGCGGCAGAAGGCACTGGCGGCAAACATTGAACGGTTTGAACGCGAGCGTATCGAACTGACGGCTCAGCGGGAGGCGAAGGAGCGTTCCCTTGTGGAATTAGGGTCGCGTTGGGAGGAGGCGGTCGCGAAGACAAAGGCAGCTCAGGAGATCTCGGATCGCAAACAGGAGGAGCTCGCCGGCGTGGACCGCCTGGTGTCGGAGAAGAAACAGGAAGTACGCTCCCATCAGGACCGCGTCATCGCCCTCCTTCATGAAATCTCCGAACTGCGCCAGAGAGAGAATCAAGCGCGGGCAAGAAGTGACAATCTGAAGGGGCGGATCGAGTTCATCAGTGAAGAGAATTCGACGCTGGAGGAAGAGATTCGCAGGAACACGGAGCAGGTGACGATCCTGAGCGCGGAGGACAGGGAACTGAGGAGGAAGTGTGCGGAGGCAGAGGTGCGTGTCCACGAGCTTGAGGATGTGAAGAACAGGAAGCTCGGGGAAATCGAGGCTCTTCGCGAACGGGATTTTGAGCTGCGCAGTGCTCTGGACCGGAAACAGGCGAAGGTTGATCTCCTGAAAGGTCTCATCGAAAGCCATGGCGGCGTCTCCGAAGGAGCCGGCGTGCTGTTCGGAGATCCTGCATGGCGGGGCCGCCTCGAAACAACGGTCGGCGATGCCCTCACGACCGATCCGCGGTTCCGGGTAGCGATCGAAGCGGCCCTCGGGGATACCGCAGGTTACGTCATCGTCCGTGACAGCGCCACGGCCTATGAAGCCATCGAGCATCTCAAGCAGGGACAAAAAGGGAAGGCAACCTTCCTCTGTCTCGATCGCCTGCCACACACGCTGAGCGACGCCGCACCGGTTCGCGAAGAGGGTGTTGAAGGATGGGCCTGGGAGCTTGTCCGCGCCGACGAGCGCCATCTTCCCGCCTTCAGAGCGCTCCTCGACGCAACATTGATTGTGCGCTCCCTGGATGTCGCCCGCAGGGTTGGTTCCCGGTACGATGGGGTCCGATGCGTCACGCTGGACGGCGAAGCCGTGAGTGCTCGCGGGGTTGTGCGTGGGGGAAGCGTGAGGTCGGACGAAGGGAGCACGATCGGACGGAAGACGCAAATCGCTGAGCTTGAGAGCGAGTGTTCTGAACTCGAAGCGGAGCGCGCACGCCTTCAGGCAGACTTGGAACGCCTCCAGGGCGAGGTGGCGGAGACGGACGTCGCCCGGCTCAAAGAGCACGCCCGCGAGCTTGAACAGCAAACCACGACGGTGGAAGTCAGGATCGCGCAGTTGGAGTTTGAAAAGAAGAGGGCGCAGGAGACAGTGGACCGGGGTGTACTCGAGACCGAACGGTTAAAGAAGGAGATCGCGACGCTTGGGCGCGAGCTCAATGAAATAGGTCCCGCCTTAAAAAGCCTCGAAGAGAAGAAGACGGAGGCGGAACGGCTTTCGGGTGAAGGATCAAAAGGTCTCGAGGCCCTTGAGAGCCGTTTGGCGGAGTGTGCGAGGGTTGCGCACGACGCAAATCTGGACGCCCTGACGCGGGCGAATGAACAGAAGAGTCTCGAACAGGAGATCGAGCATACGAAAGCAACGATTCGGACCCTGGTAGAAACCTACGAACAACGCGGACGGGAGATCGCGGCCGCGCGCGAAGAGCTCGATGACCTTGCGACGGTGGCGGCGGAGGCCGAGGATGCCTTGAAACAGGCAAGGGAGATCGTAAAGCAGTTGAAGGAGCAGAAACAGGAGGTGGACAAAGAATATGCTGGGAAGCGGGCTCAGGTCCATCAAATCGAACTGAAGTTGAAGGACGAGAGGTTGAGGCACGAAGGGTCCCTGAAGGCGGCGCACGATCTCGAATTCAAGATCCAGGAGCTGACCATGAAAGCGGAAAGCCTCAGGACCCGGGCAAAGGAAGAGTTCGAGATGGATCTCCAGCCGCAGGTGTTTGATGATGCGGGCACGTTCGATGTTGCCGCGGCTCGCGAGGAAGTGAGGACGCTCAAGGAAAAGCTTCGGTCGCTCGGCCCCGTAAACTTCGCCGCCTTCGATGAATACAAGAGTGAGAAGGAACGGCTGGATTTTGTCAATGCTCAAAAGAAGGATCTCGAGGAATCGGAACAAACGCTCATGACAACGATTGAAGAGATCAATACAACGGCGCAGAAGAAATTCCTTGAGACATTTGAACTGATCCGTGAAAACTTCATCGCCACGTTCAAGGGCCTGTTCGATCAGGGTGACGAGTGTGATCTCCGGCTTGAGGAGGGTGTCGATCCGCTCGAAGCAAGAATTGAAATCACCGCCAGGCCTCGAGGAAAACGCCCGACATCCATCGATCTGCTTTCAGGCGGCGAGAAGACGCTCACCGCCATCGCGCTCCTGTTTGCTATCTACCTGGTCAAACCGAGCCCCTTCTGCATTCTGGATGAAGTGGACGCTCCGCTGGACGACAGCAACATCGACCGGTTTACGAGAATCCTGAGAAAGTTTTCGACAGACACCCAGTTCATTGTTGTTACCCACAATAAGCGCACCATGGAAGCGGCCAACGCGCTCTACGGTGTGACAATGGAAGAAGAGGGCGTGTCGAAGCTTGTTTCGGTTCGCTTCGACCAGCCCGTGACGAATTGATCCGCGGTGAGGGCCTGCCCCGGGAGGTGCACTTCCATGGTCCGTATCTACTGCGATTTTGATGGAACGCTCGCCGCGCGCGATGTCGGTAGTTTGCTTTTTCGAACGTTCATAGGGGAGGACGCGTGGAGGATTGTTCGGGATTATCTGGACGGCAGGATAACGGCGCGGGAAAGCCTGCGCCGCCAGTGCGAGATGCTCGGGCGCGTGGGCCGCGGAGAGTTGGAACGCTTTGTGGATGATGTTGAGCTCGATGCCGGTTTCCCTTTGTTGGTAAAGTTTTGCACGGACCGTCAAATTCCGCTGGTGGTTCTGAGTGATGGGCTGGATTTCTCTGTCGGGCGGATCCTGGAGCGTCATGGATTTGGCCGGATCCCGTACTTTGCGAACAAGGCGATCTTTCCGGACGGCGGCGGACTGGCTGTTCAGTTTCCGTTCCGCGACGAACATTGCGAATTCTGCGGCAACTGCAAGCGCAATCACATCGCGTCTCAGTCGGGTGACGATGATGTTGTGGTGTACATTGGTGACGGGATCTCCGACCGCTGTCCGGTGAGGTATGCCGATGTGGTCTTCGCGAAGAAGAAGTTGATCAAATACTGCCAGGAGCAAAACATCTCTTACTTCGAGTATTCCACGCTGGAAGATGTCCGATCCCGCCTCGAGAGCCTTTTCGATGCGGGTCATGTCAAACGCCGCCGCGAAGCCGTCATGGCGCGGCGGGCCTTGTTCGTAGCCGAGTGAAAAGATGAGCGACATCCGTCAGGTGTTCTTTCACAATCGAAGCTACACGCCCATCCCGTTTCTCGCGGTGATGATCGTCTTTGCGGAACCGACGGCGGCCTCACTGGCAGGGGGAGCCATCCTGGCTCTTGCGGGAGAAGCCCTTCGCTTCTGGGGCGTGGCGTACGCGGGACCTCTGACGAGAGTGACGGGAAGCGTGGGAGCGCCCGAGCTTGTGACGTCCGGGCCGTTCGCACACACGCGCAACCCTCTGTACATAGGCAACATGCTGCTCTATGCGGGCATCGCTGTGATGTCCAACGCCCTGGTCCCTTGGGTCCTCCTCGCGACGATCCTTTTTTTTGCCTGGCAGTACGCCTCGATCGTATCGCTGGAGGAGGAATTTCTCTCGAAAGAATTTGGGGAGCGCTATGAGGCCTATCGAGCCTCGGTGCCGAGATTCATTCCGCTCCTGCAAGCGGCCCCGGTAAGCCTCGAGAGCCAACGGCCGGATTGGGCCGGCGCAAGGAGGTCGGAGCGCAGGACGCTTCAGGCCATTGCCGTGGTTGGAGCTCTGGTCGTTGCACGATGGGCGTGGATCTGAGCCATGGTTCAGCGCGTGATGATCATCGCCGGCGAGGCTTCAGGAGATCTGCACGGTTCGGGGCTCGTGAGGGAACTGAAGAAAAGAAATCCCGCAATTGACGTGTTCGGGGTGGGAGGGGACAGAATGAAACGGGAGGGCATGACTCTCGTCTATCACGTCCGTGAGCTCGGCTTCATGGGGTTCGTGGAAGTTATCAAGCACCTTCCGTTCATCAAGGTGATGGAGCACACACTTGAACAGATCGTGAAGTTCAAGAAGCCTGATGTGCTCGTGCTGATCGATTACCCGGGATTCAACCTCAGATTCGCACGAAGGGTCCGTCGATACGGAATGAAGATCGTCTATTACATCAGTCCGCAGGTCTGGGCGTGGCATGCGTCGCGTATCCGCACGATCAAGAAGCTTGTGGATAAGATGCTGGTTGTTTTTCCCTTCGAGCGGGAGTTGTACGAACGGGAGGGTGTGCCGGTGGAATTCGTCGGCCATCCTCTCCTGGAAGTGCTGGAACCGGGGCTTGAGCGCAAGCACTTCTGCAAACGGTACGGAATCGACCCATCGCGCGAAATCCTTGGGCTTGTTCCCGGAAGCCGCCGCCAGGAGGTGGAGCGGATTCTTCCGGTCATGCTCAAGGGCGCGCGGCTCGTAGCGATGGAGCGCGGAATGGAGATTGTAGTTGCTGTGGCACCCACGCTGGAGGAAGAGTATTTGCGCACGATGCATCGTATGGACGGCATCCATCTGGTCAAGGGAGCCACGTACGATGTCATGGCACACTCGACGTTTGCTCTGGTCACTTCCGGCACCGCCACACTGGAAACTGCGTGCTTAGAAACACCGATGATCGTCGTCTACAAGACCTCGTGGCTTACGTACCTGATCGGCCGCCTGCTCGTACGCATCAAGGCCATCGGGTTGGTGAATATCGTCGCCGGCCGAAAGATCGTGCCGGAGCTTATTCAGCACCGTGCAACAGCTTCTGCTCTCGCTCGGAAAACGCTGGAGATCCTCAATGATGCCGCGAAATTGGGCGACATGAAGAAGAGTCTTGCGGCGTTGCGCAAACAGCTTGGAACCGAGGGTGCATCTGCACGGGCGGCGGCGCAGATTCTCCAGGCAGGGTGAGCGGTGAAGCCATTGCCCGTCCTGATTCCGTTGTCATGGGGGTACGGTCTTGGAATGTCTATACGCAATCTGATGTTCGATCGCGGTATCCTTTCAAGGTACCGGGTTGATGTTCCGGTGGTCTCGGTTGGCAATATCAGTGCCGGGGGAACCGGTAAAACGCCCATGACGGAATTTATAGCGGCCAGGCTGAAAGGACGGGGATTGCGCGTTGCGGTCTTGAGCAGAGGATATGGAAGGGCCTCATCCGGGTATCAGGTGGTCAGCAACGGGCACCAAGTATGCGCGGAACTGCAGAGCGCCGGTGATGAAGCGGCGCTGTTGGCGGAGAACCTCACGGGTGTCATCGTTGCCGTCGATGAGAACCGGGTCCGCGGGGCAAAACGGCTTGTGAGCGAATTCGGGCCCGAAGTCATCATCCTGGACGACGGATTCCAACACCGTTGGCTGGATCGCACGATTGACCTTGTTCTGGTTCGGCCTGACGATATCCTTGGCAACCCTCGTGTGCTTCCGGCGGGATATCTGCGGGAATCGCTCAAGGGTCTGCAACGCGCAGATTGCATTGCCATTGTGGGAGCGCGGGATGGAGCGAAATATCAGGCGACCGTGTCGGCTGTCGAAAGGATCACGGGGAAGCCCGTGATCGGGTTTTCCCTTCGCCCCCGCCGTCTGGTGCGATTGGTTACCGGAGGAGCGGTTCATCCGGAGGAAGTGGACGGGCCGTGCGCGGCCGTTTCCGGCATTGCGCGTCCGGAAAGCTTCGAGCAGACCCTTCGCGAGCTTGGCATGAATGTCGTGAGGCACACGGTGTTCCCGGATCACTATTGGTACCGTCCACGGGATCTTCGCACCCTGCATTCGACTGCACGGGCCGCGGGGGCACAATGGCTGGTAACGACGCGGAAAGATGCCGTCCGGCTGGCATCTCTGGAAGGCCTCCGGGACCTCGACCGGGAAGTCCCCTTTCTGGTCCTTGAGGTTTCCGTTGCGATCGATCATGGGGAAGAGATGTTGAATCAACTCCTGGAGCAAGGAACGTGCCGTTAGAGTTTCATCCATCTGATGCGATGACTATGGGTGTGGAGGTTGAACTCCAGATCCTGGATTCCAAAACCAAGGATCTCTCACCGGTTTCCCCGAAAATCTTTGAGAGATTGGGAGGAGAGCACAAGAACATCAAGCCCGAGCTCATCCAAAGCATGATCGAGATCAACACGGGCATCTGCAAAACGGTCAAAGAGGTCAGACGGGACCTCGAAGAACAAATCGTCCGGCTTGAGACGATTGGGAAAGAGATGGGCGTGGAATTCGCTTCTTCAGGTTCGCATCCGTTCGCGAGGTACTCCGACCGCATTCCGTATCCGGCTGAACGGTACAAGTATTTGATCGACCGGAATCGATGGATGGCACGCCGGCTGATGATCTTCGGACTCCACGTCCACGTTGGAATGCTGGATGCACATCACGCCATGGCCATGAACAACGCCATGATGCATTACCTTCCGCACCTTCTTGCTCTCTCGGCGAGTTCGCCCTTTTGGCAGGGCAAGGAAACCGGCCTTGCGTCAAGCCGGGTCACGATCTTCGAGGCCCTTCCGACAGGCGGCCACCCCTGTACGTTTCAAACATGGGAGGAATTCGTCTTCTTCTATGATTCCATGATCGCATCGAAATCCATTTCGTCCATCAAGGATATCTGGTGGGACATACGGCCGCACCCGGAATACGGCACAGTGGAGATTCGCGTCTGCGACGGTCTGCAGACCCTGCGCGAAACAGTGGCGTTGGTTGCCTTTGTGCAGTGTCTCTACGCGTGGCTCAACGAACGTCACCGCAACGGAGAACGGTTCTCGCCCCCGGCCTACTGGATCCTTCGCGAGAACAAATGGAAAGCGTCCCGATACGGGCTGGAGGCCGAGGTAATTCTCGATGCCAGGGGGAATACCAACTTGCTGAGGCACGAGATCGAATCGCTTCTTGAACGGTTGTTGCCGTACGCCGCGTCGCTCGGATCGGAAGAGGAACTGACTGATGTCAAGAGAATGATTCACCATGGACTTGGATATGAGCGGCAGTTACGTGTCTTTGAGAAGGAGGGGACCTTCCTGGCGGTCACTGAAGCCATCCTCCATGATTTCAAAAGACGGGAACCGTTGTTTTGGGATTAGGGAGAAGAGGAATCAACAATGCTGATCGGAATAACCGACAACCTTCGGCCGAAACCGGTTTTTGACAACTACCTCAAGTGGATACGTCGCGTCGATCCATCGGTCGAGTTTGTCAAGCTCTCCTATCATCTGAAGAACCTTGAGCGGATGCAGGAGATTGACGGGCTGGTGCTCACAGGCGGGGGCGATGTCCACCCCGGGCTCTATGGCAAGGACGATCAAATCGAAATGGTAGAGGAAGTCAACGAACACCGCGATGCCTTCGAGTTTGATGTCCTTGAGCGGGCGCTTGACCGGGAGATCCCCATCCTTGGCATCTGCCGCGGCATGCAGATCATGAACGTGTTCCTTGGTGGTACCCTCATCGTCGACCTGCCCGCGGCGGGATTCAGAAGTCATGTTGAGCGTGACGGCATCGATCACCGTCACCCTCTGGAAGTCGTGCCGGGCTCCCTTCTTGAAGCGATCTCCGGGGCAGGACCCAAGAGGGTTAATTCAGTCCATCATCAGGCCGTGGAAAATGTAGGAAAGGGGCTGATGGTTTCCGCGCGCTCGGATGATGGCGTCATCGAGGCCTTGGAGTGGGTCATGAAGGATCGCATGCCTCTTCTCCTCCTGGTTCAATGGCACCCTGAACGTATGGCGGATTTTGACAACCCGTGCTCGGGATTTATCGCGGAACATTTTCTCCGCGAAGTACGGGTTGCAATGAAGGATAAAACGACAACGTAAGAACAAAAATCTGGAAACGGAGTACTCTCATGGCTAAGAAGCAAACGAAGTATGTGTATTTCTTCGGAAACGGAAAGGCTGAAGGGACGGCTGAAATGAAAGGGTTGCTCGGCGGCAAAGGAGCAAACCTGGCGGAGATGACCAACATAGGGCTCCCTGTACCTCCCGGATTCACAATCACCACCGAGGTGTGTACCTACTACTACCAGCATAACAAGAGCTATCCGCGCACGTTGAGGGCCGAGGTGACCAAAGCCCTGGCAAAGGTTGAAAAGGCAATGAAGGCGACGTTCGGTGACCCCCACAATCCGCTCCTTGTCTCGGTGCGGTCGGGCGCGCGCGCCTCCATGCCGGGAATGATGGATACCATCCTCAACCTCGGCCTCAATGATACGACGATTAAAGGACTGGTCGCGAAGACCGGTAACGAGAGGTTTGCCTACGACTGCTACCGAAGGTTTGTTCAGATGTATGGAGATGTCGTGATGGGACTGAAACCGGTCCACAAGGACGACATTGATCCGTTCGAAGCAATCATCGAAGAGATGAAAAAGCACAAAGGCGTGCATCTTGATACCGAACTGGATGCCGAGGACCTCAAAGAGCTTGTCGAGCGCTTCAAACAGGCGATCAGAAAGCATGCCGGAACGGATTTTCCGCAAGATCCGATGGAACAGCTCTGGGGAGCGATCGGGGCCGTCTTCGGTTCCTGGATGAATGAACGCGCGATCGCTTACCGGCGGATGTACGACATCCCGAGCACCTGGGGAACAGCCGTCAATGTCCAGACCATGGTATTTGGAAACATGGGCGAAGATTCGGGTACAGGCGTGGCGTTTACCCGCGATCCCGCAACCGGTGAGAACGTGTTTTACGGCGAGTTCCTCATGAATGCCCAGGGCGAGGACGTGGTGGCCGGCATCAGGACACCCTTGCCGATCTCCGAACTGGCAAAGAACGATCCCCGGATCTACAAACAGCTGGACGCGATCCGCACCAAACTCGAGAAGCATTACAAAGATGTGATGGATATCGAGTTTACCATTCAGCAGGGGACGCTCTACATGCTCCAGTGCAGAGTTGGAAAGCGGACTGCATTCGCCGCGATCAAAATCGCTGTGGACATGGTCGTCGAAGGATTAATCTCTGAAAAGGAAGCCCTCCGCCGCATCGAGCCGGATCAGCTGAACCAGCTCTTGCGCCCTGTCTTTGATGCCGATCAGAAAAGGAAGGCTGTCGCAGACGGACAACTCCTTGCCAAAGGCCTGAACGCGGGACCGGGCGCCGCTTCGGGCCGCGTCGTGTTCAACGCGGCCGACGCCGAGGAATGGGCAAAGAAAGGCGAGAAGGTAATTCTGACGCGCATCGAAACGTCGCCCGAAGATATCAAGGGAATGGACGCCGCGGTCGGCATTTTGACCGCGCGGGGCGGAATGACGTCTCATGCCGCGTTGGTCGCACGGCAAATGGGCAAAGTGTGTGTGGCGGGTTGCAGCGCACTTGAGATCGACTATCAGAGCCATACCATGCACGTGAACGGAAAGACGATCCGGGAAGGCGACTGGATCTCGATTGACGGCACGACCGGCGAGGTCTTGCTGGGCAAGGTGGACACCAGGCCATCGGAGGTCCAGCAGGTGTTGATCGACAAATCGCTGGATCCGAAGAACGCGCCGATCTATCAGGAATTCGCAAAAATCATGAAATGGGCGGACAAGTACCGGAGGCTGAAGATCCGCACGAATGCAGATCAACCCGATCAGGCGTTGAACGCCATCGCGTTCGGCGCAGAAGGGATCGGCCTGTGCCGAACGGAGCATATGTTCTTTGGGGAAGGAAAGATCGGGCCGATGCGTGAAATGATTCTTGCCGACACGGTGGAAGACCGGAGGGCCGCACTGGCACGACTGCTTCCCCTCCAGAGAAAGGATTTTGAGGGCATTTTCGAGGCCATGGATGGCCGCCCGGTTACGATCCGCACGATCGATCCACCCCTCCATGAGTTTCTCCCCCACGACGAAAAATCCCAGAGGGAATTGGCCACAGCCATGGGTGTCTCCTATGAGAAAGTCCATCAGCGCGTTGAATCCCTCCACGAGTTCAATCCAATGCTGGGATTCCGAGGCTGCCGTCTGGGCATCGTTTTTCCGGAGATCACGGAAATGCAGGCACGTGCGATTTTTGAAGCGGCGGCGAACGTGAAGAAGAAGGGGACCGAGGTTGAACCGGAAGTGATGATCCCTCTGGTCGGCAACGTCAAAGAATTAAGCCATCAGGAAGCAATCGTCCGGCGCGTGGCTGAAACGGTAATGAAAGAAAAAGGGGTGAAATTCCGGTACCTCGTCGGGACGATGATCGAAGTTCCTCGCGGAGCTCTTACGGCGGACGAGATTGCGGGAGTGGCCGAGTTCTTCAGCTTCGGCACCAACGATCTCACGCAAACAACGCTCGGAGTAAGCCGCGATGACGCAGGACGCTTTCTCGCACCGTATGTGGAGATGGAGATCTATGCGCGCGATCCTTTCGAAGCGATCGACCGGCCCGGTGTCGGTGAACTGATGAAGATCGCGGTTCAGAAAGGGCGCTCAGCTCGCGCAGGAATCAAGCTGGGCATCTGCGGCGAACACGGCGGTGAACCTTCCAGCGTTGCGTTTTGCCATGAGATCGGTCTGGATTATGTGAGCTGTTCGCCGTTCCGCGTGCCGATTGCCAGGCTTGCCGCGGCCCGCGCAGCGCTGACCGGGAACGAAAGGCCCTCCCGGTCGCGGAAGGGCGGGCGCCGCAAGAACAGCCGTTGAAGAGTTCTCAAGACCTTATCAAAGAAGGACAGGTGAATGAAGCTTTCAGATTTCAAGTACCCGCTTCCGCGGAACCTTATCGCCAAGCATCCGGTCAAGCCGCGCGATAAATCGCGGCTCATGGTTCTGAACCGGGCCGACGAATCAATCGAAGACCGCCGGTTCCATGAGATTGTCGATTACCTGAATCGCGGGGACTGTCTCGTGGTCAATGAAACGCGCGTGTTTCAGGCCAGGCTCTTCGGCAAAAAAGAAAAGACGAACGCAAAGATCGAGGTGTTTCTCCTTCGCGAACTCAATGCCGAAGAGAACATCTGGGACGTCATTGTCGACCCGGCCCGGAAGGTGCGGATCGGCAACAAGATCTTCTTCGACGACGGAAAGCTGTGGTGCGAGGTCATCGACAACACGACCTCCCGCGGCCGCACTGTCCGGTTCAACCACAAGGGTGATTTCTTCAAGATCATAGAGCGGATTGGCATGACACCGCTTCCGTACTATATCAAGCGCGACCCCACGGAGCGCGACAAGGAAGCGTATCAGACCGTGTTTGCCAGGGTGCTCGGCGCCGTTGCGGCGCCCACCGCAGGACTGCATTTCACGAAACAGCTCCTCCGCAAGATCGAGTCGAAGGGCGTGAAGATCGTTCCGATCGTCCTCCATGTTGGACTGGGTTCGTTCCGGCCGGTTGAAGTGGAAGATCTGACAAAGCATAAGATGGACTCCGAGTACTACGAGATTACCCCCGAAGCCGCCCACCAGATCAATAAGACGATCGATGCGAAACGATCTGTGTTTGTGGTCGGAACCAGCACCTGCCGGGCGCTGGAGTCCAGTGTGACCTCGGACGGTCACGTGAAACCGTCGAAGGGATGGACGGATAAGTTCATCTTTCCGCCGTACGACTTCAAGATCGCCGATCACCTCGTCACGAACTTCCACCTGCCCGAATCGACCCTCATGATGCTGGTGAGTGCCTTTGCGGGTCACGAGTTCATGATGCGGGCGTATAAGCGCGGCATCAAGGAAGGGTATCGGTTTTACAGCTACGGCGACGCGATGCTGATTCTCTGAGCCTGGACGCAATGGAGCGAAACAGACCCAAAGTCTACGCAGTCATTCCCGCGGCCGGCATGGGTACCCGCCTGGGCGGATCCACGGCAAAACAGTTTCTTCAGCTCGGCGAAGCCCCCGTCCTCGTTCACACCCTCAGGCGCTTTGAGGAGACTGCCATGGTGGATGAGGTGGGATTGGCCGTCCCGGAGAACGCGATTGCCGAGGCCGAGCAGCTGGTTGCGCGCTTCCGCCTGAACAAAGTCAGCAAAATTGTTGCCGGGGGAGCTCAACGGCAGGACTCCGTGCACAACGTCCTGCGCCTGCTTCATCTTCGGGCTACCGACATCGTGCTCATTCACGACGGCGTGAGGCCGTTCGTCACCCCCCGACTGATTACCCGGGTCATCGAAGAGTGCGCCCAGCACGAGGCTGCGGTTCCCGCAGTTCAACCCAAGGATACTATTCGTCGCTCGAACGGTGGGGGGTTCTTCGACCAGACGCTGGACCGTGCGGCCCTTTGGCTGATTCAAACGCCCCAGGCCTTCCATGCCGGAATCCTGCTCAAAGCCTTTGAAAAGGCGATGAGGGACCGATTCTTTGCCACCGATGAAGCCGCGCTCGTTGAACGGATCGGGATCCGGGCGCGGATTGTTGAGGGAAGTTACGACAACATCAAGATCACGACGCGCGAAGACCTCGATCTCGGCGAGCGAATCCTCGCTCGCTGGGACGTGACCACCGATACCCCTGACGCTTGCATCTGAATGCGCCTCTGCGTACCATTAGAGAATAATCAAGCTCCCGGAGAAAGGATCCCTTTCCTCTTATGATCAACCTGGCCATCGTTGTCGTCCTGAGCTATATCCTCGGCTCGATCCCGACATCCCTGATGCTGTCCAAGTGGTTGCACGGCTTCGATATTCGCACTCGGGGAAGCGGGAATGCCGGCGGCACCAATGTGTTCAGGGTGCTCGGATGGAAGTCCGGAGTGTTTGTCATGGCTATCGATTTTGCGAAGGGTTTTGTCGCGACCGTCTTTATCGCGAGGTTGTTTTGGGATCCGGCGCTTCCGTTCTACAACCGCACACCGTTCGACGATTTTACGGTTATTCAAATCATCTGCGGCTCCGCGGCGATCATCGGCCATATCTGGACCGTGTTCGCGGGATTTCGGGGAGGCAAGGGCATCGCAACAGCAGCCGGCATGCTCCTCGGCGTGGCCCCCGTGGAATTCGGTATTTCCGCGGCCGTGTTCTTCATCGTGTTCATCGCCTACAAGTACGTGTCGCTGGGCTCCATCAGCGCCGCAGTGGCTTTCCCCGCAACCCTTTTTGTCCGCTATAACATCTTCGGTGATCAGATCCACAGCTACAAGACGCTCATCATCTTCAGCCTCAGCGTGGCCATCCTCCTCCTGTATTCCCACCGCCAGAACATCCGGCGATTGATCGAAGGGACAGAGAAGAGGATCCTCGGCGAGCGAAAAAAAGTCGAGTAGTCGGATCCGACCGTGCACGCCGGCTCCGCGGGAGCCGGAAACCCTCTGAAAACCTGCCGGAAGGAATCCGACAGGCAACCAATCATCTCTCATGAAAGCGACCGTTCTCGGTGCAGGAAGCTGGGGAACGACCCTTGCCCTCGTTCTTCTGGAAAACGGGCATGATGTCAATCTCTGGACCTACAAGGCCGCCCAAGCCGAGGTGATGCGTACAAAGCGTGAAAACCCCGATTTCCTCCCCGGCATCTTTCTCCCTCCCCAACTTGATATCCTTAGTGATGTCGAAAAGGCCTGCTATCAGAGAGATATGATCGTTGCCGCCGTGCCTTCCCAGTTTCTCAGGGCTGTGGTTGAACGCATCGCCGACCTCGATCTTGAGAAAACAATCGTGTGCAACGTGGCAAAAGGCATTGAGAACGACACCTTGATGACGATGTCCGAGGTGCTTCTTGATGTGCTGAAGCATGAAAAAAAAGAAAACGTTGCAATCCTCTCGGGGCCCAGCCATGCGGAGGAAGTGAGCCGCAAGATTCCGACCGCGATCGTTTCGGCCGCTTACCGTGCGCGCACGGCCAAAATCGTCCAGGATGCGTTCATGACGCCGTACTTCAGGGTCTATGTGAACGAGGATATTCGGGGAGTGGAATTGGGAGGCGCGATCAAGAACGTGATTGCCATCGGGGCAGGGATCTCCGACGGAGCAGGATTCGGCGACAATACCAAGGCCGCGATTATGACACGCGGGATTTACGAGATCACCCGTCTCGGAGTGAAGATGGGCGCGCAGCCGCGTACGTTCGCCGGGCTCTCTGGCATCGGAGACCTCATCGTTACCTGCATGAGCCGGCACAGCAGAAACCGCTATGTGGGCGAGCAAATCGGAAAGGGGAGACCATTGGAAAGCATTCTGAAGGAAATGCTTATGGTGGCAGAAGGTGTGGCCTCAACAAGATCGGTGCGCGCCTTGGCGAAGAAACATCGCGTCGAAATGCCGATTGTCGACGCTGTGTACGAAATGCTCTACGAAGGGAAAGATCCCCACAAGGCGACCGCAGAACTCATGACCAGAGACGCAAAAGGGGAATAATCCCCCGGATCCGGGTTCTTCCCAACCTCTCTCCTCTGCCTCTTGATTCTCCTCCCTCTTTTCTGTAATTTTTTGCAATTATTGCGTATTTCACCTTGCCCTTTCCCCTCGTTCTCGGCCTCCTTGGGGGATACCTCATAGGATCAGTCCCCATCGGTTATGTCCTTGTCCGATGGCGCTCGAGGGTGGACCTTCGCTCCGCCGGGAGCGGAAACGTGGGGGCATTGAATGCAGGAGTGGTGACGGGATCGAAGGGAATGGGAATCCTCGTGGGTGTGCTTGATGGCGTAAAGGGGGCAGTTGCCGTCTGGGCCGCAGGGTTTCTGGGGAATGATTTTTGGGTTACCGCCGCTGCTCTGCTCGGATCCGTTCTTGGGCATAACTACCCTGTATGGCTCAGATTCAAAGGGGGGCGAGGACTTGCCACTGCCTGCGGCGGTTTGTTCCTCATCGGGCTGGCGTACACGATTGTCTGGTGCACACTCTGGACCGTCCTGAAGGCGACGAAACAAACGATCCTGGCGGCGAATCTTCTGGCGACTTTGGCTACCCCGATTGTTCTCTTTCTGTTACCCGCACACTCGGTTGGGGTGGTCATGACTTCGCACGCGACAGCGGCGGAATTCAGGATTCTTGCGGTCTGTTTGAGCGCGCTGTTATATCTTCGCCACCATGAAGGATGGCAGGAGCTGGCGCGACCTCGTTCTGAAGAACCAACGTCGGGCCCGTCCACCGACAAGGAGCGAACGCTATGAGCGGACAAATTTTGCGCGGTGTTGTGATCCTCTTGATTCCTCTCCTGGTGGGGATGGGGCTCGGATACTCCATCCGGCCGGCTCTCCCCGCCCCCGTCGACGATGCGGCAACATTCGACGAGGCATTCCCGGCAGCACGAAAAGAGAACGAAAAGCCGCAGGACGTCGGACCTGCCCTCTCCGCGTCACGCCAGAACGCGATCACGCGGGCCGTGGCGAAAGTCAGCCCCGCCGTAGTTGGCATCAATGTGATCGAGATCAGGGAGTATAGAGACCCGTTCTATCGGTTCTTCGGTGACGACCCATGGATGCGCCGGTTCTTCGGCGACCGGTCCTACCGCCAGCAGGTGAAGGGGCTCGGATCCGGTTTCATCATCTCGCCCGACGGATATATCGTGACCAACGATCACGTAGCAGGCAACGCTACCGAGATCACCGTGACGCTCACGAGCGGAGAAAAGATGGACGCGAGACTGGTCGGAACCGATCCCGTCAGCGACATCGCTCTCCTGAAAGTGGATGGCAACAATCTTCCCTCCCTGAGCCTCGGGAATTCCGATGATATCCTCATCGGTGAATGGGCCATCGCGTTCGGAAACCCGTTCGGCCTCTTTGAAATCAACGACAAGCCGACGGTTACCGTGGGTGTCGTCAGCTCCACAGGAATGAACCTCGGCCGCGTCGAGAACAAGTTCTATCGCGACATGATCGAGACGGATGCGGCCATCAACGGCGGAAACAGCGGAGGCCCGCTGGTCAACAGTATGGGTGAGGTCATCGGCATGAACACGCTGATCTTCACAGGCGGACAGAGCACGACGTTCGTCGGATACGGCTTTGCTATCCCGATCAACAAGGTCAAACGCGTCGTGGCCGAGTTGAAGCGCAGCGGCCAGGTGACGCGCGACGGCTGGCACGGATTTGACTTCCAATCGGTCGATGCGCGCATCGCCCGGTACTTCGGGCTTCAGCGTGCCGAAGGTGTGATTGTGAGCGACGTGGAACGAAACGGCCCCGCCGCGAAAGGGGGATTGAGAGTGGGAGATATCATCACGGAAGTAAACGGGCAGAAAATCTCATCCGAAGACGACCTCTACGTCCTCCTGAGCGACTCCCGGCCCGGCGAAACGCTCGCCATGAAGGTGTATCGCGACCGGGCCATCACAAGTATAACGATAACCCTCGGTCGAAAACCGTCGTGATCGCACGCTACACACGTCCCCGCATGGGGAGCATATGGGAAGAGGAGAACAAGTTCCGGCTCTGGCTGGAGATCGAACTCCTTGCGTGCGAGGCGCAGGCCTCCATCGGGGTGATTCCCGCGGACGTGGCGCAAACAATCCGTCGGAAGGCGTCGTTTGATGTTGCACGGATCGGGGAGATCGAACGGGAAGTGAAGCATGATGTGATCGCGTTTCTGACCAATGTTGGAGAAACCGTCGGCCCCGAATCCCGGTTCATCCATCTGGGGATGACCTCGTCCGACGTGCTCGATACCGCTTTGGCGGTTCAGATGAAACAATCGGCGGATCTGATTCTGGAGGATTTGGAAGAACTGAGGAAGCTCCTTGCCAGGCGAGCCGTCGAGCACAAGCACACGGTTATGGTCGGACGGACTCACGGAATCCACGCCGAGCCCGTGACGCTCGGACTGAAATTTGCCCTCTGGTACGCCGAGACGGAACGAAATATCGCCAGAATGCATGCGGCGAGGGAAACGATCTCCGTGGGGCAGATTTCCGGTGCTGTCGGTACGTACGCGCACATCGATCCTTCCGTCGAAGAGTTTGTCTGCACAAGGCTTGGCCTGAAACCCGCGCCCGTTTCCACCCAGGTCCTCCAGCGCGACCGGCATGCGGAGTACATGGCAACGCTTGCCGTCATCGGTGCCTCTCTGGAGAAATTCGCAACCGAAATCAGGCATTTGCAGAAGACCGAAGTCCTCGAGGTCGAAGAGTATTTTTCGAGGGGGCAGAAGGGTTCCTCAGCTATGCCGCATAAGCGAAAT
Organism: Bacteroidia bacterium; assembly: GCA_022180565.1. Classification (GTDB taxonomy): domain Bacteria; phylum Bacteroidota; class Ignavibacteria; order UBA10030; family UBA10030; genus JACQPU01. The sequence goes on from BQML01000002.1 coordinate 207,279, forward strand.
CCAATCACGTGCGAGCGGATTGCCGGCTTGGCGCGGGTCTTGCGGGGTAACGCGATGGCAGCCCTGGAAAACGTGGCGCTCTGGCACGAACGCGACATTACTCATTCGTCCGTCGAACGCATTGTCATTCCCGACAGCTGCATTCTTCTGGATTACATGCTGGCGCAGTTCACCGATGTCCTCTCCCACCTGATCGTTTATCCGGAGAACATGCTGAAGAATCTGGAGCGCACCAAAGGACTGATCTTTTCCCAGTCGGTCCTCTTGGCCTTGACAAAAAAAGGCATGAAGCGGGAGGATGCCTACAGGATCGTACAAAAACACGCAATGAACGTGTGGGAGGATGGGAAGAAGGAATTTGAGAAGTTGATCCGTGACGATGAGGAGATACGGAACGTCCTGCAGGAAAAGGATCTGGAGGAGATCTTCGATCTGAAGAAGAATGTGAGACACGTGGATGCTGTGTTCGAACGATTGGGGCTGGAGGCGGAAACAAAAAAGTAGGAACACGAAAAAGACCGGGGAAGGACAGGTCGATACGGCGTCCTTGTTTCGTCGTTCCCGTGGTCCCTCCTCAGACATATGAAGGGGCAAGCGAAAGAAAGAGAGCATGATCATGTCCACAAGTTACAAGAATTTCATCGGCAGGCAGGTTGATGCAAAATCAGGAAAGACATTCGAAAACCGAAATCCTGCCAACTGGGACGAGGTCCTCAGCACGTTTCCCATGTCTTCGAAGGAAGACGTGGATGACGCGGTGCGCGCCGCGCGGAAGGCGTTCGAAAAATGGCGGCTCGTACCCGCTCCTGCACGCGGTGATATTCTTCGCAGGGTCGGCGATCTCCTGACCGCGCGCAAGGAAGACCTTGCAAGAACCATGACCCGCGAAATGGGAAAGGTCCTTCTGGAGACGCGCGGCGACGTTCAGGAAGGCATCGACACGGCGTACTACGCGGCCGCCGAGGGGCGGAGGTTGTTCGGCCGCACCGTTCCATCAGAATTGCCCAACAAGTTCAACATGGCCATCCGCGTTCCCGTCGGCGTCGCCGGCATCATCACGCCGTGGAACTTCCCCATGGCCATACCGACCTGGAAAATCTTCCCGGCCCTTGTGTGCGGAAACACCGTGGTGTTCAAACCGGCATCGGACACACCCGAGACAGCCGCGAAGCTCGTGGAGATTCTGGTCGAAGCCGGAGTTCCCGATGGAGTTGTGAACATTGTTCACGGCGGAGGTTCCCAGGTCGGCATGGCCATCGTGGATCATCCCGACATCGACCTGATCAGCTTTACAGGATCAACGGGGGTCGGAAAAAAAATCTCTGAGGTCGCGGCAAAGACCCTGAAGCGGGTTTCGCTCGAGCTGGGGGGAAAGAACGCGCAGATTGTCATGGATGATGCCCGCCTGGACCTGGCGCTCGACGGCGTGCTGTGGGGCGCGTTCGGCACGACCGGTCAGCGATGCACCGCCACCAGCCGACTGATCGTTCAGGAAAAGGCGTATGACAAATTCCTCTCCATGCTGATCGATCGGACCCGGAAACTCAGACTTGGAGACGGTCTTCGGCAGGAAACGGAAGTGGGTCCGCTTGTGAACCAAGGCCAGCTGGAGACTGTCGACCGGTACGTGAAAATCGGCACTGAGGAGGGTGCCACGGTGCTTACGGGGGGCAAGCGGGCCGCAGGGGACGGCTTGTCCAAAGGCTGGTTCTATGAGCCTACGATTCTGGGTGAGGTAACATCCTCCATGCGCGTCGCCACGGAGGAGATCTTCGGCCCCGTTCTCGCAGTCATTCGTGTGAAAAACATCACCGAAGCGATTGAGGTGGCAAATTCGACGAAATACGGCCTTTCTTCGGCCGTTTATACGCAGGATATCAATAATGCCTACCAGGCTATTCGTGATATTCGGGCCGGAATTACGTACATTAATGCACCAACCATCGGAGCGGAAGCCCACATGCCGTTCGGAGGCGTCAAGGAGACCGGAAACGGCCACCGAGAAGGAGGATGGACGGTTTACGAGTTCTATTCGGAATGGAAGACCGTCTACGTGGACTACAGCGGAAAACTCCAGAGAGCTCAAATAGATACATAGGAGCTCTCAATTCCGAACTGCCGGGTGTCACCGGTTGGTCGGCCCAATTGACAATCCCTCTATGACCGGACGCGTTATTTTCGTCATACAATTCTTTGAACACCAGGAATTCTTTTGAGGATGGCGTTGCGAGAACTCTGTATCCTCACAACGTTCATGTTTCACTCATCCTTGAAAGAAGAGGTGTTCCATGTCCGGCAATATCCTTGATCTCCGCAGCGCGGACAAGACCGCTCCGAAGAAGAAGAACGGCTCCGCGTCTTTGACCAAGCCCACAACGGGAAGCCCCGTCAAGGTCCTCCCGACCGAAGTCCATTCCACGCTGTCGAAGCACATGCTGATCGACGGCTTTGATCTGGTCGTCGATCTCAAACGCTCTCAGGGCTCCTATCTCTACGATTCGCGCTACAACAAGCGATACCTCGATTTCTTCACGTTTTTTGCTTCGGGTGCCGTCGGTATCAACCACCCCAAGCTGACCGAACCGGCGTTCCTGGAAAAACTGGCGTTCGTCGGTGTCAACAAGCCCTCGAACTCGGACGCGTACACCGTGGAGATGGCGGAATTCGTCGAGACCTTCGCACGTATTGCCATGCCCGAGTACCTGCCCTACGTGTTCTTCGTTGACGGCGGAGCGCTTGCAGTGGAGAACGCGCTCAAGACGGCGTTCGACTGGAAGGTGCGGAAGAATTTTGTAAAGGGGTACACGGAAGAACGCGGCTCGCAAGTGATTCATTTCCGCAAGGCATTCCATGGCCGCTCCGGCTACACGCTGTCGCTGACGAATACGGATCCGACCAAGACGAACTACTTCCCGAAGTTCAAGTGGCCGCGCATTCACAATCCGGCGATGAAGTTTCCCCAGAATGCGAAGAATCAGGAAGAAGTTCGGAAGGAAGAGACAATTGCAATTCAGCAGATCAAACAGGCGATCATCAATAATCCCGATGATATCGCAGCCCTGATTATCGAACCCATCCAGGGCGAAGGCGGGGACAATCACTTCCGCAAGGAATTTTTCCAGGAACTCAGGACCATCTGCGACGAGAACGAGATCCTGCTGATCTTCGATGAGGTGCAGACGGGTGTCGGCCTGACCGGCAGGATGTGGGCCCACGAGTACTTTGTGAAGCCTGATATGGTCGCTTTCGGCAAGAAAACCCAGGTGTGTGGCTTCATGTGTAGTACGCGCATCGACGATGTGATGGACAACGTGTTTCACAAACCGAGCCGGATTAACTCGACGTTCGGAGGAAATCTCGTGGACATGGTGAGGTTTGCGAGGGTCTTGGAGGTGATTCAAGAGGAACGGCTCGTCGAGAATGCAGCGGTCGTCGGGGAGCACTTGCTTGAAGCTCTGAAAACGCTCGAGGCAGAGTTCCCCATGCTGATCAGCAATGCGCGGGGACGGGGGCTCTTCTGCGCCATGGATCTCGATACGGCCCAAAATAGGGATCAGCTGAGGAGCAAGGCGTATGAGGAAGGTCTCATTTTGATCGGATGCGGCGACCGATCGATCAGATTCCGTCCGCCCCTGAACCTGAAGAAGTCCGAGGTCGACGAGGGTGTCGGGATCATCCGCAAGGCCTTGAAGGAGATCGCATCAGGCGAGTAAATGGAACCTCCGCGAAGAAACGGAATCACAGGCCCCGGCATCAACGCGAAAATGGTGCGGGGCCTCCTTGTACGCTTTCTGGCCGATGAAATCACTGCGGCGGGTTTCTCGCGGGCTGTTGTCGGCCTCTCGGGAGGCGTCGATTCGGCCGTTGTGGCGGCTCTGGCCGCAGAAGCGCTAGGGGCACGCAATGTTCTGGGCGTGATGATGCCGTACCGGACCAGCAGTCCGGAAAGTGCGGCCCATGCGGCGTTGGCAGCGAAAACGTTTGGAATACCCTCGGAGACGGTGGACATCAGCCCCATGGCGGACGCATTCTGCGAACGGCATAACGTACATGACCGCGTTCGTCGGGGCAACGTGCTTGCCCGGATGAGAATGGTTGTCCTCTATGACCTCTCGGCCCGCGATCGGGCGCTTGTCCTCGGCACAAGCAACAAGACGGAAATCTTGCTGGGATATGGAACCCTGCACGGAGATATGGCCTCGGCCATCAATCCGATTGGAGATCTGTACAAAACCCAAGTGTGGCAGTTGGCCGAAGAGCTTGGTGTTCCTGATGAGATTGTCAGAAAGAAACCCAGTGCGGATCTGTGGAGGGGGCAGACGGATGAGGGAGAAATGGGGTTTTCCTATAATGACGTTGACCGGTTGTTGTATGGTATGATTGATGAACGGCGAAGCGACGAGGATTTGATCACCATGGGGTTCCGGAGGCCGTTTATCAGCAAAGTGAAAGAGATGATTCGAAAGAACCAGTTCAAGCGCCGCCCTCCGCTGATCGCCAAGATCTCGTACCGGACTGTGAATGTAGATTTCCGGTATGCGAGAGATTGGGGAGCCTGACCATAGTCAGTCGGCAAGTTTTCAATTGCCAACCCCATTGGAAATTGGAAATGCCTCTCATTCTTTCTGACTCTCTTGCCTGGAACTCTCTATATCGTTGCCACCCCAATCGGTAACCTTGAGGATATCACGTACCGCGCTCTCAAGGTTCTTGCCTGTGTTGATCTCGTCGCCGCGGAGGACACTCGGAAGACGAAGATTCTGCTCGACCATTACGGCATCAGCAAGCCAATGGTGAGTTATTTCAGCTACAATGAGCGACGGAGGACCCCCCAGCTCATTCGTCACCTGGAAGAGGGGAAGTCTGTGGCCCTTGTCTCCGACGCCGGTACGCCGGGAATCTCCGATCCGGCTCACACCGTGGTGGTGGCGGCCCTGGAACACGGGATTCCCGTTGTCCCGATCCCTGGTCCGGCGGCATTCGTGTCCGCCCTTATCGTCAGCGGGCTTCCCACGAACGCGTTTGTTTTTGAGGGGTTTCTTCCCGTGAAAAAGGGCAGAGCCACGAAACTTGCGCAGTTGAAAGAGGAGACCAGAACCGTCATTCTGTACGAATCGCCCCATCGGATCGTCAAGACACTTGAGCAGGTTCTGGAACTCTTTGGCGACAGGCAAGTGGTTGTGGCGAGGGAAATGACAAAGAAATTTGAGGAAATCGTGCGGGGGCCTGTTTCGGCCGTCCTCAAGGAGATTTCTTCTAGGTCTCCGAGGGGCGAGTATGTCGTTTTGATCGGGGGAAAACCACGCTAAGGAACGAAGTGAGGAGTAAATAAACCGTGGGAGCGGAAGCGCCTTTTCCCGGCCCTATCCACACCGGCCAGCCTGCAATTCTTTCCTTTTGAATATCGCTACTTTGTCTTTTCCTTCCCCTCTTGACAATTTCGCTTTTCCCTATTATATTAGCACTCGTCTTCAGTGAGTGCTAACTGCCGTACTTTCCCATAAGTACTTAAAAACAAACATTTTACAAGGAGTCGAGCTATGACAAATCTCAAGCCTTTGGCTGATCGCGTTGTGATCAAGCCCTCTCCGGCAGAGGAGAAGACCAAGGGTGGAATCATCGTCCCCGATACTGCGAAGGAGAAGCCGGTGTGGGGCGAAGTAATTGCGGCAGGACCCGGACGGACCACTGAGGAGGGGAAGCACATTCCGATGGAGGTGAAAGTGGGCGACAAGGTCCTGTATGGCAAGTATTCCGGCACCGAGCTCACCATCGATGGTGAGGAACTGTTGATCATGCGCGAAAGCGACATTTTTGCGCTCATGCCCAAGAAGTAAGCGAAAAGGAGAGAGACAACCATGGCTGCAAAACTTATTGAATACAATGTCGATGCACGCGCCGCTCTGAAGCGCGGTGTCGACCAGCTGGCAGACGCCGTGAAGGTGACCCTCGGTCCAAAGGGACGCAATGTGGTCATCGACAAGAAATTCGGCGCGCCAACCGTCACCAAAGACGGTGTGACCGTTGCAAAGGAAATTGAGCTTTCCGATCCCATCGAGAACATGGGCGCCCAGATGGTGCGTGAGGTTGCCTCTAAAACGTCCGACGTTGCGGGCGACGGAACGACCACGGCGACAATTCTCGCTCAGGCCATCGTCCGCGAAGGCCTGAAGAACGTCACCGCCGGTGCCAATCCGATGGATCTGAAGCGAGGTGTTGACATCGCGGTGAAGAAGGTGGTGGAAGGCCTCAAAGAAATGAGCAAGACCGTCGGCGACGACAAGGAGAAGATTGCCCAGGTCGGCACGATCTCGGCCAACAATGATCCCAGCATCGGCGAACTGATCGCCAATGCAATGGAAAAGGTCGGGAAAGACGGCGTGATCACGGTCGAAGAGGCAAAAGGCACCGAGACCACCCTGGAGGTCGTCGAAGGAATGCAGTTCGACCGCGGCTATCTCTCGCCCTACTTTGTGACCGATGCTGAGTCGATGGAGGCGGTCCTCGAGGATCCCTATATCCTCATCCATGACAAGAAGATCAGCGCCATGAAGGATCTTCTGCCGATCCTCGAGAAGGTCGCCCAGTCGGGCCGTTCGACTCTCATCATTGCCGAGGAAGTGGAAGGCGAGGCGCTCGCAACGCTCGTCGTCAACAAGCTCCGCGGCACGCTTCGCGTCTGCGCAGTGAAAGCCCCGGGCTTCGGCGACAGACGGAAAGCCATGTTGGAGGATATTGCAATCCTCACCGGCGGCACCGTGATTTCCGAGGAGAAGGGCTTTAAGCTTGAGAACGCCCAGCTCTCGTACCTCGGAACCGCCAAGCGCGTCACGATCGACAAGGACAACACCACGATCGTGGAAGGTGCCGGCAAGAAGGACGAGATCAAGAAGCGCATCAACGAGATCAAACAGCAGATCGAGAAGACCACGTCTGACTACGACAAGGAGAAGCTCCAGGAGCGGCTGGCGAAACTCTCGGGCGGCGTCGCGGTGATCAAGATCGGCGCCTCGACGGAGGTGGAAATGAAGGAGAAGAAGGCACGTGTCGAGGATGCCCTCCATGCCACTCGCGCCGCGGTTGAGGAAGGCATCGTGGCCGGCGGCGGAGTCGCCTACCTCCGCGCATCGAAGAAACTCGACGACCTGAAGGTCGAAAACCCGGACCAAAAAACCGGTATCGATATTGTTCGTCGAGCCCTCGAAGAACCCATTCGGCAAATCGTTGCGAATGCGGGCCTCGAAGGATCCGTTGTCGTGAACAAGGTGAAAGAAGGAAAAGACGACTTCGGATTCAACGCCCAAACGGAGCAGTACGAGAACCTGATTAAGGCCGGTGTCATTGATCCGACGAAGGTCTCCCGCATTGCTCTGGAGAACGCGGCCAGCGTCGCAGGTCTCCTTCTCACCAGCGAGGCGACCATTGTGGAGAAGCCCGAAGAGAAGAAGGCTCCCGCAATGCCGTCCCCCGGCATGGGCGGAGACATGTACTAACATCAAATTTCGAACTTCGAAACTGAATTTCGAAATTGTATCGAAATCGCCCTGTCCTGGAACAAGGACGGGGCGATTTTTTTTCATCTCACCATTGCCGCATCCATGGCGATAGTTCCAAATTCCGATACTCCCACTCTCCTGCTACCTCCTTGATTGTCCTTCGCTAAATACCTAAATTAACAAGCTCATGCGCATTCCGGATGAAAAAATCGACGAAATCCGATCGGCCACGGACATCATTGAATTGATTTCCGGTGTAACCAGACTCAGGAAACGGGGCAAGAATTTCGTCGGGTTGTGTCCCTTCCATCAGGAAAAGACCCCTTCGTTCACGGTCAGCCCGGAAAAACAGATGTTCCACTGTTTCGGATGCGGGAAGGGGGGAAATGTGTTCACGTTCGTGATGGAGCTGGAAAAAGTGTCGTTCGTGGAGGCTGTCCGGAGCCTTGCCGAACGAGCCGGGATCACGGTAACAACGGGAAGCGTTGGAGCACGGGAAACGGAGAATGAACGGCTTCTGGCGGTGTGCAGATTCGCCGGCGAATATTTTCACAGGAACCTCTCTACACCGGAAGGCGCCTTTGCTCTCGAATACTTCCACTCCCGCGGGTTTTCCGATGCAACGATCAAGCGGTTCGGCCTGGGGTACGCGATGGATGCATGGGATGGACTGATCAACGCGGCAACTCTGGAGGGCATCTCCATCGATCAGTTGCTGAAGACCGGGTTGGTGCGGGCAAAGGAGGACACGGGCAGCCACTACGACTACTTTCGCGGCAGGGCGATGTTTCCGATCGTTACACCGACGGGGAGGGTCATCGCCTTCGGAGCACGCAGAATTCGGGAAAACGATCCGATTCAGGGGAAATACATCAATTCTCCCGAAACGGCTCTCTATAGCAAAAGCCGCGTCCTGTACGGCTTGTTCCAGTCAAAGGAGGCGATCAGAGCCCAGGAAAACGCCGTGATGGTTGAGGGATATGTGGACATGATCTCGCTCTTCCAGGCCGGTATTGAGAATGTGGTCGCGTCAAGCGGCACGGCACTCACGGAGGATCAGGTAAAGCTCGTTGGCCGGTACGCGGGAACGTTGACCCTGGTGTACGACGCCGATTCGGCGGGCTCGCAGGCGATGGTAAGGGGACTCGATGTGGCACTGGAACAGGGGCTGGACGTCCGCATCGTTACGCTTCCGCAAAAACACGATCCCGACTCCTTCGTTCGGGAATTCGGCGCGAGGGAATTTCGGAACCTCCTTGAAAAGGCCGTTTCGTTCATTGATTTCAAAGCAGGAATGTTCGTCGCCGCCGGAACATTCCATACGCCGGAGGGGCGGACAGAGGCCGTACGATCGATTGTGCAGTCCATCGCGAAGATTCGCGACGAATTAAAACGAAACTTCTTTGTCAAAGAAGTGGCGGACAAGTATGAGATCTATGAGTCTGTGCTGTTTCGGGAGTTGGACCGGTGGATTGCAAAGGACAGACCGCCGGCAAGGGTGACGGGAGACCGCCGGTCGGCCGCGGCTCCCGCGAGGCGTGGGCCTGCCGATTCTGCCATCCCGGCCGCCGAGAGAGATATCTTGAAGATCTTCTATGAGAACCATGCCGCGGCAATTGAATACGTCGTAGCCTCGATAGGGGTGGATGAGTTGACGCACGCAGGCGTGCGCCGACTTGTGCAAATGGCATTGGATCAAATCGAAGAGACGGGAAGGGTCGACACTGCCGCAGTCCTCAATGAGTTGAAGGAAGAATCCCTGAAAAGCCTGTTAACCGAAGTGTTGATGAGCCGTTATGAACTGAGCAAGGGATGGAAGGGGATGGCTGTGGAAATTGAGGAACCTGATCCCCTGAAAGTCGCACGCGGAGCGGTGACGAGGATCAAGAAACAATCACTCCACCGTGCCATCGAACAAAACCAACGTCTTCTCAAAGAAGCGTCTCAACGCGGAGACGAAACCACTCCATTCATCCAGCGGCATCAGGATCTCCTGCACGTCATGCGAGAGTTGGAAAAACAAGGGACCGATCAATAATCGCCGATTCGCCATCGGCAATGGACAATCAAGAATCACTCCCATGCCCCACCATCAGCCATTGATGATCCACATTGTTCCCGGCAAATGCGACTTCTGCGGATGCTGTGTGGGGGTGTGTCCTGAAGACGCCATCGAGCTCATGGAATCAAGAATCGAGATCATCGAGGAGCGATGCACCAACTGTAGGAAGTGTGTCTGGGCATGTCCGTGGGAAGTGATAGAGTTCCATAGGGAAGGAGTGGCAAACCTGCCCAAAGAGGTTACGTTGTGAAATCCGAAATCTGAAATCCGAAATTCGAATTCAAATGCAAAGCACGAGAATTTGACGGATCCTGTCGTGCTCTGCGGCTCACGAGTGTGTTTCGTGCTTCGAATTTCGGATTTGCTCTTCTGATTCCATGAAAGACTTCTACGATATCATTGTTGTCGGCGCCGGTCCTGCAGGCTCGACGGCGGCCCGTTTTGCCGCCGCCGGCGGTGCGTCCGTTCTCATGCTGGAAAAGGATCGCGACGTGGGATATCCGGTTCGGTGTGGTGAGGCCGTGAGTCATGAGGGAGTCGTTCAGTTCATTGAGCCGGATCCCAAATGGATCGCCGCAACAGTGACGAGGTTCAGGCTGGTTGCGCCGAACGGCAAGGAAGTGGTTCCGAGACTCGACGGCATAGGGTATGTACTGGAACGGCGCATTTTTGACTATGAGATTGCAAAACAGGCGGCTCACGAAGGGGCGGAAATCATCACAAAGGCGTATGTCTATGATTTGCTGAAATCCGAGGGCAAGGTGGAGGGAGTCAAGGTCTTGTACAAAGACGAAAAGATTGATATCCATGCCAGGGTTGTCGTCGCGGCGGACGGCGTGGAAAGCAGGGTAGGGAAGTGGGCCGGCATCGATACGACATGCCACATCCGCGACATGGAGAGTTGTGCACAGATGACAATCTCCGGGATCGACGTCGAAGACGATGTTCTTGAATTCTACTTCGGCGACGAGGTGTCCCCCGGCGGATACCTGTGGGTTTTTCCCAAAGGCAAACACACGGCAAACGTCGGACTCGGCGTGAGCGTGGAATGCGCCAAGAAGAAGGCCGCCATCCGGTACCTCGAAGAATTCATTGCGAAACGGTTCCCACGAGCCGCGGTGCTGACTCATATCGCCGGAGGGGTGCCCTGCGCGAAAACCTGCGACACCATTGTGAAGAACAACGTCATGCTTGTCGGTGACGCGGCCCATCAGGTGAATCCGGTGTCCGGAGGAGGCATCATCAGCGGGATGATCGGCGGGAGGATCGCGGGCGAGGTTGCGGCCGAAGCGATCCGCCGGAACGACGACAGCTTTCTCCTCGAATATGAACGGCGATGGCACAAGCGACTGGGATGGAGGCATGAAGTGTTCTATCGGATTAAGGAGGCGATCTCGGAATTCAGCGACGAAACACTCAATGTGATTGCCGAAAGTGCGCTGAAGCTCCCCGAACAAAAACGCACGCTCGGAGGAATCTTCCGTACTGCCCTTTGGAACCGCCCCTCGCTCCTCCTCGATGTCGCGAGAGTCTTCGTATCCTGACTCTTCCTTCCGTTTCTTGCAACTCACGGCATCGGATGGTATATTGACTGTTCATAAATTGCCCTCTCGGTGTGAACGTCCCCGCTCTTGAGAACATCCTCATCGTCAGAACCGATCGTATCGGAGACGTCGTGCTCTCCCTGCCAATGATTGACGCTCTAAAGGCCAGATATCCCTCGGCCCGTATCGGTTTTCTCGTTCGTTCCTACACGCGTGAGATCGTCTCCGGCCGGGACGGTTTGAATCTCGTCTTGCTTTACGACGACGACAGGGGGGTGGAAAAGCCCTTGAGGAAGATACTGGCGGAATTGAGGCGTCATCGCTTCGATGCGATCATCGTGACCTACCCCACGTTCCGACTTGCCTTGCTGGCATATCTTGCAGGCATCCCGCTCCGCGTCGGGACGGGGTATCGCTGGTACTCGTTGTTGTTCAACAGACGGATCTATGAGCACCGGAAGACGGCTGAAAAACACGAAGCCGAGTACAACCTTTCCCTCCTGACAGCGGTCGGCTGTCAGCCTGGGACGAACGTCAAACCGGTTCTGGAGACCGGAGGTGACGCTCTGCGCGAGGCGGAAACCGTGTTGGAAGAGCATGGTCTGAGAGCGAATCCGTTTGTCATCCTTCACCCCGGCAGTGGCGGATCTGCCAGGGATTGGAGACCCGCCCATTTTGGAACACTGGCGGCACGTTTGCACGAGACGGGAATCCGCGTCTTGGTGACCGGGGGACCCGGGGAGGAAGCCCTCCTCGCCCAGGTCCGCGCTGATTCGAACGGGACGGCCACGATTCTTCGGAGGCCGCTTTCCCTGAAGGTGCTTGCGGCCCTGATCAAGTCGGCAGCGGTCTTTGTATCAAATTCGACGGGCCCCCTCCATATTGCCGCCGCCGTGGGAACGCCGGTTGTCGCATTTTATCCGCCGATCCGGCAGTGCAGTTCGGCGCGGTGGGGACCGTTGACCGACCGAAAGATCATCTTTGAACCCAGCGCCGCGGACTGTCCGCGATGCAAAGGCGGAGCATGCCAATCGGATGTGTGCATGGAGTCCATTCGCGTGGAAGACGTTCAAAAGGCCGTGCTGTCCCTCATGCGTTCTTCGACCAGCGTTGCACGCGTCCCATGAGGAACATCGTCTGTCTGGTCGCTCTCCTAGGCCTTGTCGCGGGCGCCGTTTTCCCCCAACAGCAGGCCGGAAAAGTCGTCGCGCGCCAGGATACGACGACCATCATCGATACAACCGCGGCGAGACCTGATACGTCGGCAATCGACAGCGTCGCCGTCATTCCTGAATTTCGCTCCATTCATCAACGAGCCTTCACGGTGGGAGAGAGACTCGTCTTTGACGTCGGCTACAGCTTCATCGTGGCGGGGGAGGCCGTCATGAGCATTCCAACAATCGATGTAGTGGAGGGACGGCCATGCTACCGGATCCTGTTCACCGTCAAGTCCACGCCGACCTTTTCCTGGATCTACAGGGTGGACGACCGGTACGAGACCATGGTGGATACGGCAGGCCTGTTTCCATGGCGCTTCTCTCAGCGGATCAGGGAAGGATCGTATTCGAGAGACTTTGAGGCGAGGTTCGATCAGCGCAACCGCATTGCCTACGCCGAGGACAAGGAGTATCCGATCCCTCCCTATGTGCACGACATCATCTCTGCCTTCTATTTTGCCCGTACTCTGGAGTACACGGGCATGCGCCCGGGTCAAAAGACGTATCTTCACAATTTCTACAAAGACACCACATACGCCCTGGCCATCAAGTTCCTCGGCTATCAACGCATTGAGGTGGACGCCGGAAAGTTCGATTGTGTTCTTGTTGAACCCCTCATCACGGAGGGGGGACTGTTCAAGTCCGAGGGAAGAATCATCATCTGGATGACGAATGACGAACGAAAAATCCCCGTGAAGGTGAGTACAAAAGTTGCCGTTGGTTCGATCGACGCGGAACTGCGCGAGTACCACGGGGTCAACGGTCCCATCTCTGCAAAGGTCAAATAATCATATGTCTCTCTACACCCAGCTTGATTTCTCTGGAATCCGAACGATTTCTATCGCGACGAGAAAAAGCAAGGTGACGCCCGCGGCTTTTGCGAAGCCCCTGAAGTCGCCGGCAAAGACCACGCTCAGACAATTCGTGGACTCCTTGCCGAAAATCCTCGCCGCTGAAGAACTGCGTGATCTGACCGAGGATATCATACGATCGCGCCGCCGGCGAAAACCGGTCGTCCTCATGATCGGCGCTCATGTCATCAAAGTCGGCCTCTCACCTCTGATCATCGATCTCGTGCGAGGCGGTGTCCTCACGCATGTCGCCATGAACAGCGCCGCGGCTATCCACGACGTGGAAACCGCGATGTGGGGACATACATCCGAAGACGTTGCCGTCAATCTGATGGATGGTACATTCGGGATGTCACGGGAAACGGGGGAGTTTATGAACAAATGCCTGACCGTGGCCTTCAGAAATTCGCAGGACGGGTATGGTGAGGCGCTGGGCAAGAAGCTCCTGGAAAAAAAGGCGCCGAATGTATCCGTCAGCATTCTCGCCCAATGTCTCAAAGCGCGCGTTCCGGTGACGGTCCATGCAGCCATCGGTACGGATATCATCCATCAACAACCCACCATGGACGGGGCGGCGACGGGAGAACTGAGCTTCAGAGACTTCAGGGTCCTCGCTCATTCGGTGAAGGACCTTCAGGGCGGAGGCGTGGTCATCAACGTCGGGTCAGCCGTGATTCTTCCCGAGGTGTTTCTGAAAGCCCTCACGGTCGTCCGGAATCTCGGCTACAAGACAAAAGGCTTCTCCACAGCAAACTTCGACATGCTTCGGCACTATAGACCGACGGTCAACGTTGTTGAGCGGCCTACACAGAACCATGGACGGGGGTACCAGATCACGGGCCACCATGAGATCATGATCCCCTTGCTGGCGGCGATGATCAAGCTTCGAATGGGCGGGGGTGGATCCCGTCGATGATGCCTCGATCCGCGGAATCGACCGGTCCTGAACGGCCGGCGTTCGTCGAGCGCCACCGCATCCATCCGATCGTCTTTGCGGCCGTTTCCCTGACCATTGTTTTCGTTCTGTATCAGCTTGTGGCCGGAACAATCACGTTCCTGATTGTCGGAGAGACCGCGGTCACAAGGGAAAACGTCGACTTGATCAGGTGGCTGACCATGGCCGGCCAGATCGTCTGCATTCTGATTCCCACCATCGCGCTCGCGCGTCTCCTGTCCGTCAAGTTGTCGGATGTATTCCGGTGGCGGCTCCCCTCGGCGGCAGAAACCGTCTATGCGGTGATTGGGCTTGTCATGCTCCAACAGGTGTTTCAGATCTTCCTGTTTTTTCAGGACATGATTCCGCTCCCTGATGTCCTCCAACGTATCCTCGACCCTTTCAAGGAAATGTTGGAAAAAATGTTTCAGGGCCTTGTGCGGGCGGAAACGGTGGGCGAACTGGGGTTTGTCATCCTCGTGGTTGCCGTCGTCCCCGCCGTGGCGGAGGAGATGTTGTTTCGCGGTCTGATCCAGCGGTCCATCGAGAGAGCGCTCCCCGGCTTGCAGGCAGCCATTCTTGCCGGGGCGGTGTTCGGCCTGTATCATTTCAATCCCTTTGCCGTCGTTCCTCTCGTGGGCCTCGGTTGCTACTTTGGGGTCCTACGGTACCGATCAAACAGCATCCTCATTGCCATGACGGCCCACTTTGTGAACAACGCTCTTGCCGCAGTGGCGGCGTATTTTCATATGGAGTCCGAAACCATCCTTGGGGCACAATCAGAAGGCCACGCCGACATCGGCGCCGTGCTGATTCAGCTCGTTCTCTATCTTGGCTTGTTCCTGTTCGTGTTTTCGCGCTATCTTGTCATCACGTCACCCGAATGGAGGGACACCCATGGCCCGATGTGACCAGTGCGGCGACGCGGTCAACGACATGGATCTTTGCACCTCGTGCGGTGCGATCCTCGGTTCGCCCTCATGGGAGTGCGAGCTCCATGCCGACGTCCCAGCCGTAGCCCGATGTGTTGTGTGCGGCAAGCCCGTCTGTGGGGATTGTGCTACGAGGCTTGGGGGAAGGTTCTTTTGCGACGTTCTTTCACACCGGGATATTGCCGCAGAAACGGTCGTTCTGGCAGTGTGCTCTTCTCCGTTTGAAGCGGATATGATCCTGGAGAACCTTGCCCAGAGTGGTTTGGACGTTATCGCCTTTGCAAGAAACGCCTTCAACGCCCTCGCTCTCCTTTCTCTCCCGTCGGTTGTCCAAGTGCGAGTCCGGTCCGGGCAGGCAGGACAGGCGCGCGAAGTTCTGAAGAAGCTTGCTCTGGATGAGGAATCACGCCGTGAACTCTGATCAGCGATTTGAGAAGCTCCCCGCTCGCATCGCGGTCGCCATCGTGGCAATCCCCCTCATGGTTGCCGCGATGTTCGAGGGTGGCTACTGGTTTTTCGGATTGGTTGCGCTCCTCTCGACCTTGTCGCTCCATGAATTCTACGGATTGGCGAAAAAGAAAGGCGCAATGCCGCTGACAGGGTTGGGTCTGACGGCCGGATTTTTCCTGACGCTCGGGTTCATCTACGAACGCCTCCAAGTCGGTGTCTACTCCTGGTTCCTTGAGCGCGGGATTCACCTGAAGCTCTTTTCTCAGCTTCAATTTATTCTCGTTGTGCTGGTGATCTTTGTCCTGATTGTCCTTCTGCTGGAAGTTCTTCGGACAAAAGAGTCCTCCCTGCAGAACGTCGGCACGACTGTGAGCGGGGTCCTCATCGTTTCGCTGTCTTTCGGATTTCTCGTGGGATTGCGCGAGCTCTTCTCCTACGGGTTCCCCGTTCACCGCTTCTTTGGCGGAATGATTCCGGATGGGACCGATGCTGTGGCCGTGGTCGATCGCTGGGGCGGATGGACGCTGTTTGCCCTCTTCGCAGCCGTGTGGGTGTGCGACACGGCGGCCTACTTTGCAGGAAAGAGTTTCGGAAGACACAAGCTGTTGGAGCGGGTGAGTCCCTCGAAAACATGGGAAGGAGCCATTGCGGGATTTGGAGGAGCCGTTGCCACGATGGTGACGGCACAGCAAACGGTGCTGGAGTACCTGAGCACAACGGACGGCATCGTGCTTGGGATCCTCATCGGTGTGTTCGGTCAGATGGGAGATCTTGTGGAGTCCAAATTCAAACGCGATGCCGGCGTGAAAGATTCATCGTCACTGATTCCGGGACACGGGGGGGTGTACGACCGCTTTGACAGTGTGGTATTTCTTGCACCGATTGTGTATCTTTACATCGATTTCATTGTCTTTTCATGAGCAGGATCCGACCCGGAACCGACAAACCGCGTATCGGCGTGGTGACGCTGGGATGCTCAAAGAACATCGTGGATAGCGAGCATCTGCTGGCACAGCTCAAGGTGAGCGACGCCACCGTGGTGAACGACATTGCCGAAGCCGATATTGCGGTCATCAACACCTGCGGATTCATCGAAGCCGCCAAGCAGGAGTCCCTCGACGCCGTGGTGGAAGCGCTGGAGCGAAAACGCTCCGGTACGCTGAAGAAGGTTGTCGTCATGGGCTGTTTGTCGGAACGATACCGTGAGGATCTGCGGAAGGCCCTCCCTGAGGTTGACGCCTATTTTGGCTCGAACCATTTACGCGAGGTGGTCACGGAGCTTGGTTCCGACTTCCGCCGTGAACTGCTGGGCGAACGGGTCCTGACTACGCCCCAACATTTCGCGTATCTCAAAATCTCCGAAGGATGCGATCGTCCGTGCTCGTTCTGTGCGATTCCGCTGATGCGCGGTACGCATCGTACAAAGCCGCTGGAAGACGTCCTCCGCGAGGCGAAGACCCTTGCATCGATGAAGGTGAAGGAATTGATTCTGATCGGCCAGGACACGACATACTATGGGCTCGACCTCTACGGCGAACGCCGCCTTGGAACCCTGCTCCGGACGCTCGGCGAACTCGACTCGTTCGAATGGATTCGTCTCATGTACGCCTATCCTTCAGGATTTCCCCAGGATGTCCTCAACGTATTTCAGGATGTTCCCGCATTGTGTCGGTATATCGATCTGCCGCTCCAGCACGTTTCCGATCCGGTCCTGAAGTCGATGCGGCGAGGAATGACGGAGAAGAGAACACGAGACCTGCTCGAACGCATGCATCGTGCTGTTCCGGGCCTCGCGATCCGAACGACCTTCATCGTGGGGTATCCGAACGAAACGGATGACGATTTTCAAGTCCTCTACGATTTTGTGAAGGAGACGAAGTTTCACCGACTGGGAGTTTTCACGTATTCTCAAGAGGACGGTACGGCTGCGGAGGCACTGGGTGACCCGGTTCCCGAGGCGGTCAAGCAAGAGCGAATGTCGGCTCTCATGGAGCTTCAACGGGAGATCTCCGAAGAGAGAAACGCAAGCCTGACAGGATCGGTCGTGCGGGTGCTGATCGACCGTATCGAAGGAGCGCATGCAGTCGGTCGAACGGAGTGGGATGCTCCGGAAATCGACCAGGAAATCTATGTAAAGGACGCGGAAGCCTTCTCTCCCGGCAACTTTTACGATGTTCGCATTGTTGAGGGGATGGAGTACGACCTGTACGCCGAAAGGACGGCAACTCCTGTCCCAAGGAGGGAATTCCATGAAGTGGCATTCTAGAGTCGGAAGTCTTGCCGTCGTTGCTGTGATTCTGCACGGTACCTCGCCTGCGCAGGCGGAAATGCGGCCGACAACCGTCGAGTCCACACCGATGTTCTTCTTCGATGCGATCAGCTATTCGTCGGAGACGCCGGAAAAGTCCAGAATCGATTTTTATGTTCAGGTGCCGTATGAGCAACTTCGGTTTGTGAAAGAGGGGGATCAGTATGTGGCTAAATACGATGTCGTTCTGACCGTTGCTACGCCTGAGCAGAAGGTCCTCCAGGAACGAATTTGGACCGTAGACGTCAGGCTTCCTGAGTTTACCCAGACCGTTTCGCGCTCGGCCTACAGCCTGACTCAGCGCGCCCTTGACGTCGATCCGGGTAACTATGTCGTCACCGTTCAGGTGCGGGATCAGGATTCAAGGAAGACAGGGCGGGTTCGCAAGGCGCTTCTCGTGACGGACTACCGCCAGGCGGCCCTCAGCCTGAGCGATATCATGCTGGTGTCGCGTTTGACGACGGACGGAGCGACGAAGAGGATTGTTCCGAACATCTCGGGAAATATCTCCAACATGGGGGAAGGATTCTTTATGTTTCTGGAGATATACAACCAGGCGCCGGCGGATTCCGTGGAGCTGGTGTGGAGAATTCTGGGAAAGGACAAGGAAGAGGTCGCAGGCGCGCGTCAAATGGAACAAACGTCTTTGGGAAAGACCCAGGCGTTTCTGAAGGTAGAGGACCTGCGGCTGCCCGTGGGTACCTATCTGATCATGGTCGAGGCGTTTCCGGCCGGTAAGAGTGATTCGGCGTCCTCTGCCCGCGCAACGACCACCAGGACCTTCTCCGTGCGTTATACCGACATTCCCGCGTCCATCTCGGATCTTCCCAAGGCTGTGGAACAACTCAGGTACATTGCCCAGCCGGCGGAGTATGAGTTCATCCGGGATGCCGGAGATGAGGAGGAGATGCGACGGCGATTTCTGGAGTTCTGGTCCAAACGCGACCCGGATCCGGCGACGAGCAGGAATGAATTGATGGAGGAATACTACCGGCGCGTGGAGTTCGCCAACAAGAATTTCGGCCATTATCTGGAAGGCTGGCGAACGGATCGAGGAATGGTGTACGTGCGCTTCGGATCTCCGGATAACATCGACCGCCACCCCTTTGATATGAACACCAAGCCGTACGAAGTGTGGTATTACTATGAACTGGAACGCCAGTTCGTGTTCGTCGATGAAACGGGTTTTGGCGATTACCGCCTGCGGTACCCGACGACAGACCTGTGGGGGAGAGTCCGCTGAAGTCCGTTCGACGCGATGTCCTGCGAAAAGCCAGTGCTCAAGTGTTTGGGCCTGGCTTTTTGTGTTTGGGGATGTTCGTTCTGTTGCTTTCCGGGGTTCAGGCCCAGGAGAAGCCAACAGTGCGTTCGGTGAGCATCACGGGAAATGTCGCTTTCACGGCCAATGAGATCCTCCGGGAAACGTCCTTAAATCCGGGCTCGCCGACGGATTCCGCTTTCTTTGCCCGGCAGGCGGAACAAGTGCTTTCTCTTTATCGAGAGGAAGGTTTTCTGTTTGCCGAAGTGGAGATCAATCCAACGGGAGATGCTTATCGGCCGGATGTCCATATTACGATTCGGGAGAACAAACCGGTCTTCGTTGATTCTGTCGTGCTCGCAGGGGCCGCGTCGATCCCGGTGGACCTTCTGCGCAGGGAGCTGACCATCCTCGGCAGGCCCCTCCGTCAGACGGTGATCGAGGAGGATATTCAGAGGATGCTGAGGGTCTATGAAGGAATGGGATATCCGACAACAGGCATTTCGGTTGCCGACCTGGTCATTCATGGATCGGAGGAGGGGCGCTACGGGTGTACCGTGGTCCTGGAGATCAACGAGGGAATCCGGGCAACTCTTGAAGGCGTTAGAATCGAAGGCAACTCCTTCACAAAGGATCATGTGATTCTTCGGGAGATTCCGTACCGGAACGGGGAAGTCTTCACGGACGAGTTTGCGGCATTGGTACGAAGATCGCTTGAGCGGACGCAGTTGTTCGCCTCCGTTGCAACTCCGGAGTTTGTTCTGTCTCAGGATCAGAAGGGTTTTCTGCTCGTAAAGGTTCAGGAAGGCTCGCCGAACAGATTCGACGGCATGATCGGATACAGCCCGCCGGTGAAGGGAACGGTCGGCGTTGTTACCGGACTGGTCCATGTGCACTTCGGGAATCTGTTTGGAACCGGGCGAAGATTGACTGCTCGGTGGATGAAGGAATCCGCACTGACACAGGAACTGTCGCTTTGGTACCTTGAGCCCTGGTTGGCGTCTCTTCCGCTGGACTTGGAGGGGGGATTCGGCCAACGAAAGCAGGATTCGTCGTACATCCGAAGGAGCTACAGCGGCAGGGTTGTGCTGAGGCTCACCACTGAAGTGGGAATCGGGCTGACGTTGGAGCACATGAACGTTGTGCCCGCCGAACGCGAAACGGGGGGTCTTCCCGGAAGCACGTCTTTGAGTGTCGGAGCGACCATTCGGTACGATACAAGGGACAACGCTGTCACCCCCACTTCGGGCGTGTTGTACGGCACCTCGGCTGAGTTTGGGAGAAAGCGTATTGGCGGCGACGCTCCGGAGGGAACAAACCGCGTGGCTTTTGACGTGGAGGCCTATGGTGCTCTCAGCCGCGTTCAAGTTGTTGCAGTGGCGCTGCATGGACGGGACTTCTCGGCCTCCCGGGTTGAAGATGCCGACTTGTTTCGGCTGGGTGGTACGACGACTCTGCGGGGATATCGGGAAAATCAATTCCGCGGCTCGCGAATCGCCTGGAGCTCCTTTGAATACCGTCTGCTGGCAGAAAAGAGGTCCTACTTCTTCGGTTTTGTGGATCTGGGATATATCCGCACCCCGGACATTGCCGTCTCAGGATTGTCCGGTTCTGAAATCACACGCTGGGGATTCGGAGCGGGTGCGAGGCTCGATACCGGTCTGGGGCTGATCACGGTGGGGCTTGCCTTCGGAGAAGGTGATACGTTCAGAACCGCCAAACTTCATTTCCGGCTGGTCAATGAATTTTGAAAAACTCTCGGCCGCTTTCGAGCTCCTGCGGCCGGTCAATGTGCTCATCATCATGCTTGTCATTGCCGCCGCCGTTCTGCTGGCCGGCGGTGTTGACGGGAACATCGTTCGGGCGCTCATTGCTGCGCTCGCCGGAGGTCTCATCGGCGGTGCGGCAAACGCAATCAATGATTACTTTGATATCGAGATCGATCGTGTGAACAAGCCGGGGCGTCCTCTCCCGCGCGGAAGCATCACACCGCGGGCGGCGGTTTTCCTTTGGTTTGGACTCTCTGCCATTGGCATTTCCCTCAATCTTTTTCTACATTCTCCGGCGTTGGAGATCGCCCTTGCGGCGGTGATTGGCCTGCTGATCTACAGCGCCGTGTTGAAGCGAACGATGCTTTTGGGAAATCTTCTGGTGGCGGCAATGACGGCACTGGCCTTTTTGTACGGCGGTTCTATCGCCGGAGAGCCGGACCGGGCCTTTTTCCCTGCGCTGTTTGCGTTCTTGCTGAACCTGGGCAGAGAGATTTTGAAAGACATTGAAGATATGCGCGGGGATCAAGCCGGGAACGCTGGTACGCTCCCACTACGACGAGGTGTCTCTGCCGCGCTGGCTGTTGCAACCGCTGCCTTTGTTCTCCTTTTGGGGGCCACTCTCGTACCCTTCCTGTCGGGGCTCAGTGGAATGCCGTATCTTGCCGCAATCGTCGTTGTGGATGCCGTGCTGGGCTATGTCATCGTATCCATGTGGATGGATGCCGGGCCGGCAAACCTGGCCAGGTTAAACACGGCGTTAAAGGCCGATATGGTTCTTGGATTGATTGCACTGTACATCGGACTGTAGACGAGCTGTGACTCTCGATATCGAACGACACTATTGGAACCAAGGACTGACCAGGATTGCCGGGGTCGACGAGGCAGGTCGCGGACCTCTGGCGGGACCGGTTGTCGCCGCGGCGGTGATGTTCCCGGAAGGCCTCTCCATCGAGGGCGTGGACGATTCGAAGAAACTGCCGGAAAAGAAGCGGGAACAGCTCCTGACGGTTATTGAACGGAAAGCGGTGAGTATCGGCGTGGGAGTCGTCGACCACGAAACGATCGACAAAGTGAATATCCTCCAGGCCTCGATTCTGGCCATGCGAATCGCCGTGGAGAAGTTGGTGCCGATGCCGGAGATTGTTTTGGCCGACGGAAACTCGTTCAATCATGATACGTTGAAGTTCGAAAACCTGATCGATGGCGACGCCCGATGTTTTTCCATTGCGGCCGCGTCGATTGTGGCCAAGGTAACGCGGGACAAGCTGATGGAGGAATACGACAAACTCTATCCGCAGTACGGGTTTGCGCGACACAAGGGATACTGTACGCGCGAACATCTCGAGGCCATCAAACACTTGGGCTTCTGCGACATTCATCGCAAAAGTTTCAAGCTCGAAAGCCTCCATCAGCTCGAGCTGGAGTTCAATTCATAGAGATGGGGGGGCATGATGGGCAATGCGCTCAGGAAGGGGGATCTGGGTGAGAAGATTGCCGTGGATTTCCTCGTGGATCGGGGGTTCACCATTCACGAAACAAAATTCCGGCACGGGCGGGGCGAAATCGACATCGTGGCGGAAGAAAACGGCGAATTGGTGTTCGTTGAAGTCAAGACCCGGGGATCTCTGAAGTTCGGCGAACCGGAGGAATCCGTCGGCATCGCCAAAGAGAACCGGATCCGCAAGGCCGCCATGGGGTATTGTGTCCGCTACCGACTGACAGATCGGTTCTACCGGTTTGACGTGGTCTCAATCCGGTTCCAGGGCCGCATGATCGTGCTCAAACATCTACGGAACGCTTTCCAATAGCAATGCTCGAGAAACACGCAGGTCTGTACACGGATTTTTATGAATTCACGATGTGCCAGGCGTTCTATCTGTCCGGCAAGGGTGACCTTCCAGCGACGTTCGACTATTTCTTCCGGGAAAACCCTTTCGGCGGAGGATATGTGCTCTTTGCGGGTCTGGAAGACCTCCTGAAGGTACTGGAAGCCTTCCGGTTTGACGATGAGGATATTCGGTTCCTGAAAGAGAAGGGACTTGATCGGAAGTTTCTTGATTATCTGAAATCATTTCGTTTTCAGGGAGACGTCCTCTCGGTACGAGAAGGCGAGGTCGTGTTTCCCTTGGAGACGGTTTTGCGCGTTGAGGGTTCGATCATCGAAACACAGATTATCGAGACCGTCCTGCTGAACATTCTGAACTTTGAGTCCCTCATTGCCACAAAGGCATCGCGTATAAGAGGAGTTGCCGGTGACCGCCGTGTCGTGGACTTCGGTCTGCGACGCGCCCAGGGATACGGCGGTGTGCACGCAAGCAAGGCGGCGGTGATCGGAGGATTTGACGCCACGTCCAATGTCTATGCCGCGTTTCAATTCGGCCTTGAACTTACCGGCACTCAGGCGCATTCCTGGATTCAGAGTTTTGAAAGCGAATTGGCGGCATTTCGAAAATTTGCCGAGATCTATCCCGATCGCTGTGTCCTGCTCGTCGATACGTACAACACACTCAAGAGCGGCCTGCCAAACGCCATTACGGTGGCCAAAGAGATGGAAGCCCGGGGCCAGCGCCTGGCGGGCGTGCGGCTCGACAGCGGCGACCTGGCATACCTCAGCCGCAAGGCCCGCCTGATGTTGGATAAGGCGGGTTTATCCTACGTGAAGATCATTGCTTCGAATCAGCTTGACGAGTATGTCATCAGAAGCCTTCTGGAACAGGATGCCCCGATCGACGCTTTTGGCGTGGGCACGAAGCTCGTCACAGGGCAGTCATCTGCCGCGCTCGACGGTGTTTACAAGCTCAGCATGTGCGGTCACAGGCCACGGCTGAAGTTTTCAGAAAATTTCGCGAAAATAACTCTTCCGGGGAGGAAGCGGGTCTTCCGCTACCTCGGTCGCGACGGCATGTTCTACGGTGATGCCATCGTCCTCGACGATGAGGATCGGCTCGACTGGATGTACCATCCGTTGTTTCCGGAGAACCGCAGTCCGGTGGGAAGAATGAACTTCGAGCCGATCATGGAAACGGTGATGAACAGGGGAAAGGCCCGGAGGGCATGGACCATCGGCGAATCG
Organism: Bacteroidia bacterium; assembly: GCA_022180565.1. GTDB lineage: Bacteria > Bacteroidota > Ignavibacteria > UBA10030 > UBA10030 > JACQPU01. The sequence goes on from BQML01000002.1 coordinate 231,176, forward strand.
GCCGACTATGCCAGGACCCGGCTCGCCACGCTGGCACCCGAGCACAAACGGTTTGAGAATCCCCACGTGTATAAAGTGGGCATCAGCCATAAACTGATGGAACTGCGCTCGGAACTGATTGAATCAATGCATAAGACCTTCTCTGGAGGTGGTAAGGGATGAAAGGACTGTTGGTTGTCGACGTGCAGAACGACTTTTGCCCTGGGGGAGCACTGGCCGTTCCGGAAGGAGACAAAGTCGTTCCCGTGATCAATCGCCTCATGAAAGAATTCCCGGTAGTGGTCGCTTCAAAGGATTGGCACCCGCACAAGACCGTGCACTTCAAGAAATGGCCGGTCCATTGCGTGCACAACACGCGCGGAGCGGAGTTTCATCCGGACCTTGAAAGCGAACGAATCCAGCAGGTGTTCCTGAAGGGAACGGGGGACAAGGATGACGGCTATTCGGCGTACGAAGCAACAAATCTCAATCTGACGGAATACTTGAAAGGAAAGGGAGTCGACGAGCTCTATGTGGTGGGTCTCGCGACCGACTACTGCGTTCGCGCCACAGCTCTTGATTCCGTCAGGAAGGGATTCAGGACTTATCTGGTGATCGATGCGATTGCGGCAGTCGATGTTAATCCGGGGGATGGGGAGAAAGCCATCGGAGAAATGAAGAACGCGGGGGTAACGCTTGTGAAATCGGGAGATTTGCTATGACTTGCAAGGTGATTTTATGAATGCACTTCCGCTGATTATCGCCGCGCTCTGCGTCATGGCGATCGCTTATCGCTATTACAGCGCGTTTATCGCAGCGAAAGTTGTTGCTCTTGACGACAGCAGGCAAACGCCGGCCCATGTACTGAACGATGGGCAGAACTACCATCCGACCAACAAGTGGGTGCTCTTCGGGCATCACTTCGCGGCGATCTCGGGAGCGGGTCCGCTCATTGGACCCGTGCTTGCGACACAGTTCGGTTATCTGCCCGGTTTCCTGTGGCTCCTGATTGGCGTCGTGATGGGGGGTGCCGTGCACGACTTTGTCGTGCTGGTGGCGTCCATCCGGCGTAACGGGAAGTCTCTTGCGGAGATAGCCAGGCATGAGATTAGTCCCCTCGCAGGTGTGGTCGGTTCCGTTGCCATCCTCATCATTATCATCATTGCTCTCGCCGGACTCGGTCTGGCGGTCGTTAACGCCCTTGCCGAAAGTGCCTGGGGGACCTTTACCATCGCCGCGACCATCCCCCTGGCCCTTTTCGTGGGACTCTGGATGTACCGGATCCGTCCGGGCAAGGTGGGCGAAGCAAGCCTCGTGGGTGTGATTGGCGTGTTTGGAGCCGTATTTGCCGGAAGCTTCATTCCTGGCTCGTTCCTTGAGCCGTACTTCACCCTCTCGCGGGATGGAATCGTTCTTTCCATAGCGCTCTACGGTTTCATCGCATCCATTCTGCCGGTGTGGCTCCTGCTGTGTCCGAGAGATTACCTGAGCTCCTACATGAAGATCGGCACGATTGCCGCTCTGGTCATCGGCGTGATGGTGGTGCAACCCCATCTGCACATGCCCGCCATCACTGAATTTATCCACGGCGGCGGACCGATCATTCCCGGCAAGATCTACCCCTTCGTGTTCATCACCATCGCCTGTGGAGCGATCTCCGGGTTCCACGCGCTTGTGTCGTCCGGTACCACACCTAAGATGATCAGCAGGGAATCCGACGCGCGGATGATCGGCTATGGTGCCATGCTCATGGAAGGCCTCGTGGGAATCATCGCATTGATTGCTGCAAGCTCGCTTTGGCCGGGAGACTACTTTGCGATCAATGTACCGCCCGAAAAGTTCGCGGCGCTTGGAATCGACCCCGTGAACCTTGAAATGCTCTCGCTGGAAGTAGGTGAGCAGATTGTCGGACGAACAGGCGGGGCCGTTTCGCTCGCCGTCGGTTTTGCGCAGATCTTCGCCGGGATTCCAGGCATGGCCGGACTGATGTCGTTCTGGTACCACTTTGCCATCATGTTCGAAGCCCTGTTCATTCTGACCACCATCGATACCGGAACGAGAGTTGCGCGGTTTCTTGTGCAGGAATACGCGGGACGTCTCTGGAAGCCTCTTGAAAAGACCGACTGGTTGCCGGGAGCCCTCCTGTCCACCGCAGTCGTCGTCGTCGCATGGGCGTACTTTATCTGGACCGGCTCGATCAGCACAATCTGGCCCATGTTCGGTACCGCAAACCAGCTCCTGGCCGGTGTTGCGCTCGCTGTGGCGACAAGTGCCATCATCAATGCCGGACGGGTACGTTATGCCTGGGTGACCTTTGTTCCTATGCTGTTTGTCACTTCGACAACGCTGATCGCCTGCTATCTCAACATCGTGGATAATTTCCTGCCCCTCACCGCTCATGAAGGTACTTCGATGCAGGGCTACGTGAATTCCATCCTCACACTCCTCATCATGGTGTGCGCCGTAGCGGTTCTGGCCGAGGCCCTTAGGCGATGGCATAGAGTCCTCGTACACCGTCGATATTCTGTCAACGGGAAACCGGTCTCCGCCGGGGATCCCGGCTTCGCCCCTCCCGAATACGGCTGCTCCTGAGGTCCGGATGCAGCTCGATCTGTTTGCGACAGAAGTTTACTACGATATTGAAACACAGAGGTCTGCGGACGAGGTCGGGTGGGAAAACGTGCATCTGATGCGCCTCGCTGTCGGGGTGACGTGGTCGGCTCTGGAAGGATTTCGCCATTGGCGGGAATCCGACGCGCCTGCGATGATCGCTTATCTTGTCTCCTTCGACAGGATCATCAGCTTCAACGGGGACGGATTTGATGCGAAAGTACTGAGCTTTTACGGGGACGTAACCGGGATCTACCAGCGCTCGTTCGATCTCCTCAAAGATCTCCGGAGCCGCCTCGGTCACCGGCTTTCTCTCGACTCTATTGCCAGGGCAACGCTTCAGGTGGGCAAGACCGCGGACGGACTCCAATCCCTGCAATGGTGGAAGGAAGGCAGAATCGATCTCATCACGGCATACTGCGAGCAGGATGTCAAGGTGCTGGTCGATGTTGTCCGGTTCGCACGCACGTACGGATATGTCCGCTATCTCGACAAGATGGGCGGACCGCCGCTGACCGTCCACGTGCGCTGGTGATCAGTTGCCGGCGCCTTTTCGCAATCCAAGTTCCTCTCGCTCTTCTTCGCTTAACTCGACAACAGTTCGAAACGTCTGCAACAACGCATCCACCTGAAGGATCAGCTTCTTCTTCTCCACCCGGGGGGCAAAAACCGACCCGTCCAGCATATACAATCTTCGCGTCGAGGGGTCGTAGAACGTGTAGTTTACAAACGGCCCTCCGCCGCTTTTGTCGCTGAATCTCCAGTTACCGCGTGTTTCGTACGCAAAACGCTCCAGAAAATTCACCTTTTCTATCTTCAAATGATACGGTGCGATCTCCACGAACGCATCGTCCCCGACGGTTCGAAGAAACGTCCGCGTCACACTATCCCTCAACGCCAGAACATACTGGTCCGTCAGGATGCCGGGATCGCTGATATCCCTCCAGTGTATGAAGATCCACCGTTCCATGTCGGCCGGAGTCGCGCGGCGGATCCAGAAGAATCGGGCCTCCGCCGAGTCGATGGCAACATGATAGTCATGCTGGATCGTCATGGTCCATCCGTAGGTGCGGGCCAGATGGCGCGAGATGTCCCGTTTATGGTACGCAGCTTCCTCGGCAATGTCCGCCAACTCACGCCGCAGAGACATTCGGCGGAAATAGTACGAGAGTTCGCTTGCCTTGCCGGCAATGGCCCCCCCGAGGGTCTTCAAATCCTGTGCCGTAAGGAACATGAGCAGCTGGCCGCGGGCCCGCGAATCGTATTTGTTAAAGACAAATTCCTTGCCCTCCAACACAAGATTCGTCACCGTCGAATCCAGGGAATTCCTGATGTAAGACGATACCGCTCCGGTTCCGTCGAGAGGACCCACGATCATCCGATTCTTCCGCTTCTCATAGTCTCCCCATTCCTCAAACGGAACCCGTTTCAACGTGAACCACGACTCAGGCTGGGGAGTCCAGACAGTATCCTCGAAGACCTGGCGGAGAATCGGCTCCAGCGTCTGCCAGGTAGTATCATCGGCGAAGACCGCGATTTCGTCGTCCGGACCCGTCGCCGGCATCTTGAACTCGCCACACCCGGTCAACAGCACCGCAGTAAGACCGGTGAACACAAGGAATCTCATGGCACATCTCCTCAAGTCGGGTTACGAATAAAGATTCACACCGGGCAGAAAAAGCCAATATAATCCCCAGACGACCAGGCCCACGGTCAAGGGGACGGAAATGTTGTCGTCCACCTGGGTAAGCGAGGCCTCGGCAAGCGCTCCCGCGGCCGCACCGGCAATCCACAGGAAGTATTCCGTCGGCGTTCCTGTGACCTTCGGCGCGGCGAGGACCACGAGCACTGCCGAGAGAAAGAAGGCGAGCGTGCCCTCGAGGCTCTTCCCCAGGAATCGCTGTGTTCCGAAACGACGACCGACGAGAGCGGATGTTGTGTCGGAAATGATCAGAATCGCAAAAGCATTCACCGTAATAATCTTTGGCAAGAGGGCCACACACACGACAGCGGAGAGGAGGATGTTGGTAGCTCCCGTCAGCCGTCTGGCTTCGTGGTCCTGTTCATGCCGACGCAACAGCACCCCGAAGGTGCGGTAGTACCAGGCGCTGACGGCAGGAATGGTGTATCGGGCGATATCGGTGATGAAAAATGCCGCTGTGACTGGGAGGAGAATGAAAAGGGCCGTCTCGCGGGAAATGTGGTAGTATACAATCGGAATGGAGAGGGAACAGAGGTGGATCCCCTTACGGATCAGCTCCGCCCTGTAATGGATCGTGGCCTTCTGGTGCAGAATGTCCGAAGCCTGCCCGTCCGGTTGTTGATTGCCCTCGTCAACCCCGGGAGGCCGGCCGATCATGACGCTTTTGAAGCTTTGGACGGCGGGGGTACCGCAGAAGTTTTCGGTGTCTCTGTGAACGCAACCCCGTCCCCGTTGTTGCCGCGCTCGATGGGCGGAAGCTTCTCCCCGCGGATAACTTTGTCGATCTCCTCCGCATCCAGAATCTCGCGTTCGAGTAACGCATTGGCCAGCCGATGGAGGCTCTTCAGGTTGTCCCGTAGGATCTTTTCTGCACGCTTCATCGACGTGGAAACAATGCGCTTGACCTCGGCATCGATTGCTATCGCCGTGTTCTCGCTGAAGTTGCGTGACCGGGTGATCTCGCGTCCGAGGAATAACTCTTCCTCCTTGGTTCCGTAGGCGAGGGGACCCAGCTTCTCGCTCATGCCCCACTCGCAGACCATCTTGCGCGCAATCTCGGTGGCCCTTTCTATGTCGTTGCCGGCTCCCGTGGTTATCTGGTTGAATACGATCTTCTCCGCCGCCCGGCCGCCAAGCGCATAGGTGATCATGGATTCAAGGTACTCACGCGAATATGTGTGCTTTTCGTCGATCGGCAGATAGGTCGTGACGCCGAGCGCGCGCCCGCGGGGAATGATGGTCACTTTGTGCACGGGATCCGCTTCCGGCAGAAACCTGGCGACCAGAACATGCCCTGCTTCATGGTACGCCGTCACTTTCTTTTCGCGGTCCGAGATGATCAGGGTCTTCCGCTCCATTCCCATCATCACCTTGTCCTTGGCTTCCTCGAAATGTCGCATGGTTACAGCTTTGCCGTTCTGCCGGGCGGCTAACAGCGCCGCTTCGTTCACGAGGTTTGCAATGTCGGCACCCGAGAGCCCCGGAGTTCCCTTGGCCAGCACATCGAGCCGGACGTCGTCCGCCAACGGGATATTCTTTGTGTGCACCCGGAAGATGCCTTCGCGACCCTTCACATCGGGACGGTCCACGACTACCTGGCGGTCAAAGCGTCCCGGTCTCAGCAAGGCATGATCCAGAACGTCCGGCCGGTTTGTCGCCGCGATAATAATCACGCCGCTGTTCTGCTCAAAACCATCCATCTCCACCAACAGCTGATTCAGCGTCTGCTCGCGTTCATCATGCCCGCCGCCAAGACCTGCGCCGCGCTGGCGTCCCACTGCGTCGATCTCATCGATGAAGATGATGCACGGGGCGTTCTTCTTTCCCTGTTCAAACAGATCGCGCACCCGGCTCGCCCCGACGCCGACAAACATTTCCACAAAATCGGCTCCGCTTATGGAAAAAAATGGCACGCCCGCCTCGCCGGCAACGGCCCGAGCCAAAAGCGTTTTTCCCGTGCCCGGGGGACCGAGGAGAAGCACACCACGCGGGATCTTGCCGCCCAGTCGCTGAAATTTTGCAGGGTCCTTCAGAAATTCGATGACTTCCTGCAATTCGATCTTTGCCTCGTCGGCTCCTGCTACATCCTGAAAGGTTACACGGTTCCCACCCTCGGTCAACAACTTTGCCCGACTCTTGCCGAATGAAAACAACCCCTTCGTGCCCCCGGCCCCCATCTGCATGCGCCGCAGGATCAACAACCAGATGCCGATGAGGAGAATCCACGGAAGGAAGCTCACCAGAGCACTCACCCACGTGTTGTCTTCTTTGACAATGTTGAACTTCAATCCCTTGGAATTCCATTTCTCAATGACCGCTTCATCGATGTAGGGGAGCGTCAAAACGATCCTCGTTGCACCACGCGCCGTTTTACCGCTCGTCGTGGTGATTTCCATGGGACCTGTGAGCTTGCCGTGAAAATCAAAATCGTTCAAATTGGATTTCCTGACCACGGCCTCAGTGATCTTTCCATCGTCCAAGAGCTGTTGGTAGGTCGTGTAACTGATCTCGTATTCCGTCTCCTCATTGCTCCGAAAGGCGTACATGATCAGAAAAACCGCCAGGAGAATGCCCAGCCAGCTGGCAATAACGCGTCCAACCTTGTTCCAGTTAAACTCGTCGTCCCGGGGTGGTTTCTGGCCTTTTTTCTGAGGGGGACGCTGAGGCGGAGCCGGAGGACGGTTGCGGGGGGTACCGTCCCGCTTTTCCCTGTCGTCGGAATCTTCGTTGAACCACTGCATCATGATCATCTCCTTGTCCCGCTTCCGGCCTTTTTGTCACCGGAAAGACGGTAAATCGCCCGTAAGTTACGAACTTTTTGGGCGTAGTCCAAACCATACCCGATCACAAACTCGGGCGGAATCTCAAAACCCACATAATCCAGCGGAAAATCAATTTTCGAAACGTCCTTCTTGAACAACAACGTGACCACCCTGAATGTTCTCGGATTTTCCCGCAAGATGAGCTTCTTGATGAACTCGATCGACAGTCCAGAGTCTACAATATCCTCCACGATGACAATGTCCCGCCCCTCCACCTGGCAGTTCAGGTCTTTCAGGAGCTTCACAGCGCCTGAAGAGATCTTGGCGTCACCGTAACTGGATAGCTTCAGGAAGTCCACCTCGCAATCCACGGTGATCTCCCTGATCAGGTCCGCAAAGAAGATGAAGGATCCGTTCAGAATGCCGATGAAGATCGGAATGCGCCCGGCGTAGTCCCGGTTCAAGAGGGCGGCCAGCTCCCGGACACGGCTCTGAATCTGCTCTTCGGTAAGGTAGAGTTCAAAATGTTCCCCATTGACGGTAATGGTCTCGCTCATGCGGCGTCCGTTTGCTCCTTGGGCTCGTAAATGAATTGGACGGCTCTCCGCGTCGCAGGGGAGACGCGGAACCGGTTGTCCAGACGGAGGCCGCAGACCCACACAATGGCGCCGTCGGATTCGAGGATTGGAATCTCCGGTTTTCTGACACGCGAAATCTTGCTGTTCACAAAGAAATCGCTGAGTTTCTTCCTGCCGTGCATGCCGAGCGGAATGAACCAATCGCCTTCTCGCCAGGATCGCAGAACAAGACGATTCCCGAGCAGGTCCGCATCTGCAAAGGCCGTGTCCCGAGACTTCCCAAACGTCCGAGGAACGGAAATGGTCGGCTGGACGGAAAAACGGAATCCCGGGAAGTCGTACGTACCGCCGATCTTGATCTCTTGTTCAAAGGTCACAAGCTCTCGGGCAGACACGATCAGTGCGTCGCGGTCACGCAAAACCTGATAGCGCCTCGACAGGTCGATGACCCGGCCCGAAGGTTGGTCACCAAGCGCCAGCACGGAAGCAACCTTTGATTCCGATGGCTCGATTTCCAGCTTGCGAAAAACAGAAAGCACGAGTTCCTCCTGGAGGAACAGAGGTTGTGCTCTGAGCGGCTCCAGCGCGATGATCGTGCGTTCGCTCGTGCTGAAGATCACCGTGGGGGATACCCGCGCGCTCTCCCGTTCAACAAGATCGTTCAACGACCTCATCAGCGATGAGAGACGGTTGAGGGATTTCACGGGGTCCGTCTGCAGTTCCTTTCCCAAAACCGGCAGAATGTCGAGACGAAGGCTGTTCCGACGATAGGCACGAGACAGATTCGACGAGTCTTCTCGATACCGGATTCCGCGATCATGTGCATAGGCTTCAATGTCGGCACGGGAGGCGAAGAGGAGAGGGCGAATGATTCCCGGCTCCCGGCGCAGGGGAATGCCCGAAAGGCCCCGAATGCCGGCACCCCTGAGGGCATTCATGAGTACCGTTTCGGCATTGTCGTTGGCCTGATGACCGGTAGCAACAACATCGGCGCCGGCTTCCTTCCTGGCTCGCTGAAGATACTCATAGCGCAGGATCCTCGCCGCTTCCTGACGGGAAAGATGGCGGGTGGATTGAAATCCTGGGATGTCGATGCGGGTGGAAAAGATCCGCAGACCGGCCTCAAGGGCGAAATTCTTGACAAACTCCTCGTCCCCGTCGGATTCCTCACCGCGGAGCCCATGATTCATGTGTGCCAGGGAAAGTGTCAGGTCCCATTCCGACGCAATCGTGCGGAACAGATCCAGCAATACCATCGAGTCCACTCCCCCGCTCACCGCCACCAGAACACCCGTGCCACGCTCGACAAGGGCGTTCTGTGTAAGGAACTCTTCGAATCGGGACAGGAGAGACATGGCATAAAGTTGGAAAGTTGGAAAACGGGGTCGGAAAAGAACTGAGGCGTTTTTCCGACTTCGCACTTTCCAACTTGTATTATCCCCCAATCAATCGACAATCTCGCTCTTATCCTCTTTATCGTAGCGGGGGAGGGATTCGAACCCACGACCTGCGGATTATGATTCCGACGCTCTAACCAACTGAGCTACCCCGCCGTGTCATCATGTTTGAAGCGAAACTGCAGAATGCCGATTGGGAACCTTCAAAAAGGAAGGTTAGAGACCTCTAATATAGAAACAAAACCCCGCGCATGCAATCCCGGACGTCGCATCTCTCTCGCTTGAATCCCGGAGGGGCTCTTCCTATATTCACTCCATCTCAACGTTCCACCGTCTTTCCAAACGGAGTTGCCATGTCTTCCCGTCCCCGGATTCTCCTCGTCTTCCTGTTCCCGGCGGCATTCCTTGCCGCCCAGCCCTTTCAATACCCCAAGGCGGAAACCATCGATGCCGTGGACGATTTTCACGGCACCCGGGTGGCGGATCCGTACCGGTGGATGGAGCAAGAGAATGATCCCAGATTGAAAATGTGGATCGAGCAACAGAATGTCCTCACGTCCGCCTACTTGAAGGATGTCCCGGCACGCGAACGATTCAAACAACGCCTTCTCGAATTGTTGAACTATCCGCGGTACTCCGTTCCTGTACGGAACGGGACAATGTATTTCTACACAAGGAACGACGGTCTGCAGAACCAGTCGGTGCTGTATGTCCAGGAAGGCTTGGCGGGAACGCCCCGAGTCCTTATCAATCCGAATGACCTGAGCGAGGACGGAACAGTCGCTCTCGTCAACCGCCGCGCTTCAAAAGATGGGTCGCTTCTCGCTTACGGTCTTTCGACCGGAGGCAGTGACTGGCAGGAAATTCGCATTTGTCGAGTTGCCGACGGAAAAGGCTTTGATGATTTTATTCGCTGGACGAAGTTTGCCCAAGTGGCCTGGACACCCGATAACCGGGGCTTCTTCTATAGCCGATTCCCTGATCCCTCCACGGTCGCTCCGGAGGAGCAGAGTTACCATATGAAGGTGTACTGGCACCAAGTCGGAACGTCCCAGTCCGCCGATAAACTTGTGTATGAGCGCCCCGACGCAAAGGAGCTGGGGTTTAATCCTCTCGTCACAGACGACGGGAAGTATCTGATCCTCTTCGTGTGGAAAGGAACGGATGTCAACAACCGCATCTACTACCGTGAACTCGGAGAGGAGGGCCCCTTCATCCGTCTGCTCGACGATGCCGACGCGGCTTATGAGTTCATCGGGAACACCGGCTCGGCCTTCTATTTCCACACGACGCTCAACGCCCCGAGGGGACGAATCATTGCCATCGACGTCCGCAAACCGGAACGAGCAAATTGGAAAGAACTGGTTGCCGAACGGGAAGAGCCGGTTTCATTCGCTACGCTCGTGAATGAGCAGTTTGTGATTGCCTATCTCAAGGATGCCCACCACATTCTGCTCACGTTCTCGCTCGATGGAACACCGGCGGGGGAAGTCCCCTTGCCTGGTCTTGGCACGATCGCCGGACTTTCGGGAGAGCGAGAGGACACAACAATGTTTTTCGGGTTCACATCGTTTCTGTACCCAACGACAATCTTTCGGTACGATTTCAAATCGAAGACCGTGACCCCGTTCTGGGAACCCGGCCTGAAGTTCGATCCGTCTGCCTATGAGACCAAACAAGTCTTCTATCAGTCAAAGGACGGCACGCGCATCCCCATGTTCCTTACGCACAAACGGGGCCTGGTTCTTGACGGCAACAACCCCACGCTCCTGTACGGCTACGGCGGCTTCAGCGCGGGAATGCTGCCATCGTTCAATGTCGCGCGGTTAGCCTGGATTGAACAGGGCGGCGTGTTTGCACTTGCAAACCTCAGGGGCGGAAATGAATATGGGGAGGAATGGCATCAGGCGGGAATGCTGGACAAAAAACAAAACGTCTTTGACGATTTCATCGCCGCCGCAGAATGGCTGATTCGGAACAAGTATACACGCACTCCGAAGCTCGCCATTCAAGGCGGCAGTAACGGAGGGTTGCTCGTCGCCGCGTGCATGCTCCAACGACCGGATCTCTTCGGTGCAGTCGTGTGTCAGGTGCCCGTTGCGGATATGCTCCGTTATCACCGGTTCACCGTCGGCAGATACTGGGTTGGGGAATATGGAAATGCCGAAGAAAACCCCGATCACTTCAAATTCATGATCAAATACTCTCCTCTCCACAATGTCAAGAAAGGCGTTGCGTATCCCCCCACAATGATCACCACGGCAGACCGTGACGATCGCGTGGTGCCCGCGCACTCTTTGAAGTTCGCAGCCACTCTTCAAGCAAACGACGCAGGCCTCAATCCGATTTTGCTTCGCGTCGAGACCAAAGCTGGTCATGGAGGCGGAAAACCGATCTCCAAGCAGGTGGAGGAAACTTCAGACATTCTTGCTTTTCTGGTCAAAGCGCTCAGAATGCAAATCCCCTAGCGGGGCGCATTCACTCTTTTCTCGCTCTCTCCAGCGAATCCCCCCGAAGCACCCATGCCGGGAGGGTGGGATAGAGCCGCAGAAGCTTCTGGTTCCGCTCCCCAAGGTCCCGTGCAAAGATCGGTCCTTTCTCCAGAAGAGGATCGTTCTGAGGAAAAAGGCCACCATAGCCTGAGGAAACGAACACAATTCCCCTGTCTATACCGGCCTGACGCACGGTTTTCAAAGCCCGGCCGTCCACTCCCCAATATGAGTTGCCATAGTGCCGCAGGTGTGCAGGAAGGTTGAAGCAGAGGCCCAAGGTGATCAGAATCAGGACCATACCTGCCGCACTCATTCGAATGGTCTCCAATGACAGAGGAAGGCGGAGCCTCTCTTTCAAAAGGGAGGGGATCTCATCGATGGCAACCGCCGTCAAGAGGATCGCCGGTCCTGACGCCTCGAAGAGAAATCTCGGCCCAAAGCACCAGTCCTGAAACCAGTACAGGAGATACGCGCCGGCGAGCATGGCTCCGGACGCAGCCAGCAAAAGCTCCCTCGTCCGCATCCTCCGCAGTCCCAAGAGCACGGTCACGAACAACAACGACGGAACGGGCCATTCAAACAAATACTTGTTGAATCCCACGAGATTGGCAAGCGTTTGCGTCAGTCCCTTCCACGGTGTGTGAAGCTGTCCGGCATTGACCTCGAAGAATCCGGGGTTTACACGCGATCCCCACAGCGATTGAAACCCAAACACCAGAGGATGACCCGTGGTGGCCCAATTGAAGAGAAACAAAAGCAAAAGCATGACTCCGAAGGCCGGGACAAAGCCCGCCGCGGCACGAAACAGCGCGGACGTTCTCCGAACAACAAGCACGACTGCGTAAAGAAGAAACGGGACCGCGAGGGCCGCGGCGCTGTACGGACGAGTCATGACAAGCCAACCCAACGAAAGCCCCGAAAGAATCCCGTCATGAACCCTCTTCCCGTCAATGGCCCTGAAGAGAAAGTAAACGAAAGCAAGGAAGAAGAAGAGTGCCGTCGTGTGATTCATGAACTCTGAAGACATGAAAAGCAGAAATGGTGAGAACAATCCGAGAAGCGCCGCAAGCCGCCCGACCCGCTCGCCCGAAAGTTGGACGCCAACGCCGTAGAGCAGAATCAGCGAAAGGGAGCCCAGGAGCGGATTCACGAGCCAGGGTGCTCCTGCCATGACGCCTGCCGAGAGCAGTACGGTATGACCGGGAGGATACTGCGAAAACCATCGGTCCCGCAAGATCATCTGGAGAAACTCAAAAAACTCGGGAGCGGGAGGCGCCGGAGCGAACAGGGATCCTCGGGCGAACATCTTTGCATGGAACAACTGGGCGACGCTGTCTTGCACATGAGGAATCCTGTCGAAGACAAAGGTCGAAACGGAAATTGTTGCGGCAAGTGACAACGAAAACACCGACGCGAGGAAACGAGGACGAGGGCTCTCCAGCACCAGGCCCCGTGCGCGCCGATAGGCAGCGAGAAGCCGATCCGGCACTCTTTGGCCCTCGAACAATCGGAGTGCGCCGGAGAGGAGAATCAAAAACGCAAGCGTGCGAAGAACCATCTCGAGCGAAACCAGCGAGGCCGAACTGACAAAATACCACTCCGGGGGTATCAAGGTTGCACAGAGGAACAAGCCGGCCAAGGAAAGCCGGAGACCGCATCTGGAAAGAACCCGTACGAACCGCATACTCGAGGCAAGGAGAACGAGACAAAGCACGAAGATGACGGCGAGGACCACGAGACCCGGCACGTGAAACCTGCCGGCCACGGGAAGGTCAATCCGGAAAACCAAGGACCCATCATGGACCACCCGCTGGAAGTTGGTCAGGTCGAAGGGGGAATCGCGGGGAAGAAGCAAAAGCGTGAGAAACAGACCGGCAAGGAAGAAGAGGAAGGAAGCGAGTCGATGGCGCGCGCCAAACGAAGAGTGCTGCTGCCTGTAATCAAAAAGGGAACGATCCATGGGACAAGAATGTCCCAAGGTATGGAAAATTCGGCACGATTCTCAAGGGGGACCGAGGGAGCCAGACGGCCCAACAAGGTCGCGAAGACATTCGACCGGCGTGGCTCCATGATGAATCTCCAGTCTCCGTTCGTGATTGTGGTGGTGCACGAAGGCGGCAAAACCGGTTGCCGCATCATCAATTGTCTTCCACCGGCTTGTGCTCGATTGCGGGTCAAAAAAATGGCGATCGGTATACGCAAGCAAACCGTGGTCGCTGAACCTCGTAATCGAATGTCTTATCCCCAAGCGAGCCGCAAGCAGCGCGAACCGGTGTTCGGAAGTATCCCCGTTGCCGCCCGAATCGTCCGTGCAAATCGCCTCCAAAGAAAATGGAAAAAAGCGGACAATATGTTCAAGAAAGTCCATCTTAGCGGCGATGGAAGCCACAAAGTAGAACCGGCCTTCGAGCAGTTGCGTCCTGACATCGATCGCTTGCAGGAGAACGGAATCCACCTCTTGCTCCGGAAGACGAAGAACCCTGTCCTTGACCAAAACAAGAGCCCCCGGACGGGGCGCAAGAAAGGCCATTTGGTTTCGAATGCTCTCCATGACATCGTCGCTCATTGCCGGATCATCCTTTTCGAATTGCACCATCTCCATCCGCAAACCCTTTCAAACGAAGTTCCATGTACCTCCCCGCCCTCTCCCCACTATTCTCATGCCGCGCCGCCGGTTTGATGATCGGTGAAATTCCTGCTGTTTTGAAAACACTTCCAAGAGCGTGGGAGAGCGTGGAATGTAAATTCTACATTGCTCTCCTTGCTTTTCCATGGAGCGATGCATATTTTGACGTTGTGAAAGAGTTGGTGATGGTTTCCGCAATCGAAGCGCGCAACCGGATCGTCGACTCCATAACACCGGTGTCTTCTGAACCCTGCCCCTTGCAGAGATGCGGCGGCAGGGTCCTCGCCGTTGATGTCTCGGCCCCGCACGACGTTCCCCTGTTCGACAATTCCGGCATGGATGGCTACGCAGTCCGGGTCGATGACATCCTCAAGGCAAGCAGAGAGAATCCCGTCGAACTGAAACTGCTGGGTGAAATTCCTGCAGGCAGATCGTTTTCCGAAAAGGTTGTTCCCGGAACAGCGATACGGATCATGACCGGCGCCCCGGTTCCCGATGGTGCCGATGCTGTTATTGAACAGGAACTCACAGAGACGCGCGACGGAATGGTGCAGGTCCAGGCCCCGGCGAGGATCGGAAGGAACATCCGGAAACGAGGAGAGGACCTCAGAGCCGGGAGCACTGTCCTGAAAAAGGGAACGCGAATTAATCCGGCCGCCGTCGGAGTGCTTGCTTCACTCGGCCTTCTCTCTGTGGAAGTGTATCGTCGGCCTTCGGTCGCTATTCTCACAACCGGTGATGAGCTGGTGGATGCGACGGAAACACCCGGTCCCGGCCAGATGAGAAATAGCAACGCGTTCACGCTCTCGGAGTTGGTGAAAAACTGCGGGGCGGTCCCTGTGAACCTCGGAATCGCTCGCGATACCCGCCGAGAGCTCTCCGAGTTTGTCCGTAAAGCCCTGGAGGCCGACGCCGTGATCTCCTCCGGCGGAGTGTCGGTAGGCGCCTTCGATATCGTTCTCGACGTACTGAAATCCGAAGGAGTCGCGATTCTGTTCTGGAAGGTCAATATCAAGCCCGGTATGCCGCTGGCGTTCGGGATCAAGAAAAGGAACGGGAAAGCCGTACCCGTTTTTGCACTCCCCGGCAACCCCGTCTCTTCCATGGTCACATTCCTGCAATTTGTCCGCCCCGGGCTTGAGAAGCTCTCCGGCATCCCCGTTCCCGCTCTCCCGCTCCGGATTAAGGCAATCCTTGCCGAGAACCTGAACAAGAAAGACCGCAAACGCCATTTCGTCCGCGGCATTGCCCGCAACGATGGTGACCAAATTGTCGTTGCTACCACAGGATCGCAGAGCTCGGGTGCCCTGACTTCCATGGTCGCGGCAAACTGCCTGATCGTTCTTCCCGAGGACACGGAAGATCTGAAAGCGGGCGATTCTGTGGAGATCGAACTGCTATGAAGATCCGCTTGAGACTGTTCGCCAACGCGAGAGATCTGGCGGGATTCGCAGAGAAGACGGTTGATCTGCAGCATCCCCGCGCATCGGAGGTCTTTGAATACCTCGCTTCGGTAAATCCCGAATTCCGCGAATGGAGCCGATCCATCCGCCTTGCCGTCAATCGACGGTACGTGGACGATGCCCATCCGCTTCAGGAAGGCGACGAGGTCGCCGTGATTCCACCGGTCAGCGGAGGCTGATGCCATGACGGCCTTGACGCTCAATCCGATTGACATCGGTGCCGTTGTGTCCGGGTTAACCTCTCCGGAAAGCGGCGGAATCGATGTGTTCATTGGGACCACAAGGAATCAATCGCGAGGACGGGAGGTACTCCTGCTGGAGTACGAGGCCTTTGAACCAATGGCGCTTGAGGTCATGGAGAATCTTGAACGCCGCGCGATGGAACGATGGCCTCTTCACAAAATCGCCATCGTCCACCGTTTGGGGCGCGTTCCGGTCGGCGAAGCCAGCGTGGTGATCGGCGTCAGCGCCGGCCATCGGAAGGAAGCCTTCGAAGCATGCCGCTTCCTCATCGATGTCCTGAAACAGGACGTTCCGATTTGGAAACGGGAACATTTCGCCGATGGGACCATGGAATGGTCCGGGTCAATTCAACAGTCAAAAGTCAATGTGAATAGAGTCTAGAATAGAGCCGGCCCCTACGAACGCTCATCGATACTTTGAAAACGGAAAACGTCCATAGTACGCTCATCGACTCCTTTGGTCGGGTTGTTCATAATCTTCGCATTTCGGTGACCGACCGTTGTAACTTCCGCTGTCGGTACTGCATGCCCGAGGAAGGGGTGGAGTGGCTGGGGAAGAACCGGCTTCTGACCTATGAAGAGCTCGCACGTCTTGCGAAGGTCTTCAGCGAGCTGGGAGTCACGAAGGTTCGTCTCACCGGCGGGGAGCCCTTGATGCGGAAGGACCTCCAGGTGTTCGTAGCATTCTTGGCCGGACTGAAGGGGATTGAAGACCTTGCGTTGACCACCAACGGATATTTTCTTGCCGAGCAAGCTCAAGCCCTGGCGCGTGCGGGCCTGAAGCGCCTGAATGTCAGTCTTGATTCGCTCGATCCGCTTCGATTCAATCTCGTGACGAGGAGGAACCATTTCCACCGGGTCTGGGAAGGGATCGAGGAAGCCGAGCGACAGGGACTGGGACCTATCAAGCTCAACGTTGTCCTCATCCGCGGAGTCAACGACGACGAGATCCCGCGGTTTGCCGATCTGGCGCGCTCGCGGCCGTTCGTCATACGGTTTATCGAATTCATGCCCATCGGAGCAGATGACGGCTGGTCCCCGGACCGCGTCGTTTCGTCGGGCGAGACCATTCGGCGCATCGAGGACCACACCGGCGTCCGTCTGGTGTCCGTCGAACGCCATGGCCTTCAGCCGGCGGACCGGTACCGATTCGAGGACGGTAGGGGCGAAGTCGGATTCATCAGCTCGGTGAGCGAGCCTTTTTGCACACACTGCAACCGTGTGCGTCTGACAGCCGACGGAAAGCTCAGAACGTGCCTGTTTTCCCTGGAGGAAACCGACCTGCGCGCTCTGGTGCGTTCAGGCGCTTCGGATGAGGAAATCAAAACGGCCATCCGTGACGCCGTCGCACGCAAGGAGGCCGGACACAAGATCAATCAACCCGGCTTCGTACGGCCGGAGCGGACCATGTCGCAAATCGGAGGATAAATGAAGCCCCACGCGCTCGCTCTCCTCGCCCTGGTGTTCCTTCCCGCCTGTCAGGAAACGGATCCATCGATTGACAGACAGAATGTCGAGAACACCGTCAAGAACCTTCAGTTCTCTCTCAAAACGGCGTACACAACCCGCGATGTCGACACAGATAAGCTGATTGACGAGTACTATGATTCGACCGCATATTACGTCACCCCATGGGGCACGAGCGAAGTGCTCGATTCAACGAAGAGCCGACTCAAGACCACGATTTCCCGGATCAGTGAGTATGAGTACTCCATTGAGAGTATGGACGTGAGAGTCTATGGGGATGGAGCTGTTGTCTTTTACATTTTACGGCAGGAATACAAGGTGGATGGACAAGAGCGCAGCGAGTATCTTCCGACAACCATGGTCCTCGAGCGCCGTGAAGGAGGCTGGAAGATTGTGCACGTCCACCGGTCCGCAGATCCCGAGTCGTGGAAACAGTGGTTTGGAGGAACAAAGTAAGAAGTAAGAAGTAAGAAGTGAGAAGTAAGAAAGAAGTGAGGAAGTGGCTCATGCAAAACATGTACCAATGAGTCGCCGGTCGGGCTCTCTCTGCGGCTCGTGAGGCTTTAAACTCTCTTACTTCTTGCGTCCCACTTCTCGCGACAGGCGCCCGAACACTGATCCCATCATGCCACCCGATATCAACGCATACGGCAAGCCCAAGCTCCCCCCTGGGCAGTACAAGACCGACAAATTCCCGGTTTTGACCTACGGAGCCGCTCCAACAATCAGATTGGAGGAATGGCGCTTTCGCGTCTGGGGATGGGTAGAGGAGAAGGAATGGACGTGGGACGAGTTTTTGAGTTTGCCGCAGTCGAAGCTTCAGGCGGATTTCCACTGCGTCACGCATTGGAGCAGGTTCGATGACCTGTGGGAAGGAGTGATGTTCAGGGATTTTGTCAAAGAAGTGAAGCTCAGGCCGGAAGCAAAATACGTACTTCAGCATGCATACGGAGGATACACGACAAATCTTCCGCTTCAATGGATGATCGACGAAGACGTCATGTTCGTTCACACAGTCAACGGAAAGCCCCTGGAACCCGAGCACGGCGGTCCGTTGCGCGTCATCACACCCCGGCGTTACGCATGGAAAGGGGCGAAATGGGTCAGGGGACTGGAATTCATGGCTCAGGACAGGCCGGGATTCTGGGAGGTCAACGGCTATTCCAACACCGCAGATCCTTGGAAAGAAGAAAGATTTTGGTAATTTCAGGAGGATGTCATGATAAGAGCCCTAACGATTATTCTCGTCTTCAGTTTCGTGGCGGTCGGGTGTCGCTCTGAAATGGAACTGACGAGTGAAGAAAAAGCAAAGCTGGATCCGGGGGTCCAGAAAATCCTCGCAGGCGACGAGAGTGCAATGGTTGACCGGACCGTGCGGCCGGATGGGACGATGGAATACGGCCTCGTTGTTCGCGGATCAAGTCCGGACGATCTCAAGGCCGCAGGAATCAATGTTGTCAGTGCTTTCGGGGACGTCATGACGGTTCGCATCACCCGTTCTCAGATCAAAACGCTCGCACGGATCTCATCGGTCAGATCCGTGGAGACGGGAAACATGAGCTATCCGAAGTCAAAATAATCTCTCCAAACGGAGGCACCATGCGTTCAATGAGACTCACTCTGCTCGCGCTTTGCCTGGGGATCGCCTGTTCCGCGTTATGGGCGGGGGAGGGGGAGAAACTTCACCCGGTGTTTCAAAAGATCGTGGCTCAATACGAACTCGGATTGGCAAAGTCTCAAGCGCGCGAGCCAGAATATCCTTTTGGACTCCGCCGCAATGACGGCCAAATGTCGGTAGGGGCCGTTATTTGGACTTCGAATCCGGAGGAGGTCCGGCAGGCCGGAATTCCCGTTAATTCCGTCTATCCCGGGTTTGTGACAGCTCAAGTGACAGCGTCTGAGCTTCGGACACTGGCATCCCTGACGAGTTTGACCCACGTGGAACCGGGAAGAATCTACTATCCGTCAATGGACGTCAGTCTCCCCGCTACGGGAGCTCATCTGCTCCACGCCGGCTTCTTCAACAACACACAGTACAAGGGGCAAGGCGTGATCGTTCTGATCTATGATACGGGAATAGACTGGGCCCATGAGGATTTTCGTAAGCCCGATGGGTCGAGCAGGATCTTGTACATCTGGGACCAAACCCTGACGGCGTCGGGGGGAGAAAACCCTCCGTCGGGGTTCAGCTACGGGGTGGAATACACGAAAGCCCATCTGGATGATGAACTCGATGGAAGCCCGACCGGGTTCGTGAGAGAAGAGGATACGAACATGCACGGCACGCATGTCGCAGGAACAGCCGCCGGGAATGGACGCTCCCAGTCGAAATCGTACGTCGGAATGGCTCCGGAAGCCGATATCATTGTCGTGAAGGGCGGCGATAATGGTTTCCCCACGAATAGAATCATTGACGGGCTGACCTATGCCCAATCCAAGGCGACCGCTCTGGGGAAACCCATTGTCGTGAATATGAGTCTCGGAGGCCAGGTTGGACCGCATGACGGTACGAATGCGGATGAAGCAGCGGTGAACACGTTCGTTTCGAATCCGGGACGCATTGTAGTCATCGCGGCAGGAAACGAGGGGGGCGATTTCATTCACCGGTCCGGAACCCTGAATACTTCAAGTTCCGTAAGCCTTGTGTTGAATATTCCATCCTACACCCCTGAATCGGGAACAGGAGATGATCTGGTCATTTTTGATGTCTGGTTCTCCGGAAGCCCGTCCCTCACGGCCACGTTAACTACCCCCGCCAGCACCGTGCTTTCGCCCGGGACGAATCAGAATACGGCGAGCGGGACTGTGGATTTCTATTACTACGTTGCCGCTCAGAACGGTCTTCGGAATGTCAGAGTCGATCTCAGCGATAACAACGGCGTTGCCCCAGCGACAGGAACCTGGACATTGACGCTGTCCAACCCGTCAGCGAACACGTCCTTCGATGCATGGCTTGGCCATAGCACGATGGGTGCTACACTTTCCGGAGGAGACAACAATAAATCCGTCGGCATGCCCGGTACGGCTTCAGGCGCGATCACCGTCGGATCCTACGTGACAAAATGGAGCTGGCCATCGACAGACGGTCAGAATTACCTTTACAGCAACTCCTTTGACGGTACAAACGGCATATCATCGTTCAGTGGTATAGGGCCGACACGGGATAGTCGCCAAAAACCCGACCTGGCGGCACCGGGACAGGCGATCGGTTCAACGCTTTCAAGTTCGGCCTCGCCGGTGACAGCATACGTACTTCCGGGCGATATGCATGTGATAACGCAGGGTACCAGCATGGCTTCCCCTCATGTTGCCGGTGCGGTTGCCCTCATGCTCCAGGCAGATCCGAACCTTACTGCCGCGGCGGCAAAGACCCTGCTGACATCGACAGCAGATGCAGATATTTATACGTCAACCGTGCCGAACAGCACCTGGGGATACGGAAAACTTGACGCCCTCGAAGCCGTGGTGAAAACCCTCAACAGTTCGGCCTCGGTCGCGAGAAAGGTTTTTGCCTATGATGTTGCCGGGACGAATCAAACAGTGACGCTGACCAACAGCAACAAGTTCGCAGTCAAAATTACTCCCGATGTCTCGGGGAGATTGACGGGCATCTACGTCAACCTCACGACCCAGCTTGGGAATCCTATTACCGGCACCGGGCCGCTTGTGTGCGAGGTGTACACCAATACGTCCGGAAGCGTTGACGGCATTCCCGGCACGAAGATGGGAAACTCGGTGAGCCATCCGTTCGCACAGCTCAGTTCAGGGACGAACAACTATATCAATATGCTCGGCACCGATGTTACGGTTTCCTCCGGCGTGGACTATCATGTGGTTCTGTCCCTCCCGACCTCCGGGGATCAACTCGTCCTGAGAACCGATAATGGCTCCGGGTCAACGAACCGATCGTCGGTATTCAACGGTTCACTCTGGCGCAACTTTTCCGACGGATCGTCGGGAATGGGAGGACTGTCCTCGGCCAATCTGCGGGTCAGAGCAGAGGTCACGAACCTCTCTATTCCGGTTTCGGTTCCGTCCGCGAACAATCAGCCTGCTTCGTTCTTCTTGTCTCAAAACTTCCCAAACCCCTTCAATCCGACAACGGTCATCGAGTTTTCGATACCGGAACGAAGTGTTGTGAAGTTGGGTGTTTTTGATCTGCTGGGACGAAAAGTCGTCTCCCTCTTCGAGGGACAATTACCGGCCGGCCAGTACAGACAAGAGTGGACGGGAAAAGACGCCGCCGGCCAACGGGCGTCTTCCGGAGTGTATATCTACCGCCTCGAAACCTCCACGGGCCACGTCGCAACAAGACTCATGACATTGCTCAAATGACGTTCAGAACCTCCTCAACCCGTGGATCCTGAACTCTGAATATCAATGACCAAACCCCACACTCTGTCAATGACCATTTCCCGATCTCTTTTTCCGATCCTTGCCCTTTCGTTCGGCATCATTCTTTCGTCTTTTGCTCAAGACCTCAAATACATCGAATATGATACCGACCTGATCCCGGGATCCGTGAACAGGGAGCGGAGGGATAAGCTGATGAACGAAATCGGCAACGACGCGGTTGCCGTTTTGTATTCCGCCCCCGTCCGGACACGCAATGCCGATGTCGAGTACCAGTACAGACAGGATGATAACTTTCTCTACCTCACGGGTTTCCCGGAGCCCAATGCCGTTCTCCTGTTGATTCCGCGAGGAATGCAGGTTCGGAATCCCGACGATACAACGACCTCCATGACCGTCAGGGAAATTCTGTTCGTTCAGCCGCGGGATCCCGTCCGCGAGCACTGGGAGGGACGGAGGTACGGGCCGGAAGGAGCCATGAAACTTCGGGGTCTCCAATATGCCCTTCCCATAGCAGACTTCGAACGAACATTGCGAAGTGTATTGTTTCGCTCCAGGCCCTCGGTTCTCTATGCGCCCCCCTTCGCCGGCGACTTCACGGGTGAAATCAGAGAGATCCTGAAGCCTCTTCAGGATTTCATCGACGCAACCCGTACCCGGAACTCACAAACGGAATTGCGGGATCCCACTGCTCTGGTGTACCGTCTGCGAAGGATCAAAGGGCCCGAGGAAATCGCGCTCATCGGGAAAATCAGTGAGATCTCCGCTACCGCCCACCGGCAGGCGATGATGTCCTGCGAACCGGGAATGTACGAATACGAACTCCAGGGTGTTTATGAATTTGTGTATCGCAAGTTCGGGGCAGAATACAACGGCTACCCGTGCATTGTCGGGGCAGGGGAGAACTCGGTAGTCCTCCATTACAACACCGTGCGCAGGAAAATAAACGACGGGGATCTCGTGCTGGCGGATTGCGGAGGCGAATACCATGGCTACACCACGGATATCACACGCACGTTTCCCGCCAACGGAAAGTTCTCGCGGGAACAGCGGCAGATCTATGAAATCGTTCTCAAAGCCCAGAAAGCCGCCATCGCCATGATGAAACCTGGAACAGCGTGGAGCGATATCTCCGCAAAAGCCTCAGAGATCGTGGAGGAAGGGTTGTTCGCCCTTGGTCTGGTCAAAGAGAAAAACGGAAGGGAGTTCAGACGATTCTTCACTCATGGCCTCGGACATGCCGTCGGTCTGAATGTGCATGATATCTCCAGTCCCGTTATGGAAGCCGGGGTTATCTATACGGTGGAACCGGGAATCTATATCCAGGAAGGCACACCGGGTGTCGATCCGAAATACTTCAACATCGGTGTTCGCATCGAAGATACCATCCTCGTCACCGAACAGGGACCGAAAAACCTTTCCGAAAGCGCCCCGCGGGAAATCGGTGAGATCGAAGCATTGATGAAGAAGAAGGGAATAGGGAATGTGGAGGTGAAGTAAGGGAGGTCAGAGCCAGCGGTCGGAGGTGAGGCAGGGCACAGAAGGGGAATTCTATTACGGGCAAAAAAGAGAAGTCCGGTCATCATAAAGACGGCCGGACTTCTGTTTGTACTGTTGATCGTTGAGGCAGTGAATCGGCTATGCTTCTTCGAGCATGGCACGCTGGTTTCGGCGTATCGCCTTCATCTTTTTCATCCGCCGCTTGACCGACGGCTTCGTGAAGAATGTCCGTTTCTTGAATTCCTTGAGAACGCCGGACCGTTCGTACTTCTTCTTGAAACGCCGAATTGCCTTATCGATCGGTTCGTTGTCACCGATGATAATGCCGACCAAAAGATTCACCTCCTCACTGTGGTCTAAACTTGCGCTGCATCGCTCAGGGCGTCAGCCCGAAGATTCTCCACGAGTTTCCGTTCCCCGAGCTTCTGAAACGACACTGTAATCGCCTGGACACCGCCAGACGTTCTGTTCTTGGCAATTACCCGTCCCAGGTCATCCCATTCCGAATGATAGATGGCCTCCCCGATAGTGAACACCTTCGTTGCGGCATACTCCGTGGCTGATTCTCTTGTCAGATCCGCTACAGCCGATTTCGAGGCCGGAACCGACCTGTCGATCAAAGCGCTGTGCTTGCAGCGCTGACAGCGGAACCAGACCCGGAGGGATTCCGTGCCGTTGGCTTCCACAGCCTTTCCCCCGACGGCCTCCATCTTGGTTTCTTTGTGGCAATAGGCACAAAAATGGGTGATGTACTTTGACCTGGCCATTCTTCTCTCCAGCATTCGTGAGCGATCAGGACTTTGGCATGACCCCGCCTGAATCAGGGGGAAGGGAATCAGGCAGAGAACCAAGGTAATTCAAGATACGGAGAATATATCGGTCAGTCAAGTTGCCTTAAAGTGCGGCATCCGGACCGCACCGAGGCCGGGTCTCTTACGATTTCTTCATCCCCCATTGCACGGAAGGATACTTCCTCATACCTTATCGGCCGAACAACCATGATAGACTTTCCTCCCAATCCGCTCCATACCGTGGACAGGCGGCTTTACGCCATCGCCGGCCTCTTCCTCCTGCTCGCCGCTTTTGCGCTGAACGACGTCCTTCTCTATAACCCCGACAGCGCCCGGTACCTGATATGGGCCAGGTCTTTGGCGGAACTGAAGGGATTCGAGGATCTTTCCATTCCCGAACCCATGCACTATGTTGTCCACGCACCGCTCTATCCGGTCCTGCTTGCTCCCGCCGCTCTCGTTGCTCCCAACAGTGTCATCGCGGCGAAGATCCTTACGGTCATTATGGGATGCGGATTGCTCCTCCTGTTCTTTTTCTGGATGCGTCGGCTCGACGACCCGCCCGCCCCCGTGCTTGCGACCGCTCTTCTGGCGGTTCATCCGCTGACGTTGATATTTTCCCATCAGGTTCTCTCCGAAATCCCCTTTGGCATCGCGATCATCGCCACGCTGGTGCTGGTGGACAGGATCGTGAAAGGAGAACGCAAGACCGCGAGGAATGAAGTACTGCTTGCCGCTGTGCTCTCGGCCGCCGCCCTCCTGCGGGAAGTAGGTGTTACGCTCGTGTTTGCCACAGCCATCTTCTTTGCCGCCCATCGAAGACTCCGGAAGGCATTCTTCATGCTGGCGGTGCCGTTGTTTGTGTACGGACTCTGGTTTATCCGAAATGAAGTCATCGTGGCCGGCGCCGAGCATCCAGCGTTGCGAAATTCAGAAATCCTCACCCTCCACTACTTCACGCCGCGGGACGCCACGCTCTTTGAGGAATTTGTCGCCCGGCTCCGCGTCAACGCCGCCGTCTACGCCGATTATCTTGCCCGTCTCTTGTATCTTCCACAGTACGGCTCATCGGTGTACGGCATCGTCTCCACGGTAAGGGCGCCGTATTCGATCATCGGGGGCATCGAACCCGTCCTCTTTATTGTTCTTGCCATCGTGTCCCTTGGCACGTCACTGGCAGGACTCATCTCATCGGTCAGGAAGCATGCATCCGTCGAATTCCTGATCGCGTTTGTGCCGATCTATCTTCTGATTATCCTCATTTATCCCTTCAACGACGTCAGATTTCTGTTCCCTCTCCTTCTCCTCATGCTTGCCCTTTCGGTGATCGGTGGGGTTGACCTTCTCCGCCGGATCCGTCCTCTGGCCTCCAGGGTTGTTCCTGTGGCGTGGGGTCTCTTCGGTCTTCTGATGCTCCCGAACTTTCTTTGGGCCTTCGCCTACGTCCGGGAGGCCATGCATTACCGCGCATCTCCTACGGAATTCTATCAATCGGTTGCAGACCAGCGGCCGTTTCCGGATATGCTCACAAAGCCGTCTTCGATGGTGGGAGAGTGGATCGAAAAGCAAAGCCTCGAAGCCCCGACTGTGCTGACGCAATGGAAGGACCTGGCGCTTTCCCTACCGAACGGAAAACTCGTCGACGTGAACACGCTTGTTCCGGTGGATGAATTCGATCGGCTCGTCAGGGATTATGAGGTGGATTATATCATGAGCGCCGTGGGTCTTGCGGATATCCCTGAGTTTTTTCCCCAGATGCTTGTTTCCGCCGCATACGCTTTTGAACCTGCCTTCCGCGTGGCCAACCTCGAGGTCTTTCGTGTGACCGGCATGAGAAGGCCGACATCCATCGGCGGCGAGGGTCTCCGGGGACGATTTGCCGCCGCCCTCAAGGCGCTCAGCGAAGGCAAAATAGATACCGCAGGTGCGGTGTTCAAGGCGCTTGCAGAGGAGACTCGCGGGGGGACAACCATGGTACTTTTTCTGGCCATTGCCCACGAGTTTCGAGGGAACCTGGCGGAAGCGCGCAGACTTCTTGGTCCTTTGCAGACACTCAAGCAGGCGGGCGCGTTGTTGGGACACACAACGTACCACCTCGAAATTATTGATCTGCTGGAGCGGGCGGCAAAGGAGAAGAACCCCGTTGCCCGGGCGGAAATGCTGTATGTCGCTTCTGTGAAATACTGGAATCTTGGGTTCCGGACCCAGAGTCTTGCCGTGCTCGATAGTTCGCTTGCCATCGATCCGCTGTTCGCGCCGGCACTTATCTTCAGTACCTACTACCGCCTCGAATTAGAGCAGAGGACAGTTGCCCGGGAGTATTTTGAGAAATTGGCAAGATCAATACCGGATCATCCCCTTGTCACACCGTTCCGGGCCATTCTGGCGTACAAGGATTCCATTGCCGCTTCCCCCAAAACACATCCGTCACACTTCCTGGGCCTGGCCGAGGCGTACGAACAGGCGGGACTGGGAGATAGCGCCATCAGGGAACTTCTCATCCTGCGGCGGCGGCTTCCCCAGAACCTTGAAGCCAGGAAGGCCTTGTCGAAGCTCTACATGGCGAAACGGAGATATGCTCCCGCTTTGAGAATGGTTGAGGAATGGCTTCTGATCGATCCGGTGGATAAGGAAGCGATTGCGTTAAGGGACGAGCTGAAAGACAGATGGTAGCTGTTGAACGGAGACTTCATCGGCCCCTTCCACCGTTCCCCGTTTCGTCTGTTCCTCTGTGATGTTGACCCCTTGATTCGAAGCTCGAAATTCGCTAATTTTGTTCCCGATTTCTCCGGATGGGGGCTTTGACATTTTTGAGCTTGGGCATCTTGTCAGATTTCGAGCTTCGAAATTCGAGTTTCGTATTTTCATTTCTTGGGCCCTTAGCTCAGTTGGTCAGAGCAACGGACTCATAATCCGTCGGTCGTAGGTTCGAGCCCTACAGGGCCCACAAGTTTCGAGGGAGTTGTTTGCGGCTTTGTAATTGTTTCAAAGTGATCCAGTAATAATGACAGGCGGAGGAAAAAATTTCCGGGAGGATACCTGTGAATCGCCTAATGGATGGGATAATGGACGATTCGCTCCTGGCACGGCAATTGAAGACTAAAAGCGGTCAAGAAAGCACGAAACAGCGACAAACCAACAACTAACCCCCATTACATCCTAATTAGGAGGACCTATGGGTCAACAGCAACTTCTGCTTATCATCCTTGGCGTTATCATTGTCGGTATCGCCATTGCAGTCGGTCTGAGCATGTTTACCGCTCAGAGCGTCGGTGCGAACCGTGATGCTATCATCGCGGACCTCACCAACCTGGCTGCAAACGCTTACCAGCACCGAATTCGTCCGACGACGATGGGCGGTGGCGGTGGAGACTACTCCACTTACCAGATTCCGCCTTCTCTGGCCTCGAACGAAAACGGTACCTACACGCTGGGAACCGTGACTGCCACGAGCATCCAGTTTACCGGAGTCTCGGCGCAGTACACGTCTGACTCAGTGACCGGAACGTACGGCCCCGACGGGAAACTCGTCGGTTCCTTCACGTTCAGCGGACCGAACTTCGCAGGCACATAAGCCTGTGGTTGTTCGCCTTCTTTTGATCACCCCGCTCCCAAAAGCGGGGTGTTTTGTTAAGGGACGTTCATGATCCTTTCACCAGGAGGCCTTCATGGGTCAGCAACAGCTCTTGCTTATCATTCTGGGTGTCATTATCGTCGGGATTGCGATCGCCGTTGGTCTGACGATGTTTACCGCACAGAGCGTCGGTTCCAACCGCGACGCCGTCATTTCCGACATGACCAATCTTGCCGCTAACGCCTATCAGTACAGGATAAGCCCTGCTACCATGGGTGGGGGAAACGGTCAATACACGGGCTATGTGATTCCTCCATCCCTTGTATCAAACGAAAACGGGACTTACTCTCTCGTCTCTGCGTCAGCAAGCAGTATCACGTTTACCGGTGTCTCAGCCCAGTACACGTCGGACTCGGTGACCGGAACATACGGCCCCGATGGAAAACTGGTCGGTCAGTTCACATTCAGCGGGCCCAACTTTGCTGGAACGTAAGTCACGCCGGTACGTGACGCTGAAGTCCGACTATCGGCCATAAAGGCAATGAGGTCGGACTTTTCATTTGGATTCCTTCCGTTATTTCCCCGATGCCCCGCCTTGACACAATCCCTGAAAAGCCGTATTATCCTACCGGTAGTCTTTCCAATAAAGGATTTTCATGCCTGAATTCCGCATTGAAGGAGTTACGCCGTCCGGGAAAGCTGTAGCCGGGACAATCACAGCGGACAACAAGAAATCGGCAAAACAGCGGGCGGAGGAGATGGCTCGTGAAAAACGGTTCAAAGTAACCGGGGTTCATGAGCGCGTGGCCTGGTTGTACCGGGTCAAGAAGGGGAATGAAAAGCCGATCGACGGCGAACAAAAGGCCTACACCAAGGATGAGGTTCGGCAAGCCCTGGAGAAAATGGGCTTCCAGGTTGTGTACGTCCGCAAAAAGCTCTTTGGCACAAAACAAACGGCGGCCCCTGCGGTGGATGTCATTACATTCGTTCGTGTCAGCGCGGACCTCATGCGTCAGAAACTGCCCTTCAACGAAGTTCTCCAGCTCCTCGTCAATGACATTGCCAATCCGGTTCTGCGCGACGCTGTCAAAGAGATCAACGCCGAGCTCAAGCAGGGTAAGGACTCGGAAATGGTTTTCAGGAAACAATCGGTTGTGTTCGGCAAGTTCACGGCCAACATGCTTGGTCTTGCGTCCAAGAGCGGCAACATGGCCGAGATCTATGACAGCACGGCGAAGTTTCTCGAGCGAAACGCCGAATTCAAGCGCAACCTGAAGTCCGCGTTGATCATGCCGTTGGTGACGTTGTTCGTCCTTATGCTCGCGGTGCTGTTTTACATCGGATATATCTTCCCGGCAACGGCCGAAGCGTTCGAGAAGATGAAGATTGATCTGCCTCCGATGACCAAAGCATCACTTCAGTTCAGCCGGTGGATCACCGGGAACATTTGGCTTATTCTTGCCGCTTTTGCGATCCCCTCGTTCCTCGTCTGGCGGTTCCTCTCGACCGACCGTGGAAAATTCCTCGTCGATCAGTACATCATCAAGATTCCGGTCATCGGGAATCTCTTGCATAAGACCGCCATCGAGATTTTCTGCCGTGTGTTTTACGCGCTCTACAGCGGATCGGGCGAGAACATCGATGTGATCCGGATGTCCGCCGAGGCGTGCGGGAACAAATACATGGAGCATCAGATCAAAACGATTGCGATTCCGCTCATGATCGAAAAGGGGAAGGGTCTGGTCGAAGCGTTTGAAGCCACGGGGGTGTTCACGAAGACGGCTCTCTCGCGCTTTGCGTCGGGTGCGGAGACAGGGACCGTGAAGAACACCGCACTCCAGCTTGCCGAGTACTACGAAAAAGAAACGACATATCGTCTCAAAAATGCCATCGAGGTTATTCAAGTTGTCGTTTCCATGATTATCATGGTCGTGTTGATGGCGTTGACCATCGTATCCTCGGAGACTGCCACCGTGCGTCCGAAGGCACCCGGGACGCTTTTGGAATACTTGAATATTCTGGGATTGTGAGAAACAAGAAGCAAAACGGAGGAGCCGCCGGCTCGATGGGCCTTAAACTTTCTCACTTCTTGCGTCTCGCGTCTCACGACCATTGCCTCCACTAAGGATTCCCTATGCCCGAAATAGACATAACCGATAAAATC
Organism: Bacteroidia bacterium; assembly: GCA_022180565.1. Lineage (GTDB taxonomy): Bacteria > Bacteroidota > Ignavibacteria > UBA10030 > UBA10030 > JACQPU01. The sequence goes on from BQML01000002.1 coordinate 260,876, forward strand.
GGATACACTCTGCTCAAGAAAGGCATCATCGATTTCGAGACACTTGAGAAATCCCTGAAAATGAAGGACTCCGAGGAGAATAAGAAGAACCGGAGGAACCTCGGGCAGATTCTGGTCTCCGAATTCGGTGCCGATCATGATGCGGTGTTCCGGGAAGTCGCGAACCTCTACGCATTCCGCGAGATTTACCTGAACGATGAGAAGATCGAGGAGGCGCGGATTGCGTTCATCAAGAAATTCGTTGATGCGTTGCCCGATCAGCAGCGCGAAATGATGATCCAGGCCAAAATGCTGCCCTTCAAGTACGATGAGAGGCAGACCGATAAGCTGATTATCATTGCGGCCGACCCGACCGACAAGAATCTGCCGGTTGTCGCCCGCAGTTTCAACGTGAAGAAGTACGAGATTTGCTATGTGCGGCTGAAGGATCTCCAGGGTTTGATGGAAAAGGTAGCTCCTGCGCAGAACGAGTTCCTGAAGTTGTTGAACGAGAACGAGATCACGGTGGATGAGGGCGAGGGGGGCGGAGGAGACGCCGAGGTCGATGAAGAGGCCCTTCAAGCCGAAATCACGAAGTCGGCGCTGGTCAATCTGTTTGAGGGTTGTCTTGTGGAGGCCGTTCGGCGGGGAGTGTCCGACGTGCATATTGTTCCCGATGTGGGGAACCGGACGAATTTCATGTTCCGTGTCGACGGGAATCTGCAGGTTTGGCATTGCCAGGAGAACACGATGCCCGAAGCGGTCATGGCGGTCATCAAGGATCGCACGAAGAACGTGGACCGGTTTGAGCGCGAGATGTCGCAGGACGGGTTCATCCAGCGTGTCATCGACGGTCATCAGCTTCGGTTTCGTGTCTCGATCATGCCTATTGTGACCACGGAATTCAAGCATAAATTTGAAAGCGTGGTCATCCGTGTGCTGGACGACCGGAAAGTCATCACGGATCTGAACAAGCTCGGCCTGCAGGGGCCGGCGCGGGATTTCTTCTACAAGGCCATCAGCAAGCCGCAGGGCATCGTGATTTTGACCGGTCCCACAGGTTCCGGTAAATCTACGACGCTGATTGCGGCGCTTTATCAGGTCATCGATCCGACGGTCAACGTGCTGACGGTCGAGGAGCCGGTGGAGTACATCATCAAGGGCGCTCGCCAGCTCAAGATCGGTCCGAAGATGGGCTTTGAGCAGGCCATCCGCGGGATTCTGCGTCACGACCCGGACATCGTGCTCGTTGGTGAGATGCGGGATAAGGTCACGGCGGAAACGGCCATCAAGCTGGCAAATACTGGTCACCTCGTCTTCTCGACTCTGCACACGAACGACGCGCCCAGTGCGGTGGCTCGTTTGTACAAAATGGAGATCGAGCCGTTCCTCATTGCCTATGCCATCAACATCATTGTTGCACAGCGCCTGATCCGGACCCTGTGCAAGGTGTGCAAGCGACCCATTCCGGACTCCGAGAAGGACGGATTGCTGAGGTTTGGATTCAGCGAGGAGGAGCTTGCCCAGCACACGTTCTACGAGGCCGTAGGGTGCGACAAGTGCAACGGAGGTTACAAAGGGCGCGCAGCCATCCATGAAGCTTTGTACTTCACGAAGGCGATCAAGGACATTGTTCTGAATGCGGGCGACAAGGTTGATGAAAACGCCATCCGTGAGCAGGCGGCGAGGGACGGGATGTGGACCCTGCGCAGGTCGGGGATGGAGAGGATGAAAGAAGGCCTCACGACGCTGGAAGAAGTTGTGGCGACGACCGTCGAAGAGGAATAAGGTTAAGCACGGTAGAGCGTAAAGGAGGGGAGAGAGGTGTGTGGGGGAGGAAAAGAAAAAAAAAGGCTTCCACATCGGAAGCCTTTTTTGTTTTGCTCCTTACTACTTTACTCCCTACCACCTCCCGGTTTTAACCCGGCTACTCGTACCACTCCATGATCCTGTAGGCAAGAAGCTTCTTGATCCATCGCGCCTGTTGCAAAGCCTGACTGCTGTAGTTCATGCTCACGTTGCCCTTCATTTCAAACGAGCTTCCCGGTCCTCCGGACATGATGAGCGCTCCGTAGATCTTGGGCGTACCGACAGAAGCAGAGACCTGGATGACGCTCTCATCGCCGTATGCGATAACGAGTCCGTGCCAGGTGAATGTACCGGCGAGGTTCAGGTTCCCGTGGACCACGAGGATCCCCCACCCTTCGCAGTTTCCGTTGAACTTTACGCTCACCGTGGTATCAGGAGTGTAGCAGACAACGATCTTCGGATCATCTGCCGATCCCCAGGTGATGTTGCTGTTGATCGGTGAATCGGCCTGCGTGTAGCGGTAATCGTAGTTGTTGAGGTACTCTTGTACGTAATCGAGCGGGTTGGAGGTAGTCGTATCGACGGCGACTTTGGGTGTACCGGTAATCTTTGTTGACCCTCCGTTGTTCATCACGGTAGTGGAGTCTGTTCCGGTCATGACGGCCACGCCCGGCAAGCCGGGATTGCCTGTGAGGGCTCCGTTGGGGTCATGGTCCCGGCCGTCAATAACCGCGGATCCTTGCATCTTGAAGTTCACAGGGGTTGCACGGATGCCCACAGCCGCCGTTGGGACCGGAAAGGGCTTCGAATATCGGTACAGCTTCAGCCGCATCGTGTATGTGGATTCTGCGAATTGAGAGTAAGCATTCATTGCGATAGTATCCACGGTGGACAGCGTGTCGACGGTGGTGTAGAATGTCCCACCGTTGAACGATCCGTCGGATCGTCCGGTGAGGGATTCGCCGCGGTCGATCGCCCTGAGTCGAGCGTGCACGGCTGTTCGGGCAAGGTTCCGTGCGGATGCGTACTTGTGGTAGCCGACCTGGTGTTCTGTCGCCGCGTTGCCGGAGTTTCGAAGGTTGATTCCGATAACGCCGAATGCGGCGCCCAGACCGAGGACGAGTAACAGTGCTGTTCTGCCCATAAAAGAATCCTCTTGTTAAACCTTGTTGTGAGAAGCGAGAAGTAAGACGTGAGAAAGTCTACAGCCTCTCTAGCCGCCGAAGTCTCGGCGGCCTGGAGGTTTCAAACCTTCTTACTTCTCACGTCTCGCTTCTCACTTACTCCGTTCCTCAATAACTCAATCCCATGTTTCTGGGATAAATCAATTTCTGCCACGTTATCGAGTAGTACGTTGTGTCGATCGCGCTTCCCGCCGGTTCGCGTCCCTCGATCACAAAATTCAACCATATGGCATAGATCTTCGGAAGGGAATCGGAGACGACGGGTGTCGCGAGTTTCTTGTACTCCATGTTGTAGTATTCGATTTTGAACTGCGTCATGCCCCACAACTGCTTGATCTCGCCGTTCTGGTCTTTACGATAGAGGGGGAAATCCAGCGGATTGGGTGTTTCGTCTGCGTCGTTGATTGTGCCGATCCTGTATTCAATCTCACGGATTGTGCCCGTATTGGAAAAGTCAGTCCGGAACTTGATCCTGGTCGAATCCGCCAGAGTGATCTTGTTTGTCGGTGTTTTGAAGCCGATTCGGGTGAAGTCGAATTCGAGCTGACGGGCAAGTTCCACCGCATTATGCTGGGTGACCTGCGTGAAGGAATTGGCGTACATCGCCGTATTGAGGTTCGTCTGCACCCTGCCGATCGTGATCACGAGGATCCCGAACAGCACCACCGAACCGACGATATCGAGCATGTTGGACATAGGGCCTCGTTAGAACATTTCGTGAGAAGTGAGACGCGAGATGCAAGACGTCCGCTGAAGAACCGATCTTTTATTCGCCATGTCCCACGTTTTGCGTCTCAGGTCTCGCTATCCATGTTTTTCAAAAGTACCGCCTGTATACGGCAAAATCCTTCATCACCACCGGAATGACCTTTCCTGCGTCGTCCTTGGCCATGTTGTCATTGTACACGTAAACCGTGATGCGCTTGTAGAACGTTTGTGTTGGACTGCGCATGTCGGTGCTGTCTTTGCCCTCGTAGACGTAGTCGATTGAATCGATGACAGTGAACACCCAGCCGAGATTGTTGGTAATCTTGCGAGCGTATTTATGGTAGTCGTCCACATCGTCAAACTTGGTCATGGAGGCGAATGTCACATCGTAGCCATTGACTTTTGGAACAGCCTCACCGAAGTTTGGGCCCAAGCTGCTATAAGGGGTCATGTCCGAATAGTTATAGATCTTCGTGCTGATTGCCTTTTCGTCAAACCATTTCGTGAGTACTTCGTCGAGCATGCTCTGGGCAAATGCATGGGCGTTCATAGCCATCTCGGACTCAACGCTGAGGGACATGGTATTGATGATGGTTCCATTAATGCTCAAGGCAAGCGTCGCAAGCATTGCGAAAGCTCCAATTACTAACATCATTTGTCCGGTGTTCATATGACACTCTCAGTTGTCTTCATGAAACTCCCAATGTTCAAACCTATCCATTTAAGCGGGAAATGTCAATAGAACCTGATGATCCGGAGCACAATTTAGAGCGATGTTTTTTGATGAAGTCGGATTTCTCATGCTCCTGACACTAGCATGGGCGATTCGATACCCGGGCTTGTGCATCGGTTGAGCGCAGATTCGAATGTACCCTGCGGCACACACACACCAGATGCTTCAGTATTGACATTTGATCTTCTTGGAGGTACTTTCACCCTCAGACGAAAGATGGAGAAGTACGCCATTTCATACATGATTAAGGAGGCGTGATCAAATGGGATCATTGAGAGAGATTATGTGTGTCGCGGTCCTCAGTGGCATCTGTTCGTTCGCGGTGTCTCAGCAGATTCCTCAATCTGACAATTTCAATTACACCGCATCATCTACGCTGGCAGGTCAAGGGCAATGGCTTGCCACCGGTACTCCGGGAAATGATGTGACGGTTTCAAACTTCAGCTTGAATTACACAGGATATCCATCCTCTGGCACTGGACTATCGGGCACCTTCGGCACTGATAGGGCCGGTATTGGATGGGCTTTCCAGCTGAGTCCAGGACAGGTAACCTCAGGGGCGTTATATTTTTCGATGATGATCTTAGTAGATAGTTCGTCGCAGAACGGGTCAAACATTTTATCGTTTTCCAGCACGGAGCAATCTGAACGGGGTGGGCTATTGTGGATCCAGGACGCGGGTGGTAGCGGATGGAAGTTTGGAGTGAGCAAAGTCTCAACATTCGGGGCTGCGGCTCCTACGTACACATCGTCGGCTTATGCAAAAAATGACACTCACGTTGTTGTCATAAAGTACACATTCAACACTGGTTCTACCATTGATGATGAGGTAAGACTGTGGGTTAATCCGGATTTGAGTGGTGCTGAACCAGCCGCGGACGTCGTGAAATCAGACAATGGTATCGGCGACGCCCAGGGATTCAATTACGTTGAATTCCTGGAACAGTTGTCCGCAGACTCAACTTTTTATTATGTCGATGGGGTAAGGATTGCCACGACGTGGTCCGAAGCCCCACTTCCCGTTCAGCTCACCAACTTTGCCGCTGTAGCCGGTCGTTCCGGTGTTGATCTGACCTGGTCCACGGCGACGGAGGTCAATAATTACGGTTTCGAAATCGAAAGACGGGTAGTTCAAGGTTCAAGGTTCCAGGTTCAAGGAAATGAAACGTGGACGGTTGTGGGCTTTGTGCGCGGTGCCGGTACGTCCACGGCTCCGCAGGAATACTCGTATTCGGATTTCGGTCTGGATCCGGGCCGCTATGCCTATCGCATCAAGCAGATAGATTTCGCAGGAACATACACGTATTACTCTGCGGCAGAGGTCGAGGTAGTCGGCATGCCGAAGGAGCTGGCGCTCGAGCCAAACTATCCGAATCCATTCAATCCGTCCACGAACATTTCGTTTACGGTTCCGCAGGATGGCCCCGCCGTGCTAAAGGTCTTCAACATGCTCGGTCAGGAAGTTGCCACCCTGTTCAACGAAGAGGCGGTGGCCGGACGTCTCTATAAGGCGACGTTCGACGCATCATCGTTGCCGACAGGCGTCTATGTGTCACGCCTTGAGTTTGGCGGACAGGCGGTGATGAGAAAAATGTTGTTCGTCAAGTGAGTCTTTTTTAATGAAGAACAATCTCGCCGTTGTTTGGCTGGGCGTAAATAGTAAGAAGCGAGAAAGTGGTTATGCAGGCGCGGCGAGAGTCGCGCCTGTTCTTCTGTAGGGCGTGGTGAATGGGAAAATGGTGAACGGTGCATGGGTCGTGCTCATTGAGACGGAATCGCGCGATTTGCGCGAATTTTCGCGGTTTTCGAGGTTTTTGACGTACCGAGTTCTCCTTTTCACACCCTCGCTTTCCTGTCCTTGGTTCTAATTCCTTCAAAATCCCACCAAAAGCCAACCCCATCACATTATCCTCTTTAAGGGATTTGCATTTTCGTCTGTAGTTTCTTATAATCGACGTCATTAGGACGTGTTCCGGGAGTGATCCGGCTCCAGGCTTTTCACGGAATGGAGGAAGTGATGGCAGTACAAGCTCAAAATCCCGAGGCACAACCGGCCGCCGCAACGAAACCGGCTCAGCCGCACGTTGCCGCACCGGGTGACCAGTCGCCGGTGCTTCAGGAAGCTCGGAAGGTTCTGAAAGACGCAACCGGCCAACTTCCGAAAACGGTCCTGGGTCTTGAGCGTCAAATGATGATCGGGGACATTCTGGGCAGGATGGATGAGGCGGTAAAGGAAAAGCTCAGGAATGCCATCAACTATTTCTTAACCAAAATGTTCTCGAACAGTGCGTCGGACATCGACATGGGCGGGTACGGATCACAAGGGTTCGTGTGGTACCGTGTGTTCGGCAACAAGAAACCCGACCCGACGCTCGGGAAATACACGCCCGACGAGATGAACGTGCTGATCCAGAGCGTGATCGGCGACCGGCAACGAAGCTTTCTCTACGAAAACCGGAATCTGGACTTCTCACACATGTTGTATCTGGAATCCGGCGAGTTCCGCCGTTTCCGTGCCGACGCGTATTTCGACCTCGACCAGCTTGCCCTGAACATGAGGGCTATCAACAATGCCGTCCGTCCGATCAAGAACATGGAGCTCCATCCCAATGTTCTGAAAACGCTGAGCCTTGCGCATACGAAAGAGGGTCTGTGTCTCGTCACCGGAATCACGGGATCCGGTAAGAGCTCGTCCCTCGACTCGATCATCGATGCGAACAACCACAGCGTGGACGGGCATATCGTGATCATTGCGTCGCCGATCGAATACGTCCACAAGTCCGACCGCTGCATCATCCGCCACCGAGAGGTGGGGCGAGACGTGCTGTCGTTCAAGGACGGGGCGGTCCAGGCCCTGCGCCAGGACCCGGACATTATCATGATCGGGGAGCTGCGCGATCCGGAGACAATTCTGACCGCGCTGGAGATCACGGACTCGGGCCACAAGGTGTTCTCCACGCTTCATACGGCGTCGGCCGTTGAGAGCATCGACAGGATCATCGGCGAGACGCCGCCGATCGAGCAGGAACGGGTGAGGAATCGACTCGCCGACACCCTGAGGTGCGTGATTTCCCAGAAGCTTGTTCCGAGCCTTGACGGCAAGCGTGTGCTTGCCAAGGAGATCCTGCTCGGCGTGCCGTCGGTGCGTGCGGCCATCAAGAACAACAATACCAGCGAAATCTACCAGATGATCTCCGAGGGCGGTGAGCTGGGAATGACGACGATGGAGCAGGATTTGAAGAGGCTGTATTTGCAGAAGAAGATTTCGCTCGAGAATGCCATTAACTATTCCAACAACAAGCGCCGCATCCAGCAGCTCCTGCAGGTGCAGGGCGCGCCTGGAGGGGAGTGAGCAGGGTCGATGAACGGTGTCATCCGGCCATCCCGATCACGATTGAGGATCAAACGCTAAATGGCATACGAGCCCGGCCAGGGCAAAACAGCGGTCGCGCTGTTTGTCGACGGCCTTGATCTTAAGTACGTTCAGCTTGCCCTGCGCGGAGGTACGGTCGAGCTCAGGGAATTCAAATCCGTTTCGCTCGTCCAGAAGTTCGAGGAAAAGGCTGTGGCCGCCGGACCCGAAGAAGAAGCGGCAGGGGGCTTCGGCGATCTGGGCGGTGAAACCTTCGCGGCCCCGCCGCCACCCACCGAGGGCGGCGAAGAGGGCAATACCAACGCCTCCGTTCTCCTGAGTGTCTTGGGCGACATTCCGCCCCAGAAGTACGAGCTTTCCTTCGCCCTCAGTGAGCCTGCCGTTACCTACCACGAATTCGACTCCGACTTCGGACTGAAGGGTCTGAAGCTCAAGAAACAGCTTGTTTCCGAGCTTGCGGCCATGAGAGCCGCGCCCCCGGCCATCGACGCGATCGATACGATTCCGACATCGTCGGGCGGATTGCTGTCCATTACGCGAGAAGACGGTCTCAAGCTGTACGACCTGCTGAACGAGATCAAGCCCTTCATCGGCAAGCGTCTGCCGTCGATGCGTCTGATCGACAGCGGGGATGTGGCGCTCATGAACTTTGTGCGGGCAAGTTATCAGTTGCAGGAGGAGGAGATCACGGTGATCGCGTACGTCGGCAATGAGTTCACGCGCCTGATCTTCATGCAAGGACCCAACTACCTGCACTTCGCCCCGGTGATCAGCGAAGGATACAACTCGCCGAACATTGAAAACACGCTCTACAGCCGTATCCTCCTCGAGCAAGACAACATAGCCCTAGCCCGTCTGGACCGCATTCTGCTTGCGGGGGACGGCCACAAGGTGAACCTGCGGGAGGCCCTTGCCCCTCAGTTTGCGAGCGCCGCCGTCGAGTATGTCACTTCAGCCGAGATCGATGTCAGCGCTTTTGAGGGCCAGCTTGGTGAAGCACTGTCGGAATATGCGATCCCGATTGCTACGGCGTGGCGCACGCTCCAGCCTGCTCAGCCCGGGTTTTACGACGTCAATCTGATACCCAACTCGATCATCGAGGAGCAGAAGGCTTTCAAGTTGGCTTGGCACGGGTGGCTTCTGGCGGGTCTGAGCCTCTTCTCGATCGTGTTTTTCTATACTTCCATCGTGTCCCGCAACCAGGAGATTCGGGCCGCGCAGGAGTTGTTGAGACGGCGGCAAACGGAGTTCCGGGATCTGGAAGTGTTGAGGCAACAGAGGGATACTCTTGTGGGCGGGATTGCGAGGTTTTCCACGGCCGCATCGGTCTACGATTCCATTGCGCCGGGCGGGGACCGTTGGAGCAGAATCCTCCATTATCTCTCCAACAGCGTGGACGACCTGAATTCCCTCTGGATCTACGAAATCCAGCAGGATGCCAACAATCCGCGCACGATCACGATCAAGGGGCGTTCCATTTACCGAACCAGGATTCCGCGTCTCGCGAGCTTGTTTGAGAAAGCCACCCTGAAGGCTGTGCGCACAACGACGATTCGCGAAAAGATCGTTTATGAGTTCGATCTTCAGGTGGATCAGATCGATAAAGCGGATTTCCGTCTGCCTCCCAGACCGGCCGCGGGGCAGGGAGGGTGATGCATGTCGTTTAAACTCCGCAATACGATTGTTCTCGGTGTTTTTTTCCTCCTCGTTTCGGGAGGCGGTTTCGTCTATTGGTTTTTCATTCAGCCCAAACAGCTCGACACCGCGGTGGCGGACATTCGGAGGCTGGAGCGTGAGCTGCAGCAGCTTCCGGACCTGATTGAGCAGGTGAAAAACCTCACGGCGCAGTATCATGATCTCAAGCGGAAGTATGATTCACGCAGCAAGGAGATTCCGACTTCCGATATCACGTCTCAGACGTATGCCTACATGAGCCGCGGGATCGATCAGGCGGGTTTTTTGAAGTTCAACATGACGTACACCGGCGCGAGGGAGTTCACGAACTGGGGAATCAACGCGTATCTCCTGCAGGACGGCGAGGCTGAGTTCGACAAGCTCTATAAGTTCGTTTATTACATGGAGAACGGGAAGCGGTTGTACAAGATTCACGCGTTGAATCTGATCCAGCAGGAAAGGATCGACGAGAAGACGGGCGAGACGAAGAAGTGGGTGGCGTTTTCCATGGAAGTGCACGCGTACTATTCGAAGATCCCCGAGCTGGCGACCTCGCTGGCGGCAAAATCTCTGGGGATCAGCCGCGCGCCGTTCAATCCGTTCAATCCTCTGATCCTCCAGACGATTTCGAACACGGCGCCGCCGGGTGTGATCAATGCGGACAATGTTGAAGTCAAGGCGGTTCTCCCCGGAAAAGCGTTTGTGTTGTTCGGGAATGAGCTTCAGGTGCTGCATCTGGGCGATCGTGTGTGGCGCGGGTATGTGAGCAGGATCGTTCCGCAGGAGAGCAAGGTGGTCTTCACGCTGGATGAAGGAGGCATCGTTCGCCGCGTGGAGAAACAAATCCAGTTTGGTGAAAAACAGACGAGGTAAGTATGAAGGCACGATACGCGGTTGCGTGGTTCCTGGTTCTGGTGCTGAGCGTTACGGCGGAAGCCCAGGTAAGGGACGAGATGCTCCTGAAACGCGCCGAGCGGGGAAAAGTGGGCATCGATCCGAACGAGATCGTCTCGTTTAAGAGCGATGTGGATGTTGCCCAGGCACTCGCATCCCTCAGTGAGATGGCGATGAAGTTCACGAAGAAGCCGATCGCTTTCGATCCGCAGTACTTCGCGGGGAGAAAGATCGGGGTGGATATCGTGGAGATGCCGTGGCGGACCGCAATGGAGACAATTCTGCGGACGAACGGTCTCTGGTATCAGGAGCAGGAGGCGTACTTTCAGCTGGTGAGTCCTCAGCAGGGAACGGTTCAGACGGCGACGCCGACGCAAACGACCCCGACCGGTCAACAACCGGTGTCCCAGATGCCCCAACAGCCGTTTACTCCCTTGATCCTCGATTCCGCGGCCGCAATTGCCAAGGAACGCGAAGTGACCATCTCGGCGATCTTTCTGGAAATCAACACCTCGGACCTCCGGGAGTCAGGCATCAGCTTTTCGATTTTCCGCTCAAGTGCGAATGATTTTAATCTTGGCGTTCAGTTTCAGGGCGAGGGGCTGGTCAGCAGTGACATCTTTGGAATTACGGCAAGCACCGCTCCAGGCCAATTCGAAGTGGATGTCGAGACGGCGCTGAAGATCTTTGAATCGAATTCGTTGGGCGAGATCATCGCGCGTCCGCAGGTCACCGTGCGGTCGGGCCAGAAAGGGCGCGTGCAGGTGGGTGAGGACTTCTCGGTAAAGCAGAGGACCATTTCGGGTGACGTCACGGAGACCTTTGTGAGCACCGGGACGATTCTGGAAGTGACCCCAAAGGTTTTCCGGTACAACGGAATGGATTCTATCGATATTACGCTGGCGGTGGAGCGCAGTTCGCTCGTGGACATTGCGACGTCGCGCATCAACAAGACAAAAGCCGAGAGCAAGCTTCTTCTTCTGAACGGCGAGGAGAACTACGTAGGCGGCCTGTTTCTGAACGAAGAGCAGGTGGTGCGGGAGGGTATTCCGATTCTGAAAGATCTCCCCTGGTGGGTGCTGGGACTCCGCTACATTTTCGGATATGACCGGAACTTTGTGACGAAGAAGGAGCTGATCGTTTTGCTCCGTGCGGAGCTCGTGCCGACGCTGGAGGATCGTGTGACACAGAAGGCAAAGGACGTGATCGACGAGAGGCTCAAGCAGGGACGGCAAGAAGTGCGCGAGAAGTCGAGGATGGGGAAGAATTGATTCCGGTCACACGATGGGAAGGCAAGGTTGAGCATATTGGTCTTTTCTTTACAGAAGGAAGTGCTGGTATGAAATTCATGGGAAAGTTTGCGTCAACGGTGTTGCCGGTGGTCCTGGTCCTGCTGATGGGCTGTAAGAGTGAAGGGCCGACGGGAGCGGGGTCGATTTCCGGCGTTATGAGTGGGCAGATCACACAGGCGGGAACAAGTACGGTTATCGCCGGCGCGACCGTGGCCCTTGCCATCCAGGGACGGACCTACAACGCGACCAGCAACGCGTCAGGGGCCTATTCCATTGATGTTGCGTTTGATGACACGCTCGCGGCGCAGGGGAGTGTGACCGTGAGTGCGAATGGATATCAGACACTGAATCAGAACGTGACGTTGATTCCGCGGCAGACCACGACGGTCAATTTCGCGCTTTCGCTGAATACGACGCCGGTTCCGCCTCCCCCGCCGGGCGGCGGCTACGCGAACACGCTCACGTACGTCGGGCCACAGAATATGAATCTGTCGGTGTTTGGCGTCGGAGGAACGGAAAGCGGGATCCTGACATTCGAAGCGCGTGATTCGCTCGGTCAGCCTATTCTGCCCGCTCGCGCCGATACGATCGTGTTCACGATCAGCGGTGTTCCGGTGACGGGAGGGGCCTACACCACTCCGTCGTTTGCCTTGACGAATACCTCCGCCCGCGCCTCCACTGCCGTGCAGAGCGGTACAGTCGCCGGAGCGATACAAGTCGTTGCGAGTCTCACCAGAGACACCGACGGCGTGATTGTGCGGTCCACTCCGGTGAAAGTTCTCATCCACGGCGGTTTGCCGGACCAGACCCATTTTGGCCTGGGCGCGAATCCATTTAATGTGCCGGGATTGCATTATATCGGACGAACAAGCAGTATCACGGCGCTGGTGGGCGACAAGTACGGAAATCCCGTTGCTCCGGGGACTGCGGTGTATTTCGGGAACCCCACCCAGGGGCTGATTACAACTTCTACGGGTTATACGACCAATGACGGTTTCGCCACAGTAACCCTGTATACGGGTGTCAACCACGCGCCCAACGGCCGCGGCTTTGTCTATGCGGAGACACTCGGGGAGAACAACGTTGCGGTGCGGGATTCCATTGAGGTTGTGTTCTCAGGCTATGCTTTTGTCACCAACCTTGCAGTCTCCGGCGGCGGTCCTTTGACCGTGGATAACACGACTTCCAAGGTTGTGACCTTCACCGTTGCCGATGAGAACGGCAATCCGTTGGCCGCGGGGACAGGCATCAGTGCGAGCGTGGAGGGGACGGGCTCGGCGGTGGTGTCCAAAGTGGCTCCGACAAGCTCCCTTTCTGACGTCATTTCGACATTCTATACAAGCTTTTCCGTGACCGTGTCGAAGAGTCTGGAAACGGGCGCAACAACGGGACCGTTTACTCTGACGATTACAGCTTCCGGTCCCAACGGCGAAGCGTCGGCAACCCTGGCGGGCACCGTGAATTGAGCGAAGCTTGGGGGACAGCAAGAAAGCCATCCGCGAGGATGGCTTTCTTGTTTTGGCGAGGTTGTTTCGGATCAGAATTTACAGAATTTACAGAATTTTCAAAAATGAGGAGATCAACCTCATGCTGAGAATTCTGAAATTCTTGTCCGGCACGAGGCGGGTGGATGCGCCAGCGCGATTCCTGATTCAGATCACAGAGCGACGAAACGCCCGTATCGTCTTCTCGATCTCCCTCTCCGTATGAGCGGTCGAAAGAAACGCCGCTTCGAATTGGGAGGGCGGCAGGTAAATGCCCTCCTCAAGCATGGCGCGATGATATGATGCGAAAGCCTTCGTGTCGGAAGTCTTCGCGGACGCGTAATCGATGACTTCCACCTCCGTGAAGAACACCGTGAACATCGAACCGACGCGGTTGAGCGTGTAGGGCTTGCCGATGGATAGCAGATGGTGTCTTATTTCATCTTCCAGCAGTTTTCCCATCTTCTCCATCCTCTGATAGGCGGCTCTCCCCGCAACAACCATCTTCAGCATTTCCAACCCCGCCGCCATAGCGAGAGGATTTCCTGAAAGTGTTCCGGCCTGATACACGGGTCCTTCCGGGGCGACCAGCTTCATGAGGTCGCGTCTGCCTCCATAGGCACCGACCGGAAGGCCTCCGCCGATGATCTTCCCGAGCGTCGTGAGGTCTGGGGTGACCCCGTACAGTTCCTGTGCGCCGCCGGGGGTGACACGGAACCCTGTCATGACTTCGTCAAAGATCAGAAGAATTCCCGCGTCCTTGCAGAGTCGGCGAAGGGAAGCAAGGAAACCGGGTTTCGGCGGAATGCATCCCATATTGCCGACAACGGGCTCGACGATGACTGCCGCGATCGCGTCCTTCCATTGTTCGATAAGACGATGGACCGAGTCGATGTCGTTGTAGGTCGCCATGAGCGTATCCTCTGCCACGCCGCGCGGAACGCCGGGACTATCCGGCGTACCGAAGGTGAGTGCCCCCGAGCCGGCCCTCATGAGAAATGCATCGGCATGACCGTGATAACAGCCCTCGAACTTGACGATTTTTGGCCGGCCTGTGAACGCGCGGGCGAGACGGATCGCACTCATGGTTGCTTCGGTGCCGGAGTTGACCATGCGCACCACTTCGATCGAGGGGACGAGTTTCACAATGAGCTCTGCGATGCGAATCTCGGTTTCCGTGGGAGCGCCGAAGCTTGTGCCGCGGCCGGCTGCTGCTTTGACAGCTCTGAGAATGCGGGGGTGCGCGTGGCCGAAGAGCATCGGACCCCAGGAGCCGACATAGTCGATGAACCTGTTGGCGTCGGCGTCCCACACGTAAGCTCCGCGGGCTTTTCTGATGAACAGAGGAGAGCCTCCGACGGACTTAAAGGCCCGGACGGGAGAATTCACACCGCCCGGGAGGAGCTTCCGTGCTTTCTCAAAAAGGGCTTTGGATCGGCGGGAGTTCATGGGGGATTCGGTGCTTGGTCATCGGTTGTGGATGAGACGTCAGATTGTCCTTTGGCTCTGTTGACATCACAGCATTCCATGGGCCCTGTACCACGCAAATGTTCGCTCAACGGCGGTGCGGAAGGGGGTCACAGAATATCCGAGTTCCCGGATGGCCTTCTCGCAGGAGAACCAGCAGGTAAGGTTGAGGCCTGCCACAAGTTCCTTTCCTATCCATGGCTTGGTACGAGTTGCATTGGCAACGGTTTCCGAAACTGCGGCGATGGTTTGTGCCCCCCAGAAGGGCATCTTAAAGAGCGGCTTCCATCCCCCCACAACTTCTGCGGTAATTTCAAGAATCTCTTTGTGCGTAAGGTTTTCCCCCGTGAGCAAGTATCGCTCTCCGACGCGTCCCTGCCTCGCGGCGGCCAAATGACCCCGGACGACATCCCCCACATACACAACGCTTATCCCCCCATCAATATAATAAAAAATGCGCTTCCGGTAGACGTCGCGGACAATTTGTCCGCCGTTGAAATGAATATCGCGCTCTCCGAGAATCACGGAAGGATTGACGATCACGGCCGGCAGGCCGGCCTGGACGCCCTTGAGGACTTCCTGTTCGGCCCTGAATTTGGAAATCCGATATCCCACATCGTAGGGGCCCCAGTTAAACGGAGTGGTTTCATCGGCCGGGGATCCATCGCTTCGGAAGCCCACGGCGGCGACGGAGCTTGTATGCACGAGCTTTCCGACATCTTCCCTGAGGCAGGCCCGCACAACATTGAGTGTCCCGCCGATATTGATATCGTACATTTCAGGCCGCTGGAGTTTCCAGTAAGAGACAAGAGCCGCAGTGTGGAACACGATATCACATCCGCGAACGGCTGAACGGACCGCTTCCGGATCGCGAAGATCGCCGATTACATGCTCGAGATCAAGATCGGCGATCGCCATGAGATTGGACGCGGCCCTGCGGAGAATTCGGACATGGTAGCCTTCGGCGCTCAGCGTAGCGGCCAGGTTGGAACCAAGGAACCCTGTTGCGCCGGTGACAAGGACGCGCATACATCAGAGGGAAAGCGAGATCCCGGTGGAAAGTGCCAGCGAGCGGGTAAGACCGTCAACGTTGATGTCGCGCTTCAGTAGTGGGACTGCGATCATTGCGGTGAGTTCAACGTTCGCCGAAATGGTCCATGATCCGCGGCCGACGACATTCACCTGGGTCTGGTCGCTCCCTGGTACAAGGCGGAAGGTTTCCGGGGGGGCGGTGGTATCCAGTACGCTGGATTCCTGCAGACGTTTGAGAACGAGGAATTCGGCTCCGGCCGTCCACGGACCCGCGGCGTAGGAATAACCCGCCCTGAGCAAAAGATCGTCGCCGCGTTTCAGGCGTGTGAGAGCATTTTTGCTTCGACCAAAGGGGGCCTGCCAGGCCACGGCGGCGTTGAATCCGGAGAGCCGGACATGGAGTCCGGCCAGCAGGTCGTTGCTTCCCAGCCCGCTTTGGTAAGCCTGGGGCAGGCCGCCCGCATTCACATCGGCCAATGCGATTTTGCCGCCGATTTGCAGATCAAGGTCGCCGGGTCCAAGGGCCAGGAGGGGCTTCGAAAAAACGATCGTCAGATCGCCGATGCCCGAGACTGATCCGAGTGGACCGGATTGGCTGTTGAAGGGGAGGGTCACGGACAGGCGGCCTATCGTCGGGAACGCGAGTCGGGCCGAGACCTGAACGGAATGAAACCTGAGATTGTCCGGTGATCCGCTCGTTCCGAAGCTGTAATCCGCCGAGAGGGCGAACATGCCTTCGGGCTCATGACTGCCGCCAATGGAGCATACGCCTGCATCGGAGCATTGGGCATGGAGCGGCACGAAGAATCCGGCCGGCAGAAGCGAGGCAATCAGGAAGTGTCGGAAGGTCATCGGTTCAGGAGCTTTGCGGCATCTTTGGCGAAATATGTGAGAATCAGGTCCGCCCCGGCGCGTTTGATGGAGGTCAGGACTTCCATCATGATTCGCTGTTCGTCGATCCAGCCGCTCCGTGCGGCTGCCTTGATCATCGAATATTCGCCGCTGACATTGTAGGCGGCGGTCGGCATGCCGAAGCGGTCTTTGACGCGTTTGATCACGTCGAGATAGGAGAGAGCAGGCTTCACCATGACCATATCGGCTCCCTCGGCAATATCCTGCTCTACTTCACGCAGGGCCTCGTCCGCATTTGCGGGATCCATCTGGTGAGATCTGCGGTCGCCGAACTGCGGTGTACTTTCAGCGGCGTCCCGGAAGGGTCCGTAGAAGCCCGATGCGTATTTGGCGGCATAGGAAACAATAGGAAGATAGGGAAAACCATGGGAGTCGAGTGTTTCGCGGATTGCCGCCACGCGGCCATCGAACATGTCGGACGGAGCAACGATGTCGGCACCCGCCTGTGCATGCGTGAGCGCCTCCTTTGCGAGCAGTTCCACTGATTCGTCGTTGACAAGCCGGCCGTCACGGAGAATTCCGCAATGGCCGTGAGACGTATACTCGCAAAGACACACATCGGTCATCACGACGAGATCCGGTACCTCTTTCTTGATCGCACGAATGGCCATTTGGACGATCCCGGCCTCGTCATAGGCTTCGCTCCCGCGCTCATCCTTGTGCGACGGAATGCCGAAGAGGATCACGCCGGGGATATGCAGACTGAAAACCGTGAGGCACTCGCGGACGGCCTGATCGATGGACAATTGGAACACGCCCGGCATCGAGGATACTTCCTTGCGGACGTTTCTCCCCGGCACGACGAAGAGGGGGTAGATGAAATCCGAGGGGGAAAGCTCCGTTTCCCTGACCATGGATCGCAACTGTTCGGTCAGGCGAAAACGGCGAAGCCGCCGTATGCCCGCAAGATGCGGTGTCGTTGAGATGTCGCGCGTTGTCATACGATCTGAAAGTTAGAAAGAATGAATGAAAAAGAACAGATCAATCGTTTCCGTTATTTTCCAACTGTTCCAATCTCGCTTGTGCCACACTGTTTTGGGGATCCATCCGAAGAATCCGCTTATAGGTCGCTTTTGCTGCCCACAACGCTTTCTTCTTTTCAAAAATGTCTCCCCGGGCCAGGAGGATGTCAGTCTCCTCCGGCGCGAGTCTTTGAGCCCGCTCCAGTGCGTCAAGGGCCTCGTCGAACAGCTCGATCTTCGCATAGATCTGTGCTATCTTCGCGTGGAGGTCTGCCCTGGCTCCGGGCGATCGTGCTTTCTGCAGTTGGAGTTCCAGTGCGCGCATGTTTTCCCAATCGGCAACAATCGGAGCCGTGATGTCGATTCTGCGCAGTCGCTTCAGAAACTCGTACGATTCTGTCGTATCGCCGAGTTGTTTGGCATAGTAACATCCCCAGAGGGCGGCGGAGAAGTGAAATGTGTCGGCCTGTGCAATGTTGCGCATGACGGCAAGCGCCGTTGCACCGTATCCGAGGGTCCAGTAGGCCAGCCCCGCTTCGAACGCCGTATAGCCACGTTGAATCCCTGTTTCCCGCCCTGCTTTCCGCAATTGCAGCATCGCTCCGATCATGGCTTGCGCGAGTTGTGAATAGGCCGTGGATTTCGGAAGCGTGAACAAGCGTCTGTTCATCTCCATCGTGCCGGCAGAATCACCGGCGATTGACAGAACTGCCATGACCTGAAAGACCGGCTCGGGCTCATGGGGTTCCTGTCGCGCAGCGGCCCCGAAGAGTTCGAGGGCTCTTTCATAATTCAACCGGTGCAGGGCTCTGCGTCCCGCCAGAATTTTTCCCTCTGCGGTTGCGGTGTCGGGCAGGGGTGGTGCGGGAGACGGACGCGGCTCAAGAAGTGCGGAGTGGATTTTCGCAATCCTGAGGTCGGCCACCCGGTGGAGCGGTTCAAGCCAGAGGCGGTTTGATTCGAGCATGGCGATCTCAAAGGTTTCCAGACCGTTCCACATTGCCGTCGTCACGAGGTACTCTGCTCCGTGATCCCTCAGGAGCCTTTCCAGAATCGGTGTGGGGAGTGCCCTGCTGGCCTCCAGGACTTTACGGGGATGAACGAACACGGCGAGATCCTTTGCGGGACTTGCGATGACCGCGTCTTCGGGCGTGTTCCGGTTGATCCATTCACCAAGCAGAGACCAGGGTTGGCCAAACCAGTCCGCATCGCGGGAAGATTTCGAGAATCCGGCCGGATCGGCGCGGTATGCGATGTTGGACCGGGCGATCTCGAAGGATGTCGAGACGTTGGGCAGGATGAGGATTGCGGAAAGAGCGGCTCCCACCGACGTACGCCGGATTCCGGCCGGAAGCCGCGCAAGCAGATTCATGAGGCTTTTGACCGCATAATACAACAACAACGGGAGGAGCGGAAGGAGAAATCTGATTTCGTGTACGGGATACAGGAGAATGATCACGAGATACAAGAACAGGGTCAGGGACCTGAATAATCCCGCGGGGGAAAGAGCCCGGTCAAGGACCATCCCGTGGACGACCAGAACTCCCGCCACAATCGTCAATATAGGTTTTGCGGCCTCGAACAAGCTCTGGAGAAACGAATGCGCCGGAGACGGTGAGACAACAAGATCATGGGGGAAAGGGTGGAAGATGGCTGATCCGATAGTCCAGGCGTACCCTTTCAGGTTTGTCCAGAAGCGTGTATCAAGTTCAGCCAGGAGGGAATCCTCGGGCCCCGTCACAAATCGCCCGAACATGAACTGGATATTTGAGGCCTCGCCGGCTTCCTGGGAACCTACAATCAGATTTCTCACCGTCCATGCGAGGAACAAGAGCGCACAGGGAATTGCGAGAACCACAAACGCCTTTCCGCGCTTTTCCCTGAACAAGACGACGAGAGCGGACAGGGCAAAAGCAAGTCCGACCTCCCTGAGTAAGGGAAGCACGGCGATCAGGATCGCGAGGAGGATGGGTGGGGTTGCGGCATGGTCTTGCTTGAGGAACCGTTCCGTCATCAAGAGCATCGCGATCGAGAAGCAAAGAAAGGGGGCTTCCGAGAGGATTTCGGTTGAGGTGACCAGGAAAAGCGGGTTGAATGCCAAAAAAGCGGTAACAATCAGCGATACCGGCGTTCCAGTGTGAGGGCGGAGCCAAACGAACAAGAGGAGAAGCGCTCCCCCTGCCCAGAACAGGGTCCAGATCTTTGCCGCGGTGACGGAAAGTGGGAAAAACAGCTCCACCGGCACCAGGAGCACTGCATAGAGCGGAGCATTCATCACGAACCGACTTGGGATGGGTCGGGTGTCGTCGAGAAAACCGTTGCCCGTAGCGAGGGAGTTACCCCAGATGAGGTAGCGGGAACTATCAGTAGAGATCAACCGATCGTTCAGCCGGAGAAATCCTGCCGTCAGGAAGAGAACGAGTAGGGCGGAGAGTGCAACAGTTGTTCTTTTGGTCATAGAGTCTTTCGGTTTAGCAGTCTGTTTGCCCGTCGAAAGACGGCATTGAACATGGGCTCCGTAAGCCTTCCCGTGAATGTATTCTGTTGGCTCGGATGGAATGACCCAAGCAGAATGACTCTTTCGTTCAATCGCACCTCTGCTCCATGGGCAAAGCGAGGCTTCTTCAGCACATCCGTCTTCCCCAGCTCGGCGAACAGCTGGTATGCCGTGTCAAAGCCGAGTTTTCCCAGACCGATGACCACCTGAACGTTGTTCAGGAGTTTCAGCTCGGCATGGAGAAAAGGCCGACAGTTGCGGATTTCCCTGGGAAGGGGCTTGTTTTGAGGGGGTGCGCACCGGCATGTTGCAGTGATGAAGCAGTCGGTCAGTTCTTGACCGTCGTTCCGGTCGATGGACAGGGGGTGGCGGGCAAACCCTGCCTTGTAGAGCGCTCTGTAGAGCCAATCGCCGCTGCGGTCGCCCGTGAACATGCGCCCTGTTCTGTTTCCTCCATGGGCGGCGGGAGCCAGGCCTACGAGAAGCAGGCGAGCGTATGGGTCACCAAATCCCGGGACAGGTCTTCCCCAGTACTCCTCGTGCCTATATCTCCTCGTCTTCTCACGGGCGACTTTCGTTCGCCACCGGACGAGGCGTGGGCACAATGTGCACGCGGTGATTGTGCGGTTGAGCGTGGCCAGTCCTTGGGTGTTCATCCGCCCAAACGCTTGAGGAATTCCAGAAGATGCTTGTTGAATGCCGCCGGATTCTCCAGATTACTCATGTGGGCCGCGTTGGGAATGGTGTGCAACACGGAATTCTTAATCTGTTTGTGCATCGCTTCCGAGGCCGACGGGGGTGTCAGGGTGTCTTTTTCTCCCACGAGAATCAAAGTGGGGATCTCGATGCCGGAGAGGGCCGGCGTCGTATCGGTTCTTGCGGCAAGCGCCAGCAATGTCGCTGCGATCGACAGCGGCGGTGTCGCCTCAATGATCTTGCGAACGGTCTCGACGGCCGTTGGATGGGTTTTGAACGTTTCGGGTGCGAAGACGGCCTTGACGAATCCTTCGGCAAAGGCCGCCGAACCCGTTTGTTTAACGCTCTTCATCTGGTTTGCCCGTTTTATCTTTGCTTCGTTTGAATCTGCCTCGCTGCGGGTATCGCAGAGGATCAGGGCTCGTATTCTGTCGGGATTTCGCTCCACGGCCCGAAGGGCGATATAGCCGCCCATCGAGAGCCCGCACAACACGGCCTGTCGGATGCCGAGCTCGTCAAGCAAGGCGACCAGATCATCCACAAAGAGTTCGATGGTGTATTGTCCGTCCCCCACATCACTGCTCCCGTGTCCGCGCACGTCGTAGGAAATCGCCCGGATGTCGTGGGGAAGGGCCATCATTTGGGGCTCCCACATGGCATGGCTGAAGGGGAAGCCGTGGATGAAGACAACCGGCATTCCTTGCGGAAGGCCGCGTTCTTGGTAATTAAGGCCGATTCCGTTGATGTGAATGTTCATTGTATTCCTCCGTTTCTGACAAAAGCCGCGGCATCAAGGAGAATATCGCGAGCGGCGTTCGGTCTTGCAAGGCGGGCAGTGGCCTCTCGTGCTTCATCCAGCAGGCCCGGCTGTTCGAGAATACGCTTGATCTTGTAGCCGATATTCGGAATATCGAGGGCCTTCCAGCCCGCCCGTTCTTCAACGATGATCTCGGTATTGCGCGTTTCCTGGCCGGGGATCGGATCCACGATAAGCATGGGAGTTCCCATCGCCATCGCTTCGGCCGAGGTCAATCCGCCCGCCTTTGAGATCAAGAGGTCGCATGCGTTCATCCATGCATGGATGTTTTCCACGAAACCCATTCCGCGAAGGAGCACGTTAGGGGGTGGAACGGTTTTCTCCAAATGCCGGCGAAGTTTCTCGTTCCTGCCGCACACAGCCACCAGCGTGAAGTGCCTTTGCGGAAACATCTGAAGCATGGCAAGGACTTCCTGAACCATTTTTTCCGGCTTCCCGACGCCGAATCCTCCCCACACCATGAGAATGGTCAGACGGTCGTCCGGAAGGCCCAGTTGCCGTCGTACCACCGCAGGATGTTGGCGTTTGGCGAAGTCGGGCATGACGGGAATACCGAGGACACGGATGCGATCGGCCGGGGCTCCTTTTGCGCGAAGCTGCCACGCAGATTCCTCCGTGTGGACGTAGTAGCGATCGACCACGGAATCTACCCAGTACTGATGAGCGTCAAAATCGGTCGTAACTGCAAACACGGGTGCCTTGATGTTTGATGACCGAAGACGGCCGGAGATGGAGATGTAGGGGAGGAAGTGCGTGCAGAGAATCGCATCGGGTTGCTTTCTTTTCAGGAACTCCACGTACTCCCTGTAGTTCAGATCGTCAAAGACTTTCAGGAGGCCTTTCTTTTCGTACGGTTTCATCTGTGCCCTGGAGTACAGGTATCCCCAGAGTTCGGGGGCCTTATTCACCATCGCAAGATAGGATCCGGCGTACAGATGTTTGAAGGTTTTCGAGGTGAAGTCGAGGCAATCGAAGTGTTCGCAGGTGAGATCGCTCATGGTTTCGGCGGCATGCTCGAGTGCGGCTGCCGCGCGCAAATGTCCGGCGCCTCCCGTTGCAGAGAGGATAAGGAAAGAGAGGGGTTTCATGAAGCCGAGGCGGGTGGTTCGGGAGGGGAACGGTGAAGCAGGTGACCGATGCGTTCAAGAACCTCAGGGGGCGCTTCGGCCTCGAACAGCGGAAACAGTTCCCGCTCTTCCTTGCGGATATGGCCGTCCAAAAGTTGTGCGAAGTTCTTGAGTTGTTCCGGCGTCTTTTCGGGATCCGGATTCCTGAACCCCTCGGCAAATTCTCTCATGAGCCGGTGCTCATTCAGGAGATCTTTCACCTGACCCCTCCCTGACGGAACATGTTCTATCACCTGCGGGAACAAGGATTCCTCTTCGGCCTGAAAATGAGGGATGAGGTGTTCACGGAAGAACTCCACGACAAACCGTGCCTGCCCGGCGGGGTCTTTTGGCCACCCGCTCAGGATCGTTCTCTCCGCGGTGCGGATTTGCTCGGCCAGCAGGAGACCATGATAGTGGTCCTGCGAGAGTGGAACGAGGCTTTTGTGACGTCTGGCCATAACTCACCCTCCCGTCTCCCCCGGTTCCCTTCTTACGCTCGCTTATCGATGGGCACCCAGGCGCGTTCCGCGTGTCCGAGATAGATCTGCCGGGGACGGGCAATCTTCTGCTCCGCATCCAGTATATGTTCTTCCCATTGTGCAAGCCAGCCCACGGTGCGCGGAATGGCGAAGAGCACTGGGAAGAAGTCCATCGGAAAGCCCATTGCCTGGTAGATGAGGCCGGAATAGAAATCGACGTTCGGATAGAGTTTTCGCTTGATGAAGTATTCATCTTCCAGCGCGATCCGCTCCAGCTCGAGTGCGATGTCGAGTTTCGGATTTTTGCCGGTTACCTCGAAGACCTCGTAGGCAAGCTTTTTGATCACTTTGGCGCGCGGGTCATAGTTCTTGTACACCCTGTGTCCGAAACCCATCAGCCGGCCCTTGCCCTCTTTGGCGGCCTTCACAAACGCGGGGACATTCTTCTTGTCCCCGATCTCATCGAGCATGCGGAGAACCGCCTCGTTGGCGCCGCCGTGCAGAGGCCCCCACAGCGCGGCTGCTGCGGCAGCACAGGCAGAGTACGGATCGACATGGGAGCTGCCGACACCGCGCATCGCGTTGGCACTGCAATTCTGTTCATGGTCTGCATGCAGAATAAACAGCACCGTCAGGGCATGCTCTAACGCGGGATGCGGCTCGTATTTCGTGCTCCCCATTTGGAACATCATGTTGAGGAAGTTTCCGGCGTACGTGAGGGAATTGTCGGGATACACATACGGCATGCCCTTGGAATGTCGGTAGGAAAAAGCGGCAATGGTCGGTACTTTTGCGATCAGCCGATTGATTTGCCGTTGCCGAATCTCGGCATCGAAAATATTCTTTGCCTCGGGATAGAAGGTGGAGAGGGCGGCGATCGTACTGATGAACATTCCCATGGGATGTGCATCATACCGGAACCCCTCCATGAGCTTCTTGACGTTCTCATGGACAAACGTGTGATGACGAATTGTATTGCGCCATTCTTCGCGCTGGGCATGGGTGGGCAGTTCTCCCTTCAAGAGGAGGTATGCGACCTCCATGAACGACGTCGAGTGCTCCGCCAACTGCTCAATCGGATAGCCGCGATATCGGAGAATTCCCTTTTCTCCGTCGATGTAAGTGATACGGCTTTTGACCGATGCCGTATTCATGAACGCCGGATCGTACGACATGAGTCCGAAGTCGGAATCGTGGACCTTGATCTGTCTGAGGTCGGTCGCCCGGATTGCTTCGTTTTCGATGGGGATCTCGTACTTCTTTCCCGTTCTGTTGTCGATGATCGTGAGAGTCTCCGGCATGAAAGCTCCTGTGTGAAGCTGTGATTGGGCCCCCGTTGTGAACCGGAAATTAACCAAATTTTAGGAAATTCTTCCACCAAAATCGGTACAAACGCGGCTTCGGGGAAGGAAGAAAGTTTCCTATATTATGTGTCCAGAACCAATGCAAAGGTGAACTATGAAACCGGTGTATAATGCTCTTATCGTTCTGCTTTTTCCCTGTCTTGCCTTGGCTCAGGGCGGAACAGTGTATGGAAAAGGGTTGACTCTCCGGGAGACTGTTTCGGTTTCGGAGATTCTGCGGTCGCCTGAGATGTATAAGGGAAAACGGGTGGTTGTGAAGGGGGAAATCTCGGATGTGTGCCAGAAGAAGGGATGCTGGATCAAAGTTAAGGATCCCGAAGGGACGGGGGAATTACAGGTTAAAGTGGAGGACGACGTCATAGTGTTTCCGAAAGACGCAAAGGGAAAACGGGTGAAGGCGGAGGGGATGATCACAGTCACGGTTCTGAGCGAAGAGGAGAGAAGGGAGAGGGCAAAGCATGAAGCGGAAGAACAGGGTACCTTGAAGGAATTTGATTCTTCCAAGATCAAGGGTTCGGCGATAACCGTGCGGATGGAAGGAGAGGGGGCGGTGGTGGAGTAGAGGGCGGTTTGGAACTTTTCTCTTGCCTGTTACGTTAAACTTCATAGATCGGCCGGTCTGGCAAGAGGCCGGTCGATTCATGACAGC
Organism: Bacteroidia bacterium; assembly: GCA_022180565.1. GTDB lineage: Bacteria > Bacteroidota > Ignavibacteria > UBA10030 > UBA10030 > JACQPU01. The sequence goes on from BQML01000002.1 coordinate 285,990, forward strand.
CTCCCTGACCCCGGCGTACCAATGTGCGCCGGGGCTTTTTTTCTTTCCTTGATTCCCCGGCCTGTAAATCCTAGATTGAGCTTGCCACAAAATCCTGACGTTCACGTAAGGAACGGAGTACTTCACTTGAGGAGCGGAGTACTTCACTTGAGGAGCGGAGTACTTCACTTGCGGTCGCCACGGCATCGGTGACGGATTGGCTGTTGTACGACACGCATGATACTCAACGATACATGGAGACAGGCAAGGCCGTGAAGAAAGGTCCGAACTTAACAGGAATTTTTCCTCCGCTCATTACGCCGTTTACGGCGGATGGAGAGATCGATCGTGAGGCTTACCGGGCGAACCTCAGGCGCTGGAAGACCCAGCCAATGGGCGGTTGGCTTGTGGCCGGTTCCAACAGCGAGGCGGTGTTTCTTTCGTACGAAGAGAAGCTCCAACTCATTGAGCTTGCGGCAGAGGAGGCGGGTGATCGGATCATCATTGCAGGTACGTCACAGGAATCTGCCCGGGAGACCATCCGGTTCGCCAACGATGCTGCGCGCGCCGGGGCTCGGGCGGTTCTAGTCTTGACTCCGTTTTACTACAAGGATCAGATGACGGGGGAGGCGCTCGTGGCGTTTTTTGCCGAGGTTGCGGAAGAATCGACGATTCCCATTCTGATCTACAATGTTCCCAAGTTCACAGGCCTGAACGTGGAACTGGGAGTGCTTGAAAGGTTAAGCAGGCACCCGAATATCATCGGCATGAAAGACAGCAAGGGGGACACCGAACAGTTGCAGCGGTTCAGGAACGCGCTTGATCCCTCATTTCAGATTCTTGCAGGGACTGCGTCTGTGTGGTTCCCTGCTCTGGAAATGGGAATCACGGGCGGGTTCCTCGCCCTCGCGAACTGTTGTGCCGATGAGTGTGCGCAGGTACAGACTTTCTGGGATCAGGGCAGGCCCCAAGAGGCGCTGGCGCTTCACCAGAAACTTCTTCCGGTCAATCATGCCGTGACGGTCGCCTATGGAGTTCCGGGGTTGAAATACGCGTGCGGTTTGAGGGGTCTTGAGCCGGGTCATACCCGAAGTCCGCTTCAACCGCTGGGAGAATCACAAAAAGGGGAGATTCGGGAGATCATGCGGCGGGCCGGTTTGATCTCCTAACACGCGGTCCGTTTCACTGATTGTGGTTTGAACCTGTTTCAGCAAAAACGAAAAACCCCCGGTTGGTTTGCCGGGGGTTTTTGGATGATCTTAGGGGTCGCTTTCAGGTCAGATCGGCCACTTCTTCGTCCTGCTCTTTCAATTCATCTCCGCCCTTGTCCTTGCTTGAATCGACGAAGCGCAATTCTTCGGTCTTCTTGTTGAATTTTACTTTGACCTTGCTGCCGCTTCCGAAATTGCCCTTGAGAATTTCCTCAGCCAGGGGATCTTCGACATACTTCTGAACCGCCCGCCGGAGGGGCCGGGCGCCGAAGGCAGGATCGAATCCTTTGTCCGCCAGAAATTCCTTTGCGGCCTTGGTGATTTCGATCGTGATGCCCATTGAACCCATACGTGCAACAAGGTCGCGCGAGGCTATGTCGATGATCTTGAGGATATCTTCGCGTTCGAGACTGTGGAACACGATGGTTTCATCGACCCGGTTCAAGAATTCCGGATTGAACACCCGCTTCAGGGCGTCCTCGATGTTGTCCTTCATGGACTGATACCGGTCCTTTGCCGAGGCGTTGCCGAACCCGAAGGTGCCGGCGGACTTGATGTCCCGTGACCCGATGTTGGAGGTCATGATCAGGATCGTATTTTTGAAATCCACTCGTCGGCCCAGGCTGTCGGTGAGAACGCCGTCGTCGAGCACCTGCAGGAGGATGTTGAAGACGTCCGGGTGGGCTTTTTCGATTTCGTCCAGCAGCACGACGGAATAGGGTTTTCTTCGCACCTTTTCCGTCAATTGTCCGCCTTCTTCGTAGCCGACATAGCCCGGAGGAGCGCCTACGAGTCTGGAGACGGAGAACTTCTCCATGTATTCGCTCATATCGATCCGAATGAGGGCTTCTTCGGAATCGAAGAGGTACCGCGCCAGGGTTTTTGCCAGCTCGGTCTTCCCGACGCCGGTGGGGCCGAGGAAAATGAACGACCCGATGGGGCGTTTGGGGTCCTTGAGGCCGGCCCGTGTCCGCCGGATGGCTTTGGTCAATTTTTCGATTGCCTCATCCTGTCCGACGATGCTTGCTTTGAGGGCATCGGACATCTTGAGCAGTTTTTCGGATTCGCTCTGGGCGACTTTTTGCACGGGGATACCCGTCATCATCGCCACGACGGCAGCGCAATCCTCCTCCGAAACCTCATAGACAGTGTCCTGCGCCTTGAGCTCCCATTCGCGTTTGGCGATTTCGAGGTCGCTCAACAGCTTTTTCTCCAGGTCCCTCAACCGTGCCGCCTCTTCGAAGTTCTGGTTCTTGACAACCTGATTCTTGGAGAGCTTGATTTTTTCGATTTCTTCCTCGAGCTGAAGGATTTCCTTGGGAACCACGATGTTCGCAAGGTGCACCCTCGAACCCGCTTCGTCGAGCACGTCAATCGCCTTGTCCGGCAGGTAACGGTCGGTGATATACCGGTCGCTCAGACGAACCGCTGCGTCGATGGCCGCCTCCGTGTACCGCACGCCGTGGTGCTCTTCGTAATTCTGTTTGATGTTCTGCAGGATCTTGATCGTTTCGTCTACGCTCGTCGGATCCACCATGATCTTCTGGAACCTGCGATCCAACGCGCCGTCTTTTTCGATGTACTGGCGGTATTCGTCGAGCGTCGTTGCACCGATGCACTGCAGGTCGCCGCGGGCAAGCGCGGGCTTGAACATGTTTGAAGCATCCAGCGATCCGCTTGCGCCGCCGGCGCCCACGATCGTATGCAGTTCGTCGATGAAGAGGATCACGTCCTTGGCTTTTTCGAGCTCGTTCATCACGGCTTTCATACGCTCTTCAAACTGGCCGCGGTATTTGGTGCCGGCCACGAGGGCGGCGAGATCCAGCGTGACCACTCGTTTGTCGTGGAGGACGCGGGAGACTTTTTTCTGCGTGATCCGCAGAGCCAGACCTTCGGCAATCGCTGATTTGCCCACGCCGGGCTCGCCGATCAGAACAGGATTGTTCTTCTTGCGCCGGCTTAGAACCTGGGCCACGCGCTCGATCTCTTTTTCCCTTCCCACGATTGGATCGAGTTTACCTTCCATAGCGAGCTTGGTCAAGTCGCGCCCGAAGTTGTCCAGCACCGGGGTCTTGGACTTCTCGGCCTTCTTTTCCGGGGTATGCTGGGACGGGGGAGTGGACGGTTTGCCGGAAATGATGTTGTCCAGCTCGTTCCGTACCACGTCATAATGAACGTTGAACTGATGGAGGATCTGCGCGGCAATGTTGTCGTCGTCGCGCAAGAGGGAGAGCAGGAGGTGCTCTGTGCCGATGACGTCGGACTTGTAGAGCTTCGCCTCCAAGTACGTGATCTTTAGCACCTTCTCAGCCTGTTTCGTAAGCGGAATGTTCCCTATGGTCAGGGTTCCGCCGGAGGTCCGAACGGTGTCCTCGATCGCCTTTTTCAGCTTATAGAGATCGACCCCAAGGTTGCGCAGGATCTTAACAGCGATCCCTTCGCCTTCGCGTATGATTCCTAAAAGAAGGTGTTCTGTGCCGATGTAATCGTGCCCCAGCCGGAGCGCCTCTTCCCGGCTGAGCCGTATAACATCCTGAACACGGTTTGAAAAGTTGCCTTCCATAGACCTCTCGTCCGTTGTTGGCGGGTTGGCTCGCCCGAGCACTCTTGAACGATCGTGGCGGGCCGGGAACTGAACGATCCCATCAATACAACCACCACTCTTCCCGCAAAGTTTCTTACGCAATATAACACAATTCAAAGGGCCAGTCAAGAAAATGGCCTTCCGCAGCCGAAGCAAGCGTGTTCTGTGTCAAGGAGAAAGCAGAATCGGTTAAGACTCTTCTTTGACATTCAAGCCAAAAAAGGTTAAATTCTGCATTACGCCGAAAGAAAAAGTTGGGAGAATTGCTTTGCCGCTTGAAAAAGCCACGGGGCACGACAAGAAACTTCAAGATCGACTGATCGAGGGCGGGGAGATCCCGCGCCATATTGCGATTATCATGGATGGGAATGGCCGCTGGGCGAAACGGCGCGGCATGCCCAGAATCGCGGGGCACAAAGAGGGCGTCAATTCCGTCAGAGATATAGTGGAGGCATGCGCCCAGCTCGGTGTCAAATATCTGACGCTGTATGCCTTTTCCACGGAGAACTGGAATCGCCCTCAAGAGGAAGTGTCCTTGCTGATGCGTTTGCTCCTCAAGGCATTGCGGGACGAGCGGGACAGGCTCCATCAGAATGAAGTTCAGCTGAAGGCCATCGGCGACATTGCCAAATTGCCGCAGGACGTGCAGGACGAGCTTCTTGATGCAATCAAGATGATGGAGAAAAACTCGGGTCTGACGCTGGTTTTGGCCCTGAGTTACAGCGGACGGTGGGATATCACGAATGGTGTACGTCGGATGGTGGACGACATCAAGTCCGGTGTGGTTCGGAAAGAAGACATCACGGAGCAATTGATTGGGAATTATCTTTCGACGCGGGGCTTGCCCGACCCCGATTTGCTCATCAGGACCAGCGGGGAGCTGCGCATCAGCAACTTCTTGCTCTGGCAGGTGGCGTATGCAGAGCTGGTCATCTCTGACGAATACTGGCCTGCGTTCAGGCGTAAGAATCTCTACGCTGCCATCGGGGAGTTTCAGAAGCGGGAGCGCCGGTTCGGCCTGGTCAGCGAACAGCTCTCAAAAACGAATCTGGGACGGCTGGAATACGTGGAAAGGTTTCTGAAAAGTGTCGCGAAACTGTAGGGTTGTGCTGGCAGTCTTATTCTTCCTCCTTCCCCCCTTTTCCCTCGCTCAACAGCAACCGGAGGTGTTCAAGATCCTAGGGATTTCCGTCGAGGGGCAGACCTCGGCAGAACCGCGCGCGATCATCGCCAACACGGGCCTGAAGGTGGGGGATGAAATCAACGTCCCCGGGGAGGAAACGCGGACGGCAATCAACCGCCTCTACCAGCTTCGCCTCTTCTCGGACATTCAAATCCTCATTGAGAATCGCGTCCAGAACGGCGTTTATCTCGTCATCCGCGTCAAGGAGAATCCCCGCCTGAATACCATCGTCGTCACGGGCAACGATGAGCTCAGCGAAGACGATATTCTCAAGAAGATCAATCTGACCAGAGGGCAGCTGGTCAGTGCTTCGGACCTGTCGGCGATCAAGCGCACGCTCAAGGCGGCCTACGATGCGGAGGGGCACCTCAATGCATCGATCGAAACGTCGCTCGTGCCCTCGGAAGACACGACCGTAAGCCGTATGGACCTCCACGTCAAGATCGACGAGGGTTCGGTGGTGAAGGTGCGATCCATTCACTTCTTCGGCAACAAGGATTTTGACGACGACGATCTCGAAGGGGAACTGAAGGAAACGAATGACCCCGCGTGGTGGCAGTTCTGGGTGAGCAGGAAGTTCAAGAAGAAGGGCTATGAGGATGACAAGAAGCTTCTCATCGACTTCTATCGAAAGAACGGGTATCGCGATGCGGAGATCCTTGCCGATTCGCTGATCTACGAAGAGAATCGCGAATATTTGACCGTCAACATCTATCTCTACGAAGGTCCGCAATACAGGATCCGGAACGTCGTGTGGCAGGGCAACACGGTGTACCCGTCGGAATTCCTCACCCAGCGCCTGGGATTCCGTCCCGGTGACGTTTACAATCGTGAGAAGTTTGAACGAAACCTCTACCGGAACGAGGAGGAGAGCGACGTCGCGTCCCTCTATTACGATGCAGGGTATCTGTTATTCCAGGCGGAGCCGGACGAGGTCATGGTGGCGAAGGATAGTTTGGATTTGATTATCAAGGTACGGGAGCGGGAGAAATTCCGCATTGGACGTGTTCTGATCACAGGGAACACCAAGACCTATGAGAAGGTGATCCGGCGTGAGTTGTACACCCGCCCGGGGGATTATTTCAGCCGTCAGGCGATCATCAGCAGTATCCGTCAGCTCTCCCAGCTGAACTACTTCAATCCGGAAACGATCAAACCCGAGACGCACATTCATGTTGAGAACAACACGGTGGACATAGAGTACTCGATGGAGGAGAAATCGAGCGACACGTTCAACATGTCCGTCGGGTACAGCGGTGCCTTCGGGTTCAACGGGGGACTTGGTCTGACATTCAACAACTTCTCGCTCTCCGAGCCGTTGCGGGGAGGTGCCGGGCAGGTTCTGAATTTCGAGTGGCAGTTCGGTGAGGGGAACCGGTACCGTACCTTCACGATCGGGTTTACCGAGCCCTGGATGTTCGACACGCCGACTCTGCTCGGTGTGACCCTGTTTGACACGCGGGTGATTTACTTCGATTATGATTACCGAATCACGGGTGCCTCACTGCGTGTGGGGCGTCGTCTGAGCTGGCCGGACAATCTGTTTCGCGGGGACTGGACGGTGAGGTACCAGCGGAATGAGGTCAATGAGGGAGGTGGATTCTATTCCGCAGGAGTCAGCAATCAGGTCGGTATCACCCAAATCATTTCCCGGAACAGCACCGACAGCCCGATTTTTCCTTCACGGGGTTCGAGCCTTTCGTTGATGACGGAGATTTCGGGCGGACCTTTTCTTCCCGGAACGGCACGTTTCCACAAACATGTGTTCAACGCGGATTGGTACATCCCGATCGCGAACAGCACACGCATCGCGCTCGCTCTCTCTACGACTTACGGATTTATCTTCGGTTTTGACAAAGACTCGTTCATTCCCATTCAGGACTATTTCTACATGGGCGGCACGGGTCTCGGGCAGTTTTCCACGACGCCTCTGCGGGGGTACGATGATCGGAGCGTGGGGCCGCGTGTACCGACCAGCATCAGTTCACGGGGCGGCATCATCGGGGGAAAAGGGCTCATCAAGCATTCCGCTGAGCTTCGCTTTGCGCTCGCCCTGAATCCGATTCCTATCTACACCCTTCTTTTTGCCGAGGCCGGAAATGTCTGGGCTGAACCCCGAATCATGGATCCGACGGAGCTCAAACGTTCCGCGGGCTTGGGCGTGCGGCTCCTGATCAATCCGATTGGACTGATCGGCTTTGACTACGGCTATGGATTTGACGGTTTGGCCCCCGGTGAAGGTCCTTCGGGTTGGCGATTTCACTTCCAATTCGGACGAAGCTTCTGATTCCGGCCATCGGGAGTTGCAGGCGAGGAAACCAAGTGGTACTATAGAGCCGAGGAACGATCGTTCCCGCATGTTCGGCCGGCGCGATGAGAGAGTGTTGTTTCACCATTCAACCATATACCGAGGAAATATCGTGATGAAGAATGTTGCCGTTTTGGCGGGTCTGCTTCTCTGCGTCTTGCCCGCGTCCGCCCAGAGCCCGCGACTTGCCTACGTGGATTCGGAAAAGATCCTGACCGACCTGCCTGAGGCCCAGCAAGTGCAAAAAGAGCTGGAGACGACTGTGAAGGGCTGGCAGGAAGAGCTCCAGCGCCTGTCCGACGAATTTCAAAAGGCGGTGGAGGAGTATCAGAAGAAGGAAGCCGTTCTTTCGGCGTCGGCTCGGGAAACACAGCAAAAGGCGCTGGCCGACATGCGCCAGAAGGCTCAGGATTACCAGATGAAGAAATTCGGCCAAGGGGGGGAAATGCAGGAGTTGAGGGAGAAACGTTTCTCGCCGATCCGTGAGAAGATCCTGAAGGCCATCGAAACGGTAGCCAAGGATGAGGGCTTCAACTTCGTCTTCGACCGGGCGAGCGATGTCGTTCTGCTCTATGCAGACACCAAGTTCGATCTGACCTACAAGGTCCTGGACGAGCTCAAGCGAGGTTCCGCCAGCGCCAAATCCAAGTAAGCCAAAGGGTTCAAAAGAGGGATTCATGAAACTGACTGCGGCGATTGCGGGAGCGGTGATCCTGGCGGTTGGCACGGCCGCTGCACAGCAGAAGATCGGTCATGTCAACACCGAGGCCATCATGAGCAAGCTGCCGGATGCTGCTGATGCACAGAGGCAACTTGATGTGCTGGTGGAAGAGTGGCAGAGGGAACTCAACCGGATGCAGGATGAGTGGAAGCGCAAGTTCGAGGAGTATGATCAGAAGAAACTGATCATGACGGATGCCCGTCGAGCGGAGAGCGAAAAAGAGCTGAGGGATCTTGACCAGCGGATTGCAGAATACCGCAACCAGAAATTCGGTCAGAATGGGGAGCTATTCCAAAAGCAGAATGATCTCATGAAGCCGGTTCAGGACCGTGTGTTTAAGGCAATTCAGGACGTTGCGACGGAAGAAGGGTTCGACTATGTTCTTGATCAGAGTGGAGAGATTCTCATGATGTATGCGAACCCTGCCTACGACCTCACGCAGAAGGTTCTGGCCAGGCTTCAGGCGGAAACGTCGCTGCCGGAGAAAAATTGATCTCTGACCCCCGATGACAGTCGCCGAGATTGCCGAATGGCTCAAGGGAGAACTGGTCGGTGACGGAACGCGGGAGATCACACGGGTCGCAAAGATCGAGGAAGCCGGAACTTCCGACCTGACCTTTCTGGCGAATCCCCGCTATCTTCCCTACGTGAAGCGCACCGGGGCGTCAGCGATTCTGGTTGCGCGTACGTTCGACATCGCTTCGGCCTCAGCCCCGTCCACCCTCGCCTTCATCAAAGTAGATGATCCGTATCTGGCGTTCCTTCACGTTCTGAAGCGCCTGACACCATCGATCGATCCTTTTGCCAGAGGGATTCACTCCACCGCCGTGATTTCACCAACGGCGACACTGGGGGACCATGTTTCCATCGGGGCTTATGCGGTGATCGGAGATGGGGCACGGATCGGCGACAACACGCGCATCGCCGAGGCCTGCGTCATTGGATCCATGGCGGAAATCGGGAGCGAGTGCACGCTGTATCCCCATGTGACGGTGTATCATCAGTGCAGACTTGGCAATCGGGTCACGATCCACGCGGGCACGGTGATCGGCAGCGACGGATTCGGTTTTGCGCCGAAGATGGATGGCACCTATGAGAAGATCCCCCAACTCGGGATTGTGGTGATTGAAGACGACGTCGAGATCGGCTCCAATTGCTCCATCGACCGTGCCACGATCGGCGAGACACTCATCAAGAAAGGGGTGAAGCTCGACAACCTTGTTCAGGTTGCGCACAATGTGGTGATAGGGGAGAACACGGTGATCGCGGCCCAAACGGGTCTGAGCGGCAGTACCAAGATAGGAAAGAATGTTATGGTGGCGGGTCAGGTGGGGTTTGCCGGTCACCTGGAAGTAGCCGATCGGAGCGTCATTATGGCGCAGTCCGGCGTTCCCAGCTCCATTACGGAACCGGGAAAAACCTGGTTCGGCTATCCTGTGAGGGAGCGGGGGCGGGCATTCAGAATCGAAGCAGTCATTCGGTCTCTTCCGGAACTTGCGAGAGACCTCGCATCGCTCAAGCAGCGTCTGGAGGAGATCCTCAAAAAGCTTTGAACATCGCACGCGGAACCATGCATGTTAGTCCATCAGCGTACCATTAAGAACCCGGTGTCCCTGCACGGTGTAGGGCTTCATACCGGTGTGACGACCACGATGACCTTTAAGCCGGCGCCGGAGAACTACGGTGTAAGATTCCGGCGCGTGGATATCGGCGGATCGCCGGAGATCCCGGCAGATGTTGATCATGTCGTGGACGTGGCGCGGGGCACGACGCTTGCGGTGGGCGAAGCCCGCGTGCATACGACCGAACACGTTCTTGCTGCCGTCTTCGGCCTCCAGGTGGACAACCTCATCATTGAGCTCGACAACATCGAACCGCCGATCGCCGACGGCAGTGCGAAGCCGTTTGTGGACATGCTCCTCAAGGCTGGCTTTGTGGATCAGGACGAGCCGAAGGACTATCTGGTCATTGACCAGACCATTCACTACCAGAACGAAGAGAAGGGCGTGGACATCGTGGCGCTCCCGACCGATGATTTCCGCGTCTCCGTGGTGATTGACTACAACAATCCTGCCTTGGGCAGTCAGCATACGGGGTTGTTCAACCTGGAGAAAGAATTTGTTCCCGAATTCTCATCCGCCCGGACGTTTTGCTTCCTGCACGAAGTCGAGCAACTCCGCGAGGCGGGATTGATCAAGGGCGGCAACCTCGACAACGCGATCGTGATTGTGGACCGCGAGGTGAGCGAACAGGACATGAAGCGGCTGGCTCACAAGCTGGGGATCGACCATTCCGTGATCCTCGGGAACACAGGAACGCTGAACAATAAGAAACTGCACTACCGCAACGAACCTGCCCGCCACAAGTTGTTGGACCTGATCGGCGACCTTGCGCTGATCGGCGCGCCGCTCAAGGCGCAGATCCTTGCCGCCCGGCCCGGCCACGCGAGCAACGTGGAGTTCGCGCGCAAGGTCCGCAAGCTGTACCAGCAGAAGAAACTTGTCCGGAAGTATCAGCATGAGAAGAAGCAGGGCGTCGTGTTCGATACCAACGCCATCATGCGGATCCTTCCGCACCGGTACCCGTTTCTCCTCGTGGACAAGATCATCGATTTTGAACTGGACAAGCGCGTCGTGGGTGTGAAGAGTGTGACCATGAATGAGTTCTTTTTCCAGGGCCATTTTCCGGGGGCGCCGGTGATGCCGGGCGTGCTGATCATCGAAGCCATTGCGCAGGCCGGCGGTGTACTGCTGCTGAACGGCCTCGAGAATCCCGGCGACAAGCTTGTGTATTTCATGGCCATCAACAATGTGAAATTCCGAAAGCCGGTTGTTCCCGGAGATCAGCTCATTCTCGACGTTGAAATGATTTCCCGTCGCAGCAAGGTCATTCAGGTCAAGGGAAAGGCCTCTGTGGATGGCGCGGTGGTGGCCGAAGGGGAGTTCATGGCCATGATTATCGATCGCGCCAAAGGACCGGACGCCTGACGGGCCATCGCGCATGAGCACACAGATAGACCCCCGCGCCGTCGTCAGCCCGAAAGCCGCCCTTGGAGAGGGAGTGCGAATCGGACCATTCGCGGTCATTGAAGAGGATGTAGTGATTGGTGCAGGGACGTCGGTTGGCCCCCATGCAATGATCTATGCAGGCACGCGGATTGGAAAGGACTGCAGGATTTTCAACAGCGCTTCGGTGGGCGGTCCGCCCCAAGACCTGAAATTCAAGGGTGAAACCACGTATCTTGAAATCGGCGACCGGACGGTCATTCGCGAATTTGCCACCTTGAATCGTGCCACGGGCGAGAGCGGCGTGACGCGGGTTGGGTCGGATTGCCTCTTAATGGCCTACACGCACGTTGCGCATGATTGTCAGTTGGGAAACCACGTCATTCTGGCGAATTGTGCCGCCCTCGGCGGCCATGTGATCATGGGTGACTATGCCATCATCGGCGGATTAACGCCGGTACACCAGTTTGTTCATATTGGAGAACACTCGATGATCGGCGGTGGATTCCGGGTTCCCAAGGATGTTCCTCCCTTTGTCCTGGCGGGCGATGATCCGCTGGGATTCGAGCGTCTGAACCTGCTCGGATTGCGTCGGCGCGGGTTCTCCAGCAAGGTCATTGAACTCCTGGACCTCGCATATCGTACCCTCTATAAATCCAATCTGAACGTGTCACAGGCCGTGCAGAAGATCCGGGATGAGGTCGAACTTGTTCCGGAGGTTCAGCGCGTTCTCGATTTCATCGCGGAAAGCAAGCGCGGGATCATTCCGGCGGCGGGCCGGCGGGATTGAAGGTATGACCTGGAGGTTTCTGAACAGCGGCGCGGGCCCCGGGAAGCTGAATATGGAAATTGACGAAGGCCTTGCGCTTGCTCTGCTCCGGGACGAAGGATTTCCTTCGATTCGGGTCTACGGCTGGAAGCCCTGGACTCTCTCCCTGGGGTGGAACCAATCGCCGGAAGATGTGCTTCTGGATCGAGCCGAGGCGGATGGAATTGACGTGGTCCGCAGACCCACGGGGGGTCGGGCCGTGCTGCACGCGAATGAGCTGACGTACGCGGTCGTGATGAAGGCTGACGGAAAAAATGTACGAGAGGTTCACCGTATGATTAGTGAAGGACTCCTTTGCGCAGTGCAGAGGCTGGGCGTGGAGGCGGCGATGGAAGAGCGCGGGAGCGGTCTTCCCGGGGGGGCGTTTCGGTCGGGGGCATGCTTTGTGGCCGCGGCCCGATCGGAGATTGTTGTTGCCGGTCGAAAGCTTGTCGGAAGTGCGCAACGGCGATACGGCGCCCCCGGGCGGGAAAGCGTGGTCCTCCAGCACGGGTCCCTTCTGTTAGGTGACGATCATATCCGCATCGTCGATTACCTTCGGATGCCGGGGGGTACGAGAGATGCTCTTCGGCGGGAGCTTCGGAGGCGCTCAACGAATCTCTCTGCAGAATTGGGAAGAAGGGTCACGTTCGAAGAAGCGGCCGCGGCCGTCAAGGAAGGTTTTGAAAAAGCGTGGGATGTCCGGTTGGGGTTTGTTGCCATCGTGTCAGAGCTTGAACATGAAACGACAGCCAACTGAAGAAGTCAGGAGAGTCACCACGAAGGCTGTGGCGGCTTTCAAAGAGAAAGGGCGGGCGATTGCTTGTCTGACGGCGTATGATTTCCTCACCGCGAAACTTCTCGACCAGGCGGGTGTGGACATTATCCTTGTGGGTGATTCGCTGGGGATGGTTTTCCAGGGGCATGAGACGACGCTCCCGGTGACGCTCGATGAAATGATTTACCATGCGAAGGCCGTGGTCCGCGGCGTCGAGCGGGCGATGGTGATTGTGGACATGCCGTTCATGAGCTACCAGGCCGATGCACAAGAGGGGTTTCGGAATGCGGGGAGGATTATGAAGGAAACGGGGGCGGGAGGAGTAAAGGTTGAGGGGGGGCGCGAAGTGACGGAGATGATCCGGCTCACCACGGGTTCCGGGATTCCCGTCATGGGTCACATAGGTCTGATGCCGCAGTCGATCCACCGGTACGGAGGGTATCAGCCGCGAGGGGCCACGAAGGAAGAGGCGCGCCGTATTCTGGCGGACGCCCGGGCACTCGAGGAGGCGGGAGTGTTTGCCATTGTTCTGGAGAAGATCCCCGCCGCGTTGGCTGCTCGCGTGACGGCATCCGTCAAAGTCCCGACGATCGGCATCGGCGCGGGGCCGCGGTGTGATGGGCAAATCCTTGTCGTTTCTGACATGCTCGGTCTGTATGAAGAATTCCGTCCGCGCTTCGTTCGGCGTTATGCGGCCCTGGCCGACACGATTCGTACCGCCGTTGAAACCTATGTCAAAAACGTGAGGGAAGGAACATTTCCCTCGAAGCAGGAAAGCTACTGAGGCACGTCGTTTACTCCCCATGACTTCCCGTTCATCCCGCCCCCGGCGTCCGCATATTCTTATCTCCAACGACGACGGCATTGACGCGCCGGGTATTGCGGCCCTGGCCGCGGAGATCAAAAAGATCGGTGCGGTGACCGTGGTTGCTCCTGACCGTCAGCAGAGCGCCGTGGGGCATGCGATCACCATGAATTATCCCCTGCGCGTGAAAAAGTTCTTCAAGAGCGGACGGTTCTTCGGCTATGCGGTGGAAGGGACGCCGGCGGATGCGGTGAAGCTGGCCGTCCGGGCCCTCCTTCCCCGTAAACCGGATCTGTTGATCTCCGGCATCAACCACGGATCGAACACCGCGATCAGCGTTATTTATTCCGGCACAGTTTCGGCGGCGACTGAGGGGACAATCCTCGGAATTCCATCCATTGCCGTGTCTCTGACAACATTCGGCAAAGCAGACTTTTCCTTTTCGGCACGTTTTACGCGTCGCCTTGCGCGGCTCGTGATGCGCAACGGGCTCCCCAAAGGGACGCTCCTGAATGTGAACATTCCTCCTGTTCGCCGGAGAGAAGTGCGCGGCGTGCTCATTACGCGACAGGGAAAATCCACATGGGACGATACCTTTGATGCGCGGCGGGATCCTGCAAACAAGGAGTACTACTGGCTCACCGGCGCGTTGAGAGAGGCCGAGAGAGGGCAGGATGCGGACCAATGGGCAGTGACGCATCGGTACATTTCCATTACGCCCATCCAGTATGATTTGACGGACTACTCCATGCTGAAGACGATGGGCGGTTGGGGAGTGGAGAAACTCCGATAAGTCGTTTCCTCGAGGGGAAATCCATGTATTCTTATACCGCGATAACCGAAGGCGTTCAGGTTACCGTCAGGCCGGTGTACCTCGACGGCCAGTCCAATGTGCTGGAGCGCAAGTTTGTTTTTGCCTACTTCATCACCATCGCCAACAAGGGGTCAGTATCGATTCAGCTTCTCCGAAGGCATTGGGTCATTCGGCACGGGAGCGGGAAGATCGAGGAAGTGGAGGGTGAGGGGGTCGTCGGAAAACAGCCCGTGATCCAACCGGGCGGGGATCATGATTACAACAGTTATTGTGTACTCGACACACCGGAGGGATCGATGGAAGGAACGTATCTGATGCGCAGGGAGGATGGATCAGAGTTCCAGGCCGTGATCCCGAAGTTCAACCTTCGGGCCATGGCGAACTAAAAGTCAGAAGTCAGAAGTCAGAAGGGGCTTGTCCCTACTAACCTTCGACCTCTGATCTCTCTGACCTCTGACCTCTGATTCCCCCTAGTCTCCAAACGGCCTTGTGATTGTTCCTTCATCCCACCGCTTCAAATAGTCGTTCGTCACCTGTCGTACGATGCCGCCGAGGAGAATCAGCCCTATCAGATTTGGAATGGCCATGAGGGCATTCCCGATGTCTCCAAAGTTCCAGACAATCCGCAGATAGTCTCCCTGCAGTACCGCTCCCATGAAGACAAACAAGCAAAAGACATAGCGGTACGGGAGCACACTCTTGACTCCCCACATGTACTTGGCCCCCTGCTCGCCGTAGTATGACCACCCAAGCAGGGTTGTGTAGCCGAACAGCAGACTGCTCATGCTGACGATCCAGCCGCCCAAATCGGTTCCCAGCCCGACGGCGAAGGCGGACTTCGTCAATTCCGTGCTCGTAAGGCCGGTTGTATGCGGATGGAGGTTGGAGTTCAGGATCACGAATGTGGTCATGCTGCAGACGATGATCGTGTCGATGAATGTCCCCATCATGGCCACCATGCCCTGCGCGGATGCCTCGTTGCCCTTGGCTGCGGCCGCGGGAATGGAGCAGGATCCGATTCCGGATTCATTCGAGAGTGTTCCGCGGGCAACGCCGAAGCGGATGGCTTCCTTGACCGTATGACCCAGAAATCCGCCCACCATGGCTTCGTTGGTGAGAGCCGATTCCAGAACGATGGCGAGGATTGCAGGGATGTTCGTGAAGTTCGACAGAATGACATAAAGGCCGGCGCCCATGTAGAGAACAATCATGCCGGGAACGAGCCTCTCGGCCACGATGGCGATCCGCTTGATCCCTCCAATGATCACGATACCGGTGAGAAAGGCAAGGAGCAGTCCCGTGACAATGAACGGA
The DNA here is from genome assembly GCA_022180565.1 of Bacteroidia bacterium. Lineage (GTDB taxonomy): Bacteria > Bacteroidota > Ignavibacteria > UBA10030 > UBA10030 > JACQPU01. Next base: position 301,500 of record BQML01000002.1, read on the forward strand.
ATTCCGAAATCGCTGTTAAGAGCGAGAGCGATCGAGTTCGATTGCGCCATGTTTCCACTGCCGAACGTTGCCATGAGCACCACGGCGACGGAGAACCAGAGTGCGAGAAATTTCCCGAGTCCCTTGTTCTTCAGTCCGTCACGCAAATAGTACATCGCGCCGCCGCTGTACGTCCCATCCGCCGTCTTGATGCGGTACTTCAGGCCGAGCATTCCCTCGGCATACTTGGTCGCCATGCCGAAGACGGCGGTCATCCACATCCAGAAGGGGGCTCCGGGGCCTCCGCTTGCAATGGCTGTTGCCACACCGGCTATGTTGCCGTTTCCAACCGTGGCCGCGAGGGCTGTCATGAGGGCTTGGAACGGCGTCACGTCGCCGGTTCGTCCTTCCATTTCCGCCTTGCTCCTGCCTTTCAGCGTCAGCCTCATTGCGAGTCCGAGCCGGCGGATCTGAATGAATCCGGTCTTGTAGCTCATGTAGATGCCCGTGATGGCCAAGAGCACGACGACTCCGGGAAAGAATCCTATCCCGGGGATTTCCGGCCACCAGATGTGGTCCGCAATGACGGTCGTTATTTCAAGCAGGGTGTCGAGAAAACCTTCCATGAATTCTCCTGAGCGAGGTACTGTGATGGCCGAACGGGAACGTGCGCTCTAACGCACATGATCAGAACACGCCGAAAACATTCAACAAGATGATAGCGATAACGACTGGGCACACGTAACGGATCAGGAACTCCCAGATTCCAAGGAGAGAAATCGTTCGTTCGGTAGTGCCCATCTTGATCTCTTCGAGGGCGTTCCGTGAACCCCAGACCCAGGCCACGAAGATGCAGATGAACATGCCGCCGAGGGGAAGCGAGAGGTCGCTGAACAGAAAACTCATCAAGCTGAGAAAATCCTGCTGACCGAAGATATTGAGTTCACCAAGGGCAGGGACGTAGCCCTGCGAAAGCGCCGATGGGACGCCGAGGACAAATACGAGAGCCGACACCACGAGCACGGATTTCTTTCGCGTCCATTGTTTCTCATCGACCAGAAAAGCCACAGGAACCTCGAGGAGAGAAACTGTCGAAGTGAGGGCGGCAATGGCAAGCAGGATGAAGAACAGGACGCCCAACAGTGTCCCGCCCGGCATCGTGGAAAACACACGGGGGAGAACTTCGAACACCAGGGAGGGGCCTTGAGTGGGCTCCACGCCGACGGCAAACAGCGCGGGGAAGATCATGAGTCCGGCGAGAAAGGCGATCAGTGTGTCCGACAATGCAACCGCTGTCGCACTGAAAGGGATGTTCTCTTTTTTGGAGATGTAGCTTCCATAGGTAATCATCGTTCCCATCCCGAGGCTAAGCGAAAAGAAGGCCTGCCCCAGCGCAGCGAGGAATGTGGAGCCATGAATCTTGCTGAAATCGGGATTGAGGTAGAACTCCACCCCCTTCATGGCGCCGTCGAGCGTGAGGTTATAGATGATGAGGAGAAAGAGGATCGCGGCCAGCGCAGGCATGAGGAGCTTCGACCAGCGCTCAATGCCGCGCTCAACACCACCCAGGACCACATAGACCGTCAAGAGGAGAAAAGCCGTAAAGTACCCGAGCTCCTCCCAGGGGTTTGAAACGAATGCGGTAAAGGATTCGGTGGAAGGGATGATGGTGCGAACGATGAAGCCGAGCGTCCAGCCGGCAACAACAAGATAGAAGGAGAGGATTCCCGCTCCGGTGACGACGCCGAGATATCCCACGAGGGGCCAGACTTTGGATTTCGTCAGCTTCTTGAATGCTCCAACGGGGTTCAGGGTTGTATGCCTTCCCAGGGAGAGCTCGGCGAGGAGAATGGGCAGAGCGATGACCAGCACGCACGCAAGGTACAAGAGGACAAACGCCGCACCGCCATTTTGTCCCGTGACATAGGGATAACGCCAGATGTTGCCAAGGCCGATGGCTGATCCGGCCGCGGCCAGAATGAATCCGATGCGTGATCCCCACGTTCCCCGCCCGTTGTTTTCCATCAAGCCTCCAGGTTGTTCGGAAGTTGACGCCTATGATACAGAAATAGGGTCAGAGAATCAACGAAAAGTTGAATAGAGAGAAAGCGCTCTCTATATTCCTCCCCATGAACGGGCGGCTCATCCCAAAAAAAAGACCATCGGACGTTGAAAAACACCGCCTGACGGAGCCCGCCCTGAACACGCGGGGGCTGCAGTGTGTAACAAGAGGGACAGAACTCTTCAACCGCGGAAAATTTTGGGAGGCACATGAAGTCTGGGAGGAAGCGTGGAGGGGATGCGAGGAGGAAAGCCGGATCTTCTTTCAGGGGATCATCCAGGTCGCAGCGGGATACCATCTGCTGTTTGAGCGCCCGCGTCCGGCAGGGGCACGGAGGAACTTTCAAAAAGCGCTGGAAAAACTCGAGCTCTTCCCCGGGGAGTTCCTCGGATTCAATGTTGCAAAGATCAGGGCGGCGGTGAATGAGGCCCTCGAATGTCTTGGGAAACGAGGATCGTCGCCGGCCGATATTCCGGCCCCGTTCATCGACCGAAGGACGGCTCAATAGACGGTGTGCACCCCGTACTCGGCCGCGGCCCAAAGCGTGAGAATCGTCGTGAGGCCGGCAATGGCCCGCTTCTCGTCCTCCTTCCGAATCACCAGTCCGTACGTATCTGCCACGAAATGCATATTCTTCAGGATCTTCCCCGCAGCTTTCCTATCGATGGACCCATGCCAATGATCCAGCTGCTCGAGGATCATTTGCTCGTGACGGCGAAGGAATTCCCCGAGAGAGATCACCTGTTCACTCAACGGCGTTCGCGGTGTGCAAACGGTTAGCAGGTCTGCTACATAATCGTCCCAGGCGAGGGAGAGCCGTCTGTTTTCCCGGCGACGGAGGTATTTTGCCCGGGCGATGGAGAATTTTGCCTTGGTTTGGACGCGAAAGCGTGGAACGATTGGATGAAAGTCATAGAGTGTCTCCACATGGCGCCGGTCGTGCTCGTCCCGTTCGTGGTACACCCAGTTGTTCTTCAGTTCGGACCAGCTTTGGATCGTCAGAACTGCCTTGTCCTTGCTGTCGAGAAGAATGAACTTCCCGGCTTCTGCCTTCACTACGGTGACCCAGTGCTCCCATTCGTACACGCAGAGGAGAGCCGGAATGCCCCTTCGCAGATACCCCGCGAGCTCACGCCTGGCGCGTTCCGGATCGTGCCGCCGGATCATGAGCATTTTGCAGTCAAAATAGCGCGCAGCCCTGCCCAGTCCTATCTCGTCGGTCCCGCTCCACCAGTGCGTTCCGGCCTTTTTGGCGATGACTTTCTCTTCAGCAGAGATTCCCAGCGCCACAAGCGCGTGCTTGAGCGCAAAAGGCCCGCATTGCCACTGATTCGGTTGTGGATACAATCCCATCGGCCTTGTTTTTGAATTCAACAGCGGAAAAAACTACCCAATCTTTACGGGAATAGCAATACAGAACAACCTCGGATAAACCGGTTCTTCTTGCCTCTCGTCAAAATCTTCCTATTTTTCAGCAACCACAAACATCTCTCGTGCGATGCCCGAACCATCTGTCTCTGTTGCCATCGTGTTCAACCATGTGGGGGAGGACGAGTACGAAAAGCTGAAAGAAGTCGATCCGAAGTCACTCGGATTCAAGCCCGAGTACGATATTCATGTTGCGACGGTTTTGGAGGAATACCAGGAAATCCAGAAGGCCCTCGAGAGGGAGGGATACAAGGTCTCTGTCCTGAATGTGGATGATGATCTCGACCGCCTTCTTACTTTCCTGAAGAATCCCCCGGATGTCGTCTTCAATTTGGTGGAGTATTTCCGCGAAGATCCCAAGCTGGAGCACATGGTGGCCGGTTTGTACGAGCTTTTTCGAGTACCCTATACGGGATCTCCTCCGTTTGCCCTGGCCCTGTGTCAGCGCAAGGGGCTGACGAAGCAACTCCTCCTGAAAAACGGGGTTCTCACTCCGAGGTTTCACCTGTTGTTTAAACCCCACCTGAAGACCCGCCACGGGCTTCGTTACCCCCTCATTGTGAAGCCGGCACGGGAGGACGCGAGCATGGGCGTCGAGTCGTCGTCCGTGGTATACAACCTGGACCAGCTGAGGAACAGAATCGAACATGCCTTCCGTGAATTCACCCCCCCGATCCTGGTCGAGGAATTCATCCTGGGACGGGAATTGCATGTCGCTGTGCTGGGCAACGACCCGCCGGAAGTTCTGCCGATCCTCGAATACGATTTCTCTGAGCTTCCTCAAGAGGTTCCCCCCATGATCACCTACGCTGCCAAGTGGGATCCCTTGAAAGAGGAGTTCCACCGTGTCCATACGATCTGTCCCGCCAGGCTTCCGAAGAGGGTGGAGCATAAGATCCGTGAACGGGCCCTCCAGGCCTATGCGCTCACCAACTGCCGTGACTATGCGCGGATCGACATGAGGCTCTCAAAAGACAATAAGGTGTACGTGCTCGAAGTGAATCCCAATCCGGACCTCACCGAAGGAGTCTCGTTCATGGAGTCGGCGGAAAAGGCGGGATTGTCGTTCCAGCAAACACTGAAGCGAATCGTCGAGATGGCGCGCGCACGATCTCCGAGGTTGAAAGCCTGACCGACTCCTGAGAACGGTCACAGGTCCGTCTCCCGTTTCCTTTTCTTCCTCCCAAACTTTCAGTATCTTCGCTGCATGACCACGCCCCTCATGCGCCAATACCGGCAGGTGAAGGCAAAGTACCCGGATACGATCCTCCTGTTCCGGATGGGCGACTTCTATGAAACCTTCGAAGACGATGCAAGGACCGCCTCCACCGTTCTCGGCATTACGCTGACGAAACGCGGGAACGGGGCAGCGGGCGAGGTGCCTCTGGCCGGATTTCCGCACCATGCTCTTGAATCCTACCTTCCAAAACTCCTGAAAGCCGGTCATCGCGTTGCGGTCTGTGAGCAACTCGAAGATCCCAGGTTCGCGAAAGGAATCGTCAAACGGGATGTCGTCGAAGTGATCACGCCGGGTGTCGCTTTTTCTGAGAAAGTGCTCGACAGGCGACAAAACAACTATCTCGCCTGTGTTGCTCTCGGCTCCGCTGTGGCAGCGGCCGACGATAACGCAGGGCTCGCTTTTGTTGACGCCTCGACGGGAGAATTCAATGCAGGGGAACTGCCGCTGAGGCTCTTGGCCGAGCACATCGCCAACCTGCACCCTTCCGAATTGCTCGTCCAGAAACGCGACCGTGCCGCGCTTGAGGGTATCCTGAAAGGAGCCTTCAACGGAATCGTCAGTGTATTGGATGATTGGGTGTTCAACGCGGGTTATGGATACGACCTCCTGCTCCAGCACTTTAAGACACAATCGCTGAAGGGATTCGGACTCGAGGATTTGAAGCAGGCAGTCGTGGCCGCGGGAGCCGTGATGAACTACCTCCAGGAGACGCAGAAGGCCAACCTGCCGCATATTACGCGCATCTCGCTCTATGAGCCGGGTGAAGCCATGGTGTTGGACGGTCCTACCAAGCGGAATCTCGAAATCGTGGCGACCATGCAGGGGGAAACTACCGGCACGCTCTTTTCGGTGATCGACAGGACACGAACCCCGATGGGCGGCAGACTGCTCAACAAATGGGTTCATATGCCTCTTCGCAATCTCGCCGGCATTCGCGCACGCCTGCAGGCGGTGAAGGATCTGGTTGAGCACCCCCGGGAGAGAGAAGCTCTGGGAATGATCTTGGACGATATCGGCGATCTTGAGCGGCTCACAGCGAGAGTGGCGACAGGACGCGCGATCCCACGGGAACTTCGCCAACTCGGTACATTTCTTTCCCTCCTGCCAAAACTGAAATCGGTCCTGAAAGACTTTCGGGCTTCTGAGCTCATTCACCTCAGGGATGAGATCGATCCGCTCGAGGGAGTTGTCGAAAAAATCCGGTCTGCACTGAACGATGATCTTCCGGCCTCACTTGCGGAGGGTGGCGTGATCCGGAAGGGTTATCATGCGGAACTTGATGAGCTTCGGACTCTGGCCTTCAGCGGAAAGGAATGGATCGCTCGTTTGCAGGAGGATGAACGTCGCCGAACGGGGATTCCGTCGCTCAAGGTTGGCTACAACAGTGTCTTCGGCTACTATCTGGAAGTGACCAACACGCACAGGGAGAAAGTGCCGGCGGAATACATCCGTAAGCAGACCCTGACAAATGCCGAACGCTACGTTACGCCGGCTTTGAAGGAATACGAAGAAAAAATTCTGCATGCCGAGGAAAAGATCCTCGCTTTGGAAACGATGCTGTTTGACGGGCTCCGCCGGGAGGTGTCGTCGTTTGCCGCGGTGATTCAACGGAACGCACAGAGTGTTGCAACAGTCGATTGCTATGCATCGCTTGCCGACATGGCGGTAGAGCAGGAGTATGTGTGTCCTGAAGTGGACGATTCGACTGTGATCGAGATCCGGCAGGGGCGTCACCCTGTGATCGAGCGCTTTCTCCCGCCGGGAGAGCGCTACACACCGAACGACACGCTTCTTGATGCGGCGACCGATCAGATCCACATCATCACCGGCCCCAACATGAGCGGGAAATCAAGCTATCTGCGGCAGGTAGGACTGATCACCCTCATGGCACAGGTCGGAAGCTTCGTCCCGGCCCGTTCGGCGAGGATCGGTCTGGTCGATAAGATCTTCACTCGCGTCGGAGCCAGTGACAACATCACATCCGGGGAAAGCACGTTCCTCGTTGAGATGCACGAGGCGGCGAAGATCGTTAACACGGCGACTGCCCGGAGCCTCATTCTGCTCGACGAAATCGGTCGGGGGACGAGTACTTTTGACGGTATCAGCATCGCCTGGGCGCTCACGGAGTATCTCCATCAGCGCATTGGAGCGCGGACCCTGTTTGCGACCCACTATCATGAGCTCAACGAACTGGCGCAGATCCTGCCGCGGGTGAGGAATTACAAGGTGGATGTTCGGGAGTACGAAGACAAGGTGATCTTTCTGCACAGGGTCGTTGCGGGATTTGCTGACCATTCCTACGGCATTCAGGTGGCGCAAATGGCCGGTCTACCGCCGGAAGTCATTGAACGCGCGGGGAAGATCCTGAAGACTTTGGAAAAACAAGGGTCGGAGGGCGCGCGAGGCGGAAGACAGGAGATGCAGATGACTTTGTTCGAAGCGAAGGATGACGAGCTCCGGAAGGAAATCCGGGAACTGAATGTCGATGCCATGACGCCCCTTGAGGCGCTCAGAAAACTTGCCGAACTCAAGGAACGCCTGAAGGAGGATCGAAGATGACAAGAGAGCATTTGGAAGAATTATTTGCTTACGATCGTTGGGCCACTGACAAACTGCTTGATGTGGTCGGGACGCTTTCCGAAGAACTGTACGCGAAGGATCTCGGAACAAGTCATGGCGGAATCCGGGGTACTTTGATTCATACATACGGGGCCGGGGAGATCTGGCTGAAGAGATGGGGAGGGGAGAGTCCGAGCGTGCTCATCACCGAGGAGGACATTCCCACCTTCTCCCTGCTCCGCAAGAAATGGACTGCTCTTCAGGAGGGACACGCGGCGTTCCTCAAGGGTGTGAGCGATGCGCGTCTTCAGTCTTCTCATCCATACAGGAACCTCAAAGGCGAACTCTTTACGACGGAGCTTTGGAGACAGATGCAGCATGTTGTGAACCATGGAAGCTATCACCGCGGACAGGTAGTGGCGATGCTGCGCCAGCTCGGGGTGAAACCGCCGACGACGGATTTGATCTATTTCTACCTGGAGCGCCGAAAGCATGGCTGACAAGCCGATACCGCTGCGCAGACATCGACTCCGGCACTTGCCAGACCTTCGCGTCCGGCCCTCCTTCTTTGAGAGGAATTTTTCAGCGGGCTGTTCCATGGTGAACTGCAATGCCGACTGCTGCCGCTATGGTGTGATGATCGATCCGGAGGAACGCGATCGGATTCTTGCACATCAGGATCTCGTTCTACGGTACATGGAGCCGCATCAGGTGACCGATCCGGACCAGTGGTTCGAAGAAGAGCATCAGGATAAGGACTTTCCTTCAGGACGTGCGGTGGGTACGCAGGCCACGGAGCACGGATGCGTGTTCCTGGATTCGTCAGGTCGCTGTGTCCTTCAAAAGGCCGCCATGGGGGAGGGAATGGAGAAGTTTTTCCTGAAACCGTTTTTTTGCATTGCCTATCCGGTGACGATCGAAGATGGCGAGCTTGTGATCGATGATGCCGAGTTCGTGAACCGGACGGCCTGCTGCACTGTGGTCAAAGGCGGGAGCAGGACGGTGTTTGACGTTTGTGAAGAGGAACTTGGCTTTGTCCTGGGGGAGGAGGGTCTGAGCGAGTTGAAGGAGTTGTCGAAGAGAAAAGAGGAGCGAGGTTCCCGCGCCTAAAAAGAGGTCTTGCTTCCCACCGGATTTCTCTATAGGTTGCCGCCCGCTCGCTGGGGGTCGAAGTATCCATCGGCAGCGATGGCCCAAGTAATGCGCAGTTTTCCTCCCACTTTACTTGAGGAGTCCGAATGCCATTCGACGTCCAGGTCGATGCGGACCACGCTCGATGCACGGTTCGCGGGTATGGTTCATTCGATTTCAAACAGGCGGTCGATGCCCTTCTTGCAGTCACTCGTGATTCCCGTTATGCGCCCGGCATGGCGCTTCACTTCGACGTCCGGAAAATGGAGTTCGTCCCGACGCCCGATGAATCCTGGAAGCTCGCCCTGACCCTCCGGAGCCTCCGTAAAACTCTCACCGGAAAGATAGCCGTTGTAGTCTCCGCTCCCTTGCATTACGGCGTGGCCCGCGTCATCTCCACGTATGCAGCGGTCGGCGGTATTCGGATGAAACCGTTCTTGAAGGAACAGGAGGCGATTGACTGGTTGACTGCTGACGACCCCGGGGAAGATGAATGACGTTTCCCAGTCAAACCCGGTGGGTTTGATTCTCGCCACAAAAACCGCTATTTTCTTCGTTGTGACGCAGTTTTTCCCAAGGACCGGATTTGTTTCGCGCAATCCAGACTCGCATTGAATTCAAAATTCTGCTCCTCATTGTCGCCGTCCTTGTCGGCGGGTTTGGCTCCTTCGTTGTCCTGACCATCCAGAAGGAATCCGAGGCTCTTCTCACCCAAGCGCAGGAAAAGCTCCATCTCTTTTCTGAGTCCGTGAGCGCGGGGATCCGCAACGTGATGCTCACGGGCAAGTCCCCGTTCGCCGTCGCCTTCGTCAACGATACGCGGGAAAACCTACCGTTTGCAACGATCACCATCTACGATCGTTTCGGCCGCGAGGTTTTCCTGCGGGAAGGCGAAGGGGTAGCCTACAATGTGAAGGATGAGTGGCTGGGGAAGACCCTTGCATCGGGCACCATGACGTCGACGTCCGTGAACGTGAATGGTTCGGAGCTTTACGCCCGGTACGAGCCCCTGCGTAACCGGTCCGAATGTTGGCGATGCCACGACCCGCGGCAGCCCCTCAGAGGCGCCCTCCTTCTCGGGCTTCGCACGGAACCGATACGCCCTTCGGCGGGGATTGGAGTGCACGACCTGGCCGGAACAGTAAGCCAATTCGTGGCCTCTGCATTCAGAACGATCATGCTTGGCGGACAGGGGGAAATGATGGATACGCTGACCGCACGTGTCCGCGAAATTCCGGGCGTCCGGCGTGTTCAGGTCTATGCGAAGGACGGGTGGCTTGCCTTCGGTCCCGAAGAAGAGGAATTGGCGGAGGACGATATCCTCCGGGTGGTCCGGAAAGGATCGGCGGACCTTTCCTTTGAGGACCGGGGATCAATCCTGAGGGTGTTTCTTCCATTGCTCAACGAAGATCGGTGCCAGGTGTGCCATGGGTCCCGGCATCCCATGCGCGGCGTGCTCGTAGCCGATTTCGACAAGCCCGTGTTGTGGCAAATGGTCCGAAGAGGAAAGGAAGCCATTGCGGCCGTCTTGCAATCGACGGTTTTCGAAGGCTTTCGCAGTATTATGCTGGTGGGCCGTGCCAGCTCGACCCGCTACTACCTGGACGCTATTCGCGCGAACGCTCTCGTGGGTGTTGTCCGGGTCTTCGATGATGAGAGGAATGAGCGGTTTCTGAATCCGCCATTGCGCGAGCGGCCGGAAATCCGCGAAGTCGTTGAAACAAAGAAACCCCTCCAGTTTATGGAAACCGTGAATGGAACGGAATACCTTGTCCGTCTGAGTCCACTGCCGAACGAGGTCCGGTGTTATTCCTGCCACGGAAAGAATCACGATATTCGGGGGGTCGTCGAAGTCACGACTTCGATGGCTGCGATCAACGATGCCGTTCGGGCAAACAAAATGCGGTCGGCAGCTGTTGGACTCGGGACGATCGTGTTGACATGGATCGTTCTTCGCCAATTTATGAAAGCGATGGTTGTCAAACCCGTCCAGGCTATCGGCCAGGTCGCCGAGCGCGTTGGGAACGGAGATTTCACGGTCCAGGCCCATATACGGTCGAAGGACGAAATCGGGAACCTGGGCCAAAGAATCAATGATATGATTCGGGGCCTGCGCGAGAGGCTTCGTCTGCAAAAGTTCGTTTCCGAGCAGACCGTGAGGGCTGTCCGCGCGGCGGATGCGGAGGGGATCAGGCTGGGGGGCGAGCGAAAAAGAGCCACGGTGTTCTTTTCCGACATCAGGGGATTCACGGCATTTGCTGAGAGCCGGGATCCGGAGGAAGTGGTTGCCGTGCTGAACCGATGTCTTTCCCGGCAGGCCCGAATTGTGCGCAGTCACGGAGGTGATATTGACAAGTATGTGGGTGATGAGCTTGTTGCCGTGTTCGAGGGTGAGGGAATGGCGGCGAGGGCTTTGAGCGCGGCAAGGGACATTCAAAAAAGTCTTGCCGAGCAGGATGAGGGGAGGTCTCGCCTCACGGTGGGAATCGGCATCAACACGGGAGACATGGTTATGGGGGCGATGGGAAGCGAAGATCGCATGGCCTTTACGGTCATCGGCGACAGCGTCAATCTCGGCTCCAGATTGTGCGCGGCGGCAAAAGGAGGGCAGATTCTGATCTCAGAAGAGACGGCTCGGGAGCTCGGGGAAGTTCCCGGATGGCTCAGAAAGCTCGAGCCTCTGCAGGTAAAAGGGAAGCAGGAGCCTGTTGTAGTGTATGAGGTGCTTCCGACAGAATGACATTGTACCACAGACAAACAGGAAAGGACAGTGAATCAACGCAGGCTTTACAGGACGATTGAAAGCTTTGCATCGGAGCATTTTCGGACTGACAAGGAGATTCTGAAACATGTCGTCAACGAGATCGTCAAGGATGAAAACATCGACATTAAAGGCGGTCGGATCTGGCAGTATGAACCTTCGACGCAATCGTACAGGCTCATCCACCAGATCGGTGTGATCGAGCGTCTGGATCCTGGATTCAGAATCCCCGTTGCGACCTATCCCATCTTTCTGAAACTCTCGGATCAGCGTTCGCTGATCGCGAATGAAACCAACGCCTACCTCAGAAAGAAGGGGATCGTGAAGTACTCAGTCACCGGCGTCGGGGAAAAGCTTCCGTACGGCAAGGGCAAGGTGTACCAGTATCTTCTGGCGTTCAACTCGGACAACCTTGATCAGAGCCTCCTGGCGACGCTGAACATCATCAGCGTAGCGGTTTCATCTCTCCTCGGACGGAGGCGGCTTGAGCAAAAGGCACGGATGCTGGCCCGCGATATCGACAAGGCTCGGGAGATTCAGCAAATCATCCTCCCTCCCCCGGCCCTCAAGTTCCATTCGTACGACGTTTATGGCTTGTCAAAGCCGGACAGGATTGTGGGGGGAGATTTCTTCGACTATCTTCAGGATGAGGATGAGGATGATCGTCTGCCCATTGTCATCGGCGATGCCGCGAGCAAAGGACTGAGGGCGGCGTCTCAGGCCCTCTACATCGTCGGCGGAGTGCGGATGGGAGTGAGTTACCATGCCAAGATTACCACGCTCATGTCCAGACTAAATCGCCTGCTTCATGCAGCGTTTGCCGAGGATCAGTTCGTTTCAATGTTCTATGCCGAGCTGTTCAGGGATAAACGCGGCCTTGTTCTCTATGCGAATGCGGGTCACAACAGCCCCTTTCTCTACCACGCGAAGGACAACAGCATCGAGGTGCTGGAGCCGACCGGACAGGTGATGGGGCCGTTTCCGGAGGAGAAATATCTCGTTGAAAATTCCTATCTTGAGCCGGGGGACGTCCTCTTGATGTATACCGACGGCATCAGCGAGGCTCGGGACGTGTCGGGTGAAGTATATGGTGAGGAACGGATCCAGCAAAGACTCAGGGACACGGCGTCGCAGACAGCAGAGCAAATCTGCGTCGGGCTCCTGGAGGACGTCCAGAGGTTTGCGCGGGGTTCGGAGGAAACGGATGATAGAACGATTGTTGTGGTCAAACGCCGCCAGTAATCCACCATTTCCGAGGGAACGTGTATGACGGAACAAAAGAAAATCGGCCAGGTCATTGCAGTCAACAGTGGGGCTTTGACCGTGCTTCTTGATGATGCGGTCGGCTCGCTGAAACGCGAAATCGGCGGGAAGGTCTATTATATCGGTCAACTCGGGAGCTACGTGCTCATTCCCGTGGGGAAGCAGATTGTCGTGGCGATGGTGGCCGAGTTACGGAAATCCGACATTCCGATCAACGGCGATGTTCGCCAGAGAGTACAGCTTGTTGTAACCCTTGTCGGCACCGTCAAGGCAGGACGATACGAGCGCGGCGTGTCCATTCTTCCGCCCATCGATGCGCCGGTCTTCTTTGCGGAGGATCAGGACCTGACGGCCGTTTTCTCTATCTTTCAGAAATTCGGGTTTTCTATTGGACAGCTTTCGATGTTTGAGAAAGAACGCGCCTACATCGACCCAAACAAGCTGTTTAGCAAGCACATTGCGGTTGTGGGATCGAGCGGCTCGGGAAAGTCATGCACGGTGGCATCCATCCTCCAGAAGGTAGCGACGTTTCCCGACACGAACGTTATCCTCATCGACATCCACAACGAGTACCACGCGGCCTTCGGTGCCAACGCGAACTATCTGCCGATTGCCGATCTCGAATTGCCCTACTGGCTGATGAACTTCGAGGAGATCCAGGAGATGTTCGTAGACGAACGGGACGAGAACGCTTCAAGCCAGATCACCGTCCTCAAGGACCTCATCGTCGCCGGAAAGAAAGGAAAGAATCCCGACCTGGCGGATTTCATCACGGTCGATACGCCTGCCTATTTCGACATTGCCGAGGTCCGGGCCCGAATGCAGTTTCTCGATACGGAGAAGGTCACGGGTATGGGCGCGGCAGGCGCGACGAAGGAAGGGCCGTTCTACGGGAAGTTCACGCGGTTCCTCGTTCGCCTCGACAGCAAACTGAACGACGCGCGGTATGAGTTCATGTTCAAGCCGAAGCAATTTGTCGCGACGTCGTCCCTGAGCGACTTTCTGCAAAAGATTTTCGGTCCCGGGGGAAGCGCCAAGGTAACGCTGATGGACATGAGCGGCGTCCCGTTCGACATCGTCAACACCGTTGTGTCCCTGTTGGCACGCGTCACGTTCGACTTCAATTTCTGGAACCCCCACCGCCGTGATTTCCCTGTTCTCCTTGTATTTGAGGAGGCGCACAATTATCTGCCGGCGACGGGAGAATCCACGAAGGCGGCTCGCAGGACGGTGGAACGGATCGCAAAGGAGGGAAGGAAATATGGGGTCAGTTGCATGATCGTGAGCCAGCGCCCGGCCGAAGTCTCGGAAACCATTCTGTCCCAATGCAGTAACTATGTCGTCCTTCGTCTGACCAATCCCGTAGACCAGAACTACGTCCGGAAGCTGGTTCCGGACACGTTTGTGGGTTTGGTGGACGTGCTTCCTTCCCTTCGCCAGGGTGAGGCGCTGGTCGTGGGAGACGCCCTTCCTATGCCCCTCCGCGTACAAATCGATTACCCCAACCCCGAACCGGAAAGCGGAGATATCAAGTTCTTCGAGAAGTGGAAGGAAAGCGAGGCCAAGACGTTCATCCAGGACGTTGTGCAGAGATGGTGGAAGCAAGAACGAAAAGCCGCCGGGGAGGCGTAGGGCGGAACAGAGCACCATTCAGGAATGTTGTACGATCCGCGGGAACAAGGAGGCTCCTATGCTGATCAAACGACCGTCTGACATCCCTTCATCCGAGATCACTCCGGAATCCGTGTATCGGAATCGCCGAACCTTTCTCAAAACCGCCGCGATAATGACCGCGGGTACAGCGGCAGCTTTTGCACTCCCGCGTTTTTCGGAGCCACAGGATCCACACTATCGGCGGCCTCCTGCCGGTCCCTTCAATACGGATGAAGACCTCACATCGTACAAAGATATCACGACGTATAACAATTTCTATGAGTTCGGGACGGACAAGGATGATCCATCTGAGTACGCTGGAAGCCTGAAACCCCGGCCCTGGAAGGTGAGGGTTGACGGTGAAGTCGAGAAAGCCGGCCTTTATGATCTGGATGACCTCCTCAAGGGCATATCCCAGGAAGACCGCGTCTACCGTCTGCGCTGTGTTGAGGGGTGGTCCATGGTCATTCCGTGGCTCGGATTTCCGATCTCAGTCCTCTTGAAACGATTCCAACCAACCTCGCGGGCGAAGTACGTTGAGTTTACGACGCTGAACGATCCACAGCAAATGCCGGGACTGAGCCGTCCCGTGCTTGACTGGCCCTATGTGGAGGGACTCAGGATAGATGAAGCGATGCATCCGCTCGCGATTTTTGCGGTGGGTCTCTACGGCAAACAGCTCCCGAACCAGAACGGCGCTCCCCTGCGCATCGTTGTTCCCTGGAAGTACGGATTCAAAAGCTGCAAATCGATTGTGCGGATTCGGCTGACGGAGAAGGAGCCTCTTCCGACGTGGGTGCGGGCGGCTCCCCATGAATACGGTTTCTATTCGAACGTGAATCCTGATGTCGACCATCCGCGTTGGAGCCAGAAGTTCGAACGCCGGATCGGCGAGTTCCGGAAGCGTAGAACACAGCTCTTCAACGGTTACGGGGAACAGGTGGCGGGGCTGTATGCCGGAATGGACCTCAGGAAGCATTTTTGACCAGCCTGACGCGCACTGGATTTCTTCCTGTGACTTCCAGCAAATACGTCCGCTTCATCTTCAAGCCTCTTGTGCTTGTTGCTTGTCTCCTTCCATGTTTCTGGCTGGGGTGGAACTGGTATCACGACAATCTGAGCGCGAATCCCATCGATGATGTCACCGATACCACGGGCACGTGGACCCTCCGGTTTCTTATGATCACCTTGGCCATCACCCCTGTGCGGAGGATCAGCGGATGGAACCGTCTTCTGCAATTCAGGCGAATGATCGGCCTCTTTGCGTTTTTGTACGGAACTCTCCATCTCTTCACGTACCTGTATTTGGATCAGTTCTTTTTATGGGAAGAGATCCTAGCCGACATTCCGAAACGACCGTTTATTACCGTCGGGTTCCTCAGCTTCGTACTGATGATTCCCCTGGCCGCAACATCGACTGATCGGATCACGAAGTGGATCGGTGGCAAGCGGTGGAATCGTCTCCATAAGCTCGTGTATGTCACGGCAATAGGCGGCGTCATCCACTATTTGTGGTTGGTGAAGGCCGATCTACAGAGACCCCTGATCTATGGCGGGATTCTGGCGCTCCTCCTGGGCGTGAGGCTTTGGTACGCACTGAAGCCGTTTCTTGTTGGAAGAATGAAGAGGGAAGGGGCTCGGAACGAGGTCGCCGGGGGATAAGCGCTCAGGCATCCTCTCGTTCTGCTTGTGACAAATCGCCTTGCGTCACTGCGGTTTCTTCTCTATATTCGGCAATGTTTTTCGTGCCATCAACTCACGCCACACCCTCGGGGACTATCATGAAACCGGTTTTCCATTTTTTTGTACGCGCCTCTTTGATCCTTCCTTTTCTCCTTCTTCCGGGATGTTCGCCGTTGGCCTTGAAGCCGGCGGACTTTGGCTGGCCCGTGGAAAGCGTTTTGAAGTCAGACGCATCAGGCATGGTTCAGGAAAACAGGTATCAGCTCATTTTTTCGATCAAGCCCATGGTGTTTGAGGAGAAAGAAGACTCAACCGATGTCGGCGGATTGAGTGTGAGGGTCATCCGGGACCAGGCCGGCTATTACTACATAACATCGCCCGGCTTCAAACATGTGTACGTGTTCGGAACGGGGGATGGCGCTCTCATTCTGGAGAAGAAGATCCTTGTTTCAGAAAAGGGTCTCCAATCGCCGGCTTTCAACGCCAGACCGCCCTATATTCAGCTCCTGAGCACCGGTGAGAAACCTCGCCTGCTCTCCAAGAGCGGCATTCACGAAGGAGGACGCTGATGATCTCGTACAGGAACTTTGCCCTGACTCTGCTGATTGCGCTCCCTGCCGTCGTCGTTTCTCAGGTACGTTCCGACTATGAAATCGTCCGCGCCTTCGAGAATGAGTCTGTGGCCATTGCCACGTCAATTGAGGCAGCCAATACCACAGTGGAGATTGTGGATGTGGAGTCCCGCATTCTCGAGCTGGATAGCACATACCGTGAGTATCGGGCTTTGATCGACCGAGCACTGTACCCGGACGGATTTGCAGGTCGGCTGATGAAGCTGCGCGGACAGTTAACGTATGCCAAGGACAAGATCACGATCATTGAAAGCCAGTATGAGCGGATTACGGAACTGGAGTCGCAGGTTCGTGAGCTGAGTCAGCAGGTGGAAAACCTTGCCGGGGAGAATGCAAAGATGCTGGGGGAAATGAAGCGGTTGAGGGATTCCAAGACGACGATCGATTCTCTCAACGCCGTCATTATCAAACTTCGTCAGGGACTCCGCCAACGCGATGAGCTAATCTTCGCCCTTGTGGACAGTCTCTTCATGCAGTATGATAAGAATGTTGACGCCATGACCGACCGTGAGAAGCGCGGTGTTGCTGCCCGCCTGGAGCGGCGCAATGTTTTTTCAGGCATTCGCCAGTCGATCGAGGATAACGCCCGCTTCCTGGAAGCCACCGAACTCACCGGGAATGATATTCTGACACTGTCCGAGGAGCATGAATCGTTCGCTTCAAAGTGGAGGGGTCTGGGGAAGAAGCTGGCTGAGGTGTACGGTGGAACGCGCACGAAGCGCGCTGCCGAGCTTGCAACGATCGACACGATGCTGAACAGTTGGAAGGGTAAGCTCAACGGGTTGTACTGGAGGACCTTGAACAATGTCTTTGCCAGGACCAGCGTTCAGGTTGCACCGTTCTCGAGCGGAAAGGAATTCTTTGCCAACCTGGGAGCATATCTCGACGAGGAGATCCGGAAAGCGAGGGATGAAAAGGACGGCCAGAGATATTTTCGATACGAAGCGTTTGCTGACTCCATATGGAACAGCCATGTCGTTCCCGAATGGATCCCATCGATGGTTCGCACGGGAGGACTCACTGAGGAGGAAGTGAAGATTCTCCAGGCCAAAGTGGATGAATGGGAGGATATTGTGAGTCCCCCGTTGACAACCGTTTACATAGTCATCGGGATTGTGATGCTCGTTGTGGTGTTGTATCTCTACAGGAGATACATGCGAACACGGGAGGGAGTGAAGACGGCACCGGGTGCGTGAAGGGCGCGAACTGCAAGGTCCGCCGGGAGGTGATCCTGACAGGCCGACAGTTTGGCGGCACCCCGAGGTGTTACTCGCCTCCCAACAGCTGTCGTAGGACGTACTGCAGAATTCCGTCGTGTCGGTAGTAATCCACTTCGTTGGGGGTGTCAAGACGGGCAAGCACGCTGAAGGTGATTTTCTTTCCTTCCTTTGTTGTGGCGTGTACCGTCATGGTCTTTCCCACCGACAAGTCCCCCTCAATCCCCTCAATATCGTAGGTTTCAAATCCCGTGAGGCCAAGACTCCGGGCGTTCTGCCCTTCCTCGAACTGCAGAGGCAACACGCCAAGCCCGATCAGGTTGCTCCGGTGAATCCGCTCAAAGCTCTCCGCGATCACCGCTTTCACGCCGAGAAGCCGCGGTCCTTTTGCGGCCCAGTCCCGCGAGGAGCCCGATCCGTACTCTTTGCCGGCAATAACAAGAAGGGGAATGCCTTCACTTGCGTACTTCCTGGCTGCCTCAAAGATCGAGATGGGCTCGGGAGACGACGGATGAATGGTCCATCCGCCTTCGGTGCCGGGAGCCATGAGGTTCCGGAGACGAATGTTGGCAAAGGTGCCGCGCATCATCACTTCGTGATTTCCGCGCCTGGATCCGTAGGAGTTGAAATCCGCGGGCTTGACGCCGTGTTCCTGTAGATATGTGCCGGCGGGGCTCTTGGGGGAGATCGATCCCGCGGGCGAGATGTGATCGGTTGTCACCGAATCTCCGAGCAAGGCGAGAACGCGGGCGCCCCGGATGTTCTTGAGGGGTGCCGGTGTACGCGGCATGGCATCGAAGAAGGGGGCCGGCTTAATATAGGTAGAGTCGGTCTCCCAGTGAAATCGGTCGCCCCCGGGCACCGGCAGTTCTTTCCACCGCGGTTCACCCTCGAAGACATTCGCGTATTCACGCTCAAACATGTCCGATCGTACCGCCTTTCGCATGGTCTCGTTCACCTCTTGGGGAGACGGCCAGATATCTTTCAGGAACACCGGTGATCCGTCTTTGCGCGTTCCGAGTGGTTCCTTCAACAAATCAATATCCATTGTTCCCGCCAGCGCGTACGCCACGACCAAGGGGGGGGATGCGAGGTAATTGGCTCGGACGTGCGGATTGATTCGCCCCTCGAAATTCCGATTGCCGGAAAGAACCGCCGCGGCCACGAGTTCGTGCTCTTCCACCGCTTTGGCGATCGGTTCGGGCAAAGGCCCCGAGTTTCCAATGCACGTCGTACAGCCATAGCCCACGAGGTGGAATCCGAGTTTCTCCAGCGGTTCCATCAGGCCGGCCTCGTTGAGGTAATCGGTGACAACCTTGGAACCCGGGGCAAGGCTGGTCTTCACCCATGGCTTGGTTGCCAATCCATGTTCAACGGCTTTTTTGGCCAGAAGCCCCGCGGCGACCATGACAGAAGGGTTTGAAGTGTTTGTGCAGCTGGTAATAGCGGAAATCACTACAGAACCGTGGCCAAGAGTGAATTCCGACCCATTCTTGCGAACTCGAATTTTGGGAAGGATCCCGTCCGGAAGGGTTTGTGCGGAAGGGATGGCCTCGGGACTTCCGCCTTCATCGATCCATTCAGCAATCTGAGCCGGTTTGATATCTGCGGCCTTCCCCTTGATCATGTCCATAAGACTGGTTCGGAATGATCGCTTGGCCGAGGCGAGGGGCACACGGTCTTGCGGTCGCTTTGGCCCGGCGAGGCTCGGCTCCACGGAACCGAGATCGAGTTCGAGCGTGTCCGAGAAGAGGGGTTCAGGGGAGTCGGACGAATGGAACAGGCCCTGCTCTTTGCAATAAGCCTCGACGAGCGGCACCAGGTTCCCTCGTCCTGTGAACGTAAGGTAGTTCAGCGTTTCACGATCAACCGGGAAATACCCGACTGTGGCCCCATATTCGGGGGACATGTTGCCTATCGTTGCCCTGTCTGCCAGTCCAAGCGACGCAAGGCCCGGACCAAAGAACTCAACGAACTTGCCCACAACGCCCTTCTTTCGAAGCATCTGGGTGACGACTAAGACAAGATCCGTCGCCGTGGCGCCGGGTTGAAGCTTCCCCGTAAGTTTGAAACCGACGACCTGGGGAATGAGCATCGAAATCGGCTGACCCAGCATGGCGGCCTCTGCCTCTATGCCGCCAACGCCCCAGCCAAGGACGCCCAGTCCGTTGATCATCGGGGTATGGGAATCCGTACCGACAAGAGTATCCGGATAGGCCATGGTCGTTCCACCGTCTGCACGCGTAAAGATCACTTGTGCGAGGTATTCCAGATTCACCTGGTGCACAATGCCGGTGTTTGGAGGAACAACCCTGAAATTCTTGAATGCCCTTTGACCCCATCGGAGAAAAGCATACCGTTCGCGGTTCCGTTCGAACTCAATTTCCGCGTTGGCCATGAACGCGCGGCGTGTTCCAAACTCATCAACCTGAATCGAATGATCAATGACAAGATCGACGGGCTGGAGTGGGTTGATTTTCTTCGGATCCCCGCCCATCTTGACCATCGCGTCGCGCATGACGGCAAGGTCTACAATGCACGGTACGCCGGTGAAATCCTGCAACAGGACCCGCGCCGGCATGAATGCGATTTCCTTGGCCGGTATTGACTCCGGCTTCCAGTGCAAAAGTGCCTCAATATCTTCCCGTCGGACGGTCTTTCCATCCTCCTGGCGCAAAAGGTTCTCCAACAGAATTTTCAGGCAAAAGGGAAGAGTGGAGAGGGAAAGGCCGGTCTCCTTTTCAAGGACCTTGAGCGAAAACACGGAATAGGCGCTGTCGCCGAGTTTCAGTGTTGTCAGGGTTCCAAAACTGTTCTTCTGGATCATCATCGTTCTCCGAGTTACGTTGCTCAAAATATAACAAAAACTCCCTATATTTGATATGCCATGAACCGAAATCAGAAACCGCTGGATTCCGCGTCGCAGGCAAGAACGCTCAGGCTCATCGAGCGAATAGCGCGCGCGGCTGTGAGAAAGCAGCACTTGGGACCGGTTATGCAAAAGCTTGCCGAGGGGCTGGTTTCGGATTTCGGCTTTTGTGCGGTTGTTGTCACCCGATACGATGAAAACACGCGAGCACTGAAGGCTCTCGGTGTCGCTCCCCGAGCGGTCGGCAACGCGGTTGCAAAGATCGGTGGCGTCAAGGTTTCGGATTTCGAGCTGAGGGCGAGGACCGAAGCCAATCGCGTCCTGAAGGGCCTCATGAGAGGAAAGACCTGGGTGGGACGAAACCTCAAGGACGTGTTCGAGCCCATGATCCCCGCGCGGCTGGCAAGGCGTTTCCAGGAAATACTGCATATCAAGTGCGCCTTGATGGCTCCTCTGCTCGGCGAACGGAAATTCCTAGGCACATTACTCGTCTGCACCGCGAACGATGAATTTACCAAGGAAGAACTTGCGGCCCTGCGTGTGATCACGCATCACGCCGCCCTCGCCGCACGGCAGGCTCGTCTTTTGGAAGAAAATAAAACAAAGGCGAAGCAGTACCGGCTCCTGAACGAAGTTGACAGCCAGATCCTGGAGCAGAAGCAATTACAGAAGGTTCTCCGTGCCATTGTCTCCAACATCCATCGCGTGATTCCCTGTGATCTTGCAGGCGTGTACCTCCATGATCCCCGAAAGAAAGCCATGGTCTATGCGGTGGCGTGGCCCCGTTCAGAGTATTCCCTGAAGCTTCGTCATTTTGAATTCCCTATCGGGACGGGCGTGATCGGCACGGTCGCGCGTACGCGCAAGGCAGAGATTCTCGACCACGCCGAGCTGGATCCGCGGTCGGTCTATCCTCCCGGAAGTGTCCCCGACCTTGAACACCTCTTGTGTCTCCCCCTTGTGGCAGGGAGACGGTTGCTGGGGGTGCTCTATGTTGCTCGGTACCACGACAGGCCTTTTGTCAGGGCCGACCTTGAAGTGGCGGGCCAGTTCGGAGAGAAGTCAGCCCTCGCGATAGAAAACGCTCAACTTTTTGCCCATCAGCAGGCGAGAAGGAGGGAAGTGGAGAGTCTCCAGCAGAGTGGCGCGAGGATCTCTGGTTCGCTGGAATTGCAGAACGTCCTCGACAGGATTCTCAAGGAAGCTGTCGGTCTCCTTCCCTCCGCTTCCCGTGCATCGCTTGCTTGTGGAAGAGGCCCGCGGCACGCTGACGCTTGCCGCCGGGACGCGTCATGGGGGCCGCTCCAAGGACCTGTGGAACGGGATCCCGACGTCGGCTTCAAAGGCGGTCCGACTGAGGAGAAGCATTATCACGGACGATTCCAGCGGCTCGCGAGGGCTCAGACACCCGACGATCGCTGTTCCCCTCATTCTCAAAGACAGGGTTCTCGGTGTTCTGATCGTTCAGGCCCGGGCCGGAAGCACGTTCTCAACGGGTGACGTGGATCGCCTCGAACTGTTCGCCCTTCACGCCGCGCTGGCAGTGCGCAACGCTCACCTGCACGCTTCACTTCAGCAGGAGATCAAGAAGATCAAGCTCCTGCGCGATATCAAATCGATTGCCCGCGTGGGCTTCTCATCGGAAGCCTTCCTCAAGAACGTTTGCGATCTCATCGTCAAGTCGTACGGCTTCCATCTCACAGCAATCCTCCTCCTTGATCCTGCCCGCCGCTCCCTGCGATTGCTTGCCGCCTCCGGATCCGAAGCCCGCCGGATCAAGCCGGGTTACGAGCAATCCCTCGACGAAGGCGTCGTGGGCTGGGTAGCTCGGACGGGAAGAGTCCGCCTCGTGCAGGACGCAAGCAAGGACCGGTATTTCATCAACAAGAACAATCTTTCCACCCGGTCCGAGCTGTGCATTCCGATTTTCATGCCCTCTGGCGTTGTTCTTGGTGTCATCAATGTCGAAAGCAACCGCACCGACTCCTTTAAGGAAAGTGACGTCCAGGTCCAGTTGGCAGTCGCATCCGAAATCGCGGGAGCGTTTGAGGAGCGAAGACTGTTGACAGCGCTGAGGGACTCTGAGCGGAAGTTCCGCCGGTTGTTCGAGGAATCAAAGGATGCCATCTACGTGAGCACGATGGGCGGGAGACTCCTGGATGCGAATCTGGCGGCCGTGGACCTCTTTGGTTTTCGTGATAAGGAAGAGTTTCTTCGCGTGGAAATTGGAAAGGACCTTTACGCAGACCCCCGTGACCGGAAGAAGCTCATCCAACGTCTTCAGCACGAGGGGTTTGTGAAAGACCTGGAATTGCGCCTGAAGAGGAAGACCGGTGAACCGATTCTGGTCAACGCGAGCATTACCGGGATCCGAGATGCGCAGGGATCTCTCGTGGCCATGCAGGGCATTCTCCATGATGTGACGCGTCAGAAAGAAGACGAAAGGAGGATTCACGAATCAGAGGAAAAATACCGGAGTTTGGTAGAGGGATCGCTCGTCGGCGTTTACATTATTCAGGAAGGCCGGTTTGCATTTGTGAACCAGCGGTTCGGGGAGATCTTCGGATATTCGGTTGATGACATTGTGAAGAATCTCACAGTGGAAGAGCTTGTGCATCCTGATGATCGCAGGATGGTGATGGAGAACATCAGCCTGAGGCTGGCGGGTCCTGTGAAAACACTGCGGTATACCTTCCGTGGTGTGCGGAAGAATGGCGGGCAGATCGATGTCGAAGTGCTGGGGACCAAGTCTGTGTATCAGGGCCGACCGGCCATCATTGGAACGCTTCTTGACCGCACACAGGAATACCTCCAGCAAAAAGAGATTGACGCGTGGAGACGCCGTTACGAGCTGATCATCGCCTCCTCGGCGCAGATCGTGTACGAATATGACATTTCGACGGGGGCCATCCTGTGGGGTGGAAGCGTGGAACAGGTACTGGGATACAGTCTCGGGGAACTGCGCGGCGATATCAGGGAATGGGAAGAGCTGATCCATCCGGATGACCGGGAAATGGCTTTGCACGAACTGGATCGCGCTATCGCCGCCATGAGACCGTACGATGTGGTCTATCGTTACCGGCGGAAGAATGGCTCGTATGCATGGATGCATGACCGCGGATTCGTGGTCCCCGATGAAACCGGCTGGGCTCACACGATGCTGGGGATGCTTGAGGACATTACCCAGGCCCGGGAACTCGAGTCGAAACTGCATTACTCCGAACTCAAGTATCGCCTGCTGTTTGAGCATGCGATTGATGCAGTTCTTGTCCTGAAGGGAGAAGTGATTGTGGAAAGCAATCCCCGGGCGCTTGAAATGTTCGGAGCGGCCAGGGAAGATCTCCTTGGCCAGACGCTCTATGCATTCACACCTCCCTATCAGAACGACGGGACCGAATCCAAAGCGGCTCTCTTAGCGCACCTTCGGGCAGGTCTCGAAGGAGAGCCCCGGAAGTTTACCTGGCGGCACATCCGCCGCAACGGAACGTCGTTCGAAGCTGAGGTGCGGATGATCCCGTTCGAATTGGAAGGCGAAAAACTGCTTCAGGTCCAGATCAGAGATATCACGGCGGAAGCGGAGGCGCAGGAGGAAATCGCCCGCTCGGAGGAAACCTACCGCCGGCTGATCCTTGAGGCCAGCGATGCCATCCTGGTCAGCGACGGAGACGGCAGGTTGATCGAAGTCAACGACGCGGCGTGCACCATGCTCGGCTACAAACGCGAAGAGCTTCTGAAACTGTCGGTGGCGGAACTCTCGGACCTGCCGCGGGAAGAGGGCTTCGCGAGACACAGGAAATTCTATGCACGGCTCATCGCGGAAGACAGGGTGACAAATTCAGAACAGGTTCTGAAGCGTAAAGACGGAACGAGATTCCCGTGTGAAGTGAGCGCGGCACTCCTGGGGAACGGGCTTTTGCAGTCCATTCTTCGAGATGTGTCGGTCAAGAAACAGGAGGAGAAGGAGCTTGATACGATCTACACGCTCGCGACGACCACCCACGGCCTCGAACTGTTTGAGAAAGCCGCAACGGGAGTGGCAGAAATTCTTGGGATGCCCTATGTTTCGGTGGGAGAGATCATCGGCGGCCAGGTGAGAGTTCTCGTTCTCTACAACAAGGGCAAGCTCGAGCGAGGATTCTCTCACGCCCTTAAAGGATCACCCTGTGAGTACATTCTTTCCACCAAGGAGTCCTGTTTTCTGGAACAAGGGGCCGGAAAGCGATTTCACACGGACTCCCTGGTGCGGAACTGGGGTATCGAATCCTTTGCAGGGGTGCCGATGCTCAACGGGCGGGGAGACGTTATCGGTATGGTCTCCGTGATGGACACAAAACCGCACGATTTTACGGATCACGAAAAGAAAATGATCTCTGTGGTGGTGCAGAGGCTGGCGTCGGAACTTGATATGTTCGCGCAACGCAAACGCGAGGAACAACTTTCCCTCCAGCTCTTGCAGGCACAGAAGATGGAAAGTCTGGGAACCCTGGCGGGGGGTGTGGCGCACGATTTCAATAACATCCTGGGAGCCGTGATCGGCTACACGAATCTGATTCGCAAACGGCTCCCTGAAGAAGAGCAAATCTCGCGGTATCTCGAAGCGATCGAAAAATCCGCACAACGTGCGGCCTCGCTCTCCAAACAGCTTCTGAGCTTCTCGCACAAGTCCCAGGGAAAGATCGAACGCGTGGAGGTCAACAGCCTCGTCAGGGACACCATCCATATCCTTGAGAGTTCGTTCCCCAAGACGATCGCGATCACGACCGACCTGGCCGACTCGCTTCCCCCTGTTCAGGGTGACGCGAACCTCCTGGGCCAGGTTGTGATGAACCTGTGCATCAATGCGCGCGACGCGATCGCAGAAGGCCGCGGGCCGGAGGGTGGAGCGATCGCCATCACAACGTCGCGTCTGCAGGCTCCGGCAGGTTTTGTCGACGTTCATTTGTCGGCGTCTCCGGGGGAATATGTGAGTTTGAGCGTACGGGACAACGGGACAGGTATGAAGCCTGAAGTGAAGGAAAGAATTTTCGAACCGTTCTTTACGACCAAGAGCAAAGGAAGGGGTACGGGACTGGGACTCGCCATGGTGTACGGCATCGTCCGCAATCATGGCGGCTTCATCGATGTTCTGACAGAACAGGGGTTTGGAACGGAATTCAAGGTCTATCTTCCCGCCAGTGGAGAGTTGCCTCCGTTCGAGGGGCCTGTGCAGGATGACATCGCCCGCGGAAACGGAGAGGTCTTGATGGTTGTCGAGGATGAGCCCATGCTCCGGGAACTGCTTGTGGATGTTCTGTCAGGGCATGGATACACGGCCGTCACGGCGGGAAATGGCAGGGAGGCAGTAGAGCAATACGCAAAGGAAAAGGAAAGGATTTCCCTCATCATTCTCGACATGATCATGCCGGAAATGGACGGCACGGCAACGTTTCGGGCTCTCCGTTCCGTCAACCCGTCCCTGAAGATCCTTATTTCCAGTGGTTTTTCGCAGGACCGAAGTGTCCAGCAGCTGCTGTCCGAGGGAGCGTCAGGATTCATCGCGAAGCCGTACCAAACCGACGAGCTTCTCAGAGAGGTCGCAAGCCAGCTTGGAGACAAACATGCGTGATATTTCGGGAAAACAGGAAACTCTTCGGAGGGCGCGGGCGCAGGCGGTGCTCAAAGCCCAAAAGGAAACGTTGGTTCTCCTTCGGGCTAACAATCTGCCGAAAGCCGATCCTCTCGTCGTTGCCAAAGTTGCGGCCGTCCAGGCGGCGAAGCAGACCAGCATCCTGATTCCGTACTGCCATCCTCTCCCTATCGATTTTGTCGACTGCCGCTTTGAAATCGGGAGTGACACCGTCACCGTGGAGACCGAGGTCAAGTCAATTTACAAGACGGGAGTGGAGATGGAAGCTCTTGCCGCGGTCTCAGCGGCGGCGCTGACACTCTATGATATGATGAAGGCGGTGGATGAATCAATGGAAATCTCCGGCATCAGGCTCCTTGAGAAGACGGGCGGAAAGTCGGATTTGCGGCGTCGGTCGCCATTGGGCCGCCGGTGTGTGATCCTTGTGTTATCTGACACAGTATCGGCGGGGCGAGGAAAAGATACGTCGGGTGCCGCGGCCGCTGAGCGACTCAGGGCAGAAGGATTCGTGGTGACAGATATCATGGTGCTTCCTGACGACAGGACGGCGATCGAAGGCCGGCTCCGGGAGTATGCCGATTCGGGAAGCGTGGACCTGATTTTGACCACTGGCGGCACGGGCTTTGGGCCGAGGGATGTCACGCCCGAGGCCACGAAGGCAGTTATCGAGCGGGAGGCGCCGGGCCTTTCGGAAGCCCTGCGGGCTGCTGGGGTGCGGGTGACACCGCTTGCCATGCTGTCTCGCGGGATCGCGGGCATTCGCGGCAAGACACTCATGGTGAATCTACCCGGCTCTGAGCGCTCTGTTCATGAGGGCCTTGATCTTCTCCTGCCGGTGCTTCCGCACGTCTTCGCCACGATGGATGGAGGTGGACATGACCGGGAGTGAATTGACGACTTGGACGGCCTGGTCCCACGCCCCCCCACCTTTCCAAGGTACATATGTTTAACATTAGTACCTTGGAAAGGTAAGCCCGATCGAGGAAGATATTGATTACAACGCACCGACTTCGTACATTATTAAAATGACCATGAAAGGGACGACAACCGACATTGCCGAAACGCACCGATATTAAGTCTATCCTCATTATTGGCTCCGGGCCCATTGTCATCGGTCAGGCCTGTGAGTTCGATTATTCCGGTACTCAGGCTTGCAAAGTGTTGCGCGAAGAAGGGTACCGGATTATTCTTATCAACAGCAATCCCGCTACGATCATGACCGATCCCGACCTCGCCGACGCCACCTACGTGGAGCCCATTACTCCCCAATTCGTCGAAAAAATTATCGAGCGCGAAGCTCCGGATGTGATTCTGCCGACGATGGGCGGACAGACAGCTCTGAACACCGCCGTTGCCATCGCCGAAAGCGGTGTGCTGGAGACATATGGCGTCGAGTTGATCGGCGCAAAGCTCGAGGCAATCAAGATGGCGGAGGATCGTGAGCTGTTCCAGGAGGCAATGGAACGGATCGGATTGGAAACAGCGCGGGGTGCCTTCGTCAAATCCATCGATCAAGCCATGGCCGTGGCGGAGCAGATCGGCTTGCCGATCATCATCCGGCCCTCGTTTACACTGGGCGGCACGGGCGGAGGCACGGCGTACAATATGGAGGAATTCCGCGAGAAGGTGGAACACGGTCTGACAAGCAGCCCCATCCACGAGGTGTTGATCGAGGAATCGGTGATCGGATGGAAGGAGTACGAATTGGAGGTGATGCGCGATCTGAAAGACAATGTCGTTATCATCTGCTCGATAGAAAATGTCGATCCCATGGGCGTGCATACGGGGGACTCCATCACCGTGGCGCCGGCGCAAACGCTGACGGACAAGGAATACCAGTCAATGAGAGATGCCGCGAGGAAAATCATTCGCGAGATTGGCGTCGAGACAGGAGGTTCGAACATCCAGTTCGCTGTAAATCCGCAGAATGGTCGGATGATCGTCATTGAAATGAACCCGCGCGTCTCGAGGTCCTCGGCCCTGGCATCGAAAGCTACGGGATTTCCCATTGCCAAGATCGCCGCAAAGCTCGCCGTCGGGTACACGCTGGACGAGATTCCGAATGACATCACCCGTCTCACCCCGGCCTCGTTCGAGCCGACCATCGATTATTGTGTGGTAAAAATCCCGCGCTGGGATTTCGAAAAATTTAAGGGTGTAGACGACACGCTGGGGATCCAAATGAAATCTGTGGGCGAAGCTATGGCCATCGGACGCACGTTCAAGGAAGCCTTTCAAAAGGCCTTGCGGTCGCTTGAACAGGGACGGCATGGATTGGGAGCCGACGGCAAGGATGTGCTCAACGCGGCCGAAATTCCCGACGCCAAACGCCCCGAATGGCGCAAAAAGGTCATCGACCGCCTGAAGAAACCGAGGCCGGATAATGTGTTCTATCTCAGATATGCACTCCAGTTGGGCATCAGCGTTGAGGAACTCTATGAAACCACAAAGATCGACCGCTGGTTTCTGCACAACATCAGGCAAATCGTCGAGTTTGAGGACGAATTGAGGCAATTCGCAGTATGAAGACCGTTGAAACACTCCTGCACCGCATTGCACGACTTAGGGCAGAGCTCCGGAAGATTCATCTCGATGCGCATGCCCGCCTGCCGGAGGTGCTCACCGCAGGACAGATCGAACTCTAGAGAAAGAATACGGGGCTATGAGTCCTAGAAAACAAAAACCCGAACGGGTTCCGTCCGACGTCCTGAGGCGAGCCAAGGAACTGGGCTTTTCCGACCGCCAACTTGCCCACCTCTGGGGAACGACCGAACTGACGGTCCGGGCCCTGAGAAAAGAATATAGGATACTTCCGGTGTACAAGACCGTTGACACATGTGCGGCAGAGTTCGAAGCTCACACACCGTACCACTACTCAACATACGACCGCGAAAACGAATCGGTCGTGCACGACGGGGGCAAGAAAGTGATCATCCTCGGGGGCGGACCAAACCGCATCGGTCAGGGCATCGAGTTTGACTACTGCTGTGTACATGGAGTCATGGCGCTTGAGGAAGAGGGGATCGAGTCGATCATGATCAACTGCAACCCCGAGACCGTTTCAACCGATTATGACACAACCGACAAACTCTATTTTGAGCCGCTCACCCTCGAGGATGTCCTGAACATCTGTGACCACGAACGGCCGGACGGCGTAATTGTGAGCTTCGGCGGACAAACGCCGCTGAAGATTGCAAAAGCGCTGGAGGAGAACGGCGTGAAGATTCTGGGGACTTCGCCGGAGGGGATCGACCTCGCGGAAGACCGGGAACGATTCGGCGCCCTGCTCAGAAAGCTGAAGATCGCCCATCCGAAATACGGGACGGCCTACTCGGTGAGCAACGCCGTCCTGGTCGCCGAGCAGATTGGCTATCCTGTGCTTGTGCGTCCCTCATACGTGCTGGGCGGAAGGGCAATGGAGATCTGCTACAACGGGGATGCCGTCCGGGAGTACATGAAGAAGGCAGTGGATGTCTCGCCGGAACACCCCGTGCTGATCGACCGTTTTCTCGAAGATGCTTTTGAGTTCGATGTGGATGCCGTCTGCGACGGGACCGATGTTCTGATCGGGGGCGTGATGGAACATATTGAAGAGGCCGGGATCCATTCGGGCGACAGCTCCTGTGTCATTCCGCCCTACATGATTCCGCCGGAGAGTTTGGAAGAAATCAAAGCGACAACCATCAAACTGGCGAAGGCCCTGAAGGTTGTCGGTCTCCTCAATGTTCAATTTGCGATGAAGGACCGTGTTGTCTACGTGCTGGAAGTAAATCCGCGGGCTTCCCGAACCGTACCGTTCGTGAGCAAAGCCATCGGCATTCCCCTGGCAAAAGTGGCTGCGAAGGTAATGGTCGGAAGAACCCTGGAGGAACTCGGGGTCAAGGATTTTGACTTCAGGACGTTGAAGCACATTTCTGTGAAGGAAGCCGTCTTCCCGTTCTCCAAGTTTCCACGAGTTCCCGTTTTTCTCGGACCCGAAATGCGTTCCACGGGAGAAGTCATGGGCATCTCGCATGCCTTTGGGGGAGCGATCGCAAAAGCCCAGATGAGCGCCGGCAATGCTCTACCGGAACAGGGAACGGTGTTCATCAGCGTCAATAACAGCGACAAGAACGAGATCACCCTGGGAATTGCGCGGGAATTCGTCGAGCTTGGCTTCTCGCTTATCGCCACCGAAGGAACGGCTCGTTTCCTGAATGAAAATGGTGTGCCTTCGGAAACAGTCTTCAAGGTTAACGAAGGGCGTCCGAATGTTGTGGATCTGATCAAGGATGGAAAGATTCAACTTGTCGTGAATACGCCGCTCGGCGAGGAATCTCGGTACGATGAATACGCCATAGGATGGGCCGCCATCGAACACAAAGTGTCTTTCATAACAACCCTCTCCGCTGCAGCAGCAGCCGTAAAAGCCATAGAACGTCAGAAAGAAGGAAACCTTGCTGTCCAAAGTATCCAGGAGTATCACAAAAAGGCCCCTCGAGAACAGCCTGAAACCCGCCAAAACCTGACCCCCGTCACGAACAAAGCAACCCCGAATTCCGTCTAATTACTTGACAAAAATCCCGTTTTGAAGTAGATTTTATCTTTATCAGCTTCATTTCATCCCCTACTTGAAGGCAGATTGCCTAGCAGGTTGAAAAATCAATTGTGCTGGAGAACGCGGATGCGGATCCTCGGATGGTGGGGAGTCTCTTTCCTTTCCTTCCTCCTCACGTCTTCCTCAGTGGCTCAGGTTCAGAACACCGCCAGGTCGGCATCGATGGCGGAGGAACAAGACTACGCGTTCGCGTACGGACTCTACGGTGACGGCCTGTATCAGCTCGCGGCTGAACAGTTTGAACAATTCCTCAAGAAATATCCTTCCAGCATCAAGCGCCTTGATGCATGGTACCTGAGCGTCGAATGCCGATTCCAGCAGCAGCAGTTCGATACGGCGGCCAGGTTGTTCGCGAAGTTTCTCACGGAGTATCCCGATTCCCGTCTGTCCGATGATGCGCTCCTCCGCCTGGGCGAAGCGCATATCCGTCTGGGGAAGCCCGAAAGCGCGATTGCTCCTTTGAAAAGAATTCTCGATGAGTTCCCGGAGGGCGGCCTTGCGGCAGACGCGGCATATTGGACCGGCGAGGCTTTTGTGCGCCTCGGGGAGTACGAAAACGGAATTAAGTACTATTCGCTTGCGATTGAACATCCCGACAGCCGCCTGAGAGACTATGCCCTCTATGCCATCGCATGGACATATCAAACGAAGAAAGACTACGCGAAGGCGATCGAATGGTACAGGAAGCTTCCCCTGCAATATCCCGATAGCGACCTCATTCCCGCATCGATGGTCCGGATCGGCGAGTGCTATTTTGGGATGCGTGAATTCCGAAAGGCCCTGGAGGAACTTTCTGCTTTGCGCGGAGAGATCAAGCGGGCAAACGAGCTGGGAGAGGCGCTGTATCTCATTGCCGAATCGTACTATCATCTTGCAGAATACGAAGAAGCCCGCAAGGGCTATGAGAGCGTCCTTGCAACCGTCCCCGGTCACCGGCTGACACCGGATGTTCTCTACGCACTTGGATGGACATACATGAAGCTCGGCAATTTCGCCATGGCGGAAGCGACATTTGATCGGGTAACGGGGACGGATGGTTCCCTTGCCGTCAGCGCACTGTTTCGGCGCGGGGTTGCCCAGAAGCTCGGCGGCAAGCCTGATGCAGCGCTTGAAACCTGGAGGCAAGTGCTCGAGCGGGATCCGACCGGCCCTGTTGCGGACAATGCGCTTTATGAGACCGGCATCCTCAAGTATGAGCGCGATGAAATCGCCGCGGCTGAGACGCTGTTCAATCGTGTGGTGCGGGAGTTTCCGGGGAGTGATGTCCGCGCTGATGCCTATCGGATGAAGGGGGAATGCCTGATTGCAAGGTCTGAATTCCAGGGCGCAAAAGAGGCATTTGCGGCCGCCGTCGCGGTGTCGGACGGATCTTTCGAAGCCCGATCGAACGCGCTTTACCAGCTTGGCTGGTCAGCCTTCAAGCTTGAAGAATTTCGGGGAGCGGTGGAGACATTCACGCAGTTCCTCGAACAGTACAAGGATCATCCGAAGGCTATGGAGGCCCGGTATTGGAGGGGGGAATCGTATTATCGGCTTGACGACTTCGGGAATGCATTGAAGGACTATGATGCCGTAGCGGCATCGCCGTCTTCCAAGCGCGAAGATGCCTTGTACGGAGCGGGCTATGCTCTGTTCAAACAGGGGCAATATGATCAGGCGGCAAGAAGATTCAACCGCCTGGTAACGGACTACCCTACGGGAAAGTTCGGTTTTGATTCCCGCGTCCGGCTTGCAGACTGCTATTACTTCCTCAAGGATTACAAATCCGCCGAAACGGCCTATCGTACCGTCATTCGTCAGTATTCCGACCGGCCTGACAGAGATTACGCGATGTATCAACTCGGTCAGACCGCGTACCGTCTCGGGAATCTCGATGAGGCCCTCCGCCAATTCCAGGCCATTATCGGGGACATTCCCGGCTCATCGCTCGCCGATGATGCACAGTATGCCATCGGATGGCTCTGGTTTCAAGGGAAAAACTATGACGAGGCCATAAGGGAGTTCAGGGTTCTGCTTCAGAAATTTCCTTCGAGCGAGCTGGCGGCAAGAACCTTGTATAGCATTGGCGACGCCTACTACAATCAGCAAAACTATCCTTCGGCCGAACAGTCGTACCGTGAGGTTCTGAAGCGCTATCCCAAGAGCACCTATGTCGCCGATGCTATTTCGGGAATCCAGTACTGCCTTCTTGCACAGGGCAAACAGGAACAGGCCCTCGCAGTCATTGATGCCTTTGTCCGCGACCATCCTGAATCGGCGGAGGCACAAGGCCTCCTGCTCAAGAAGGGCGACTTGCTCTTCAGCCAAAAGCAGTATGAAGCCGCGATTCGTGAATACCGGGATTTTGCGGACCGCTATGCCGCCTCGCCCCTGCACGCCAATGCCTTGTTCTGGATCGGCCGATCCTATGAGATGATGGGAAGGCTGCTGGATGCGGCGAATGCTTTCGACCGTGCGGCGAATGTCGGGACTGCGCCCGTCAGAGTTCGTGCCGAGGCATCCTTCCACAGCGGCGAGGCCTATCGTTTGCTCAAAAGCTACGAGAAAGCCGCTGAAGCGTTTGAAGCTGCGCGAAAACTCGGTGCGGGGACAACGATCGAAGCTGAGGCAGCTTACCGGCTTGGATTGGTCAGCGATGAGCGGGGCGATATCGCAGACGCTCTGCAGAAGTATAACGACGTGATCGCCCGCTATTCAACCTCGGATCCTGCGGACAAGGCAAGACTTTCGCTTGCGAGGATCTACATCCGAGAGACGAACTATGCCGATGCTGAGGTTCTCGCGGCGCAGGTTGCCACGAACAGAACGGACGCGATCGGGGCGGAAGCACAGTATCTTGTCGGATGGAGGTATGCACGCGAAGGTGATTGGGCCAATGCGATTCCCGCGTATTTGCGAGTCCGGTACATTTTCCCGGCACATGAGGAATGGCTTGCCAAAGCGACTCTGGGTCTGGGAGAGGCATATGAAGCCACGGGAGACGTCGGGCGTGCGCGCGAAGCCTATCAGACCGTCTCCAGGATGGAGCGGCAAAGGGATGCGGTGGCGGAGGCACAACGGCGATTGAGGAGATTGGCGCAGTGAGAGCATTCATCGTATGGATCCTCATCCTGGCGCCAGTGGCGATGCCCGCTCAGGATCGCGAAAATACCCGTCCGCCTTCCCGACCCGCGGACGTCCAATCGCCGGCCGCGCAACTTCCAAAAATCGACCTTCCGGAATTTGTCATCACGGGCACAGCCACGATCGATCCCCCGGACGTCCGAAAGAGCACGACGGATGAATCCGGTATCTACAAGCGCCACCCTTCGGAGAATCTCCCCGGAATGAGGGACGCGGGAACCGTTGACCTGGGAGAGCGATTCAGACGATCCCTCTTTGCCACAGGAGAGGTGCGGGACGGTTTCCTCACGGCGAAACTCGGCATGTTCTTCACTCCCTCGGTCGGTATCTCGTATGGTGTTTCTTCAAACTCCTACGACATTCATGGCCGCGCGGAATACACGCGCACAAAGGGGTTTGCACGATTCACGGACGCTTCGCGGGGGTTTCTGGCCGCAGGAGGGAGCCTGGTTCTCGATCATGCCGGCACCGTCTTTCACGAATCGAGGCTGGATGGGGAAGCGTCATATGAAATACGCCGCTATAAGTTCTATGGGTCCCGCCGGCCATCGACACAGCGCGAGCGAACGGTTGGAGACCTGCAGTTCGGCATTGCCTCTGCCGTTGACGCCCCGCAAAACTATCATGCAAGGCTCGAATACCGCGGGCTGACGCTGGGCGACAGTTCTGCATCGGTGACGGAGAATCACGTAACACTCATGGCAGGAAGCGGAATACCGGTTTTGGAAATCCCGCTCGAATTCAGCGCGGCTCTCGATCTCTCCACCATCACTGCGGTTGCACCGGTTTCGCTTTCGCTCTTTCGCTTTTCTCTCCTTTCTGTGCCCTTCCGGTGGAAGAAATTTTCCCTCTCCGTGGTCCTGAACGGATTCGCCGTGACCGGAATGAATAATCAACGGGGCAATTACGTGTACCCGGAAGTACGGATGAGGTACAGAGTGTCCGATAATCACGCCGTGATACTCGGTTATCATCCCTCTGTGGGATACACCACGTTGCGGGAAGAATCGTTCCGACAGCCCTATCTGTCGGGAGTCGCTGTCGTCCGGCATCCGGTGGATCGCTTGGCTTTGTCCGGAGGAATTGAATCGTCTTGGGCGGCATGGATGAGTACGAAACTTTCTGCGACCTATCGCCGCACGACCGATCTTCCATTGTACAGCGATAGTGCCGATTCGGGCGTGGGGTCGTTTCAATACGGCGGGACAACATCGATTCTGACCGTGCGTGCTGATGCAGTTGCAAACATCACGCCAAATGATTATTTTGCTGTGGCCGCGACAGCAAATTCCACGGAGAACGACCTGACGCGGGCGAGCGTTCCTTATATCCCGGGCTTTGAGATGTCGGCGTTCTATCGACGCATACTGTCGTCTGCTTTTGAAGCGAGCATCAGCCTCAACGCGTACACGCAACGACGCGCCTCGGTGACAGGTCCGCTGACCGTACCGGGAGGTCTCTGGAGCGGCATGAAGCTGGAGTATACAGGGATCAGGGGCCTGAGACTCTTTGTCGCCGCAGAAAACATTTTCGATCGGAACGATCAGGCATGGAAGAACTATCGCGTGGAGCCGTTTCGGATCGATCTGGGCCTTTCGTACCGGTGGTGAGTCTGTCGAAGCCGAAACCGTCATCGTTATCATCTAGGAGGAACCGTTATGCCCAATGTCAACCTTATTGAGGAAGAGGGCGGGGAAGAAGGGGGGATGCAGCCTATTGAAACCCCCACCCGGCGGCGCAGCGGAGGCGGTGGGTCGAAGGTATTGCTGATTCTGATTATTGTGATTGTGCTGGGAGGTGGCGTTTTTGCTCTGAATAAGTTCGGCATCGTCAAGCTCTGGGGGAAGAAGCAGCCTCCGGTCATCACGCAGATTCAGGAGCCGATCCAGGAACCGGTGTATGCCGAGATGGACACAGCGTCGATGATGGAAGACACGGCCGGTGTGTCGTTTGTCGAAACGCCTCCGTTGACGGAACCGCAGTATGAATCGGCCCTTGTTACCGGCACTGGCAAGGAAATCAGGACCGGCACGGTGGGACGTGCGGGCACTCCGA
Source organism: Bacteroidia bacterium (assembly GCA_022180565.1). Classification (GTDB taxonomy): domain Bacteria; phylum Bacteroidota; class Ignavibacteria; order UBA10030; family UBA10030; genus JACQPU01. The sequence continues at coordinate 337,378 of BQML01000002.1, forward strand.
CGACGTCGAAAGCTCTGTCCGGAATGTCGGGAAACTACACGATCCAGGTATCCGCCTGGAAAAATGCCGACACGGCACAGAAGTACGTCAAGCGCCTCGAAGCTGCAGGATATCCGGCGTACATGGAGCAGAGGACGGCAAAGGGCGGCAATTGGTATGTCGTCCGCATCGGACGCTATGGCTCGCTCAAGGAGGCGAAGAATGCGGTGGAGAGCTTCGCCTACGAAATCAAACGCAATTATTGGATTGACAGAATCCGGGCGAACTGAAGACAATGACCACGAACGAGACGGCAAACCTCCTTGATTTGTTTCTGAAGGGTGGGATACTTATGTATCCCATTCTTTTTTGTTCCATCGTAGCCCTCGTCATCGTCGTCGAGCGGTTTCTTGTCCTCCGGAAATCGGCGATCGATGCGGGGCAGTTCATGCTGAAACTGCGCAGTGTCCTTCAGCGCGGTAACATCATGGAAGGAATTAATTTCTGCTCCCGGAGCAGCGCCCCCCTGGCCAATATTCTCAGAAAGGGATTGACCAAGTTTCCCGAGGGGCATGACCGGATTCGGGAGGCCATCGAGAACGCGGGGAAGGAAGAGACGTTCAAGCTGGAACACCGACTCGGCATTTTGGCTTCCATCGCCGGCATCGCGCCGCTGTTGGGTTTTCTGGGGACCGTAACGGGAATGATCGGAGCGTTCAGGGTGATCCAGGAACGTGGAGGGGCTGTGAACCCCGGCGACCTCGCAGGAGGCATCTGGGAAGCTCTGTTGACGACAGCATTCGGCCTTCTGGTGGGAATCATCGCCTACGGATTCTATAATTACTTTGTCAACAGGGTCGGAAGGTTCGTGTACGAGATGGAGAACGGTTCCGAGGAATTCCTTGATCTCGTCGTTTCCGGACAGCTCGACAGCGGGCCGGAAAAGGAGCAGTCCCGACGCAAGGCTACAGGGACGACAGAGGAATACTTTCAGCGGAAGTCCGATCGATGAAGTTCTCGACACAGCATAAGCCGCTCGCGATGTTTTCCTCTTCGTCGCTGACGGATATCGTTTTCCTGCTTCTCATTTTTTTCCTGCTCTCCTCGTCATTCGTTCTGCAGACAGGTATCAAGGTTCAGCTTCCGCGATCTGCCACCGCCGAACAGCAGTCGCAGACTCAGATCATCGTCACAGTCACGGCTGATGGCAGAGTGTATCTGAATACGGAACAAGTAGGCGTGGATGCTCTGGGTGCACGGCTTGCACCCCTTGTAAGCAAGGATCCCGAGAAGCTCGTGATTATCAAGGCGGATCAAACCGTCAGTCTTCAGAGTGCCGTTCAGGTCATGGATATCGCCAAGGGTGTCGGCGCTCAGCGATTGTTGATCGCAACACAACCGGGGGCGTGAGACAGCCGTGGAAACTTCCAGAGAAACACGAACCGGATGGGCTGTCTCCCTCGTTTTCCATGCCGTTCTTCTGATTTGTTTCCTGCTCATCAGTGTTCCTGAGATGGTCGAGAATCAGGATTTCATCGAAGTGATCTGGGGCGCCCCCGCAACATCCACGCATGGGCCGACATTGAGAACCGAATCATCGCCGGCGTCCAATGCATCCTCCCGTACGACAGTGAAACGTGATGCAAAAGCAGAGATTCGCCCGCCGTCCCAGCCCGTGATCCTTCCGGAACGGCGTATGCCCGATCCGATGAACGATGCCGTCACCGTTCCGCGTACCGAAAAGCTGGATGTGCCCGAAGAGACGAATCGGAAGGAACGCGTTGAGAGAGGAGGAGTGGGAGAGCGTGATGTTTCCGGAGGCCGCGGAACAGGTGAGCGTGATCAGATAGGTCCGCCTACGCCCATTTCAGGCGCGCCAATGGGGTCCGGGAGTGTTTCGCCGGGTGTGGGGGGGGATGTCGACAAAGGCGTGACGTTCTCGATTCAGTGGACCCAGGGAGGAACAAGGCGAAAAATCAGTGGAGAACTGCCGAAGTATCCCTCCGGAGTGAACGTCGAAGCGCAGATCAAAATCCTCACCGTCGTCCTCCCCGATGGGACGGTCAAATCTACCCAACCTGCCCAAAAGGCTCATACAGCCCTGGAAGAAGCGGCGATGAAAGAAGTGAGACTGTGGAGGTTTGAACCGCTTCGTGCTTCCCAACCTCAAGAAGAACAGAGCTGTGTTGTCACGTTTCTGTTCACCCTGCGCTAATACGCATCCTTCCCAAACAACACCGCCCGTAATGTCTTGAGGATAATCTTCAGGTCGAAGGCGAGTGACCAGTTTTCCACGTAGTACACGTCGTACTTTGTCCGTTCCTCAATGGGCGCATTGCCCCGCAGGCCGTTGACCTGGGCCCACCCGGTCATCCCGGTTTTTACACGGTGACGATCGAGGTATTTCGGTATCTGGCCCTTGAAACGGTCGACGAAATGCGGCCGCTCGGGTCTGGGCCCCACAATGCTCATTTCCCCGCGCAGGACGTTGAACAGCTGGGGGAGTTCATCGAGGCTGAAGCGGCGTAGGAAACGGCCCACGGGAGTCGTCCGGGGATCGTCCTTCGTTGCCCACACCGGTCCGGTTTCCTTTTCTGCATCCGTACGCATCGTTCGAAACTTGATGAGGTCGAAACGCTTGCCGTCGAGACCCACCCGCTCCTGAAGGTACAGAACGGGCCCGGGAGAAGTAAGCTTGACGATGACTGCGATCAGGATCAGAAGAGGACTCGCGAGGAGAAGGACGAGTGTAGCCACCGTTAAGTCGAAAGCTCTTTTGACGATCGTATTCCAGGTGGAGAGTGCCGCCTCCCTGACTTGGAGGAAGGGGATACCCTCGAGTTCGGTGACGCGCACGCGGCTTGTCATGAGTTCCACCATGTCGGGAACCATCAGCATGGCCGCAGGGAGGCCTTCGCTCTCGCGAATGAGCTCGAGGAGACGCGGATGCTCCTCGGAAGGCAGGGCGATCAGGATAAGATCGGTCCCGTGTGCGCGCACGAAATCCGGCACGTCGTGGATGGACCCGAGCAGTGGAGCGTCGGTGTGCGCGAAGGAGCCGCGGCCGTTGACGGAAAAAAAGCCCTGGATCCGGTAACCCAAGGCGGGATTGCGGGCGATGGCATGGTAGATGCGGACGGCGGTTTCGTTCGAGCCGACAATAACGGCGTTGCGGACGTCGTTCCCGCGACGGTACCACATTTGCTCGAACTTCATGACGAGGAATCGTCCCATGGAGATCGTGATCACAGAAGAAACCGCGAGCAGAGCGAAGACAAGACGGGAGAAGGAAAAGGCCCGATAGAAGAACGCTGCGGCCATCACGATCAACATTCCGATAGCAACAATCCGAACGATGGGAAAAAATTCTTCTGTAAAATGGATGGTCCGGCGCGGACGATACATTCCTCGCGACTGAAAGAGGAACACCCACGCGGGGATCACGAACAGCGACCCGTACACATAGGCCTCAAGCGGAGGAAACCCGAGCTCGACGGGGAAGATGGAAGTTAAGGGAGAATAGAAACGCAGCCAGTACGAGATGAGAAAGGCGGCTTCGATTGCGAACGCGTCGGAAACGACGGCAAGAAACGGGATGAAGAAGTCTTTTCTCCGGACCGGCATGGGAATGATCAGAACTCCTCAGCCGAACAGTTCCTGCTCAACCTGCTGAAAAATAATATGGCCGATCGTGATATGTCCCTCCTGAATCCGCTGTGTGTCGTCCGAAGGAACGATGAGCACGCAGTCCGCAAGGTCTTTGGAGACTCCTCCATCTTTCCCAAGGAATGCAATGGTCTTGAGGCCCTTGTTTCCCGCAGCCTTGAAGGCACGATTCACGCTCTCGGAGCGTCCACTGGTGCTGATGCCGATGAGGACATCCCCCTTGTTTCCGAGCGCTTCGACCGCCCGGGCAAACACGTTGTCATAGCCGATGTCGTTTGCGCCCGCAGTCAGCGTGGAGGTATCCGTTGTGAGCGCTATGGCCGGCAGACCGGGCCTCTTGACCGACGGGTTGAGCCGTATCACCATTTCTGTGGCGAGATGCTGTGCATCAGCTGCACTGCCCCCGTTCCCGCAGAGGAGGACCTTGTGTCCGGTGCCCAGCGCTTCCTTGACAAGGTCAATGGCCCGCGAAATCTCGCCCACCAACCGGTCTGCAATCCGTTGTTTGGTTTCGGCGCTTTCCCGGAGGGAATCCAGAATGAACTTCTGCCGTGCTGAGTTCATACGGTTTTGAGTTTGGTTGAATGCACGGCCTGTGCGAAAGCACGGATGAGCCGCGCCTCCCCGTCTTCTTCATGAACCGTTCCCGTCACCACAAACGATGCGCCTGCCCGGACACGCGCTGCGGCGTCCTCCGGTGTTCTGATACCGCCGCCGACAAACAATGGAAGCCCACAACGGCTCGCAACAGCCTGGATCATGGCTTCGGGCACAGGGGCGTCTGCTCCACTGCCGGCATCAAGATAGAGGCACTTCATGCCGATCAGCTCGGCGGCAAGGGCGTGTGCCACCGCAATGTCCGGCTTGTGCGGGGGGATCGGCTGAGTGTTGCTCATAAACTCCGCGGATGTCGTTTTGCCTGAATCAACAAGCATGTAGCCGGTGGATATGGCCTCAAGTCCCATCTTGCGAATGATCGGCGCTGCAAGTACCTGGTTTCCGATCAAATGTTCCGGATTCCTTCCGCTGATGAGGACGAGGAACAGGATTGCGTCGGCAAGGGGCGAAACCTGAAAGAGACTCCCGGGAAAAATCAGAACGGGAAGAGTTGTGTTTCGCTTTACGATTCCAAGCGCGTGTTCGAACTGGTTCGTCATCATAAGGCTGCCGCCCACCAGAAACCCGTCGGCACCTGCCTCCGTCGCAGTCCGGATGAACGCCGGCAAATCGGTGTCCCCGATTTTGTCGGGATCGAGAAGGATCAAATACCCTGCACCCCGCTCATGGCGAATACGGATGAGTCGTTCAAACGTTGTCATGGGCGGCCTGCCTCCCCTGAACAATTCATGGATTCAAGAATGATCGTACGATCGATTCGGTTGTCTTCAACGCGTCACCGAGCTTGGAAACATCCCGTCCGCCGGCCGTGGCAAGATGAGGCCTCCCGCCGCCCCCTCCGCCCAGCAACCTGGCAACGGCTCCCACGATCTTACCCGCCTCCAGCTTCTTTGCGGCAATGAGATCATCCGTCACCACGCACACGAGCGCCACCTTCTGATCCATAACCGATGCCAGAAGTCCGACTCCGCTTCCAATTTTTTCCCGAAGTCTGTCTCCGAGCGATTTCAGTTCGTCCATCGAACCGACGGAAACTTCCGCGGAAACGAGCCGTGCTCCGTTCAGCGGCGTCCCGCGCTGGATCAGCGTGTCGATGTCCGCCGCAAGTGATCGGACACGCAAACGTGAGATCTCCTTCTCCATGAGTTTTCGCAGATCCACCAGGCCAAGAATGATGTCTTCGAGGCCTCTGCGGCGAAGATCCTGGTCGGCAAATCCGGAGAGCAGGTTAGCCGGGGCGGCAGAAGCGCTCTTCCTGACCCGCTCAAGCTCCGCTTCAAGTTTCCGGATGGCGCCGGAGGCCGCTTCTGCCTGCGTCGATCCGAGCCGTCCGGCCTCGGTAATCATTGATTCCACCATTGAAATCTGATTTTCCGCATACGCCGCGCGTTCGCCAAATTCCCGTTCGCGCAGAGCCAGGAATTCCCTCGCACGATCCGACGTGACGGCCTCGATCCGCCGCGTCCCGCTGGAAACACTGCCCTCGGAGCGGAACTTGAAAAAACCGATGTCGGAGGTCGAGGCCACGTGCGTCCCTCCGCAAAACTCTTTACTGAATTCACCAAACTGTACGACGTTCACGCGATCCCCGTACTTGTCGCCGAAGAACATCAGGGCGCCCATTCTTTTTGCCTCTTCAAACGGAATGTTTCTGTGATGTGTGAGCGGGATATGTTCGCGGATCTTTTCATTGACGAGCGCTTCAATGTCGTCCAACTGAGCTCTTTCCAAGGCTGAATGATGCGTGAAGTCGAAACGCAGGTGGTCCGGGGCAACGAGCGAACCGGCCTGACGCACATGAGTGCCGAGAATCTGCCGGAGAGCGGCATGAAGCAGGTGCGTGGCAGTGTGATTCTTCATGATCTCGCTCCGCCGCTCCTTGTCCACACGGGCCCGGACCGATCGTCCGATCATTTTCCTGGTCTCGCCGATAATTCTATGGGCAATGACGGCCCCATCTCGCTGGGTGTCGAGAACGACAGCTCTGCCCATGCTCCCCTCCAGGATGCCGGTATCGCCGACCTGGCCGCCGGCCTCGCCATAGAACGGCGTCTTATCCAAAACCACGAATTCGCCGACTGCCGCCTGGACAAGCGCATCGGGCTCCTCCAGGGTGTCATACCCCGTAAATCGGGTCTCGGGCGCGGATTCCTTCAGCATGAGTTTCAACGCAGAGGGAGTTTCGGCCCGGCGCGCGGATTCCCTTGAGCGTGTTCGTTGCTGGTCAAGGAGTTTGTTGAACCTTTCTTCATCAACCGTAAGCCCGCGTTCGCCCGCCATCAACTGCGTAAGATCAAAGGGAAAACCAAAGGTGTCGTACAGCTTGAAGGCATCTTCGCCGCTGATCATTGTTCGGTTTGACCGTTCGAGGTTCCGTACCATCTCGTCAAACATCTCCAGCCCGCGGTCGAGGGTTGCCCCAAATCCTTCTTCCTCTCCTTTGATGATGTCTGCCACATGAGATCTTCGCGCAGTGATTTCCGGAAAGACGTCACCCATTGTCTGAACGAGAGTGGGCACAAGCTTGTGAAGGAACGGTTCGTGAAAGCCGAGCGTTCGTCCGAAGCGTGCTGCACGTCTCAGAATGCGGCGCAGAACATAGCCCCTTCCCTCATTGGACGGCACCGCTCCGTCCGCGAGGGCAAACGTAAGAGCCCTGACGTGGTCGGCAATGACCCGCATCGCCGTGTCGATCTCCGACTGTTCGCGCGGCAGGCCGGGATCCATGCGGCCGTCATAGGATTTCCCGCTGATCGTACTGAGAGTGCCGATCAGGGGCGAGAAGACGTCGGTGTCGTAGTTTGAGTTCTTCCCCTGCATCACCGCGCACATGCGTTCGAACCCCATCCCGGTATCAACATGTTTTGCGGGCAACGGTGTCAGCGTTCCTGATGCATCACGGTCGTACTGAATAAATACGAGATTCCAGATTTCCATCACGTCGGCGCGGCCCGCATTGACCAGCGAGGCATCGGCTGTTCCCGCTGGTGTTCGATCGATATGGATCTCCGAACACGGGCCGCATGGTCCCGTATCTCCCATCTCCCAAAAGTTCTCCTTGCGGCCGAAACGCAAGATGTGTGATGGGTCAATGTCTGTTACGGTGCGCCAGAGGTTGGCCGCCTCGTCGTCGTCTGTGAACACCGTTGCCCAGAGGCGCTTCTTTGACAGCCCCCATTCCTTTGTCAGCAGTTCCCAAGCCCAGGCAATCGCTTCCTTTTTGTAATAATCGCCAAAGGACCAGTTCCCCAGCATTTCGAAGAACGTGTGATGGTAGGTATCGCGCCCGACCTCTTCGAGATCGTTATGTTTTCCGCTGACACGAATGCACTTCTGCGTGTCGACGGCGCGGGTGTACGGACGTTTCCCGGTTCCCAGAAACACGTCCTTGAATTGGTTCATCCCCGCATTCGTGAACAGAAGGGTGGGATCGTCGAAGGGAAAGACTGGGCCGCTGGGAACGATGGTATGCCCGCGGTCTTCGAAGAATTTCAGGAACGCGCTGCGGAGGTCGCGGGAGGTCATACTTCGATTTTCGTATGGAGGGCGATCTCCTCGAGCACGGAGGAGACCCTTAAGCATTCGTCCATCGGTCCCTCATACACTGCCGCAAGCCCCCTCGTGTGGACTTCCCACGCAAGCTCTTCGGCCCGGGTGGAGTCACAGCCTGTGGCCTTGATCAACTGGCCGATGACCTCGTCAAAGGTATGAATGTCGTCGTTGAACAAAATAACCTTTGCCGGTTCCTGTGTTTTGGTGGAATCCTCTTCAATGGATTCCAAGACCGGTGCTTCCGCTCCCGGCATGGAATCCCCTATTTCCAGCACATGAGGACTCATTGCAACAAGAAAACATACGAAAAAAAGGCCACCATTTCAATTGAGAGGCGCAGAGAGAACCTCCCCGATTCCCGGGCTTACATGTTTTTGATGATTGCCTCGCCGAATTCGGAGCATTTCACCTCCTTTGCTCCTTCCATCAACCGAGCAAAATCATAGGTCACGGTTTTTGATGTGATCGTGCGTTCAAGTCCGCGTACTATCAGATCCGCCGCCTCGGTCCATCCCAGGTATCGAAGCATCATCTCGCCTGAAAGGATTACCGAACCCGGATTCACTTTGTCCTGGTTGGCATACTTCGGCGCGGTACCGTGTGTTGCCTCGAAGACAGCGTAGCCGTTTTCATAGTTGATGTTCCCGCCGGGAGCAATGCCGATCCCGCCCACCTGTGCCGCCAGGGCATCGGAGATATAGTCCCCGTTCAGGTTTAATGTGGCAATCACATCGTATTCGGCAGGGCGCGTCAGAATCTGCTGCAGGAAATTGTCCGCGATCATGTCCTTAATGACCATGCCGTTCGGAAGTTTCACCCACGGGCCGCCATCCAGCAGGACTCCCCCAAACTCCTTCTGTGCCAGCTCATATCCCCAATCACGAAATGCTCCTTCGGTGAACTTCATGATGTTGCCTTTGTGGACGAAGGTGACAGACGATCGGTTGTTCGCGATCGCGAATTTGATTGCCGCGCGAATCAACCGTGTACTGCCCTCTTGGGAAACCGGCTTCACGCCGATGCTGGACGTTTGCGGAAACCGGATCTTCTTTACTCCCATTTCCTTCTGAAGCCAGTCGACGATTTTCTTCGCTTCCGGAGAACCTGCTTTCCACTCGATACCGGCGTAAATGTCCTCCGTGTTCTCCCGGAAGATCACCATGTTCACCTTTTCGGGATGTTTGACGGGCGAAGGCACACCGTCAAAATAGCGGACCGGACGCAGGCACACGTACAGATCCAGCATCTGCCTCAGCGCGACGTTGATGGACCGGATGCCCCCGCCCACCGGCGTGGTCAGCGGCCCTTTTATGGCTACAACGTGCGTCTTGATGGCTTCGAGTGTGTCGTCATGGAGCCATGTATTCGGACCGTACACGTCATTGGCTTTTTCACCCGCGTAGACTTCAAACCAGACGATCGAGCGCTTTCCGCCGTAGGCCTTCTTGACGGCTTCGTCGAACACGCGCTGGGATGCCCGCCAGATGTCGGGACCCGTTCCATCGCCTTCGATATAGGGAATGATGGGGTGATCAGGGACGTTGAGCTGGCCGTCACGGACGGTAATGCGCTTTCCTCCGGACGGTTCCTGGAGCTTACGATAGGATGGCATGTGGTTCTCCTGACTCGTTCGAATTGTATGAACAGCGGTAGATTGAGGTACAACCCTGTGGCGCGGAATAACTCAAAATTATTTCAATGTACCTAGAATTTGGCTGAATTCCATATGCTGTTTTGTTATCGCCTGTCCCCGAGAACAGATCCTGCCGTGTTGCTTCTCCCTGGCTCTTTTCGTATATTTTTTTCCTGTTTGTCCCACCACACACGAGGGTTGCTCATGAAGTCTCCGATTCTTCTTGCCGCGTTTCTGGCCGCTTTTCTTCTGTTTCAGGGTTTTCAATGCGCGTCGTCGGAATTCACCGGAGCCAAGCTCCACATCCAACAAAACAACTATCCCGAAGCCAAGCGTTTGCTGGAGATTGAGGTCCAAAAGAATCCGCAGAACGAAGAGGCGTGGTACTTGTTGGGATGGGTGAGCGGTGAAGCGGGGGATTACGAATCCATGAACGCCTCCTATGGAAAGGCGCTGGAGCTTTCCCCCCGATTTGCGAAGGATATCCGAGCGAACCGCTATAACCGTTGGGCCCAGGCGCTGAACCGTGGACTTCAATACCTGGAACGCGCTTCCCCAGAATCCACGAGCTTCTACGAGAGTGCCCTCGAGGAGTTCGATAAGGCTGTTCGCATTTGGCCCGATACCTCGTTGACCTACCGGTACATTGGATACGCTTACTACAACAGCGGCCGGCCGGACAAGGCCCTTGAGGCGTTCACGACGGGCTGGGAGAAGGGAAAGGATATCGAATCGCTGAAGCCTGCGGTGCGATTGCATATTGAACGAGGGGACCAGCTGAAGACCCGGTTCGAGTCCGATAACGCCGACAAGCTCAAAGCGGCCGAGAATCTTGCCGCCATCAGGAAGAACACGCGCAAGAGCGATGTCATCGACCGATTGGGCGCTCCGGACAGGATCAAACGCGGCCCCCGAAATTCCAAGAAGGAAGAGCTGGAGTACCGTAGGTTCAATTTGACCGTCAGCATCGATAATGACCGGGTAACGGCGAAGAATTTCTCCAAGCCGTACGTCCCTGATATCGATTCCACGAATCAACGGCTCGCCCTGCAGGAGTATGACCAGGCGATCCGGCTTCTCACTGAGGCCAAGGATGCAGGAATGAGCGACGCCGAAACGCTGAACATGTTTCTGCGCGCCTACATTCAGTCGAACAGGATTGGCGAGGCGGTGTCGGAGTACGAACGGGTGGTGGCAGGAGATCCGACCAATAAAGATAATCTGTACGTGCTGGGAGTTCTGTACAGGAGCTCAGGAAACTATCAAAAAGCCATTGACAGTTTCTCCAGTGCCTATAAGATCGATCCCGAGTTCACAGATGCTCTCTTCGATCTCGGCGCCACGTACTATAATTGGGGCGTGGACCTGATGAGGGCGGCAGAAGAAAAAGGGGAAACGACCCAACTGCACAAGGAGAAGTTCAGGGAGGCACTGCCCTACATCGAGGAAGTCTCCAAACGACGGCCTGACGATGTACAGGTGTGGGAAACGCTGGGAACGATCTACGCACAGCTCGGCAGGCAAGACGACGCCCTGAAGGCGTTTGACCGGGCCGATGGGTTGAAGGCAAAATAACGGTTCATTCACGTTCATCACTCAATGCCCATCTCCGGATGGGCATTGTCGTATCGGGAGCAAGGCGATGGCAGACCAGCCGCAGCAGCAGCAAATCAATATTGAACTGGGGGAGAAAGAAGCGGAGGGCATCTACTCCAACCTGGCGATCATCACACACTCGCCGGCGGAATTTGTCATCGATTTCACCCGCGTCCTTCCCGGCACTCCAAGAGCACGAGTGCACGCTCGGGTTATCATGACCCCTCAGCACACCAAGATGCTTCTCGGTGCACTCAAGGAAAATGTCGAGAAGTTCGAGAAGAAATACGGGGAGATCAAGATCGCAGGGGAGCCCGGGGGTCAGATCCTAGGCTTTCAGCCTCCTCCCAAAGGGGAGAAGGTGCATTAGACAGGAGGCAGGAGACAGGAGTCAGGGGAGAGTCCTGACCCCTGGCCCCTCAATCCGCTTCTTTACAGTATATACTTGGACAAATCCCTGTCCTTCACAATCGACTGCAGTTTCTCACGGACGAGACCGCGGGTGACCTTCAGCCGACGGTCGCGCACGGCATCCGGGGCGTCGTAGAGGACCTCTTCCAGCAATGTGGTGAGGATCGTGTGGAGACGGCGGGCCCCGATGTTTTCCACCTGCTCGTTGACTTCATACGCGGTCCTGGCGATCTCCTCAACAGCACCCTCTTCGAATTCCAGAAGTATTCCTTCGGGGGCGAGGAGGGCTGAGTATTGTTTCAGCAGGGCGTTCTGGGGCATGGTGAGGATCTTCACGAAGTCTTCTTCGGTCAGATTCTGCAATTCCACCCGGATCGGGAATCGGCCCTGGAGTTCCGGGATGAGGTCGGACGGTTTGGAGATATGAAACGCTCCGGAAGCGATGAAGAGAATATGGTCGGTCTTGACCATGCCGTACTTCGTCGTGACATTGGAGCCCTCCACGATCGGCAACAGATCGCGCTGGACGCCTTCACGGGACACGTCGGGGCCCGACTGCTGTCCGCGCGGAGATGCGATCTTGTCGATCTCGTCGATGAAGATGATGCCGGAGTTTTCCACGCGAGTCAGCGCTTCGCGCGTCACTTTATCCATGTCAATCAGCTTTGATGCCTCTTCCTGCCGCAGAATCTGCCGAGCTTCCTTTACGTTCATCTTTCTCAGCTTGTTTTTCTTCGGGAGAAGGTTTCCGAACATTTCCTGAATGTTGATGCCCATTTCCTCAAGGCTGACGGGGCCCATGACCTGCATGAGGGGCATTTGGGGAGCCGGAATATCAACCTCAATCACCCTGTGATCCAACGCGCCGTCTCTGAGCTTTTCACGGAGTCTTTGTCGTGCGGTGCTCTCGTCTTCTCTCGGCTCCTCAGGAACTCCGGATGTCGCGGAATGGCGGAGGCGGACGGGGGGTAGGAGAATGTCGAGGATGCGCTCATCTGCCAGCTCCTGAGCCCGCGATTCCACTTCGGAAGTCTTCTCCGCTTTGACCATGTTGACCGCAATCTCCGTCAAGTCGCGTACCATCGATTCCACATCGCGCCCCACATAGCCGACCTCCGTGAATTTTGAAGCTTCAACCTTGACAAACGGTGCCTGTGCAAGCTTCGCAAGCCGGCGGGCAATTTCGGTCTTGCCCACCCCCGTGGGGCCGATCAGAATGATGTTGTTCGGCATGATCTCCTCGCGCAGCCCTTCTGGGACCTGAAGGCGCCTCCATCGGTTGCGCAGGGCAATCGCCACAGAGCGCTTGGCCTGATGCTGGCCGATGATGTACTTGTCCAACTCGGAGACGATTTGCCGAGGAGTGAGATCAGCCGGTGCGGAGTGTTGTTTGGAATGTGTCACGGTGGCGATCAGAGTCGATGCAAGAAATGCTCAGGACAGTTGTTCGAGAATGATGTTCGTGTTCGTGTAAATGCAGATCTCTGCGGCGTTTTCAAGGGCTTCCCGGACGATCTCCGGTGCACCAAGATTCGTATGTTTCATCAAAGCCCGCGCAGCCGCCAGCGCAAAAGGACCGCCCGAGCCCACCGCCACGATGCCGTCATCGGGTTCGATGACCTCGCCGTTCCCCGAAATGATCAGGGAATGCTCCCGGTCCACTACGGCGAGCAGCGCCTCAAGCTGGCGGAGATATTTGTCCGTCCGCCAGAGCTTTGCAAGCTCCACCGCCGAACGAACCAGTTGGCCGCGGTGCTTTTCGAGCTGTTCTTCAAAACGGTCCAGCAGGCTGAGGGCATCAGCCGCCGCGCCGGCGAAGCCCACAAGCACTGAGTCTTTATAGAGCTTGCGAATCTTGTTGGAGCGCTGTTTCATCACCGTGTTGCCAAGCGTGACCTGCCCGTCGCCGCCGAGAGCCGCAACACCGTTTCGGCGCAGTCCGATGATCGTAGTCGCGTGAATGGTCTCCCGATTCACAACCCCTGAATGCTTCATGCGTTCACCCTATGCTCTTTCTGAGTCTGGCGATCGGCAACCCCAATTGCTCTCGGTACTTCGCTACTGTCCGCCGAGCCAGCTTGATGCCATCGTTTCGAAGCAATTCTGCGATCTTGTCGTCGTTCAGAGGATTCTTCGGGTCCTCCCCGGCAATCAGTTCCTTCACCTTTTGCTTGACGACTTGGTTCGACAGGTCCTCGCCGCTTGCTGTCTCGATGCCCGACGTGAAGAAATGCTTCAGTGAATAAACACCAAATTCCGTCTGCACGTATTTGCTGTTCACGACCCGGCTGATGGTTGAGATATCCACGCCAACTACCTCGGCAATGTCTTTGTAGATCATGGGTTTCAAAGTCTCCCCATCATCAAACCACTCCCGTTGCCGGTCGACGATCGCACGCATGACCTTGAGGAGCGTCTCGCGGCGCTGATGGATCGAGGCAATGAACCATTTTGCCGATTCGAACTTCTGCTTGATGAAGTCTTTCGTCTCCTTGGAGGCTTTCTTCCCCTTCGGCGTGACAAGTTCCCTGTATGCGCGGTTAAGGCGCAGGGTGGGAATATTCCGGTCGTTGAGGGTGATCAGAAAATCCCCGTCATCCTTTTCCACGATGAAGTCCGGCGTCACGTAGTTTTCCTGGGCGGAGAACTCTCCCTCGCCGGGCTTGGGATTCAAATGCTGGATGAGATCGATCACCCGCTTGAGCGTGTCAAGGCCGACCGCGAGATGCTGGGCCAATGCCTCGTACCGCCTGAGTTTGAGATCTTCAAAATGATGCTCCAGGATCTTCAGTGCGAGTTCCTTCAGGAGGGGGTCATACGCGCCCGCCCGAACCTGAGCGATCAGGCATTCGGTGAGATTCCGGGCCGCGATCCCCGGTGGATCAAGCTGCTGAATCTTTTGCAGGACAGCCTCAGCGCGGTCGAGAGAAATTTCCAGGCCGTAGGTCAGATTGAGGTCCTGAACAATCAGATTCAGTTCTCTTCGGAGATAACCGTCTTCGTCGACGTTGCCGATGATTTCCTCGGAGAGGAGAATGTCCGTCTCATCGACCTCAAGCATTCTGAACTGGGCCAGGAGGCGCTCGGAAAGGGGCGGCGTGGAGGGGAGAGGCGGCTCGACATCACCATCTTCGTCCGCCGGCGCGCGGGCCTCCGGACTCTTGAATCCCGCAAGATCGTCGTTGAGATAATCGTCGAGCGTATATCCCTCCTCGTCCTCACCATTCGTGTTCTCCGTTTCTTCGGGAGATTCCGGCTCCTCTTGAAGAAGGTTCTCTTCCACCTCAAGCATGGGATTCAACTCGAGCTCGGTTTTGATCCTCTGCTCAAGGGCAAGGTTCGGGAGCTGAAGGAGTTTGAGGTACTGGACCTGCTGGGGCGTAAGCTTGAGGCCGAGGCGCAGTTGCTGGGAGAGGTTCAGGGTCGCCACGGTCAACGTCCTCCGGAAGATTCGATCTCCAAACGTGATCGGCAGTATGCCAGGAAGCGTTGATACCACGACGCTCCATAGGCCCGGACCAACGCGTTGCCGGCGAATTCGGCAAGCGGGACGCCTGCGGCCGCACCGCCCTCGAGCGCCGGTTTGCAGTGTTGCAGATACTCAAAGCGGATGCGCTCGTGCAACCCGCGGTCGATTCTGATCGGAAAGAGGTGACACGACAAGGGCTTTCGCCAACCTATCTCGCCGGCGAGGAAGGCCTTTTCAAACGAACACCGGGCAACATCGCCTTCGTAGGTGACGAAGACACACGCCGCACCGTCCACGCAGGTCGTGACAAGATCCCCCGCACCCCCTTCGACAAATCCCCGTTCCTCAATGACCTGAAGGTGCTTCGCGCTAAGATGTTTGCGCACAACCGGAAAAGCCGCGTGGATTTCTGCCACTTCGTCGTCGGAAACCGGCGCACCCCGCCCACCGGGCATGGTACAACACGCACCCTTGCACGCATTCACGTTACATTGAAAATGCAGGCCGGGAAGGGCCGGGTCAATCGCTATGTCGTCAATCTGACTCACGGGAGAGCTTCTGCCGTCAATCAGTATAATCAATTTTCGCCAAAAAAGGCAACGCACTGGCATGACGGATCTTCCGCCTTCGTCTACAACCTTTTCGTTGTTGGTGGAGTCTTAGCAGTATGTTTCCGAGGACCATGCAGGCCGCGGAACCGAAAAACGAATTTGCGCGAACGATGAATGGAGAACCCGATGAAGGTTTGGATCGGCTTGCTCGGAGCCGCCTTTCTTCCCCTTGTGAGCTTTGCTCAGCGGCCGGCGGTTCATAGTCTTCACATTACGGAACCGGTCGTGATCGACGGACTGCTGACGGAGTCTGTGTGGTCGGTGCCGGGGTTCTCCGACTTTAGGCAGAAGGATCCCCGTCAGGGAGAAGCTCCAACCGAACGGACGGAAGTGTGGGTTGCGTACGATGATGGAGCCCTCTATGTGGCAGCGCGGATGTACGATGCCGCCCCGGATTCGATCATGCGAATCCTGTCCCGTCGTGATGCGTTCGTTACTGCCGATCAATTTGCGGTGTATCTGGATCCGTATCACGATGGGAGATCGGGATACTACTTTTCCGTCACGGCGGCGGGGGCGATCTCCGATGGAGTCATGTACAACGACGATTGGACGCAAAGTTCCTGGGATGGTGTATGGGAAAGTGCTGTCAATGTTGATGAGCAGGGATGGACCGTGGAATTGCGTATTCCGTTCTCACAATTGCGATTCCACGAACAGAAAGACCATGTGTGGGGAATCAACTTCAAGTGGGTGATCGGAAGGAAAAACGAGTTCGATTATATGGTCTTTACCCCCAGGAACGAGAGCGGATTCGTATCACGATTCGGCACGCTGAATGGCATTCGGGATATTAGTCCCGGCGGGGCAGTTGAACTGCTTCCATACGTCAATACGCGTGCGGAGTATATCAGGAGCCAGCCCGGCGACCCGTTTCATTCCGGATCTCGATATTTTCCGGGAGTCGGGGCCGACTTGAAGGTCGGATTGACAAGCAACCTGACCTTGAATGCCACGGTGAATCCGGATTTCGGCCAGGTGGAGGTGGATCCCGCGGTGGTGAATCTCAGCGACGTGGAAACGTTCTTCTCGGAAAAAAGACCGTTCTTCATCGAGGGCGCAAACATCTTCGAGTTCGGCTACGGCGGCTCAAACAATTTCTGGGGCTTCAACTGGTCCAACCCGACAATTTTCTACAGCCGTCGCATCGGCCGATCCCCTCAGGGAGGCCTTCCCTCGTTTGACTATGCCGACCTTCCTCTGGGAACGCATATCCTGGGGGCCGGAAAACTGACCGGCCGGGTGTTTGACCAATGGAAGGTCGGGACCATCCACGCGGTGACCAGGCGCGAGTTTGCCGAAATCCAATCCTCAGGACAGCGATCGAGTGTGGAAATCGAACCGTTGACCTATTATGGAATCGCCAGAATTCAGCGTGACTTCGACGAAGGGAAACAAGGACTCGGCATAGTATCGACCTACACGCGCAGGAGTTTTGCCGATCAGCGTTTGCGGGACCAGGTCAATGCAGGGGCGGTTGTGGGCGGCATCGACGGTTGGGCGTTTCTCGACGACGACAAAGCGTACGTTATCACCGGCTGGGCGGCCTTTTCCCATGTCTCGGGGTCGCGGACGCGGATGACGGCCCTTCAACGAAATTCGACTCACTACTTCCAGCGCCCCGATGCAAGGCACGTCGAAGTAGATTCCTCGGCAACGTCTCTTACCGGCTATGCCGGACGAATAATGCTGAATAAGCAGAAGGGACCGGTGATCCTCAATGCGGCGATCGGCGTTGTCGATCCAAAATTCGACGTCAATGACCTCGGGTTCCAGAGCCGAACCGACTTGATCAACAGTCATGTGGTTTTGGGGTACAAGTGGACGGATCCGACCGCGTACTATCGTTCCCTGCGCATTCAGGCATCGACGTTTGCAAACTTTGACTTCGGCGGAAACAAGATCTGGCACGGCTACTGGATGAACACGTATCTTGAGTATCCGAACTACTATTGGACGGCCGCCGGCTTTGCGTACAATCCCTTTACCTACGATATCCGACGAACTCGGGGAGGACCCATGATGCTCACCCTGCCCGGGAGAGAGTTCTGGATGGAAACGGGAACGGACAGTCGAAACAACGTGGTGGCGTCAATCTTCGGATTCACGTACATGCGGACCGACGAAGCGGAATGGCAGATTGAGGCGAACATCGAATGGAAGCCCGCGCCGAATGTCTCGGTGACGGCCGGGCCGTATTTTTCGAAAGACCGGACAAAGGCGCAGTGGGTAACTTCGGTTGCTGATCCTCTTGCCGGCCAAACCTACGGTACCCGGTACGTGTTTGCGACGTTGAATCAGACGTCGGTGGGGGCCAGCATGAGACTGAACTGGACATTCTCGCCGCAGTTAAGTCTGCAGGTCTACATGCAACCCCTGATCTCTGTCGGTGATTACCACGATTACAAGGAACTGAAAGCTCCCCGCACATTCAATTTCCTCAAGTACGGGACGGAAGGATCCTCCCTCACTGAAGCGGTCGGGCCCGACGGCGGGGTCGAGTACCAGGCGGACCCTGATGGTGCAGGACCTGCTCCGGGATTCGTATTTCCTAATCCCGATTTCAATATTACGTCTATCCGAGGAAATGCAGTCTTGCGTTGGGAATACCGTCCGGGCTCAACATTCTATTTGGTGTGGACCCGCAGTAGTTTCGGTTCCTCCCCTGACGGGAGGTTCAGTTTCCGGCGCGCGGTCGATCGTTTGATCGAAACGGAAACGGACAATATCTTTATGGTAAAGTTCACATATTGGTTTTCGATGTAAGCGCAATCTTCACTCCATCCGGAAAAGGCCGCGGACTCCCTCCCGCGGCCTTGCTGTTTTTGCCGGAGGATTGACGGCCTTGCGGGGAAATTCTGATCATCCCTTGAATTCCGATGAGGTTTTCTTCACTTTCCTGCGAACGTTTCCCCATCTGCACCCGTCCTACTATCTGAACACCGGAGCAAGCGCTTGACCGACCAAGAACTGGTCCGCCGGGTCCGAGAAGGGGACCTGGCGGCCTTTCGAACAATCGTGGATCAGAACAAGCTGGCAGTGTTCAGGCTGGCCTACGACATGACCGGGAACCGGCAAGACGCTGAGGACATCTCTCAGGAGGTATTTGTGAAGGCCTATCGTTCACTCGAGCGTTTTCGCGGAGAGGCAAAGCTGAGTTCATGGCTTTACCGGATCACCGTCAATGCCTGCCACGATCATCACAGCCGAAAGAGATGGAACGCAATGCGCCCGGACGGTCAGATGGAGGAGCGCGACGAAACTCCGATGTTCCACGGTCATGCCGGGGATGACCCCGAAACGGCGGCCGAAAGGACCATGATGCAGGGTCACATCGAAGCCGCTTTGGAACGCCTGACCCCGCGTGAGCGCGCGGTCTTCACGCTGAGGCATTACCAGGACCTGAGTCTCCGGGAGATTGCCGGTATCCTCAAGATATCGGAAGGGACCGTGAAGTCGATGTTGTTCAGGGCCCTGAAACGATTGCAGAAGGAACTTCAGTTCTACCGGAAAGACCTGGGAGTGCAACGACCATGATGACCCATTGGGAGTGTGAGCAACTCTTTGTCGAAGCGCTGTACGGTGAGTTGACGGGTCCGCGCCGGCACCAATTTGACGATCATCTGGCGGGATGCGAGGATTGCCGTGGCGCGTTCCAGCGGCTGGCAGAAGTCTCTGCCCTTATGGATCACCGTGAGCGCTCCGAACCCACGGCGGCTGAATGGACGGCGTTTTGGAACGAGCTCGAAGACCGTCTGACGGCAGGTGCGAAAACAGAGACGCCGCGGAACTCTATCCTGGATCGACTCCGCCCTGTCCACATAAGCTGGGCCGCGGGTATTGCCGCCGTGGTTCTGGTTGCCTTTGGCATCGTAATCGGACAACGGGTCGGTGTTCCGACCGATGGCGACCTTGGTACCCATTTTTCCACGGCCGAGAAAATTCTTCTGAATGAACGGGCCTTGAACTACCTCGAACGGTCCAAAGTGTTGCTGCTCGGTGTCGTGAATGGCGGCTTCGTCGAGCCGACGTCCGGGTTGGCCCGGGAGCAGGAGATCTCGCGGTCCCTGGTGACCGAGGCCGCAAACCTCAGGCAGGAACTCACCGCAGCGGATGAGCAGCGGCTGAAACAGCTGATTGCCGAGCTTGAAGTGATCCTCCTTCAGCTTGCCAATCTTGAACAGACCGCAGATATTCCCGCGCTGGAGATTATACGGGGCGGGGTGGAACGGCAGGGACTCCTGCTGAAGATTAACCTGGAACAAATGCGCGCCCAGGCGCCGCCGGTACCGGCGGATACTGCGCGCAAACCTACAACCGAAAGGAAACCAATATGACAGGCCGGTTGATGAATCTTGTAGCTGTGTATGTCGCCTCCTTCGTGGTGATGGCGGCGGTGCCCGTCGAACCGCTCTCTCTGAACGACGGGATGCAGGACGAGGCCGCAAAGGCCTATGCGAAGGCCTACGATCTGGTGTTGGACGAGCAATGGAATGCCGCCAAGGCCGCTCTGGAGGCATTTGTGAAGCAGTATCCCCGCAGTTCGGCGATCGACGCCGCCCGGTTCTGGCAGTGCTACGTTCGTGAAAAATTGAACGAAAATCCGGAAAGCGTGTTTGAGGCCTACACCGCGTTCATCAAGGACTACCCAAGAAGCAAATGGGTGAACGACGCAAAATCCAACATGGCACGGCTCGCCTATCAACTGGCACGGGCCGGAAAGCCGCAGTACGAGGCCACCCTGCAATCGATGGGTAAGGCCGAAGATGAAGAGGTTCAGCTAGCCGCCCTCTACGCGTTGCAGAATGTCGGAGACGATCGTGCATTTTCGGCGGTGGTCAATCTGTACCGAAAGAGCACCGACGAAAAACTCCGCAGCAAAATCGTCTATGTCCTCGGAGAGTTCCGAAACGATTCGGCGCTTACGGTCCTCGTGGATATTGCCGGGTCCGATCGGAGTGTCAGTGTCCGCAGAAATGCCGTGTACGCCATTGGAAACCGGAACGAGGCTGAAGCACTCAGGGCCCTGAGCCAGATTGTCCGTTCGCAGACCGATATCAAAGTGCGAGAGGCCGCGTTGTACGCCGCCGCCAATCTCAAGACACAGGAGGTCGTTCCCCTCCTGACGGAAACGGCCCTCAGCGGACAGGAGGAATCGGTCAGCCGGGCCGCCGTGTATGCACTCGGCAATATCGACTATGCTGAGGCGGGAAAATCACTCCAAACGATCCTGCGTGATGCCAGGGATGAGAAGGTGCGCGAAGCGGCCCTCTACGCGTTGGCAAACAGGGACAACGGGGCCGGCTTGGGAGTGTTGAAAGAGGTGGCCCTTAAGGATGCCAACGGGAAACTCAGAAAGGCGGCCACCTACGCGATCGCCAATGTGAGGAGTGCCGAGGCTTCCGCGGCGTTGAAAGAGATCTTCCGCTCGAGCTCGGACGCGGAGATCCGCAAGGCGGCACTCTATTCAATGGCGAATCATGAGGCGGCCGACGCGGAGACCTTCTTTCTGGAAGTTGCTCTGAACTCGAAAGAGACCGAGCTCGCCAAAACGGCGGTGTACGCACTTTCCAATCTGCGCGCCAAAGGCGCGAGAGGCAAGCTCATGGAGGTTGTGAAGCAGGCGAAATCGACCGAGGTCCGCAAGGCCGCCTTGTATCAGATCGCCCATGAGGCGGACGCGGAGGCCGTGAAAGTACTTGCTGGAATTCTCAAGGAAGAAACCGATCCTGATGTGCGCCTTGCGGTTGTTCATGCGCTGGGGAATACGGGCAGTGACGAGGCTGTGCCTGCGCTGGTCGAGGTCGCAAAATCCGGTGACAACAAGCGTCTTCGTACAGCCGCCGTCAGCGCTCTTGGGCAGATCGGAACGGACAAAGCGCGCGCCGCACTGATCGAGATTCTTCAGCAATGATCGAGGCAGGCATGAGGATTCGAATCCTGTCCCTGACCATATTCTGGGCGGCCGCTTCCGTGTCTGCACAGACGGTGGTGAAGCTGACCGGTCCGGATGAGTCGCTCGCAGAGCGTTGGGCAAAGGCCGCACGGGAAGCGCCTGCTTCGGGAGCCTGGATCGCCTACAGCATCGATCGCCTGATGGAGGAGAATTCCTGGATCGGAAGCTTTCGGAGCATCCCTGATGAGCGCGACGTCTCGCTCTACGAGCTTGTCACCGGGACCAGGATCACGATGATCGAGGCGAGGGATCCCACTCCGCACAGGGTGGAAAAAGGAGGAGATCGGCGATGGGTTCGCAAAGAGGTCGCCCTCCTGTTTGAATTTGCAGGAGCCGTGTCCGATCCGGCCTCGGCCCGGACCATGCAGGTGACCAATGTTTCCCTGCCCGTCGAGTTGAACGGCCGGCCGTTATATTGGCTGGGGAATGTACCGGTCGAAGTTAGTGTCGAATTCCTCGTCCGGAATCTTGCGAGGTCCGACGGTCGCCAGGCCGAGCGGCTGGTCCAAGGGATCGGATTTCATGGGAGCGCGCGGGCTTTTGAAGTCCTCAAAGGGATCCTCGAGAGCCATCCTTCCGGGAACGTTCGGGAAGACGCCGCTTTCTGGATCAGTCAGATCGATACACCGGCGGCATTGGAGGTCCTCCTCAAGGTAGCCATTGGTGATGAATCGGCGGGCGTGTCGGAAAAAGCCGTATGTGGAATCAGCCAGATCAAAGACGAGGCGGCAACAGAGGCGCTCATTGGCCTTGCGCGCACGGCTCCCCGGCGGGAGATCCGAAAAAAGGCCGTCTTCTGGCTGGCGGAGCGAACATCACGGAAGGCCATGGATGCGATCGAAGAATTCGTGGAACGTGGTCCCGACGAAGATGTCCAGAAACAGGCCGTCTTCGCCCTCAGCCAGCTTCCGGGTGGCCAGGGGGTTCCGCACATGATCCGTGTTGCCCGCACGCATTCCAACCCGCGGATCCGCAAACAGGCGATCTTCTGGCTCGGCGAAAGCGAAGACCCGCGGGCATTCGAGGCGATCGTGGCGATCGCACGCGGAGAGCCCTGACCGGCTCTTGCTTCGTGGAGGTTTAACGCGTACTATCCCGCCTCCAGTACCCTCCTTCCGACCCCGATGCGCCGTCCTGCTCTCCCCGGCCATCGCCGGAGCCGATCCTGCACCGAATCATTCCATTGAGGTGGGCACAAAAAAAAGTGGGCTGCCGTACGCCGAACGGCAGCCCGTCAGCTCGTCGAAGGAGGCTTGTAGGTTTGACAACGAGCTGTTTGTGGGGGACTCTGGTTCTTGATGAAACAAACTCCGTGCCCGAATCCCGCTCTCAAATCAGCTCGATTTTACGCTTTGTTGAACGGTTTCATTCCAATTTTTGCAAAACTCGTTCCTCCCACGTTCCAAGAATCGAGAAGGGAAAGGAAAAAACCGGATTGCACCCCGCCAAAATCAGGAGGAATTCCTCTAAAGGCTATGGTTTGCCGTGCAGGGTCCGGTTGAGGATTTCAAGAAGCTCCCTTGCTTTGGCGTTTTCTTCAGGAGAAGTGAGCTCAACGTAACGCCGGATGGCCTCGGCGGCGGAGCTCAGGTCGTTGTTCATCGCGTGAACGAGGCCCAGATTGAAATATGCGTTGGGGTAATCAGGGTCAATTTCTGCGGCCATTTGAAAATGGGTTTTGGCAAGTCGAAGATCGCCTGACTCAAAATAGAGATTCCCCAGATTGTAATGCGACTCGAGATGGCGCGGGTCTTCCTTCAGCGATCGCGTAAAGCAGTCAAAGGCTTTGGTGGTCCTGCCGGCCTTTGACTCAAGGATTCCCAGATTGCAATACGCATCGGCGGTTGATTCCCCCTCGGCAATGGCCTGCTGATAGAATCGTGCCGCCCGGTCATCGCCGCGCTCATCGAGCAAAAGGGCCTTCTCGAAGGGACTCAAGGTATCCGGCAGATGGAGGATCCTGCCTGAACCTTCGAAGAGGGGAAGCTGAGCGACCGTCTGACCGCCCTTCGCTTTCTTGCGGACTCTCTGAAACCCTATCTTCGAGGCCGGCTTGGGCGTGAACGGGAGAATGTGTGCCATGCGGATATCGCTCTCTTAAGTGGCCGTGGACGCGCCGACGGCTGCCGTGCTCGTGGCTACAGTTTCTATACGGCCCTTGCCTTTCGGATTTTCTGTTTCGTTTGAACAGCCTTTCGCCCCGTGGCCTTTGCCATCGGTTTGCGCTGAGATTTTGCCTGCTCAATGCTCTGTTTGAGCGCGGTCATGATGTCCACGACAGGTTTCGCCTCCTCTTCCATCGTCACGATCTCCTTCCCCTGAACCTTGGCTTCGATCATTTCAACGAGGGCATCATGGTAGGTGTCCTTCAGATCGAGCTTCTTGTACGTCATGGACATGGAATCCACGAGACTGCGTGCAAGCTTCAATTGATCCTTGTCAATCTTCTGTTCCTCAAGCTGTGGAACGTCGGCCATCTTCTTCAGCTCGTGAGGATACCTCAGCTTGTACAACACAATACCTCCGTCCATCGGGCCAATAAGCACCACATCCTCGCGGTCTCGCAGAACGACCTTGCCGATGCCGACCTTGCCGGTCTCCTTGAGGGTGTGGCTTAGCAACGCGTACGCCTTGGCGGCCACGGGACCGTCGGGTCCGGCAAAGTAGGGGGACTCGTAGAGCATCGGAGTCACCTCCCTCGCATTGATGAATCCAGCTATCTCGATTACTTTCGTGCTCTTAAGCTTTATCTTGTCGAGATCCTCAGGCTCTACAATCACATACTGGTCGGGTTCATACTGATACCCCTTGACGATGTCGTCCTTGGTAACAACCTTACTGCATTTCTTGCAGCGCTTGTCGTATCCGACCGGACCATTGCACTCGCGGTGGATCTGATTGAAGCTGATCTTCTGTTCCGTGTCCACGGCGTTGTAGACACGGATAGGAATCGTGACCAGCGAAAAACGGATGTGGCCCTTCCAGATGGCTCTCATGGTTGCCTCCTTATGGCGATATAGGCCCCGGCTTTGATATTCATTCCTTGTTCGATGTCGACCCCTGCCCCCTCACCTCACCCACGCTGCTCTGAGTCATCATGGCCAGCGATCGTGAAGGTCGAATGTTGAGGCGCTCTTTACAGATCCGGCCGTAGTCTTAAGAACACGGGCTCGCGCATCATTCCGTCCCTCGTAAACGATGCGTATTGCACCTCGCACATCATGGTCGGCTCAACCCACGTCGTCAGGCTATCATCCAGCGGCTTTTCCCTGATGGGCCGCTTGATTTCTTTCAATTTTTTCAGCTCGGCGAGCAATGATTTCAGAGTTTTGTCGTCGAATCCCGATCCGACCTTTCCAACGTACTTCAACCCCTTTTCATCCTTGAAGGCGACATGGATGGCCCCGAATACCCGTTCCCGGTTTCCTTTCCCGCGGGTGTATCCGATGATCACGCAGTCCGCCGTGTGACGGGTTTTAACCTTGAGCCAGAAGGGGCTTCGTTTGCCGGGCTGATAGGGGCTTGTCCGCACCTTTGCCATGATGCCCTCCAGCCCCATCGTTCCCGCCGCCCTGAACAGCTCCTCGCCTTCCTCCACGGCCTCGCTAACCCGGTATGCCGTTCCGGACTTGACGGCGTCCGTCAGCCAGGTTCTGCGACGATGGAGCGGCTCGTTCAGGATTGGACGGCCGTCGAGGTACAGGCAATCAAAAATATAACAAATTACCGGATACTTTGCTCGCGCGCGTTCGATGGCGTGTTCTGAGGTCTGTTGCATACGGTGAATAACGTGCTTGAAGACGGGCTTCCCATGCCCATCCAGACAGACAATCTCGGCATCGAAGAGGCCGTTTGTGGCGCGAAAGGACTCCTCGGCATTGAGAAGCTCAGGAAAGCTCGCGGTGATATCCTTGCCGTTTCTGCTCAAGATCCGCATCTCACCTTCGTCAAGCGAGATCATGGCACGGATGCCGTCCCATTTGATTTCGTAGATGTACTCGTCCGACACGGGAGGCTTCTCGCGGCTTTCCGAAAGCATGAACTCTATCCGCTGACGCAGGAAGTCGATCTGGGGGACATCCACGCGCTCACACAGCCAGTTCTTCCCGCCGGTCTTGTGCATCCGATACTCGCCATTGAGCTCCTTGCTCTGAAGGCGGAAATAGAACCCGTTTTTCTTCTCTTTTGTGATCTGATATCTTCCCAGTGCGTACACCCAGACATCGCCTCCGCCATATTGACCCTTGGGGATCTTTCCCTCGAAGGTGAGGTAGCTCAGCGGATGATCCTCGACTTCCACGGCCAGGCGTTTGATACCGGGACGCTGAGGGAGGCCTTTGGGGACGGCCCACGATTTAAGTGTTCCGTCTTTTTCGAGACGGAGGTCATAGTGCAAACGCGATGCATGGTGACGGTGAATAACGAAGGCGTTCCCTCGACCTGCTTTGACCGTGGGGCCGGGCTCGGGTGTCCGATGGAACTCCCGTTTGTTGTCGTACGTCTTCAGGGATTGCTCGGCCGCCTCACGCGTTTGGGGCTTGATCCTTGCCTGCTTGCGGTGCGTATGAAGCTGAGCGGCGTACGCCGCAATGCCCTCCCAAGGGTCGCCTTCGTTCAGAACCATATCAGGAACGGTTTCGAGATTCAGTTCGGCAGGCGAGCCGAGGCTTTCCAAACGCTCCCAGGAAAGAGGGGTGGACACGGGTGCGCCGGCGCTTCCGCGGACGCTGTACGCGGAGATGATCGTCTGATGCGGCCGGTTACGGTAGATGTCCATCAGGAGCTTTCCCTTGCGGTATTCCTTTTTGATATGAAGCGTTGTCCTTGACTTGTTCTTCTCCACAAAGGGTTGAGCAATTGCCTTCGCGGCTTCAAACACGTCATCAAAGGTCCACTTGGGTTCGACCGGGGCAACAAGGTGAAGACCTTTTTTTCCCGTCGTCTTCACAAACGTCTGATATCCGTACTGTTCCAGATGCTCCCGGAAATCGAAAGCGATCTCTTTGATAGTGTCAAAACGCATGCCTTCGGGGGGGTCCAGATCGACGACAAAGTAGTCGGGTTTGTCAAACTCGGGTGCACGGCAGTGCATCTGGTGCAGCTCTATGCAGGCAAGGTTTGCCAGGAAGACCAGCGAGGCATCCTCGGTGGCAATCATGTAATCCTTCTTCCGATCGTCGCCGAGCTCGATATGGTCCATCCACTCCGGCGCCCAGTCAGGACGATTTTTTTGAAAAAACGATTCGTCTCCGATTCCGTTGGGAAACCGAACAACCGAAAGGGGACGACCCTTGATGTGGGAGAGGATCGTAGGAGCCAGCGTGAGGTAGTAGTGGACCAACTCAGCCTTCAGGATGCCGTCCTCAGGCCAAAGAACTTTCTTCAGGTTTGAGAGCTCAAGCGTGCGTTTGCCGACCTTGACGTATTGAGAAGTACGGGCCATGGAGCACAAAATACGGGGGAATGGGGGAAGAGTAAAGCCCGAGCACGCCCCTGAGGTGTTCCATTGAATATGCCGGTCGGCAGCTTCCATTGGTTGATATTCTTCCAATCGCCTGCTATTTTCAGGCCCATGCAACTCCTTGCCGGCACAAGCGGATACAGCTATCCCGAATGGAAGGGGTGGTTCTATCCTGAAGACTTGCATCATGCAGAATTTCTCCCGTACTACGCCAAACGGCTCCCATCGGTAGAAATCAACAATACGTTCTATCGTTTCCCCAACGCCTCGATGATTGAGGGTTGGTCTGCCTCCGTGCCGGAACATTTTCGATTCTCCATCAAGGCATCCCAAAAAATCACACATATCAAGCGTCTGAGGAACGCGCAGGACGAGACGGGGTATCTGTTGAAAACGATCCGAGCACTCGGCCCGAAACTTGGCGTCGTCCTGTTTCAATGTCCTCCTCAGCTCAAAAAAGACGCGGGGAGATTGAGGGAGTTCCTTGCGGCTCTTCCGGACGACGTTCGTTGCGCGTTTGAATTTCGTCATGAGTCATGGTTTGATGATGAAGTATTGGATATGTTGCGCGGAAAGGATTGTGCCCTTTGTGTGGCGGACACGGACGAGGAACTGGAGGTGCCTTTTGTCGGTACGGCGCGATGGGGGTATCTGAGACTTCGGCGCCCCCATTACACGCCCGCCGACTTGGAGGCATGGGTGAAGAAGATCGAGGGACAGGGGTGGGATCCCGCGTTCGTTTTTTTCAAGCATGAGGACAGAGGGGTGGGGGCAACCATGGCTCTGAAGTTTTTGGCGATTGCTGAAGGAAAACCTCTGCCTCCCGACCCGAAGGGACCTGCGAACATCGCCCCGCGAAAGACACCGGGGACAAGGGCACAGGTGTCAAGAGGCAAGCCGAAGAGATCGTCTTCGCGAAAGAAATAGCCTTCCCGTGATCAGGTCTCGCTTGCTGACGTTTTCTGCGGGTGAAGGAAAAGCGAGTGCGCTCTACCTTTGTCCGGCCAACGCCAGGGCCCTTCTGGTGTTTGGCCATGGGGCAGGGGCGGGAATGCGGCATGGGTTCATGGAGGAAATGTCGCAACGGCTCTCCTCGAGGGGAATCGCGACGTTCCGCTATCAATTTCCTTATATGGAGAAGCGCATCCGTCGTCCCGATCCTCAGCCCGTTTTGTTGGATACGGTGAGATCGGCGGTTGAAGAAGCGAAACGATTGAGCGGTACGCTTCCCCTGTTCGCCGGAGGCAAGTCGATGGGGGGAAGGATGACCTCGCTCGCGGCGGCTTCAGAGGGGATGGAGGGGGTTCGCGGGATTATCTTCTTTGGATTTCCACTCCACCCCGCCGGGAGGCCGGGTACCGACCGGGCAAAGCATCTCTCCGAAGTCAGACTTCCCATGCTGTTTCTGGCGGGTACCCGCGATAAACTTTCCGATCTGAATCTTCTGCGCGCCATTTGTACCGCCCTGCCTCAGGCCGAGTTGCACATCGTTGAGGGAGGTGATCATTCCTTCAATGTCTTAAAGAGATCGGGAAGGACACCGGATCAAGTGTTCGAAAGTCTGGCGGGTACTGTGGCCGATTGGATTGCGCGCATCGCATAGATTCAGCTGAACTCCTTTCCAGCCGCATTCACGATTTGTTCTTCCGGACCAATTCCTCCCTAAAAAAAATACTTGACAGAATGATATAATTTTGATATCATTAAGATATCACACTCTGGAGGATTTCTGATGCAAACCATTGCTGAAAAACCCGGTCGGAAGATCAACGGATTCATTTCGCTCGGCATTCTGATCCTTCTGTTGTTTGCCAATGCATACCTGATCTATTGGATGGTTGTGAACGAGGCGCCTGAAGGGCTCTGGGTGGAGATTCCGCTTCTTGTGTACACGATTCTGCACATGATCGGGTTCTTCATCGTTCAGCCCAACGAAGCCCGGGTGCTGGTTCTGTTCGGCCGTTATGCGGGTTCGGTGCGGGACCCGGGTTTCTGGTGGGCAAATCCTTTCATGGTCAAACAGCATATTTCGTTGCGCATCCGGAACTTCAACAGCGATAAGATCAAGGTCAACGATAACCATGGCAATCCGATCGAAATTGCCGCTGTTGTGGTCTGGCGCGTGATCGATACAGCTCATGCGCTCTTTGATGTCGAAGACTTTGAGCAATTTGTGGCGATTCAGAGTGAAACAGCCATTCGCGGTCTTGCCTCCGAGTATCCATACGATTCCCAGGAAGAGGAGCGATCGTCTCTCCGCGGGAACCCTCAGGAGATCGCCGAGCACCTGCAGAAGGAGCTTCAGACGCGTCTCCAGGTTGCCGGTGTTGAGGTCACGGAATCTCGCATCAGCCACCTTGCCTACGCACCCGAGATCGCGCAGGCAATGCTCCGCCGCCAGCAGGCGCAGGCGATCATCGCCGCGCGTCGCAAGATCGTCGAGGGCGCCGTGGGAATGGTGGATGATGCGCTCCGACTCCTGAGTGAACACAACATCGTCGAACTGGACGAGGAGAAGAAGGCGACCATGGTCAATAATCTGATGGTGGCCCTGGTGTCCGAAAGCGAGGCACAGCCGGTGATTAACACCGGGACCTTGTATCAATGATGGGGAAGAAGAAATTCTTGCTCCGGATCGATGAGGAGATCTATGCGGCGCTGGAGAAATGGGCTTCGGATGATCTGAGGAGCATCAACGCTCAGATCGAGTTTCTCCTCAAAGAGATTCTCAGAAAGTCGGGGAGGCTGGAATCTTCCGGACAGAAATCGAGGAAATCCTCATGACAAGGATTGCCTCTTTGGCCGGCACATCGCTGGAATGCACGCAAAGAAGCCTTTGGAAACAGGAGTTCGATTTCCGCGCGGCGGATCTTGTCCTCGGAACATTCCGCTTTACGGATGTTTTCAAGCGGTGCGCAAGGGTGGAGACGCCTGAAGGGACCTGGACGTTTGAGCGCAAGGGACTCTGGAAACCCGGAGTTCTTGTTCGGGATGAGAACGGGAAGACGGTGGCGCAGATTCCTTGGACCATGTCGGGGGAGATGCGGATACGCTGCACGATGGCCCGCGTCCTTCGTCTGAAACGCATCGGCTGGCGAAGGACCGATTACGAGATAACGACGGACATGAATTTTCCCCTGATCAACATCAAGAGAACGAACGGATTCAAAACCGGTCTTTCCATTGCATTGACCGAACGCGCAGGGCATTTGCCTGAACTGCCGTGGGTCTTGTTCTTCGGGGTTTTCACGTGTTTGACCGATGCGGGCGGCAGGCGGGCGAGATAGGGGGTTCAGTCAAACCGGGATTCTCTGAATACCGCGGCCTGCCCGCGAGAGCACGCAGGCAGGCCGATGGTTGCGGCAGTTCACTTCAAGGTTCCCCGGAATCCCCCCGGTCCGCCGAACCCGCGGTTGAAAGCGTCCCGATGCATCCGGCCCCGGAATCCGCCCCGCCTCATGCCATCCATCCTTCCCATCCCCAGCCTCTCCTTCCAGACCTTCCGTTGCTCGGGGGTGAGCAAGTTGTTGATGGCGAACCAAGTCTTGACGCGTTGGACCTTTGCGTCGGCCTGGAGCCTGGAGATCTCTCCGAGTTTCTGCTCAATCGCCGTCTGGTCGGGTTTGTCAGCTGTGAAGAGTTTCCGGACATCGAGCCTCATGTTGGCGATTTGTGCCCGGCGTTCAATGGCATCTCGCATCGCCTTATCATGGATGTCATTGACAGCCTTCTTTTGCTGCTCCGTCAGATTCAGCTCGTCCATTATGCGCATTCGCATCCCCTGACCCGGGCCCGGTTGAGCCAGAACAGGAGTTGCCAGCGCCGTTACAAAGATCGCCACTGCCAGGATTTTCATAATACGCTCCGTGTTTTTCCAATTCTCCGATAGTTTTTCACATGTTTGACACGGTATGCCGAAGCGCGGTTTAAGCGGTTGGGATACACGGGATCGTGCAAATCGACGTGACAGCAATCACGCCAACCACGAAAGAAACCGGTATTCTTTTCCTCGCCCCACACTCGTCAGGTAAAAAATTCCAAGGGGCTTGCGTCTTTTTAAAAAAATGCGAATACTCGAAATGTGGCATCCGATTTGATGCCTCTGTGACGAAACTCTCTTGTAGCTCACCTCCCAGGCTATAGGACATGAATTGGAATTCACCCTCCTCCGTTCAGCTCGTTGTTCGTGACTTGAACGAGATCGCCGCGGATGCTTATCGCCATCGCATCCGCTCCACCATGAAGAAAGGCGGCAACGGTGTGTACGACCGGAGCAAAGGCGGCCGCGAATATACCCTCCCGCCCCGATACACTCTGAACACCCGGGCTCGTTTTGAACTGACCACCGTTCACGCGGATTTCATTTCTCTCCGCGCCGTTTCTCTGACAGATCCTTCATGCTTCATTTCTGTGATTGTTGACAGCCGAGGAAGCCTCTGCTCCCTCATTCTTCCCGACCGCGAAGTCCGCCGGGACGATCGCCAACCTGCCCAGTTCGGGGCGGCATTTCACAAACCGCAATCCACCGTCAAACAACCGCTGGTCTTCTCCGACGAACAGTGAAATGGATATTGCCTTGAAAATCTTCCTTGTTGTTTTTCTGTACATTGTCGGAATGGTTCTCGTCATCCGTTTCGCCGCGTTCATGCACCGCTGCGACGACGATGTGAGGTCAATGATGAGAAAGCCGAAAAACAATTCACGCCGCGCACGCCGCCTCAAGAAGTCCCGCCCGCGCTATCAGCCGGCATAGCTTTCAGAACTCTGCCTTCACAAAATACTTCCCCGGCAGTTGACGAACAAGTCCCTTAAATTCCAGGGATAAGAGAGTCACCAGACAATCAGACGTTGAGAGTGCGGTCCTCTCCGAAAGCACGTCAATGTGTACCGGTTCGTCGCTCAACCTCTGCAGTATCGTGTTCTCGAACAATGTCAACTCGGGCAAGGGCAACGTCCGCCTTTCCTGGCTGCGCGATGAGCCGGCAAGCGCCGGGAATTCCGCGAGCACGTCGTTCACCGAGTGCGTGAGTTTCGCCCGGCCTTGTTGAATCAGCAGATGCGGACCCATGCTCCGTTTTTCGGTGATCATACCCGGAACGGCAAAGACTTCACGATTCTGATCAAGCGCCGTCGACGCAGTGATCATCGCCCCGCCATCTTCATCCGACTCCACGACGATCACCCCCAGGGAGATTCCGCTGATAAGTCTGTTCCTCCTTGGAAAGTTTGACGCTTCGGGCTGGGTGCCCAGCGGGAACTCCGATATCACGACGCCCTGTCGGGCGATGCGCTGGAGCAGACGGCGATTTTCGGGAGGATACGGGACGTCGAGTCCCGAACCAATGACGGCGATCGTTCTTCCCCCCGCCCTGAGGGCGGCTTCATGAGCGAAGGTATCGATTCCTCTCGCCAGACCGCTCACGATGGTGATTCCCACTTCCACGAGCTCCCTGGCCAGATTCTCTGTGACGCGCTGGCCGTAACTGCTCGGCTTGCGGGTGCCCACAATACCTATGGAATGGCGATCAACTTCGGCAAACGTACCGAGAGCATAGAGGAGGGGAGGAGGGTCGTAGATCCTTTTGAGAAGGGAAGGATAGGAGTCATCCCAGTAAGAAAGGATGTGTGCGCCGATCCGGTTGACAGCCTTGAGTTGCTCGTCTGCGAAATCCTCGCCGTCGTGATGAGCGATGGCGCTCGCCAGCTTTCTGTCGATGCCCGGAACTCTGATCAGTTCACGCGGCCCGGCGCGCAACACCGCTCCGGCATCGCCAAAGTGCGTCACCAGAGCGCGGATCTTGAGCGGACCCAACCGCGGCACGGATGAAAGCCGCAGGAGATCACGAATGTTCAAGGATGATTCCCCCCAGGGATGGTTTTATTGTTCGATCGAAATGTCGTCGACGACTGCTACGATAACGGTGTGTACAGGGGCGTCGGTTCTTCGCAGGATTTGCTGGGCTCCCGCCCCCTCCTGCAGAACCAACACGGTGTCGCCCACGCCGGCATCGACGCGGTCAATGGCCAGCATTTCGCGTCCCTCGAGTTTCCCGTCCAGCGTCACAGGTGTCACCAGCAGGAGTTTATACTCCTGAAGCGATGCATGCTTCTGAGTTGCAACAATGGTTCCCGTCACCTTGCACAGAATCATCGTCTTTCCCCCCTTCGCGCCACTTCGGCTTCCGCCGCTATGTATCCAAACGCCGGCCAGTAACTTCCCTTTAAAATCTTCCGGAAAAGCCGCATTGCTTGCTCGGTCTGTCCGTTGACAAGATACCAGTTGGCCACCCCGTACCCCTGTGTGGCAAGGTCAAGCTCACTAGCGCCGGTTTCCTTCAGAAGGGAGTCCGGCGGAATAATCCCTTTGTACATCAATAGCCGCCGATGGTAGCTGAAGTTCTCAATGATGTTCATTTCCGGACGGATGTTTTCCAGGACCGATTCGGCTTCTCCCGGTCTCCCGGCACGGCGCAGACTCATGTATAGCCAATCGCTTGCCGCGACGAGCATGTCGTCGTTTGTCGAATACCTCAGGCACTCTCTGTAAGCCCTTGCGGCCTTGTCGAACTCGCCTTTGAGATAGTAAGCCAGGCCAAGATGATACCAGATGTTCGTTTTCAGCGTGCTCGTTGGAATGTTCTTCTCATTGGGCTGGCCGTCAGGCTCGATGGTGTCTTCAATACCCTCAACGAGCCGCGAGGCGTGCAGGAGGTCCCGAATTGCCTTGTCGAATTGTCGTAGGGTGATAGAGCGATGGCCCCGGTGGCGATACAGCCGGGCGTCGGTCGGGGCGAGTTCAATCGCCTGCGAAAACAATTCAATGGCTTCCCGGTACTTCCAGATATACGCGGCCCGGCGCCCAAGCCAGAGGATGTTTTCAACGGCGGTTGGATCGGCATCGTAAGCCGCCTTTGCCTCAGCGTATTCGGCTTCGAGCTTTGCCTTCTGAGCCCCCAAGTCTTTTCGGTAGAGAGGCTCTCCCAGAAGAGAGAATGCCTCCGGTTGAACAAGCGTCCCGACGGAGGGAACGGGCTGCTGACCGACAAGGATACCGATCGAAAAGAAAAGGCCCGTGATCACGCGCTGTCCGCGGGTCATGTTGCGGCCTCCCGCATGATTTCCTCTGCAAGCGAGCGAGCCTGTGTTTCATCAGGTCCCTCCGAGATAATCCGGATGATCGGTTCGGTGTTGGAAGGACGAAGATGAACCCAGGAACGCTCGAAATCGATACGAATACCGTCGTCGGTGTTGACGATTCCCTTCCCGGCATATCGCTTCGCAAGCCGGGCAAGGAGTGACGGCACATCCCGCGAATCCGATTCAATCCGATGCTTTGTCATCACGTATTCCGGAAGGGTTCTCCGCAGTTCGGACAGCGGCCCGCCGAACTCAGCCAGATGCTGAAGCGTGATCCCTATGCCGACGAGAGCATCCCGGCCCAGGTGCACGGTAGACAAGATCACGCCTCCGCTGCCCTCGCCCCCGATGATTGATCCGGCCTCTTTCATTTTTGCCGCTACATTGATTTCGCCGACCGGTGTTCGGATGACTCTGACCCCAAATGGTCCTGCAACGTCTTCAACGGCTCTCGTCGTGGAGAGATTGACGACCACGGGGGAAAGTGGTTTCTTGTTCTTCCGGGCCTCGTGTTGCAGAACGAATTTCACCGCCTGGACAATGGTGTACTCTTCGCCGAACGGTTTCCCCTCTTCATCGATAAGAACGAGCCTGTCGCCGTCGGGGTCCACCGCCATGCCCAGATCGGCGCGTTCGCGGCGAACCCTCCGGCGGAGAGCCGTAAGGTTTTCGGGCAGGGGTTCAGGTGTGTGGGCGAAGACGCCTGAGACGTCGCAGTTCATTTCAAGGACTGTGCAGCCAAAGGCCTTGAGGAGGTCGGGAATGACCGCCCCCGCGGAGGCGTTGACGCAATCGACCACCACTTTGAAGCGCCTTTTTCGTACGGTTCTGAGATTGATATAGGGTATTTTGAGAACCTCCTCCACATGTTTTTGCAGAAACGAATCGTCGGTCCTGTGGCGTCCAAGTTTGTTCCAGGGGACGAATCCGGGAGACCCGCTGCGGAGAATACTCTGGAGTCGCTCGTGTTGATCCTTATTGAGGAACATACCCGAGTTTGCAAGAAACTTGAGGCCGTTCCATTCGATCGGATTATGGCTTGCCGTGATCGAGATGCCGCCGGCGCACTTGAGTTGTTCGACGGCAATCTGGATGGTCGGCGTGGGGCAAACCCCGAGAGCAACAACGTCGCATCCTGCGGAGAGGAGCGTCGACGAGACGATATTGCCGATGGGCTTTCCGGTGACGCGGCCGTCCCGACCGATGACAATTGGCCGGCGGCCGCAGTATTCTGCAAAGGCGGCGGCATATCGGACAAGGACGTCGGGGGTCAGGCTGGTGCCGATAATGCCGCGGACGCCGGAGATGCTGGAGATGAGGGACATAAAGGGCTTGAAAAGCGCCGAAAAATGTACGAAATGACCCTGGCAGAAGCAACCTTGAATGTTGTCGGGGCCTTGCGTACTTTTCAGCCAACGAGGTGAACGTAGGGTGTTTGAAGACGTTGAGAAACGCGACCTGCTGAGAATTGCGCGCGCCTCGATCGAGGGCGTGCTGGGCGGCGAGCGGCCGACGATGCCCGATGCGTCGGCGCATTTGCTCGAGAGACGTGGAGTCTTTGTGACCCTGC
This sequence comes from Bacteroidia bacterium, assembly GCA_022180565.1. GTDB lineage: Bacteria > Bacteroidota > Ignavibacteria > UBA10030 > UBA10030 > JACQPU01. The sequence continues at coordinate 373,037 of BQML01000002.1, forward strand.
GGGTCGGGAAGGAACTGCGGGGTTGTATCGGGTACGTCGAGCCTCGACTCCCGCTCGCGCAAGCCGTGGCGGAAGTGGCATGTAAGGCGGCCTTTGAAGATCCGAGGTTTGCTCCGCTTACCCCTGAAGAGCTACCGTCGGTGGACATTGAGATCTCAGTGCTTTCGCCGCTGGAGGCAGTACGGGACATTGCGGAGATTGAGGTGGGGAGACACGGGCTCATTATCGAAGCCGGAAGGTGCAAAGGGTTGCTTCTGCCGAACGTTCCTGTTGAGTACGGCTGGGACCGTGAGGAGTTTTTGAATCATACTGCACTCAAGGCGGGGCTTCCTCCTGAGGCGTGGCGGGACGAACATACGCGCTTGTTCAAGTTTACGACAGAAACGTTTTCGGAAACGGAACTCTACCAACCGCATCAGCCTCTCTGATTCTCTCGCTGGCCATGCATACTCGTTCTCCACATTCATCGCGTGGTGGTCACCATGTCCGTCCGTGAAGCCGCAGTCGCAGGATTATTCTATCCTGAGCTCAAGAGCATCCTCGAAAAAGAGGTCGATGAATACCTGCTGAGGGCAAAGTCTGTGCGGATTGACGGCACAATCCGCGGTCTCCTTTGCCCGCATGCCGGCTTTGCGTACTCGGGAATGACCGCTGCGGCCGGATACAGGTTATTGAAAGGCCGGACATACGATGCCGCGATCATTGTCGGTCCGAGTCACCGGGAGTATTTCGACGGGATTTCGATCCATCCCGGAACTTCGTATAAGACTCCGCTGGGCGAGACCTCGATCGACGCCGGACTCAGGGCGCTGCTTGCCAAAGCGCATCCATCAATTATCCTCTCTGAGCATGGACATACGATGGAGCACTCGGTCGAAGTACAATTGCCGTTCCTGCAGAGGGCGCTTGGCCGCACACCGTTTGTGCCTCTGGTCATGGGTGATCAGCGGCGCGAACTGTGCATGGCGCTCGCCGAGGCTCTGAGCAAGGTTTGTCAGGACCGCAATGTCCTCCTCGTGGCCAGCAGCGATCTGTCGCACTATCATCCGTATGCCGAGGCGGTTGGCCTTGACAAACGCGTTGTAGAGGATGTGGAGGCGTTTCGACCTGAGGACCTCCTGCGGAAACTCGAGCTCGAGGAGGTCGAGGCCTGCGGTGGAGGCCCGATTGTTTCCGTCATGCTTGCCGCGCGTGCGCTCGGTGCCGTGCACTGCAAGGCCCTCTTTTACTGCAATTCCGGCGACGTGACGGGTGAAAAGGACGCCGTCGTCGGATATCTGTCGGCGGCTCTTTTCCAGGATTCCTGATTGCCCCGCGTTCAACGGCCGCACAACATATCCTTGATCGGAGCAGGCAGGGTTGGATCGACCCTGGCTGTCCTGCTCTCCCGCAAAGGATACCGCTTCCTCTCCGTCATCAGCCGCAGTCCGTCTTCCGCGCGGTCCCTGGCCCGGAAGCTGCGCGTTCGGATTGCTTCCTCCCGTATCGAGGACATTCCTGCCGAATCCGATCTTGTGATGGTCGCGGTACCCGATGAATCCATTGAGACTGTTGTCCGTGATCTTGCCCGCGAGGTTCCGCTGAACTGGCCCCGCGTCACCGTGTTTCATGTTTCGGGAGCCGTAACCCGGGATGCGCTGGCAGATGCGGCGGTACTCGGAGCGCGAACATTCTCGCTTCATCCGATCCAACTGTTTCCCCGGAAAAACACTCTGAAAGATCAGATCGCGATCATGAAGGGGATTTGGTACGGGTTCGAAGGGGAACGGCGCGCAGAGCGGACTGCAAAGCGCCTTGTGCGCGATCTTGGGGGAAAGATCGTGGTCGTTCCGAAACAGGCAAAAATTTTGTATCATGCAGCATGTGTTTTTGCGTCGAACTACCCTGTGGCCGTTTTGGCCGTGGCGCAGTCGCTGGCACGGCAGGCAGGTCTTTCCGGTTTGGCGCCTCTATCCCCGTTGATCAACGCGGCGGTCGGCTTGGCCTCTGCAGGAGATCCACGGGAGGCTCTGACGGGGCCGATCGCCAGGGGAAGCGTCGAGACCGTCAGGAGGCAACGACAGGCCCTGGAGGCCCTTGATCCGCGAGTGGCGAGGGCTTACGCGGCCATTGGATCCCTGGCTCTGGATTTGGCGACGGAAAAAGGGGGGATGGAGAAAGAACGGATTCGAATACTGAGAAATCTCCTGACTTCAAAACCGTGATTGTTGATTATCATACGCATACTTTGCTGTGCAAGCATGCAGAGGGAAATGCGGAGGATTATATTCTGCGCGCCCTTGACCTGGGATTCAATGAGATCGGATGTTCCGAGCATATTCCGATGCCGGGCGGATTCGATGAAAAGCACAGAATGAGCCTCGGCGAATACATGTCCACGTATGCGCCGCAGATTTCACACCTGCGGGAGCAATACAAGGGTCGGATCAATGTCCGAAGAGGTATCGAAGCCGATTTCTTCCCCGGGACGGAGGAGTGGGTGCGGGGATTCATCGCGGAGAATGACTTCGACTACGTGATCGGCTCTGTACATTTTCTGGGGACATGGGGATTTGATGACGTCGTCTTTATTCACCAGTACGACGAACGGGATGTGGACGAGGTCTATGAACAGTACTTTCGGGCCGTGAGCCGGTCGGCAGCGTCGGGGTTGTTTGACATCATCGGACACTGTGACCTCGTGAAGAAATTCGGCCACCGGCCTACAAAGAATCTTCGGGACCTCGCCTGGGAGGCGTTGAAGGAGATCAGGAAAGCGGGAATGTGCATCGAAATCAATACATCAGGATTGCGAAAGCCGGTGAGAGAAATCTACCCCTCGGAATCGCTCCTGGAGATGATTCATGAGCTGCGGATTCCGCTGACGCTTGGATCGGATGCCCATGCCCCGGGGGATGTGGGAAAGGATTTTGATCGTGCAGTCGCGTTGGTGGAACGATTTGGCGGCGGGAAGATCGCTGTTTTTGAGCGAAGACAGCGTTCGATGCTTCCCGTTTCGCGCCCGGCTTTTGCCTAGGAGAAAGCGAGGACTGTATGGCCTATCAGACGTTGTTGCTGGAAGTGAAGGACAGGATCGCGGTGCTCACGATCAACAGGCCGGAGAAGCTGAATGCGCTGAATGCAACGACAAAGAACGAGATGGTGCATGCCCTGGAGTCCTGTAAATCGAATGTATCGGTCGATGTGGTCATCATCACCGGTGCGGGTGAAAAAGCTTTTGTGGCCGGGACGGACATAGGAGAACTTACGGGGCTGAACCCGGACACCGGCAAGGAATTTTCCTCCCGCGGCCAGGAAGTGTTCAATCTGGTGGAACATCTGGGCAAACCGGTGATCGCAGCCGTCAACGGATATGCACTTGGGGGCGGGTGTGAACTTGCGCTTGCCTGCCATCTGCGGATCGCTTCCGAGAACGCGAAGTTTGGCCAGCCGGAGGTGAACCTGGGCATTATCCCGGGGTACGGCGGAACCCAGAGGCTCGCCCGGCTTGTGGGGACGGGGCGCGCAATGGAAATGATCCTTACCGGCGAGCCCATTGATGCGATGGAGGCGCACCGGATCGGTCTCGTCAACAAAGTGGTGCAGCAAAGAGATCTTCTGGACACTTGCCGTGCTATAGCCGCGAAGATTGCTGCAAAGAGCCAGGTGGCCATCCGATTGGCTCTCAAAGCTGTGAATATGACTCGGGAAACAATGCAGGCCGACGGACAGGAGCTCGAAGCAAGCCTGTTCGGCGTCTGTTGCGGATCGGAGGATTTTCAAGAGGGGACGAAAGCTTTTCTGGAGAAGAGGAAACCGGAGTTCAGGAACAGGTAGAATAAAGGAAGAACGTCCGCGGCCTCGTTTATTTCATCTTTACAACTTATCTCATCCACTAAAACATTGAACGTCTAGACGCCTTGAGCCAATCCAAATCACCACCGCGTGCGGTAACCATGGACAAACTCGTTTCGCTGGCGAAGCGGCGCGGGTTCATCTTTCAGTCGAGCGAGATCTACGGCGGGTTGAACGGATGCTGGGACTACGGTCCGATGGGTGTGGAAATGCTCAACAATCTGAAACACCATTGGTGGCGCAGTATGACCTACCGGCCTGATGTGGAGGGAATCGACGCATCGATTCTCATGCATGCGCGGGTCTGGGAGGCCTCGGGTCACGTCGAGAATTTCACCGATCCAATGGTGGATTGTCGCCAGTGCAAATCCAGGTTTCGTGTCGATACCCTGCTCGACGAGCTTTCGGTCAAGAAAAAAAAGGAAGTGCTGAGGGCGCTCGTTCCGGGGGAGTATGAAGGACAGCTGAAAGACGAAGCCGTTCTTGAAGCCTTCGAGCATCTCGCCGGCGATCCTGCCAAGATCCTTGCGGTGATCGCATGCCCGACCTGCGGAAACAAAGGAACTTTCACCGAAGCCCGGAAATTTAATCTGATGTTCAAGACATTTGTCGGATCGGTCGAGGATTCTTCTGCCACCGTTTTCCTGCGTCCGGAAACGGCTCAGGGGATCTTCGTCAATTTTCAGAACGTCCTGGTATCCTCGCGCCAGAAAATCCCTTTCGGAATCGCCCAGATCGGAAAGGCATTCCGGAATGAAATCAACACGAAGAACTTTCTCTTCAGGACACGCGAGTTCGAGCAAATGGAGATGCAGTTTTTTGTGAAGCCCGGTACGGATGACGAGTGGTTTGCGTACTGGAAGGAGGAGAGGATGAAGTGGTTCCGTGATCTCGGGATGACGGAGGCGAGACTTCGATGGCACCGGCATCCACAGGAGAAGCTCGCCCATTACGCCAAAGGAGCATTCGACATCGAATATGAGTTTCCGTTCGGTTGGGGGGAAATCGAGGGCATCCATAATCGCACAGACTATGATCTCTCGCGCCACCAGGAATTCTCGAAGAAAAGCATGGAATACTATGACGAGGAGTCGAAATCGAGGTACGTTCCCTACGTGATCGAGACATCTGCCGGGGCCAGCAGATCGTTCATGGCGTTCTTGGTGGATGCGTATGCCGAGGAGGAGGCCCCGACGGGAGAAGGGGGAACAGAAACACGCGTTGTTCTCAAACTGCATCCCAGGCTGGCCCCGATGAAGGTTGCCGTATTTCCTCTTGTGAACCGCGACGGAATGCCGGAAACGGCGAAAAAGATCGAAGCCGACCTTCGTCCGTGGTTCCGTGTGTTCTATGACGAAAGCGGCGCGATCGGCAGGAGATATCGCCGCCAGGACGAAATCGGCACACCGTATTGTGTCACGGTGGATTCCCAGACACTGCAGGACCAGACAGTGACGGTTCGGGAACGCGACTCCATGCGGCAGGAGCGCGTCGCTGTTGACCGGTTGAAGGAGTACTTCACGCAACTCTTTCTATAGGTACCGCATGGCCCCCCTGAAGGAATGGCGAATCCGGGCACTGGTGACTGTCCTGATCTTCCAGACCCCGTCGGCCATCCTCCCTGCCCAGTGGGACCTTGGCGGAGAGATCGACCGTCGCCTCCAGCGGGGGATCGATCATATTTACAATCTCGAGTTCTACGACGCCGACAAGCAATTCGACGAAGTGATCCGTCTTCGTCCCGATCACCCCGCAGGCTATTTCTTCCGTGCGATGACCCAATGGTGGCGGATTCTCTCGGATTTCGACAACGAGTCGCAGGATGAGCGCTATCACGAGATGCTTGAGCGCGTCATCGGATTGTGCGAAGAACGGTTGAAGCGCGATCCGGATGATATCACGGCGCTCTTCTTCAAGGGAGGCGCGTTGGGATTCCGAGGACGTCTTCGCGTCAACAGGGGCAACTGGTTTGGTGCCATCCAGGACGGCCTGGCGGCGCTCCCGATTGTCCGCCGCGCCCACGCGCTCGATTCAACCAATTACGATGTCCTGCTCGGGATCGGCATCTACAATTACTATGCTGAGATTGTGCCCCGCGAGTATCCCATCGTTCGGCCGTTCATGATCTTCCTCCCATCGGGAGACAGGGCAAAAGGATTGGAACAGCTGCACCTCGCTGCGGAGAAGGCGAAATATGCACGGACCGAGGCGACCTACTTTTTAGCACAAAGCTACTTCCTCTACGAGAAGAACTATGCCAAAGCGGCGGAGTTGGTCGGTGAGCTGAGCCGGAAGTATCCTCGCAACCCCCAGTTTCTCCGCTACTGGGGAAGGTGCCTTGTCACGCTGAGCCGATGGGAAGAGGGGTTCAAGGTCTTTTCCCGCGTCGTGGAGTCCTTCGAAAAGAAGCAGGTGGGATTTCGCGAGATCGATGCGAGGGAAGCGTATTACTACCTGGGAAAGTACTTTTTCCTGAGGCAACGATATGAGGATGCCGCAAAGAACTTCCAGGAGTGCGAAAGACTGTCTTATCTCGTCGATAAAAACGAAGAGTCAGGATTTCTCTCCATGGCGGTGCTCCACCGCGGCATGATCTATGATGTGACGGATCGGCGAAAAGATGCGGTCGCTCAGTACCGTCGTGTCCTTGCCATGAAGGAGTATGAACAGACTCACCGGGACGCGAGGAGATTTCTTGAAACGCCTTACAAAGGGAGTGCCCAATGATCACGGCCTTGTTCTTCGGGCTTGCTGCCGCGGGGGCTGAGTTTCTTGGTGGCGCGCTGATAGCCGCCCGCCGTCAATGGCCAAATCGCTTGCAGGAGGTTCTTCTGGCCCTCGGAGCCGGATTCATTTTGGCCCTGGTTTTTCTTGATCTGATCCCGCACAGCATCGAGGCGGTGGGAGAATCTGCTGCAATCGCCATGATGGCCGGTTTTGCCGTCGTTCATTTCTTCGAACATACTGTGGTCGGTCATCTGCATTTTGGGGAGGAAACGCATGCCGACGTGATGGTTTCCAGGCAAGCCGGACTCTCTGCCTTCGGGGGCCTCTTTCTCCATGCGTTCTTCGACGGGTTTTCCATTTCCGCAGGTGTTCAGTTCGATCCGTTCCTCGGACTGCTGATCTTCCTTGGGATTCTCCTGCACAAATTCCCCGAGGGACTCACGATCGGATCAATCATGCAATCGGCGGGATTCTCACGACGGGTAGTGCTGTGGGCGGCCGGCGGTATCGGGACGGGGACAGTCCTTGGAGTGCTTTCCGTGTTTCTCATCGCATCGGTCGATGAGTCGATTGTCGGATTGGCGTTTGCGTTCTCAGCCGGCGTTGCCATCTACGTCGGCGCCAGCGATCTTATCCCAGAGATCAATCGTTCAAAGAGCAGGATGCCGCCGTTAGTCGTGTTTGGTGGAATGCTGTTGTTCGCCCTGAGCGAATGGTTGTTAGAGGGGTTGATGAAGTGAAGCGGGAGGGTGATTCGCGATATCGTCGCGGTCAGAAGAGAGGAGAGACACGGATTCGGCCGATGGGAACCCTGCAGGAGGGGTCTTTTTTGGACAGAGGTCAAAGACCGGAAGATGAGCCGATGATCATTCCGACTGTCAGTCGGTGAAGTCCTCCGATCTTTCCGTACGAATTGAAAGCATAATCCAGCCGATAGGTTCCCAGCAGGATTCCTCCTCCAAGGGCAAATCCGGCCATTCCTGCACTGTCTCCAATTTTCAACTCCCTTCTCTTTTCATGGTCATACCCGACTCGCAGGCGGACTGCTTCGCTGACCATGAACTCCGCTCCGAAGGTGAACGAACCCAACCGGTCGAGGAACGATCCGCCCTTTTCCGTGAGTTTGTGAAAGTTCAGGTTCAGAAACACCGGGAGGTGTTCAGGTCGCTTGGTGATGCCGACCGTGAGACTGAGCGGAAGGGATTCACGGGTACCGTCGTAGGTGGTGAGCTGGGTTCCGGCATGGAGGAGGCTGGCGCCGATGCTGATGTTCTCGGACGGAATGCGGTACAGAATCCCTGCTCCAGCGGCCACAGCCGACGAGGCATACTCGGCAATCGAAGAATGGAGGAACTCGACACTTGCCCCCGCAAACACATCATCATCCAGCGGTGTTCCCCAGCCCACGACGAACGCGAGTTCCCGGGCAGAAAAGGTTCCAAACGTATTCATGGATTCATCGGTCCGGTTGAACGATCCATAGTCTATATAGATGATTCCGGCGCCGAAGGTGCCGAGATCGGAGATCGCCTGTGCGTAGGTAACCGATCCCGCGTTTACATCCAGAAGATGCCTGAGAAAGCCGGCGGAGGCGGATGCCTCTTCCAGGGTAGCCAGGGCAGAAGGATTGTAGAGGAGGAGGTTCGGATCGTTCGTCATGGATACGACACTGCTGTTCAGCGCGGCGGCCCGGGCGTTCATATCGAGGCGTAGAAAGTCGAACGTTCCCGTGCGTTGGGCGGGTGCGAGGGAGATTCCAAAGAGAAGAACGATGAAAACACGCCGGAGGAGCATGACGGAATCTACCCAACTATGGACAGAATTTCAAATTCCGGTCAATTGCGCCTGAACGACATTTTTGGTATATTACGAAGCACCTGTGAAACTGGAGGTTTTCATGAAGGCGGGAATTCACCCCGAATATACCAAGTCGATTGTCACCTGCGTCTGCGGCAATACGTTTGAAACGCGGTCCACTGCAGGGAATCTTCACGTTGAAATCTGCTCGAACTGTCATCCGTTCTTTACAGGCAAACAGAAGTTGGTCGATTCGGCGGGACGCGTGGAGAAGTTCACGCGAAAGTACGGCAAAAGGAAGCCGGCGGAGCCGACAGAATCCTGAGAGGTCTGGAACACGATCCAAAGCGGAATGTGCAAGACGTGCATTCCGCTTTTTCTTTTCCTATCTTGCCGCATCCTCTGATGCGCACCTATGCTTGTCCTGATCAAAGAAACGTACGATGATCTGAGCCGACACACGGCAGGGATGATTGCGGACCGTATCCGCAGGAAACCTGACCTTGTGCTGGGCCTGGCGACGGGAACGACGCCGCTCGGGTTGTACCGGGAGCTCATCCGCCTGCACAGAAACGACGGCCTGAGCTTTGCGCGTGTAACGACATTCAATCTGGATGAATACATCGGACTTCCGCGCACCCACCCGCAAAGCTATTATCATTTCATGCAGGAAAACCTGTTTCGACATATCGACGTCGACCCGACAGCAATTTACATTCCGGACGGCATGGCGCCGGATATCGACGCCCAGTGCGAATGGTACGAGCAGCAGATCGTGCGGCGCGGAGGAATCGACGTGCAGATTCTGGGCATCGGTGCCAACGGTCATATCGCGTTCAACGAACCTGGGTCATCCCTCGGGTCCCGAACGCGAATCAAAACTCTGGCGGATCAGACGGTCAAAGACAACGCGCGCTTCTTCAAGACGGCCGATGAAGTGCCGAAGACCGCGATTACGATGGGAATCGGCACAATCATGGAGGCACGGGAGGTGTTCTTGGTGGCAAGCGGTGCCGGCAAAGCGGCGGCTGTGAAAGCGGCCATCGAGGGACCCATCACGGCAATGGTGCCCGCGTCGATCATCCAGATGCACCGCAAAGCTTATGTGCTCCTGGACCGCGATGCCGCTTCGCAACTGACCCATACCTTTCGGGGTTGATACCGATGGTCTCTCATCTCTGTTTGTTCGAAGACACTTCCGCTTCTCATTTTCTCCCGTTGACGTACTTCCGGCCGGTGTACAATCTTAAGTGCGGGATTTATTCTCTCAAGGAGAAGATTCTGCGCGCGTTTCCACGGGCGTCGGTCGCTCTTCACTGCCGCCCCTATTTGGCCGAGTACATGCGTGTTCGATACCCCGGGGTTCCGGTGAACGAGTTGGAGCGTGCCGATTATCTTTTTGTGAACGGCCGCTTGCTCGTCGATGAGGACATTACCAGGACGCTCGGGTCGGATTCCCGATCCGAACGTGTGTTCGTCCGCGGCAACGAGCTTGTCGCGGCACGCGTGAGAGCCGGGAACCTTCACCGAATCGAGTCCATCTTTCGGGGTCTCGTTTCACACGATGCTTTCGGGGATTTTCCAAAACAGGAAGTCAATGCAACCCTGATCAACTATCCATGGGAGCTGATCAACCAGAATGAGAGGGAGTTGGTGTCGGATTTCGAGGCGATCAGGGCAGGGCGGAAACGGAGCGGGAGGAGGCGGGGAAAATGGACCGGCGTGTATGTTCTCGGGGCGGGAAAAGTTGTTGTCGAAGATGGTGCGACCATCATGCCGGGCACGGTGATTAATGCAGAGGAGGGACCTGTCCATCTTGGAAAGAATGTTCGCGTGTTCCCCCAGGCAACCATCATCGGCCCGGTGCATGTCGGCAACGGGAGCTGGATCAAGGCCGGTGCCCGGATCTATGGAGGCACCACCATCGGACCCCACTGCAAAGTCGGCGGCGAAGTGGTCGGATCGATCTTTCAGGGATACGCCAACAAACAGCACGGAGGATTCCTCGGCCACTCGTATGTGGGCGCCTGGGTGAATCTCGGAGCGGACACGAACAACAGTGATCTGAAGAATAACTACGGGCCTGTCAGGGTCATGCTCGGAACCGAGCAGATTGACACCGGTCTGCAGTTCGTGGGCCTGATCATGGGCGATCATTCCAAGACCGCGATCAACTCGATGTTCAATACGGGCACGATCGTGGGTGTGAGTAGCAACATTTTCGGTACGGGCTTTCCGCCGAAGTATGTTCCTTCGTTTTCCTGGGGAGCGGCGGGGGAAACCTTCACGACCTTCAATGTGGACAAAGCCATCGAAGTCGCGCGCCGGATGATGGAGCGCAGGAAGATCCTGCTTACTGCCCAGGAGGAGCTTCTCTTCAAGGCCATTTTTGATCTTACGGCCGCCGAACGGCGGCGGCAGGGGATGCCCCAATAGGTATGAACAATCCGGAGATCCAAACCCCAGATCAGCGGGAAGGCCTGTACACGGGGCCGCGTGGAACGGCTGTGAAGATCCTCAACAGGGTCGAGCGATCGGATGCGTACCTCGACCGGCTTCTGGAAGCGGAACTCCAATCCCAGGACATGAACGAGCTGGACAAGGGATTCATGACGGAGATCGTTACCGGCACGGTCCGGTGGCGGGCCAAGCTCGACTGGGTACTGACGGGGTTTTTCCATGGGAATTTCACCAAAGCAGAGACGAACATTCGGAATGCGTTGAGAGTGGCGCTGTATCAGATTCTCTTCCTCGACCGCGTTCCGCCCTCGGCGGCCGTGAATGAATCCGTGGAGTTTATCAAACGGCTTCGGGGTCAGAGGGTCGCCGATCTGGTGAATGCGGTGCTGAGGAACATTCTGAGGAATCTGGAGAACATCCGGTATCCCGATGCAAACGAGAATCCGATCCAGCACCTGGCCGTTGTCGAGTCGCACCCCCAATGGATTGTACAGCGCTGGGTTTCTCGGTTTGGGGCCGATGAGGCCAGACAGATGCTTGCGGCGAACAACCGAAGGCCGGATCTGACGCTGCGCGTCAATCGTCTGAAGATCGATTTCAACTATTTTCTGTCGAAGCTCGAAAACCATCAGATCCAATTCACGCGGTCGGCATTTCTGGACTTCTTCGTGAGAGTCAAACATATGGCCGGGATCGGGGGGTCGGAGATGTTCCGACAGGGCTTTTTTGTGGTGCAGGATGAGAGTGCAGGGCTGGCGGTGACATTACTCGATCCGCAGCCCGGCGAGCGCGTGCTTGATCTGTGCGCGGCTCCCGGCGGCAAGACGACGATGATCGGTGAGTTGATGAAAAACACCGGAGAGATCGTTGCGGTGGACCGATACGAGACGCGCCTCCAGCTTGTCAAGAAAGCTTGCCAGCGGTTGGGGATCGCCAATGTCCATGCGATCGCTGCCGATGCTTCGGAGTTGGAGACTGCTCCAGCGGACAGGGTTCTTGTCGACGCGCCGTGTTCGGGCCTGGGTGTGCTGGCGAAGAAGCCCGACGCGAAATGGAAACGCGAGCAGGAGGACATCGAGGCTCTGGTGCGGATTCAGCGCGGAATCCTGGCACGAGCGGCGACCCTTGTAAAACCCGGGGGTGTTTTGGTGTACAGCACCTGTACCACGGAGCCTGAAGAGAACATGGAACTTGTGCGGGAGTTCCTCGCATCGCGGCCGGAGTTCTCCATCGAGGCCGCATCGGCATTTGTGAATCCCCAGTTGATGCATCCTGAAGGCTATGTGGAAACCCTTCCGCATCGTCATGGCATGGACGGTTCCTTCGCCGTTCGGCTGAGAAAAGTCTCCTGACCGCTCCGTTTGCTTCCCGGGGAATAGTCCGTATATTTCCCCCGCCAGAAAATCTTCATCCCTACGATAGAAAAGGAGTACGGTATGAGGAACAGACTCTTGTCCGCACTTGCTCTCGCAGGTCTCCTGGTTTTTCCTCCAGAATTTCCCTCTCACCTCAACGATCCCTTTGCCGCTACCTTCTCCATCGCCGCGGTGGATTTGGAAAATGGAGATGTGGGCGTCGCCGTCCAGTCGAAGTTCCCCAACGTCCGGCCCGTCGTGCCGTGGATGGAGGTGGGCGTCGGAGCGATTGCCACGCAGTCGTTCGTCAACGTGTCCTACGGGCCCCGCGGATTGGCGCTCATGCGGAATGGAGCCAACGCGGAAGAGGCGTTGAGAATTCTGGTGAGGACCGACAGCGCACGGGAGGTGAGGCAGGCGGGAATTGTGGATGCCCGGGGGAATGCCGCCAGTTGGACGGGAAGCGAGTGCTTTGACTGGGCGGGCGGCAGGGCCGGGAAGAACTTTGGCGGGAAGGGGACACTTGTGACAGGAAAAGGATATGCCGCCCAGGGAAACATTCTGGTCAGCCGCGAAACCGTTGAAGCGATGGCCAGGACGTTTGAGACCACCCAGGGCTCCCTTGCCGACCGCCTCCTTGCGGCGTTGTTAGCCGGCGGAAAGGCCGGTGGGGACAAGCGCGGAGAACAATCCGCGGCACTGGTCGTCAAGCGCAAGGGGGCCGGGTACGACGGAACGACTGACGATTTCATCGACATCAGTGTGTATGACCATGCCACACCGCTTCAGGAACTGGAACGGCTGTACAAGCTCCATAAGCTGTTTTTCTTCAGGAGCGCACCCGAGAATCTTCTCCCTATCGACGAAAAGCTCTGCCGCGAGCTCCAGGCCCTTCTCAAGGACAAAGAATACAAGGGGATGGCATTCTATGCGGGGCCGATCAACGGCGTTTTCGACGCCGCGACGAAGAAGGCACTTCAGGATTTCATGGGGTGGGAAAACTATGATGTCCGGATCAGAGATGACGACAAGATCGACAGGCAGGTGCTGGAGGACATCCGGAAGAACTATGCCATGTGGAAGCAACAAAAAGGAAAACGATGAACCCGCAGGAACTTTTTCTCTCCGAGCTGAAGCGGCTGGAAGAATCCAAAACCTATAAGTACGAAACCCCTCTTCAAAGCCCCCAGGGAGGGGTGGTCAAGGTTCGGGGGAAAAAAGTGATCATGCTCGCGTCGAACAACTATCTTGGCATGTCCAATCACCCGAAGATCCGGAAGGCCGCAGCAGATGGGATCCGCAAGTACGGGTTCGGGGTTGCTTCCGTGCGGTTTCTGTGCGGGACGCAGACGATCCATCTGGATCTGGAAAAGCAGATCTCGAAATTCGTCGGCGCCGAGGACACGATTCTCTTCTCATCCTGTTTTGCGGCGAACGAGGGATTCTTTGCCTCGCTGACGAACGAAAAGTTGGGATATGAAACCTACAAGGATGTGATCTACAGCGATCGCCTGAATCATGCGAGCATTATCGACGGCCAGCGGCTCTGCCGGGCGGAGACGACGGACAAGAAGATCTACGAGCACGTGAACATGGAGCATCTCGAGAAGCTGCTGGAAGAAGACAGGAACAAGGACTATCGGTTCCGCATCATTGCCACCGACGGGGTGTTCAGCATGGAAGGCGATCTCGCCCCGTTGCCGAAGCTCGTTCAACTTGCACGCCGGTATGGTGCTTTGCTGTTTGTGGACGACTCGCATGCTATCGGCGTCTGCGGGAAGTCGGGCCGCGGCACACCCGAGCACTTCAATGTTCTCGGCCAGATCGATGTGCTGACCGGTACGCTCGGCAAGGCGATCGGCGGAGCTTCGGGGGGCTACATCAGCGGATCCAAGGCGCTGATCGCTTATCTTCGGCAGAAGTCGAGGCCTTACACGTTCTCCAATTCTCTGCCGCCTGCCATCGTCGAGGCCTGCAAGGCATCGTTCAAACTGCTGTCCACGGATAAGTCGCTTGTGCGCCGTTTGCATGAGAACACGGCATATTTCCGCAGAGAGATTCAGCGGCTCGGATTCAGGATTTTAGAGAGCACCCATCCCATTGTCGCGATTATGCTCGGGGAGGCCTCCGTCGCTCAGGACATGAGCGCCGCCTTGCTCAAGGAGGGCGTGTACATCAAGGGTCTCTGGTTCCCGGTTGTCCCGCGCGGGGAGGCCCGGTTGAGAGCCCAGATCTCTGCAGCGCTCACGCGGAAAGATCTTGACCGCGCGCTCGAAGCGTTTGCGAAAGTTGGTACCGCAATGGGCGTGGTTTGAGAATCGATGAAGGGACGGATCGTCTTTATCGATCTGCTGCGAGGCTGGGCGGCGCTGGTCATGATCGAAGTTCATGTCTTCAACGCTTTTCTCGCCCCGGCGGAAAAGGCTACCACCTGGTTCTCCCTCCTTACGTTTGTGAACGGGTTGGTCGCTCCCACGTTCTTGTTTGTGGCGGGACTGGTGTTTGCGATCGTGTCGGAGGGCAAGCGCGAAGGGTCCCGATCCTCTCCCGATCCGGTACGCAAACAGGCAGCGAGAATTCTCCTCATATGGAGTGTCGGCTATGCCCTCCACATTCCCCTATTCTCTTTTTCCGCCCTCCTGGAGCTTCCGCCTCAAGGGTGGCTCACATTCTACCAATCCGACATTCTTCACTGCATTGCGACAGGGCTGTTGATCCTCATGGTGCTGGGGACCTTTCTGCCACGTGGACGGACGACGGCGTGGTGGCTTGCAGGCATGACGATCGTTGTTGTCGTCGGTGGCGTGTTCCTGGAGGGGAATGACAAGGTGGCGGCTCTGCACCCGGCGATTCGGGCGTATGTGGACCACAACTTGTCTCTCTTTCCTCTGTTCCCCTGGCTTGGATTCTTGCTGGCCGGCGGGGCCCTTGGGGCGTTCTATGCGCATGAAACGCGCAACGGAAACGAAGCCGGGTTTGGGCGGTTCCTTGGCATCGTTGGACTTCTCCTCATGATTCTCTCTGTCCCGGAACTCGTCGGTATTCTGCCCCCCTGGCCCACAAGCGGGAAGGTTTCACCGTTCTTCTTCTCCCTTCGCCTTGGCATTGTTCTCTTGCTTCTTCTGGTGTGCAGGATTTGGGTTGTCCTGCGGGGGACCACAACTTCCTTTGTCCTCGATGCCGGACGGGAATCGCTCTTGATTTATGCAGGACATTTGCTCATTCTGTACGGTACGTTCCTTGGGGGCAGGAGTCTGGTCGATCGTTTCGGGGGGTCGATGAGTGCCCCGGTTTGTGTTCTGGCCACTGCCGCGTTGATGACACTGATGATCGCCATGGCACGAGGGTGGGGCGCCCTGAAAGATTCTTCGCGTGTTCTCTCACGCCGCGTGGCGATGGCCTCGGCCGGTTGCGCGGCGGCGGTATTTTTTCTTCAATGATGGTCCATGGATCTTCTCCTTATTCTTCTCACCGTGGTGCTCGCCGCCCTCATCGTGGTGATTGTCCTGATTGTCCGCAAGCAGCCTCTCCCCTCGCAGGATCCGATGCAGGCTGTGACGTTCATGCAACAGCAGATGGACAGTTTGCGGGCCGAGGTGTCCGCCAGCTTGAAGAACGCGACGGACACTCTCAATCAGCACCTTGGGATGGTCTCGTCCCAGACTCGTCACGTTGGTGATAGGCTGGATAACGCCGCAAGGGTCATCCAGGACGTCCAGGGCAAGCTGGGAGAGTTATCCCGGGCAACACAGGAAATCAAGGAGCTGGGAACGAGTGTCTCGAAGCTCGAGGGGATGCTCCGGGCACCTAAATTTCGCGGCGGACTTGGCGAACTTCTTCTGGAGGATCTGATGAAGCAGGTCCTTCCACCCAATTCGTATGCCGTCCAGCACAGGTTTAAGACGGGAGAAACGGTCGACGCGATCATCGTGACGGCGGGAGGCAAGGTGCCCGTCGATGCCAAATTTCCCCTGGAGAATTTTCGCAAGATGCTCGAGGCGCCCTCGGATCAGGAAAAACGCTCTGCCCAGCGCGCGTTCACGGCGGATGTGAAGAAACATATCGACGCGATCGCGACCAAATACATCCGTCCCGACGAAGGCACGTTTGATTTTGCCCTCATGTACATCCCGGCCGAGAATATCTATTATGAAACAATCATCAAGGATGAGGCGTTTGGCGAGGAGAACGGCTTGTACTCCTATGCCACGGGGCGGCATGTTGTTCCCGTTTCACCGAACAGTTTCTATGCTCACTTGAGGGTGATTGCGCTCGGACTGAAAGGTCTTGAGATCGAAAAGAGCGCCCGCGAGATTTTTCAGAACCTTTCCCGGCTCGGAACGGAACTGCGGAAATTCACCGAGGTGTTTGAAACATTGGGTACGCATTTGACGAACGCCAGGAACAGCTATGACAGGGCCGACAAGCAGTTGAATAGTTTTACAGATCGGTTGAAGAGTCTTCAAGCCCCGGATCAAGAAGGCGAGAAGCCCGCACAACTGGACCTCCTCTCCGGCGGCGGGTGATCGATCTCCTTGCTTTTCCACTTTTTTTTCTCCAATATGACGCCTGTCTTTGAGTCCATCGATTTCTCATCCGCCACACCTTTTTCGAGGGAGGTTGTATGAACGGAAGTTCAAATCAGTCGCCTGGACTGCAGTGGAAGTGGGTCTTTATCGGGGTCGCGGTCGGAGTCGGCATCGCCGCCACCTCTTCTCTTGTTGTTCTTCCTACCTTTCATGCAACGCCCATTCAGGCGCTCGTCTTGCTGGCAGGGTTCATTGCGACCGGTGCGATCGTAGGCTACGCTTCACCCGGGGTCACCATCAAAGAAGCCAGCGTTGCCGGGGGACTTGTGGCGCTGTTGACGATGATCATCTTGTATGTCTCCGGCGCAGCGCTGGGACAGGATATGCTGAGGAACCTTCTCCTCGTGGCACTCGGCTTCGGATTAAGCTGGATCGGAGCATGGGTCGGTGAGAAACTGCAAGGAAGCGAGGGACATAGTGAGGAAGAGACCAAGCGGCTCTTCACCGATGTGCAGGCGAAATGGGTGATTGTGGGCGTTGTCCTGGGATTTGCCCTCAACGTGCTGGCAGTATTTATTTTGACGCCGATCTTTAATGTGCGCCTCGACGTTGCGTTCGGTGCATTTCTCTTCAGCTTGACCGTCACAGGATTCATTGTGGCGTACAAGTCGCCGGGTGTAACGTTGAAGGAACCCGCCATTGCGGGCTTCCTTGCCGTTTTGCTCGACTGGTCCTTCCTCGAGTTCATGCTCGATCTTTACGTCTCGGGCGGGTACCTTGCGTTCGGCTTGATTCTTGGATTTTGTCTCAACTTGTTCGGTGCCTGGCTGGGTGAAAAATACCAGATGAGCGTCGAAAGCAGGCAGGCGGATTCCGTCGCGTCGGTCTGACGAACGCAGAAACGTTTTGCACGGAGGCCTCTTCTGCCCTTGCAGGAGAGGCCTTTTCGTTGGCTTCGCCCATGGTGTTTGAGGTTCCACTTTTCGTTATCTTTCTTTGATCATTTGTTCCAGTACCCCAGACAAACGACATGAAGACTCTTAAACGCATTGCCATTCTGACCGGCGGCGGTGACTGTCCGGGTTTGAACGCGGTTATTCGCAGCATCGCGAAACCCGCCATGGCGTACTTCGGTGCTACCGTGATCGGGATTGAAGATGGCTTCGAAGGATTGGTGGAAGGACGTCACCGGGACCTGAGTTACCGCGATGTGAGCGGGATTCTCCACCTTGGCGGCACGATCCTGGGTACATCGAACAAGGGAGACCCGTTCCATTTTCCGGTCGTGACACCGTCCGGTATCGAAGTGCAGGACTGCTCCAGTCGCGCCATTGATCATTACAATGATCTCAATCTCGATGCACTCTTTGCTATAGGGGGAGACGGAACGATGCACATCGTGGACAAATTCTCCGATATGGGTCTGAATTTCATCGGTGTGCCGAAGACGATCGACAACGATCTTGCCTCCACAGACGTTACCTTCGGGTATGATTCCGCTCTTTCGGTGGCCACGGAGGCTATTGACAGACTGCAGACCACTGCGTCGGCTCATCACCGCGTGATGGTCGTAGAAGTCATGGGACGGTATGCGGGTTGGATCGCTCTGGGCGCGGGGCTGGCCGGCGGCGCCGATGTCATCCTGATTCCCGAGATCCCTTTCCATTGGAACAAAGTTTTCGAGTTCGTTCAGGAGCGAAGCAGAAGAGGGGGGAGGTTCAGCATCGTGTGCGTGGCGGAGGGAGCAAAGCCGGCGGACGGGGATATTGTGGTGAAGGAGAAGGATGTCCGGAGGACAGACCCGGTCCGACTGGGCGGAATCGGAGAATTGGTCGGAAAGAAGATCACCGAAGCGACGGGTCTGGAGACGCGAGTGACGGTCCTAGGACATTTGCAGAGAGGCGGGAGTCCGACGCCCTATGACAGAATTCTGGCCACAAAGTACGGATCGATGGCACTGCAATTGGCGACTGAGGGGAAGTTCGGTTACATGGTAAGTCTCCGCGGCACCGATGTGATCGGAGTCCCCGTGAAGCAGGCCATCATGAAACTTCGCACGGTCCCGCCTGACTCCCAGCTCGTCCTGGCGGCCCGCGCCGTCGGGACATCGTTCGGAGACTGAGGAAATTCCGTGAGACCGGAGGCCCCATGCATGGAGCCAGGCACACGCCGAGCATTCTCGATCCCGCGTTCCTCCTGAACGCTTATCGCCAGGGATTCTTTCCCATGGCTGATTCGCAAACTGGAGAGATCCGCTGGTATTCGCCCGATCCGCGCGGAATTCTTGAACTGGATGGTCTTGTGATTTCACGAAGTTTGCGGAGAACGCTCAGACGGGGCGTGTACGAAATCCGGACGGACACGGCATTTGATTCGGTCATCTCTCACTGCCGGGAGAGGGCTGAAACCTGGATCTCAGACGTGATTTTGCAGAGCTACCTTGCTCTGCACCGGCTTGGACATGCCCACAGCGTCGAGGCGTGGATGGATGGAAGGCTTGCAGGGGGCCTGTACGGCGTCGCCATCGGCGGAGCATTCTTCGGTGAATCGATGTTTTCGCATGAACGCGACGCCTCAAAATGCGCGCTCGTCCACTTGGTCGAACGACTGAAGACCCGGGGATTTTGTTTGCTTGATACGCAGTTCCTGACCCCACACCTGGCCTCGCTCGGCGCGACCGAGATTTCACGAAAGGAGTATCTGCAGAGGCTTGAGGAGGCGGTCAGACTGCCCTGCTCATTTTCTTAGAAAGGATCCGTACGGTGGCGTCTCTGGAACAAGTGATCACTGAAACCAATCTTGACGGACTAGGACCGGTTCGCCGCGGAAAAGTCAGGGACATCTACGATTTGGGCGATTCGCTTCTGCTTGTGGCAACAGACCGTCTCTCCGCCTACGATGTCGTGATGCCGCAGGGGATTCCGTTCAAAGGCAAGGTGCTGACCCGGATTTCAGAATTCTGGTTTGGAAAAATGGAGGATATTGTTCCGAATCACCTGCGTTCCACCGTGGTGTACGATTTTCCGTCGATGTGCAAGCCGCATTGGGACATTCTGCGTGACCGGACAATGTGGGTCAAGAAGACGAAACCCCTTCCGGTGGAATGCGTTGTCAGGGGATATCTCTCCGGTTCAGGGTGGAACGAATATCGCGAGACCGGGGCTGTGTGCGGCGTACGGCTGCCGAAAGGCCTGGTCGAATCCTCCCGCTTGCCGGAACCTCTTTTTACGCCAGCAACAAAGGAAGAAGTGGGAGTACACGATGAAAACATCACATTTGAACGAATGCGGGAGCTTGTAGGATCCGAACTTGCGGAGAAGGTGCGTGCCATTTCGCTCTCACTCTACGGTCGTGCGGCCGGGCTTGCGGAGGAGCGGGGTATCATCATTGCAGATACAAAAATGGAGTTTGGCGTGGATGAGAAGGGCGAGTTGATCCTCATTGATGAACTCTTGACGCCCGATTCGTCCCGTTTCTGGCCGAAGGAACAATACAGGCCCGGTGCCGGCCAGCCAAGCTTTGACAAGCAATTCGTACGGGACTATCTTTTGTCCATCAACTTCAATAAGAAACCTCCCGGACCGAAACTGCCGGACGAGATCATTTTGAAGACATCCGCTCTCTATCTGGAAGCGCTGAAGATTCTGACCGGGGAAACCCTGTTGTAATCTCATGGAAACGACTGCCGAGGCGGGTTACCGAATCCTTGAACATCCCGCCGATATCGGGATTGAAGCCTGGGGGACGACGCTGAGTGAAGCGTTTCGACAGGCTGTGAACGGCTTGATGGCTGTGATTACGGACCCGGAGAAGGTTCATCCTTCGGAAGAGAGGGAGGTTCATCTGACGGCTGATGATCCTGGCCACCTTCTCGTCCGCCTGCTTTCCGAAGCCCTCTTTCATTTTGATGCCGGAAAATTCCTGACGTCAAGGCTCTCGATTCGTGAGATGAGCGGCACGACCATTGCCGGTTCATTGCTTGGAGAGATTCTTGACCCCTCCCGGCATGTTCTGAAACTCGATGTGAAGGCCGTAACCTATCATCAGCTTTCGGTGGTTGACGAGGGCAGCATGGTTCGCGTTCGTGTATTCTTCGACATTTAATGACGCTCCGTAAGATTGACAACTACCGGTACGTCGTTCCAAAGTCGTTCCGCGACGGCATGACTGTCGAAGGATTGATCTACGCCGACGAGGATCTGATACGTGCGATAGAGAAGGACCAGACCCTTGGTCAGGTTGCCAATGTGGCAACCCTCCCGGGCCTCGTTGGGCGTTCGCTCGCGATGCCGGATGCCCATCAGGGCTACGGATTTGCAATAGGTGGTGTGGCGGCGGTTGACGCAGAAACCGGCGTGGTTTCGGCGGGGGGTGTAGGATTTGATATCAATTGCGGAGTTCGCCTGCTTGCGACGGAACTGGACATTGAGGCCGTCAAAGGCCGAATCGAACAAACCGTAAACGAGTTGTTCAGGAATATTCCCTGTGGCACGGGAACACACGGATTGGTTCGGCTGTCGTTTGAAGAGCTTGATACTGTTCTGGCTCAAGGTGCCCGTTGGGCGGTAGAGTCGGGGTACGGCTCAGCGCGCGATCTGGATTTCATCGAGGAGGGGGGGGCGATGCCCGGGGCTGATCCTTCGGCGGTAAGCGATAGGGCGAAACAACGAGGCAAGGATCAGCTCGGAACGCTGGGTTCGGGAAACCATTTTGTGGAAGTTCAGTATGTTCGTGAGATTTTCGATGAAGAGGCAGCCCGTGTGTTCGGGCTTAAGCCCGGCCAGGTCACGGTGTTGATCCATACCGGCTCGCGGGGGTTGGGGCACCAGGTATGCACGGACTCCTTGGATATCATGCAGAGCGCCATGAAGAAGTACGGGATCCAGGTTGTGGACAGACAGCTGGCCTGCGTGCCCATCAGATCTCCCGAGGGCAAACACTACCTGGGAGCGATGGCGGCAGCGGCGAATTTCGCGTTCGCAAACCGTCAAATGATCACACACTGGGTTCGTGACGTCTTTCGCCGAGTGCACGGTCTTGATGAGGTGAGGATTGTGTACGACGTGGCGCATAATATCGCCAAGATGGAGGAGCACAGGATTGGGGGAGTGATGAAGCGTGTGCTGGTGCATCGCAAGGGCGCAACGCGAGCGTTTCCGCGTCATCGGCCTGAGATCCCGAAGGAGTACATTGAAATCGGGCAGCCCGTGTTGATCCCCGGCAGTATGGGGACCTCATCATACGTGCTCGTCGGAACCGAACGGGCCATGGAGGAGACCTTCGGTTCTTCGTGCCACGGGGCGGGCCGTGCAAAAAGCCGACATGCGGCGAAGAAGGATTTGACTGCCGAGGAACTCGTGAGGGCGATGGGGGAAAAGGGAATCCATGTGCGCGGGGCGTCGAAGAGCGGGTTGACAGAGGAGCATCCTGGAGCATATAAGGACGTCAGCGCGGTGGTGGAGGTTGTTCACCGCGCCGGCATTGCGCGCAAGGTGGCTCAGCTCATTCCGGTGGGAGTGATCAAAGGGTGAAGGCGTCCGGCTTGGAGACGGTTGCAGATTTTTGTATATTGAAGAATAACTCTGAGAATGAATACCAGAAATATGAAATGGAGTTTTCATGTCTGAATTGACGCAAGAAACCGTATTGAAGTCGCTGAAGAAGGTTCAGGACCCGGATCTCCATAGGGATATTGTGACGCTGGGGTTTGTGAAGGATATCCGGATCACGGGAAAGGATGTAAGCCTGAGGCTTGAATTGACGACGCCGGCTTGTCCGGTGCGAGATCAATTCAAAGCCGACAGCGAGGCCGCGATCCGCGAGGCGATCCCGGAAGTCGGAAACATCTCCATTGAAATGAGCTCGAATGTAGTTTCCCATCTCAATGAGCGAAAGGATGCCATCATCCCGGGGGTGAAAAACACCGTTGCGGTGGCAAGCGGCAAGGGGGGGGTGGGGAAGTCAACCGTGGCGGTAAATCTGGCAGTTTCTCTGGCCATGGATGGAGCAAGGGTGGGACTCGTCGATGCGGACGTGTATGGACCCAGCGCACCCCTGATGTTCGGGATCAATGAAAAGCCAAAAATGGCCAACCAGAAGCTTCTCCCTCTGGAAAAGCACGGGGTGAAAGTCATGTCCATTGGGTTTCTCGTTGATCCCATGCAGGCGGTGATCTGGCGCGGTCCCATGGCGAGCGGAGCGGTCAAGCAGTTTTTGTCGGATGTGGATTGGGGTGAACTCGATTATCTGATTTTTGACCTCCCCCCGGGGACAGGGGATATTCAGTTGACCCTCGTCCAAACTATCCCTCTGACCGGCGCAGTCATTGTCACCACACCGCAGGATGTGGCTCTTGCAGATGCACGCAAAGGGTTGGTGATGTTCACCAAAGTCAATGTTCCCGTGCTGGGCATTGTGGAGAACATGAGCTACTACATCTGCAGTCATTGCGGTCATCGGGACGACATCTTTGATTCGGGAGGAGGGAAGAAGACGGCCACAGAACTCGGAGTGCCGTTTCTGGGAGAAATTCCGCTTTACACGGGGATCCGCGCAGGAGGAGACAGGGGGCTGCCTGTGGTCGCAGGGGAGCCGGATTCAAAGCATGCGGAGACCATCCGTCAGATCGCTCGCCAGCTTGCCGCGCAAATCAGCATTCAACATGTCATGGCCCCGCCCATGCCAAAGGTGGAAATTCTGCTCAACACATGAACGCTCTGCAGCGAGAATCCGTGGAGAAGACCCTTGCGAGGGTGAGACCGTACCTGCGTGAGGATGGAGGTGACGTCGAGCTGGTTCGGATACGAGACGATGGGATTGTGGAGGTTCGGCTCACGGGTTCCTGTGTGTCATGTCCGCTTTCGGTCATGACCGTCAGAGCGGGCATTGAGCGCGCGCTGATGTTGGACCATGAGGAGATCCGGAGAGTTGAACAGGTGAAATAAGAAGCCCTCTTCTCTAGCGCTCCCTCTTCAGTTCCACTTCGACCAGTTTTCCTTCCTTCAGTTGCACGATTCGTGCGGGAAATTTCCTGACCAGCTCATAATTGTGCGTGGCCATGAGGATGGCTGTGCCGCGCATGTTGATCTTCATCAAGAGTTCCATGATCTCGTTCGACGCGGCCGGATCAAGATTTCCGGTGGGCTCGTCTGCAAGGAGGAGCGGTGGGGCATTGACGATCGCACGCGCGATGACAACCCTCTGCTGTTCACCCCCGGAAAGTTCGTGCGGCATTTGGAGGCGCTTGTGGCTGAGGCCGACATCTGCCAGGGCCAGTAGAACTCTTTTCTTGATCTCACTCCGGCGTGCGTTGGTCACATACAGCGCAAACGCGACATTCTCAAACACATCGCGGTCTTCCAGCAATTTGAAATCCTGAAAAACGACGCCGATGCGTCGGCGGAGGAACGGGATTTCACGTGTCCTTGCCTTTGATGAATCGAATCCGGCCACCGTGACGGTCCCCGAATCGGGCTTCAGATCCATGTACAGAAGGCGAAGTAGGGAGCTCTTTCCGGCGCCGGTGGGGCCAACCAGATAGACGAACTCCCCGTTCTTCAGAGAGAAATGTACCTTGTCAAGAACGCGCTGGCCGTCGAAGGACACGGAGACATCCTGAAGGTCAATCATGGCGGTTCCGGAAGATTGTGACGGCAAGTCTCACGGCTTCGATCATGCTGTCGATGCGGGCAACGCCTTGTCCGGCAAGGTCATAGGCGGTGCCGTGATCGGGCGATGTGCGGATGAGGTCGAGGCCGGCAGAAAAATTGACGGCTTTGCCGAATGAAAGGAGTTTCAGGGGAATGAGCCCCTGATCGTGATACATCGCCAGAATGGCGTCAAAAGAGCGATACTGCTTGCTTCCGAAAAAACCATCCGCTGGAAACGGGCCCTCGGCCTGGATGTGCCGTGATTGTGCCTCTTCGAGAGCCGGCTGGAGGGCATTGGTTTCATCACTGCCGATGATGCCGCGTTCGCCGGCATGAGGATTGAGGCCGAGAACCGCAATGCGCGGTTTCTTGATTCTAAAATCCCGCTTCAGCGAATCGTTCAGGATGTCGAGTTTCTCCACAATCTTCTCGCGGGTGACACGATCCGGTACTTCCCTCAACGGCACGTGGATGGTGACAAGACCGACACGCATTTCATCAGACACGAGCATCATGGCAACGCGTGTAGACCGTGAGAGCAGAGCGATCATCTCCGTCTGCCCCGGAAAATGATACCCGGCGAGGCGGAGTGCTTCCTTGGAGGCGGGCGCTGTCACCATCGCCTGCGCCTTCCCGGCCAAACAGAGATTCACGGCGGCCTCGATGGCACTGCCGGCGGTCTTTCCGGATGCGCGTGTGGGTTTCCCGTATTCGACATCGGCCCAAATGCCGTCGCCAACATCCTGAACAGGAATCACACGCCCTTTGGGGAGCATGGCGGCGGCCTTTTGAAGGGGAACAGTGATCCGGAGCCCGGCGCGAACGTGCTCGAAGACGCTCAGCGGGCCGACGAGCACGGGGGTGCAAAGAGCCTGAACCGAGCGATGGATCGCAGTTTTGAGAGCGATCTCAGGTCCGATGCCGTTCATGTCCCCGATGGTAATGGCGATGACAGGCTTCACAAGTGTTCCACCTGAATCAGTCGATAATCTCCGTTCCGCCTCTGATCCTCAAACACGAATCGGCGCTTCAGCGAGACGTACGTCCATACCTCCCGCGGCGAACGGTTGGGCGTGAACATCCGGCGGGATTCGGTGGGGGTTCCGTACAGAATGAAAATCCTGCCCCGGTCGGTTTTGTACCCGTTTGCGTCGTTTCCCCGGGAGTAGAGTCGGATGGCTTCATCGACCCGACGATAATACTCGACCATGAGCTCATTGTACGCTGTCGTTGTGTCGGGATCCCTCTTGCGCCAGAATTCGTGAAACTGTCGAATGGCGCGGGCCTCCGAGAAGGATCGGAGTGCGGCCATCTCGTCTTCGGATGCAATATGCTCAAGGGCATCGACGGCAAGTTCCATGTTTCTCAAGGAAGCCGGCTGATTGTGCCAGAGGACCCGGAAAGCATACTCGTAAGACTTTTGCATCCCTTGGAAACCGAATGTGACACTGATACGAGCGCGTCCGGGAAGAAGACGTTCGAGGGGAAGCGGAAGGAAGACCGTTCGCCACGGCCCGGGGCCCGGCGAAGCGATGTAGCGGACTGTTCCTCCGGAGGCTGTAAGAGTGTCCCCGGCCCTGGGTTGGAGATCTGTTCGTCCGGAAATGACGGCAAGGGAGTCCCCCGTGAATTCCTGCACACCGAGGGACGATTGCTCCGGCTGGAGCGTAAGGGAAAACCGAGCCGTCACCGTGCCTGATGACGCGGGCGTTTTGACCAGGAACAGTTGCCCTCCCCGCTCGCCGAAATACACATCGGTGCCGTGGTTCAAGACGGAAAAGACAGAATCGGCGGTTCGAGAGGGAGGAAGAACAAACGCGGGAGCGGAAGCATCAAAGGGGCCCACAGGCGGGCGCGTGACAACCTTCTGGTCACGACTTAAAAATGTCCGTTCCGACTGGCGATCCTCCACGTTAAAGTGAACGGTGTAGGTGCCGGGGGGGACCGTGAATGACACCGCGCCCTGAATATCAGCCGGAGTTTCTTGCGTGGCCGGGATTTGCCGCTTTTGCAGACGGATCGTGCGGATATGGCGAGCGGCCGACACGTCCTGTTCGTTGAACAATTCAATGAGCACGACTCCGCGTGCAAGGAAATCATCGGGACGCATCGATTCGATATTCCTCAAGACAACGAAGAAATCCTCTCGAATGCGGTAATGGATGTTGATGAGGCTGGTTGTTGAATCAGTCGAGAACCAGGGAATGGCCTCAAAGGATACCAGGGGTGACGGTTGTGAGCGTGTTCCGGAGCGCGGGCCGTCGACTTGGCCGTGAGCGGGAATCACAACCAGAAGAGCCATCGCCAGGAAGCTACGAGAGATGGAGATCGTGGAGGATCGTTGCATTTTGATCACCGATGATCTTTCCCGGATTGAGAATGAAATGAGGGTCAAACGCTTGTTTGACGGTTCGGAAGAGAGAATACGTCTCCTTGCCATACAGCCGTTCAAGGAACGGGGTGCGGACGAAACCGTCCCCATGTTCGCCCGACAGCGTACCCCCCAGCCCGATCGCAAGGTCGTACACCTCGGACGCAACAGTGTCGACCATCCTGTACTGTCTGAGGTCAGTCAAGTCAACAAAGGCCGCGCAGTGGATGTTCCCGGTGGCCGCGTGGCCGTACAAACTGAATCGGATGTCATTGCGGTCCAGGATGGCCTTGAGTCCCTTGACATATGCGGCCAGATGCTTGACCGGTACGCAAACGTCTTCAATGAAGGAACTCTTCCGCCGGGATTGCTCGGAGTTGATTGCCTTGCTGGCCTCCTCGCGCAATTTCCAAAACGCCCTTTGCTCCGCCTCTTCGGTGAGCGGATGATGTCTGCGGGCAGGAAGGTGTGCGGCGATGCGTCCCAGGTGTACCACGGATTTCTGAAGGTCTTCCAGGACATCTCCTTCAAATTCCACATACAGCAACACCGGCGACGCCCCCTCGATAAGTCGGTCAACAGCCGGATCGAGGCCTGCGGCAAGGCGGGTGTAGGTCTGGTCCATGATTTCGACGGCAGAGGGGTGAAGTTCAAGCGCCGTGAGCGTGGCATCCACCGCCTGGTCGTACGTTGCAAGGGAGAGAAGCGATCCCAAACGATACGCGGGAACCGGAGCAGTTTGAAGCTCCGCCTCGACAACAACGGCAAGGGTTCCTTCAGACCCCACGAGAATCTTCCGGAAATCCGTTTGCGATCCCGCAACGGCATCCTTGAGATTGTATCCCGAAGAGTTCTTTGGGACATCCGGAAAAGAGCTTCGGATGACGTCTTTCTTGTCTTGAAGAAGCGGTGTGAGTGTCCGGACGATGCCGGCAAAAAACGGGTTCAGGAGATCGTTGATGTCTTGCCCGGGCGGACCGATAACGGCCTTTTCGCCGTTGGAAAGAACGACGGTCAACGAGCGAACGTGGTCCTTCATTGACCCGTATCGAACACCATGAGCCCCTGCCGCGTTTGTCGCAATCATTCCTCCGATCGTGCACATGCTGGCACTGGCCGGGTCGACCGGAAAGACTCTTCCCTTGGTCCGGAGCGTTCTGTTGAGGGATTCCAGAACAACTCCGGGTTGGACTCTGACCGATGAATCCTCCAACATTTGGATGCCTGTCATATGCTTCGTGAAGTCAATGATCAGTCCCATTCCCACGGCTTGGCCCGCGAGGCCGGTCGCGGCTCCGCGCGGAATGACCGGAAGTTCATTGTCGAAACAGTACCTGACGACTTGTTCCACCTCTTCGGCATAGCGCGGGGACACAAGCCCCAACGGCATCACGGAGTACCAGCATCGGTCGCTCCGATACTGCTCAAGCGTTTCGCGCTCAAAAGAGCATCGTTCCCCCATGATCGAACGAATATCGCGTTCCACCGCGGAAGAAAATGCGGCCATTTATTTCCAATGAGATAAAAAATCGACGAGAAGGCGAACGCCTACGCCCGAAGCCCCGCGCTGCGTGTAGTCCCCGTTTTCCTCGAGCATAGCGGTGCCCGCGATATCCAGATGGACCCACGGGTAATTACCGATGAATTTTCTGAGAAACCACGCGGCTGTGATGGCACCGGCCCAGCGTCCGCCGACGTTCTTGACGTCCGCGACATCGCTCTTGATAAGCTTTTCGTATTCATCGAACAGCGGAAGCTGCCACACACGCTCGTAAGTCCGGTCACCCGACTCCTTGAGACGCTTCATCAGCTCCTCATCGGTGCCCATCATTCCTGTCGCGTAATGGCCTAGAGCAACCACACATGCACCGGTGAGGGTGGCGAGATCGATGACGGCGGCGGGCTTGAATCGTTCCGCATATCCAAGGGCATCAGCGAGGATCAGACGGCCCTCGGCGTCTGTGTTGTCGACTTCCGATGTTTTTCCGTTATAATGACGCAGGATGTCTCCGGGACGGATCGACTGGCCGCTGGGCATGTTCTCGACGGCCGGCACAAGACCGACGACGTGGACAGGCAGGTGGAGCCTCGCAACGGCTTCCATGGTTGCAATCACTGCCGCGGCGCCGGACATATCCATCTTCATCTCCGCCATGTTTGCCGACGGCTTGATCGAAATTCCACCGGTGTCGAAGGTGACGCCCTTCCCCACAAGGACCACGGCCTTGCCGCGCGTCCCGTACTCCATGACGATGAACCGCGGCGGCCGTGCACTTCCCTGAGCGACACCGATGACTCCGCCCATACCGAGCTTCTGAAGAGCCGTGCGGTCGTACACCCTGACCTTGTACCCATGGCGTTTACCCGACCGCCTTGCCGCCTCAGCAAGGGTTTCCGGATAAATCTCGTTTCCGGGCGCATTGGCGAGGTCGCGAGCAAAGCAGACCGATTCGGCCGTCACAACAGCACGTTCCAATGCACGTGATGCCTTCTTTGCCAGACTCCGGTCTTCCGAGATAAACACAATTGTTTCCGGCCCGCGTGTCTTGTCGTTGGTTGAGGACTTGTACTTGTCAAATCGATACAGTGCCAGAATGGCCCCCTCGGCCATCGCGGCGAGGGTCGCCTCGGGTTCAGGAGACTCCGGAAGTACACACGAGGCTGAATGTACTTTCAAATCCCTGAAACGCCTGGCCGCCCGGGCTGCGGCGCGACGGTAGGTTTCAAGGGATGTTCTTTTGCGCTCGCCCAAGCCGACGAGGAGCAATCGCTTTACCTTGCCGGAAGCGGGGAGGTACACGTGGACGAGATCTGTTTCTGCTCCCTTGAAATCCTTTGAATCAAACGCCGGTTCAACGGCCGCTCCGAAGATGCCGGTGATGGCTTTGCGTGCACGGGCTCGCTGCGAGTCGTCGGCAGGGAGAAAGAAGGCAAGACAATCAGCAACAGCCTGCTCCGGTGACAGAATCTCAAACGAGAGTTTCATGAATTCCTCACGGTGAAAGATACTTGCCTGCGCTTGAAACAACGTTCTTCATGACGGTGTGAATATCGCCGGCGGGGACACGTGCGCCTGCGGCGTTCTTGTGCCCATTGCCGCCGAACTCCTGCGCCAATTTGTTGATAGGGATGTCACCCTTCGAACGAAAGCTGATCTTGATCTGATCTCCAAGATCGGTGAACATGAGGCCGATTTGAACGCCCTGAAGCGTTAACGTGTACGGGGCAAACCGTTCAACATCCGCCTCATTCGTTCCCGTCTCCGAGAACATATCTGCCGTAATGGTCAAATAGGCCACCTTGCCGTCATGCGCGGTTGAGATCGACGAGAGGGCCATTCCGAGAAGCCTGAGCCGGTTGGGAGAATCCTGTTCATACACCTGCTGGTAGGCAAGGACGGGGTCAGCGCCCAGGTCGATGAGTTCTGCGACGATGCGGTGCAGTTTGGCGTCGGTCTTTGGGAAGCGGAAAGATCCCGTGTCCGTCATGATCGCCGTGTAGAGGGCATGCGCTGTCCGGCGGGAGATCGCCCCCTGACCGAAACTCGTGAGGACTTCGCAGAGAATTTCGCCCGTTGCAGCAGCGGTTTCGTCGAGGAGATACAGATCGGCAAACGGATGGGCCTCGAGATGATGATCGATGACGACTTTTTTGGCCGGAGAAGCGAGAACAGCATCCGCCATGGAGCCAAGACGGTCAGGTTGGTTCGTGTCGAGTACAACGATCACATCTGCCCCCTGCAAAAGACTGTTGTGCCGATCGCCGTGATATCGGTGAATGGTCCCGTTCGGATCCAGAAATCGATAGGGAGGAGGAGTTTCCGAGTGGTTCAGAATGGTCACACGCTTCCCGCGGGCGGTGAGGAACTCTCCAAGCGCCATCTCGCTCCCCAGCCCATCACAGTCGGGACTGATGTGCGTAGTGAGGACGAAGGATGTGCAGTTTTCCAGAAGACGCGTAAACTGTTGCAGTTCGTGTTTCAAGGCTCGGGAAAAAGAAAAAGGGTGTGACCCCGCAGGAGGAGATCACACCCTGAATGGTGTCGCACCTTCACCGGCTTCAGCAACTCCGGCGGCTCAGTTAATGACCCAGGTATCGCCGGAATGCAGAAGCTTGGTCATATCGCCCTTGCCCCTCTTCTGCTTCGCAGCTTCAATCTGCTTCTTCATTTCGTCCTCATAGCACGGGCGGTCGAGAGCGAGGAAGATTCCGACCGGACGAGGCAACCCCGGTTTGTAGGTCATGTCCGCAAGGATAAAAGAAAGTGTCGTGTCCTTTTCGTTGTGCACGAGGAGGTCGTCCGCTGAATACTTGCCGTCTTTCAGCGACACCACCTCCGGTGTGAAGCCATTCATCCGGATCCCTTTGTCCTTTTCCTTCCCGAAGACAAGCGGTTTTCCGTGTTCAAGCACCACGATGCTGTCGTCCTTCGTCTCTTTCTCGGTGAATTGAAAGAAGGCGCCGTCGTTGAAGACGTTGCAGTTCTGGTAGATCTCGACAAACGCTGTTCCATGATGTTCGGCCGCGCGTTTCAGAATTGCCTGCATGTGGCGCGGGTCGCGGTCCAGCGTTCGCGCGACAAATGATGCGCTTGATCCAAGGGCAAGTGACGCCGGATTGAAAGGATAATCCAGCGAGCCATAGGGAGTCGATTTGGTAATCTTGCCTTTTTCTGACGTGGGAGAGTACTGTCCTTTGGTGAGGCCGTAAATCTGGTTGTTAAACAACAGCACTTTGATGTCGAGATTCCTGCGCAAGAGGTGAATGAGGTGGTTTCCGCCGATGCTCAGGCCATCGCCGTCCCCGGTGACAACCCAGACGGACAGATCGGGCCGGGCCATTTTGAGCCCGGAAGCAATGGCGGTCGCGCGGCCGTGGATCCCGTGGAATCCGTACGACTGCATGTAATAGGGGAATCTGCTTGAACAGCCGATTCCGGAAATGAACACGAGGTTGTGCCTGGGAATGCCCAGGTCGGGCATGATCCGTTGAGTCTGTGCCAGAATGGAATAATCACCGCATCCCGGACACCAGCGAACGTCCTGATCGCTCTGAAAATCCTTGGCGGTATATTTCTTCTCCTCAAACGGTACGGAAGCAATGGTTTCCTCAATCAGTGTACTCATGATCCGCCTTTCAGAATGTCTTCAATAGCTTTTTCGATTTCGACGGCCTTGAACGGAAGACCCTGCACCTTGTTCAGACTGACGGTGGGGACAAGATATTTCGAACGGAGGATTTTCGAAAGTTGGCCGAGATTCATTTCGGGAACAAGAACATGCTTAAACCGGTACAGGATTTCACCCACGTTCTTCTGGAACGGATTCAGATACCGGAGATGGAGGTGCGAGACTTTCCGCCCCCGGTCGCGCACGCGGCCGATCGCACTGCGGATGGCCCCGTACGTGCTCCCCCAGCCGACAACGAGCAATTCACCGTCCGGTTCACCGTCCACTTCGGCCGGCGGAAGCTCTTCGGCAATGCGTTCCACTTTCTCGGCTCTCAACTTCACCATCAATTCATGATTCTGCGGGTCGTAGCTGACATTGCCGGTCAGGTGCTGTTTCTCGAGCCCGCCGATGCGGTGCTCGAGACCGGGCGTGCCGGGAATGGCCCAGGGCCGGGCGAGCGTCTTTTCGTCACGCAAGTACGGAAGGAATCCTTCGGGATTTGTCCTGAACTTGGGGGAGATGTCAGGGAGCTTGTCGTAGTCGGGAATCAGCCACGGTTCCGAGCCGTTGCCGAGATAACCGTCGGACAAGAAGATGACCGGGGTCATATACTTCAGGGCGATCCGGGCCGATTCGAAAACGGCGTCGAAGCAATCCGCTGGGGTTGAGGCGGCGATGACGGGAATCGGAGCTTCGCCGTTCCTGCCGTACACCGCTTGCAGGAGGTCAGCTTGCTCGGTTTTCGTGGGAAGTCCCGTGCTGGGTCCGCCGCGCTGGATGTTGCAACACACCAGAGGAAGTTCGACCATCACCGCGAGCCCGAGTGCTTCGGTTTTCAACGCCACGCCGGGGCCGCTCGTCGTCGTCGCGCCCAGAGCTCCTCCGAAAGAGGCTCCGATCGCCGAGGTGATGCCCGCAATTTCATCCTCAGCCTGAAAGGTCTTCACGCCGAAGTTCTTGAACATCGACAACTCATGGAGAATGTCGCTGGCCGGTGTGATGGGGTAGGATCCGAGGAACAATTCGAGCTTCGCCTTGTCTGCGGCGGCCATGAGGCCCCATGCGGTCGCCTGGTTCCCCGTAATATTGCGATATTTCCCCGGGGGGAGTTTCGCCTTCCCGACCGTGTACCGAACGGTGAATATCTCGGTGGTTTCGCCGTAGTTCCATCCGGCCTTCAGCACACGGAGATT
>BQML01000003.1 GCA_022180565.1 Bacteroidia bacterium
TTCCTCACGCCGCTGTTCCTTTTCCCTCTCTTTTCTCTCTTGAATTCCCATGACCAATTCCTGTGCATAAGTGACTGACGGTTAGTGAATACGTATCAGTATATTAAATAGTTTCACGCTCAGCAAATTCTTTTATGGAATTGCAAGAAATTCAAGGGCCGACTGTATAGAAAAATAGTCAGTCTATTGAAAATGGCTGGATGGATGAATGGAATAAAAGTTCAGGTCAGACGTCTTATTGGTCCCCCGATTCGGCCCTGCGAGAGATCGGACGAGAGAGCGACACATGCCTCAGGTTGGTTCACACTGTTTGAAATCTTCGCTGGAGGAATTCTTCTGAAGATTGATGAAAGGAAAGATTGCGGCAAGAAGACCGAATTTTTTCGGATGTTGAATCGCAAAAAATTGTTCAACGCAAAGAGAATTTTGCGAAACACCTTTTTTCTCTTGCGAAGAACGGATTAGTGTTGTATTATTCTGTTGTCCTACCTGGGTCCCCCCACCAGGTACGGTACACCGGCGAGTGCAACACCCCCCCATGTTCACTCGCCACCTTTTTTTTTAAAGGCCCCTCCCTATGTTCCCTGTCATCATCCCTCTCTCTGTTCACGCGTTTCGCTTCTCGAAATCCGGGCGCTCACAAATTGATCCAAGAGTGGCCTCAAGAGACTGATGAGCTGTCAGCGCCGTCGTCCTTGATACAGCTCATTGGGCATACTTCCATCGCCCTTCGGATATCGGCCTCTTCTCTCTCGTCCGAGGGCTGGTTGTAGATGAAGTAGTAGGATGCGTCGTTGCTGTACATGAAATTTTGCAGGGCGTACGAAAAGCAAATGCCGCACCCGTTGCAGTCGGAGGTCACGTAGTATTTTCCGGGTACGTTTTCTTCCAGTCGTGATGCAGGGCTCATGGTGATATTCCTTCTGTTGTTCAAAGGGGGCGGCGCAAGTTGTGTGCCGCCGCACAACGGTCCTTTTTGGCCGGAAACGCGGTCCGCGTGGAGGCACGTCCTTCCATGTCTTGGAACGATTCCGGAAAACGGGAACAAACGGGTTTTCTGAGATTCTCCCGGCCTGTATGAAGAAATACAAAGGCCAACCTGCGGGTTGGCCTTCGTCGTCTTACGGTCTTGTTCAACAATTCTTACATCGTGTCCGGCCATAACCAGCCGAATGTGCCGCCGGTGATCAATCCATAGACGAGGCCGTCGATCGTGTTTTTCAGCGTTCGGCTCCAGGAACGTTTGAACCAGATTGATTCCTGCCAGCCGGCGACGCAGTAGCATGCGAACGCCGTGAATCCGGCAAACCGGAAGACAGACAGGTATGGTGCACCCGGTCCGAGGGCGCGTCCGGCAACATAGGCCGAGAATACTCCGACAATCAGTGAGAAGATAAACCACTGCACGAGGCTCCCCGTCATTGCAGGTCGACCGCCCCCCCAGAGGGTAAGGGTGAAACCCGGACCTTTTTCCATCTTGGCCTGAAATTCCGGTGACCTCATCGCGGACGGACTGCCCGCATGGGGTGCCATGTATTCGCCGGGGGGAATAGCAAGACCGCGCAGGAGATCCATCGCCTTGTCCTCATCAGGCAACCTTTTGAAATCCGAATAATGATACGTGAGGATGGTGTGGATGACAAAACTCACGATGAACACAAACACAGAGGAAAGCAGAATCGGAAGCCACAGCGAGGGAATTGCGACCATGACATCCTCCTGATTGTGATGGTGAAGGAACAGGCAAGTATACGACGGTTTCAAGTGAGGTGCAAGGCGTGTGGTGGGATGGCCGCCTGGCCCCTCGGGCCGCTCATTCCGTTCTCTTTTTGTGAGTATTCCTGACCATACGGTTCAATTCGTCCACAATCTCGTCAATCTGATCGTCGCGAAATCCTTTTTCCCTTGCCGCTTCCTCCAGCGTACCCCACAGAGGTTCACCGCAGGCAAGGCATTTGATTCCCTTATCCATGAGATAACGAATGGATTCCGGAAGTATGGTGACGAGGTCTTCGATAAGCGTTGTGCGCCGGATCATCGGATCGGTTTCCCTGGGGTGATTGTCATCGTGAAACCTCTTAAGCATACTCTCTTGGTTGGAGAGTTTGCCTGAGGTCTGAGCTTTTGACGTGGCCTTGGGAGCTGTTCTGCGGCCAAGGCGGAGCCTATCAAGTTTCATGCCCTTGCTTTTGAGCGGCCGGCACGGTTGTTTTCCGCGAAGTTTCTTATGATATTCGTTCTCCCAGGCCGGGAAATTCCCGGCAGGTTCCCGGGAATTGTTTCGGGTTTTTCAAAACTGGGAAGTCAGGCACCCCGCTTTTCCCGATTTGGCGAGGGGGGGGCAGGCTTTGAAACGTATTTGAGGAGTATTCGCGTGGCAAAGAAAGTACTGATAACAGGAGCCAATGGAGAGATCGGCCATGGGTTGATCAACCGGTTGGCCGAGCGGGACAACACCGAGATTATTGCGCTCGATCTGGCCCCTTTGGAGCCGTCCCTGTCTGCAAAGTGCAGTCGCGTGGTCGTCGGTGATATTCTGAACAGTGCTCTGCTCGAGAATCTGTCCACCACACACAACTTCGATACAATCTATCATCTTGCCGCCGTGCTCTCTACAAGCGCCGAGAGACATCCTCCCCATGCCCACAGGGTCAACGTGGACGGTACGCTGAATCTTCTGGAGATCGCGGTGACGCAGACTCATTTGCAGGGTCGTCCTGTAAAATTTCTCTATCCCAGTTCGATTGCGGTCTACGGTTTTCCCGACCTTGCGAGCAAGAACAAGGCAGGGAAGGTTCGGGAAGATGAATGGTGCACGCCGCGGACAATGTATGGAATCAACAAACTGTACTGCGAGCAGTTAGGCAGCTATTATGCAAACCGCTATCGTCAGCTCGATGCAGAATCTGTGCCCGTTCGTATCGATTTTCGGTGCCTGCGGTTTCCCGGACTGATCAGCGCGGTGACACGTCCCACGGGCGGGACGAGCGATTATGCACCGGAGATGCTCCATCATGCGGCGCAGGGCGAGCCGTATCATTGTTTCGTGCGGGAAGATACGCGGATTCCATTCATGGTTATGCCGGATGCCATCGAAGCGCTTCTGGCGCTCGAAGCGGCTCCGAAGGAAAAGCTGAACCGCGAGGTCTATAATATCAGTGCGTTCAATCCATCGGCCGCCGAATTACGGGATCTTGTCCAAAAGGCGTTTCCGAGGGCGGAAATGCGGTTCGAGCCGGACCGAAAGCGCCAGGCGATTGTGGACAGTTGGCCGGGAGATGTGGATTGTCGGGCGGCCGAGAGAGACTGGGGTTGGAAGCCGATGTTTCCGATGAATCGCGCGTTCGAAGAATACCTCATCCCCGGGATCCGCAAGCGATATCTCAACGTGTGACAGTGAGCACAATTCCATGCCTGATGTTCGGCTAGATTGCCGGGACAACTCTGGGAAAGGAAAAACCTTATGAAATTCGTTCGCCTATTTCTGATGGGCGGTTTGGTTCTGATGTTCGCCATCACGGGGTGCGATAAGAAGAACAACCCCGTTGTTCCGGATGAGGCCGTAGGAACCTATGTGGGCTTTTTTGTCAGCGTTGACACAACGGCCGGCCTGATCGTCGTTAACGTGGAATCGTCAGGCAACGTAAACGGATCGGCCTATCTCTGGGAAGATAGCCTGGTCGCCGTTGGGATAGCGGGACGGATTGAAAACAATGTCTTCACAGGCAGTGCAACCGACAGCACACCGCTGGTCGGGAGTTTGGAGGGCACGACGATCACGGGAACTGCCGGCGGTGGGGAAGCGGTATTCACCCTTGAGCGTGCAAGCGGCACTGTAACGGTGTTGAAGTATTCCGGCTCGTATAGCGGAACGAGTGTGGACGGTCCGGAATCAGGGGGATTGTTCTTGCTCACCGCGGCGACGACCATGTGGGGCGTCGTGCTCGATTCAGTCGGTACGGCGGATCAGTTTCTGATCGGCGTTATCAGCGGTTCGTCCGTGAGTCTACGCGGGGCCGATGATCTGGGGACCGAAATTGCAACAGGCAGTCTGAGCGGGAATACATGGAGCGGTACGTACTCGGGCGATCAAAGCAGCGGTACGTGGAGCGCCACGCGCATTCCCTGAACACTTCTTATTATTTCGGATAGTTGGAGGCGGCCGTAAGGCCGCCTTTTTTGTTGCTCGGAAACAAGCGAAAAGATGCTTATCTTTGAGGGAGGTTCCCCCATTCCTCTCACCCCTTTCTTTGGCCGCGAGCAGTGACGCCGTTTGCGGTTTTCGAGAAAAACAATCCCTCATGAAGCTCGAAGGAAAACACATCGTTCGGTATGTTGAGATGCTTCGGTGGATCATCGTCTGTTTCATTGTCATGGTGTTCCAGGCAACGTCGCAGCCCCGGGGCACTATTACGGGACGCGTTGTGAATGCCTTGACACGTGAGCCCATGATCGGTGCAAATGTGATAATCGTGGGAAGCACCACGGGAGCCGCGACGGATCAGAACGGAAACTTTCGCATAGAAAACATAGCCGCCGGCATTTATATCCTTCGGGCAAGCCTGATTGGTTTCGAGGCTTCCGTCAAGACCGACGTCGTGGTATCACCCGCGCGGCCGGTTGATCTCCTCTTTGAGCTTACAGAGTCGGCCGTCGAACTGGAGGAGATCACTGTCAAGGGGCGGTTCTTTGCAAAAACGCCGGACAAGGTTGTCAGCGTTCAGACGCAGTCGTACGAGGAAATTCGGCGGCTTCCAGGGAGATTTGAGGATGTTGTTCGCGCGGTTTCGATTCTCCCGGGGGTGGCGCAGGTTGAACCCGGCAGAAACGATCTCATCGTGCGCGGCGGGGCGCCGTCCGAGAACCTCTACGTTGTTGATGGGTTGGAACTTTCCAACATCAATCATTTTGGCACCCAAGGGAGCGGTGGCGGACCGCTGAGCTATGTCAATCTGGATTTCGTTTCGGGCACTTCGTTCTCTACCGGCGGATTCGGATCTCGCTATGGTGACAAGCTATCCTCGGTTCTGACGATCGATTTGAGAGAGGGTCGTCGCGACAGACTGGGCGGTAAGGCCACGATTTCCGCCACGCAGTTCGGGCTGAATGCTGAAGGGCCGGTAAGCGAATCGGGCTCGTTTCTTGTGTCCGCCCGAAGGAGTTATCTGGACCTGATCTTCAGAGCAGCGGGGTTTGGATTTGTTCCGGAATACTGGGATTTTCTCGGAAAGGCAACGTATCAATCCGGCACCTCCGATCGCATATCGGTCCTCGGCATCCTTGCTCTGGATAATGTTCGCCTGTTCAACGACACGGCCGAGAAGCGGTACGACAATTCCCGGATTCTCGCGAGCGATCACGTGCAGGGCGTTGGCGGCATTTCCTGGCAACACCTGTTCAAGGCGGGCTACTTCACGCTCATCGGAGGCGTCACCTACAACGAATTTCGCTACCGGCAGAACGATTCTCTGCTCCAGCCGATTTTTGAAAACAGGTCGGCTGAACAAGAGGTGTCGCTTCGCGGAGAGGTTGTTTCGTTGATGGGAGAAAGCACGGAGTTGTCGGCAGGTGTTCAAGGAAGGTGGATGCTGTTCGACGGACGGATCACGCTTCGTCCGTTCTGGACGAATTTTGGTCAGCAAATTTCAGTGGATGCGCGTTTCGACACAACGGCAGTGAAGCTCGCTGTCTATGCCCAGATAGCGCAACGGTTTGGGCACTTTCGTGTGATTGCCGGTGGCCGATTGGACTATTTCTCTTTGATAGACACTCCTGCGGCGATAAGCCCGCGCCTTTCCCTTTCATACGCCTTTCGGCCGACAACGACTGTGAGCGCGAGCATTGGTCGTTATACTCAGGCGCCATCTCTCGTCTGGCTTGCCGCCGTGCCGTCGAATCGCCGGCTCAATCATGTGAAGGTGGACCAGGTTGTTCTGGGAATTGAGGAACTCCTCCAAAGCGACGTGAAAATGAGTCTGGAACTCTATCGAAAAAATTATGGTTCGTATCCGGCGAGCACAGTTAGACCGTGGCTGGTTCTGGCCAATACGGGAGCGGGTTTTGGGGGGACCGACGATGGATTCTCCTCGTTCGGGCTTGATCCGCTGGTGAGCGGGGGAACAGGGTGGTCCCAGGGGGTCGAGGTGTTTGTACAAAAGAAATATTCAGAGACTCCCTGGTATGGGACGCTGAGCATCAGCTACGGACGGACGGCGTTCACGGCATTGGATCGCGTAGAGCGTCCGGGGAGTTTTGACCAGCGGTGGATTGCGAACATCGGCGGAGGATACGTTTTGGACCATTCCTGGGAATTTTCAGGAAAGTTCAGGGTTGCCGCCGGAAGGCCGTATACACCGTACAATGCAGATGGAACCCAGGATGCGTCGAGGTTCAATTCGGCG
Source organism: Bacteroidia bacterium (assembly GCA_022180565.1). Taxonomy (GTDB): domain Bacteria; phylum Bacteroidota; class Ignavibacteria; order UBA10030; family UBA10030; genus JACQPU01. The sequence goes on from BQML01000003.1 coordinate 6,402, forward strand.
AGAATTCCGGCTAACCACAGTCTGGATCTCCGTGTGGATCGCCGATGGATGTTTGAACGTTGGACGCTTGTGGTGTACCTTGATGTTCAGAATGTTTACAACCGTCCGCTTCGTTCCGTACCGCGCTACGACGAACGGACCGGGACAGTGGATGAGGCGCAATCGATCGGGATTCTTCCGTCCATCGGCGTGAGTGCCGAATTCTGACCCGACCTTGCCTTTCCGCCAAAGGTTTCGTATGTTTCCACGAAGCCTGTGAGTTGACACAGGCATTTTTTGTCTCCTTGGTCATTGGTTGTAGCCCGGGAGAAATCCCTTTACAATATACATTTTACAATTCTCCTTTTTTCCACGGTGACCATAGTTCAGTCGGTTAGAACGCCAGGTTGTGGCCCTGGAGGTCGTGGGTTCGAATCCCACTGGTCACCCTTAGCAAGGGAAATTGTAAATTGAAAATGGAAAATTGGGTTTTCGAAACTGAACATCTGAAGTGAGTTAGCGGTAAATTTTCCTTTTACCTTTTTCCATTTTCCCTTATGAAGTGAGTTAGCGGTAAATTTTCCTTTTACCTTTTTCCATTTTCCCTTATGAAGTGAGTTAGCGGTAAATTTTCCTTTTACCTTTTTCCATTTTCCCTGTTGCGCCCCCATCGTCTAGAGGCCCAGGACACGAGCTTTTCAAGCTCGGTACGCGAGTTCGAATCTCGCTGGGGGCACTGCGTAGGCCCCGAAGGCGTGTAATGTACGTCTAGAACGTATTGCATCATTTCCTCCCCCTCATCCAATTTCTTCTCACATTCCCTGTCAGTTCTCGAGACTCGTTATCCCTAAGCGCTTGCCATGAAACATTGCCCGACCTTCTTTTTCCTGCTGGTCTTCGTCTGGACCGCTTGTCATGCCCAGAACATTTTGTCACCTGCTGGGAGACTCATGCTGAGTTTTTCTCTTCAAGCGGGAGGGGAACCAACCTATCGCCTCTCGTTCGGTACGAAGCCTGTCATTCAAACATCCAGGCTCGGAATTGCGCTGAGAGACCGGCCATCGTTCGACAAGGGCTTCGTTATCGCTGCGGTCGATACGCTCACGTACGATGAAACATGGGAGCCCATTTGGGGTGAGGTGCGACGGATCCGAAATCATTATCGTGAAATGGCAATCACGCTCGAACAACCGGTTTTCAGCCATAGACGCATGGTCATTCGTTTCCGGTTATATGATGATGGACTGGGGTTTCGCTATGAATTCCCCCTCCAGCAGAACATCGACTATTTCACGGTGTCCGATGAACTGACCCAATTCGCTTTGACGGGAGATCACACCGCATTTTGGATTCCGGGAGATTATGATACGAATGAGTATGCCTACACGACCTCAACCTTGACCGCCATCGATGCCGCAAAAGGAAGGGCTGCAGACGAGATCTTCGCCAAGACACCGATCGGACGGAACGCCGTCCAGACGCCTCTGCTCCTGAAAACCGCGGATGGTCTCTATATCAATCTTCACGAAGCTGCACTCATCGACTATCCCGCGATGAATCTGACGGTCAATCAAGAGACCTTCGTCCTTTCTTCTCATCTCGTTCCCGATGCCGTGGGGAACAAGGCGTACCTTCAAACACCCGCCCGAACCCCCTGGCGCACGATTATTGTAAGCAATCGGGCCGAAGACCTCCTGGCTTCGAAGGTCATTCTGAACCTCAACGAACCGTCGGTGATCGGCGACGCGGGCTGGATCAAGCCTCAGAAATATGTGGGTGTGTGGTGGGAACTGCATGTCGGGAAGACGACGTGGAATTACTCGGATACGAGCAATCTGAAGCTCAGGGATACCGATTGGAGCGGCGTCACACCGAACGGAAAGCACGGAGCCACCACTGCGCGGGTGAAACGATATATTGACTTTGCGGCCGAACATGGGTTCCGCGGGGTGCTTGTGGAAGGATGGAACGTAGGATGGGAAGACTGGTTCGGCAAATGGAAAGAGGAAGTGTTCGATTTTGTTACTCCCTATCCGGATTTTGACGTTGAGGAATTGTCACGATATGCGGAAAACAAGGGTGTAAAGCTCATCATGCATCACGAAACGTCCGCCGCAGTCACAAACTACGAGCGACGAATGGACGATGCATACCGCTTCATGAAGAAGCACGGGTATGAGGCGGTGAAGACAGGCTACGTCGGCAGAATCATCCCAAGGGGTGAACATCATGACGGGCAATGGATGGTTAACCACTATGTGCGGGTGGCCGAGAAAACCGCCCAATACCGAATCATGGTGAACATGCATGAGCCGGTGCGGCCGACAGGATTGCACCGGACCTATCCGAACTGGCTTGCCTGCGAAGCGGCGAGGGGGAACGAATTCAATGCCTGGAGCCACGGCAATCCCCCGGAGCACGAGACGATCCTGCCCTTTACGCGGCTCATGGGCGGACCGATGGACTATACGCCCGGAATCTTCCAGATCCGGATGGACTACTACGATCCGAACCGGAACGCACAGGTGCACACGACGCTGACCAAGCAGTTGGCTCTCTACGTCACCTTGTACAGTCCTCTGCAAATGGCCGCGGATCTCCCGGAGAACTATGAACGGTTCCCTGATGCCTTTCAGTTCATCAAAGACGTTGCGGTCGATTGGGACGACACGAAGATTATCGCCGCGGAGCCGGGAGAATATCTGACCATCGCTCGGAAGGCGAAGGACAAAGATGAGTGGTTTGTGGGGGCGATTACGGACGAGCAGCCGCGGTCATCAAAGGTACGGCTGGATTTCCTGCCGCCGAACCGGTGGTATGTTGCCACGATCTACGCCGATGCGCCGGACGCTCATTGGGAAGAGAATCCAATGGCATACCGGATTCACACCGCGCTCGCAAACAACCGGACGGTACTTGAGATACGATTGGCCCCAGGGGGAGGGACAGCCGTCAGCCTAAGTCCGGCAACTGCCGACGATCGAAAGAAATGGAAGGAATACAAATGAGCCGGGGCCGGTTGTCCAACCGTCATAACGCCAATTCTGTTTCGGGATCGAAGAAATGAGCTTTTGTCATGTCCACCTGAAGATTCACCGTGGAGCCGGCGGCGGGAGTCTCTGACGCCGTGATCCGGGCGACGTGGTGGGCCCCGTTCTTCGCCGTGCTGAAGTAAAGATACGTTTCGTTCCCCATCGGTTCTACCACCTCGACCTGTACACGAATGCCGCGATTTCTCGGGCCTCCGACCCAAAAATCCTCCGGGCGAATTCCCAGAATCACTTTTTTCCCCACGTACTTCGTCAGCCGTTTCTTGTGCCGGGGCGGGAGTGACAAGAAAATCCCACTCTCTTCACGAAACCCCCTTCGGTCAACGGTTCCCAGCAGGAAATTCATTGCAGGGCTTCCGATAAATCCCGCCACGAATTTGTTGGTTGGACGATTGTAGAGAATCATCGGGTTATCAATTTGCTGTACGTGGCCATCCTTCATTACTACAATGCGATTCCCAAGCGTCATCGCTTCTGTCTGATCGTGGGTAACGTAGATCATCGTGGTTTTCAGGCGCTTGTGCAGACGGGCGATCTCTGTGCGCATTTGAACCCGCAATTTGGCGTCGAGATTGCTTAACGGTTCGTCAAACAGAAACACCTTCGGCTTTCGCACGATGGCGCGGCCAAGGGCAACCCTCTGTCGCTGGCCTCCGGAAAGAGCCTTCGGTTTACGGTCGAGCAGAGTTTCGATTCCCAGGAGTTCGGCCGCCGAGCGAACCTCGCGGTCAATCTCCGTTCTCGGAACTTTTCGCAGCCGTAGGCCGAAGGCCATGTTGTCGTAAACCGTGAGGTGCGGATAAAGAGCATAGTTCTGAAACACCATGGCGATGTCCCGGTCTTTTGGAGGAGTGTCATTGACAACTTTTCCGTCGATTCGGATTATTCCCTCCGTTACTTCCTCGAGGCCCGCGATCATCCGCAGGGAAGTTGATTTGCCGCATCCTGAGGGACCCACGAGGACGATGAGCTCGCCTTCTTTGACGTCGAGCGTGAGCCCGTGGACCGCCACCTGTCCCCCCTCGAACACCTTACGAACATTTTCCAACTGAACTGCTGCCATGAGAAGCCCTTGTTCACTGCGTGCGAATCGTCTTCACGACGTGCCGGAGACCCACACGCCATTCCTTGTGGAGAGTTGTGTGCCAGTGCGGGATGACAACGGAACTCTGGAAAATGCGTTCAAATCCCGTCTCAGACAGCGAAACAACCTCGATCGGAAATCGCCACACGGTTGCCGGAGTGTCCACCTCAATGCGGACATCCACTCCGAGCCACTCATCACGAAGTCCGATGGCGGAAAGATTGAGCAACTCGCCGCGGCTGGAGAGCTTTCGATCATCAAGGGGGATTGAGTCCGCGTAGTAATACCGGTCCGGCGCGTTCCCTGCCTGAAGGCCGACGTTGAACTCCACGCCGAAGCAGAGCGGGAGGGGGTCCTCTTCTTCATTGCGGATAATGTAATCAACCGCCAAGGCACCCTTTTTGAAATCGACTGTAACATTCTTCCTGAGAAACACTCTGAAGTTCCGCTGGTCGTGGTGCACGAGCCCACGGCGGAAGAAGCTGATGATAGCCAGTGATCCGTTCGCTCTTGTTTTGACATCGTACGGCCTGCCCACGAAATCTCCCGCTTCGCCGGAGGTACAACTCCATGCCTGTTCAAGTGTCGTACCGGGTGCGAAAAAGTGATCGATCAGCGAAGCCCTCCTGTACGGATCGTATACAAGATACCGCTCAAGGTTCGCTTCTTTCGCCCGGACAATGTCGTGGATGCTGGAGACGCCTCCCCGACCCGCGTCCGTCGCTGCGTTCTTCAGCTTTGCATGGTAGCCTTCCTCGCGGCGGGAGACAATGTCCAGAAGATTCAGTGAGGCGGGTTTGAAATCCAGCTCCACGAGCGACGCTCCCTCACCGGGCTTAAAGTAGCAATTCAATACGGGAGACTCCACGATAACTTCGTCCTGACCATCCGCATCCAGATCCATGACGCTGACGGTCAGTTTCTTCCGCTGCTCCAAGGCGTCAAGTTGCTTCTCGGCGTCGATGAGATTGCGGTAGATGGGGAAACGAAGCACGGGCAGGTAAAGTCCGCCGAAGACGCCATGCCAGTACGCGTCATTGCACTGGCCTGCGAAAAGCGAAGCGCGAAGCCGTTCGGCCTTCGAACGGGTTATCCTCTTCTTGCCCTTTGCCAGCGTCGTTCGCACCCTTTCGGAAACACGCAGCATCTTCTTGTGCATGAGGTTGGATTCGGGATACTTGGCAAGAAAATTTCTCCAAAATCCGCCTTTGAAAAACGATTCGTACTTGTCCCTTATTCCTTGGTTCTGCAGGAGATGCTCGAATTCCTCGTACAGGGGAAAATGATGAGAAGGGAGCGCCCAATGCAGCATCTCCGCGTAAGAAGCATCGGGAAGGTAGGTGAGGCCGAGAGGCGGAATGGACTCCAGAACATCCTGAAACCGAAGGATCCTGATCCAGTCGGCATTGTCGCTCAACGCACGGAAGAATTCCTCCAGCCACCCATTGGTGTACACGTGGTCGTACGTACCCGGCCATATCCCGAATTTTTCCCCGTCATCGGCATACACGGCAATCTGATTGCCTTCCTCGGTGGCAACCTCCCTCAGAGCGTCAATGGTTTGTGATACCGGTTGAAACGGGATCGTGTAGCGAAGCCGTTTGCTGATCGGAAACACGGCGATTGTCCGTCCTTCTTCCTCTGTTACGTAATATCCGAGCAGTTCTTCTTCCGAGAATCCGGCATATTTGAAATGGGTGTCGTCCACGACTGTATACCGCAGTCCGGCATCGGCAATGTGCTTTGCGAGATGCTGTTCCCACACCCGCTCTGCGAGCCACATTCCGGTGGGGAGCGTGCCAAATCGGCTTTTGATCATCCTGGAAAGCTTGTGGAGTTGTGCGGCTTTGTCTTCATCCGGAATGATCGAAAGAATGGCCTCGTAGTGTGCCCCGCCCATTATTTCGACCTGCCCGGAAGCAACCAGCCGGCGGAGTTGTCCGATGAAGTCGGGATGACGGCTCTGAAGCCATTCGAGAAGGCATCCCGAGTAGTGCTGGGTGATCTTCACACTGGGGTACTTCGCGAGAAGGTTGAGAAACGGCTGATAGGCGCGTGAAAACGCTTGTTCAAAAACATGGTCAAAGTTACCGACCGGTTGATGATTATGGATGCCAAGGACCAGATTGATTGTTTTCATGTTTGCGGTGATTCGTTTTCAGGATGGGATGTTCCCCACAAACACACGGTAGGCGAAGCTGTCCAACTCAATCTTCAGCCGACCGTTTGAGACTCGGATGTCCTTCCCTGTCAACCATTCCTTCAAATCGGATACCGGTTCGGGGAGGGTTACGGAAACCTCGAGTGATTCCCGCGACAGATTAACTATCACGATAGCGGTTTCGGTTCCCTGTCGGCGGCGAAAGGCTACCACGCGTTCCGGTTCCGAATGATCCAGGGATTCAAACGTCCCCCGCCGAAAAGCCGCATGTTCCCGTCGGAGGCGCGTCAATTGTGTGAACAGAGAACGGAATTCGGGATTTCTGTTCCAGTCAATCTCCACCTTCTCGAATAGATGAAGACGTTTTGCGTTTCCAACTTCCTCACCGTTGTAGATGAGCGGAACTCCGCCGAAGGTGAATGCAAGGACGGCGCCCGCCTTCGCGCCTTCAGGAGTGAATTTTTCGACGGCAGGGGCATCCCAGGCATTCTTGTCGTGATTGGTGGTAAAGCGCATCCGGAGCGATCCGCGCGGAAACTGAAGCGCTTCGTTCCGATGAATATCGGCGAACAAGGTTGCCGGCGCCGATCCCTGAATTACCCTGGACAGGACGTCGTAGAAATTCCATGCATAGGTGATGTCAAATGCTCTCACATGATGCTCGGGAACGGTTCCCTCCGATAGCAGGAGGACGGGCTTGATCTTGTCGAGCACCTTCCGGGCTCGTTCCCAGAAATCCGTCGGTACAAGTTCAGCCACGTCGCAACGATAGCCGTCAATCCCGATGTCGCGTATCCAGTATTCCATCATCCGAATCATGTAATCCCGTACCTCGGGTTGATCGTAGTCAAGGTCCGCAACGTCCGTCCAATCCGTGTTGGGTGCAACGATCTTCCCTGTGCTGTCTTTGGTAAACCACTCCGGGTGTTCACGAAGGAGCTTGCTGTCCCATGACGTGTGGTTGGCAACGAGATCGATGATAATCTTCAGGTCATGCTTGTGCACCGTGTTGACCAGAGAGCGAAAATCGTCGAGTGTCCCAAATTCGGGATTGATTGCATAATAATCCATGACAGCGTAGGGGCTTCCGAGCGTGCCCTTCCGATGCAATGTTCCGACCGGATGGATCGGCATAAGCCAGAGCACGGTAACGCCGAGATCCTTCAGTTCAGGAATCTTCCGCTCCAACGCTTTGAACGTCCCCTCTTTCGAAAAAGATCGCAGGTACACTTCATATATAACGGCATCTTTCACCCAATCCGCACTCGGCCGGGCCGGCAGGTCAGCATACGGTGACCGGAGAAGTTCTTCGACGTCCTTCAGGGGAATCACCGCTACCGGCCTGTAGATTCCGCCAGGACCGCTGTAGTCAACCACCCTGACGACCAGCGTGTTGACGCCCTTCCGTAAGGCCCGCGTGACATCGAAGAAGAACGCTTCGCTGTAACCGGCATGGGAACCGATTTTTTCACCGTTCAACCATATGTCCGCATCGTCATCCACACCGGCGAAAAAAAGAGCCATGGGTTCACTGCTATCATCGTGAGTGAACCGTGTTGTAAACCATCCCGTGCCGTCGTATGATGGGAGATTGTAGCGTTCCCAATGGTCGGGAACCTTGACTTCAGACCAGGCCGAGCGGTCGAAATCCGCGGCAAACCACTGCGCTGAAAGCCCTTCATCGAGCGAGTCCGCACGGAAGGACCAAGGACCTGAAAGCTCAAAGTGTTGTTCGTTGTTCATTCCACAGCCGGCGCAAAGAAATGTGACGAGGACGAAGATTCTTCGGAGCATTGTTCACCCCTTGACGCTTCCAAGCGTGAGACCCGAAACAAGCCAACGGCTCAAAGCAAGAAACAGAAGAACAACAGGAACCATGACAATGAGGGAGGCGGACCCGTAGAGGCCCCACTGGGTGCTCATGCTTGCTTCGAAGGACTTCAATCCGAGCGGAAGCGTCCAGAGCTGAGAGTCTTGAAGGATCTGCGCCGCAACGATGTACTCGGACCAGGCCGTCATGAACGAGAACAGCGCAGTGATTACCAGAGCCGGAGCGGCAAGCGGCAAGATGATGCGAGAGAATGCCTGAAACCGTCCGCACCCGTCGATGCGCGCAGCCTCCTCAAGACTTACGGGAATCGTGTCGTAGTATCCCTTCATGGTCCAGATGCAGAACGGAAGAGCCGTGGCCGAGTAGACGATGATCACGCCGAGAAAGGTGTTGATGAGGCCCAAGGTGATCAGCATGATGTACATGGGGAGGAGAAGCATCGTGGCCGGGAACATCTGCGTTGTCAGAAGCGTGAGGAGGCCGAAATTGCGGCCTGTAAATCTGAACCGAGAGAACCCGTATCCCGCCGTTGACGCGAGCACGACGCCGGTGGCCGTGACCGCGAATGCCACGAACACACTGTTGCCGATCCATCGCAGGAACTCTGTCTCCGTGAAGAGGCGTTCATAATTTTCCAGCGTCGCGTTGGATGGAATCAGCTCAAGGGTGGAAGAGAGCAGTTGATCCCCCGGCCGGAGGGAAATATTGACGATCTGCCAAATTGGAAAGACGGCGAACACTGCAAACAACACCAAGAGAATGTGTGTCGTTGCTGTTGCGAGGATTCTGGTGAGACGCTGCTGGTCCATTGTTTAGAAAGCGGCCTCCGTAGCTCTTGTGGTTCGAAGGAATGCAAGACTGAATAGAAGCAGAATGACGAAAATGACCATGGAAAGAGCTGCGGCGTAACTGTAGCCGTAGAAGTTGAACGCGGCCTTGTATACGAACGAAACAAGAATGTGCGTGTTGTCCGCGGGCTCGCCCGCGTTACTCACGAGCCAAACAATGTTCAGATTATTAAAGGTCCAGATTGTTCCCAGGGTGATCGCGGGTACCATGATCGGGCGGATCAACGGAAGGGTGATCATGCGGATGCGATGCCACCATCGGGCCCCGTCGATGGCCGCCGCCTCGTAGAGCTCGTGCGGAATGCTCTGCATGGCGCCCAGGGCAATCACCATCATGAACGGGAATCCGAGCCAGACATTCGTCAGAATACAGGCGAGAAAAGCCTCCGTCGGACTTTTGAGCCACTCAACGGCCGGAAGGCCGAGATATTTGTTGATCATGATGTTGAGGGAACCGTATTCATAGTTGAACATTCCCCTCCAGGTCAGCGCAACGATGTACTGTGGAATGGCCCAGGGCAAAATGAGGATGGTTCGGTATATCGACTTTCCCCGTAATTTCTGATTGAGGAGTAAGGCAAGGAACACTCCCAAGACGACGTGAAAGAACACGTTGACAACCGTCCAGACGATCGTCTTCCAGAACACGGTATAGAAATCAGGCTGAGATGGCTCCGTGAAGATCTTGACATACTGCCGAAATCCGATCAGGTCCCAGTGACGGATCGTTGTCAGATTCATGTTTCCGAACGAAAGAACAACATTGTAGAGAAACGGATACAGCACTACGCCGGCGAGCACCACAAATGACGGTGCAAGAAAAAAAGTGATCAAGAGCCGTCTCTTTTCCATGTCAGGATGTTTTACTCACTCTTTCATATCCCGGATCTTTCGCAGTGCCAATTCCTGCATCTGCCTTGCCGCTTCCTCAGGAGAGAGCGCGCCGCCCATGACCGCCTGATATCCCGGCCGCATTGCATCCCAAACAGCCCTCATTTCCGGAACCACGGGCATGGGCTTTCCGCGGTGGATTTGAAGAAGCGAATTCTTAAGAATATCATTTGATGTTACGTCGGGGTGAGAGTACAGCGACGTACGCGTCGGTACCGTCATCAAGATTCGAACGCTTTCCAACTGATTCTCTTCGGAAAGAAGGAATCGCATCAGGTCGAGGATGAGGGGAACCTTGCTTTCGGGAACATTGATGTTCATCGAATATCCCTTCGGAGAAGTCATCGGCGCACACCACATGCCGGTCCGGCTGATTTTCGGAAGCGGGGCGACGCCGATGTCTAGACCCCGCTGAAGATACCCGGCCCATGACCAGTCGCCGTTGATGATCATGGCTGCCCGCTCGTCTTTGAAGAGTGCGTCGGCAATCTCATAGTCCGCTTCACCCGGTACGATCTTGTGCTTGCCTCGTACATCACGAATGAAGTTCAAGGCTTCGACCATGGCTGGGGTGTCAAGGTTCGGCGTCACACCGTCCTCACGAAACACCCATCCGCCAAATCCCGTCAGAAAAGGGATGAAAAAGAACGGCTCTGTGTAATTCCACGTCAAGGGATAGACCGAGGGCTTTCCGGCCTTGACGCCGTACCGGGTCAGCAGTTGACGCCCCAATGCAAGCAATTCTTCGTCGGTTTCAGGCGGTTTCTGAACATACTTCCTGTTGTACACGAGTGCAAGATGGTTGCCCACCTTATCCGCAATCTGGTACAAGTGGCCCCGGAAGAACGTAAAGGCGGATGAATCGAACTCTCCGAGAAAAGTTCCGGGAAAAAGGTGTTCAAGCGGGCGGATGGTCTCTGTCACGGCATAGACGCCCACCGGATCAGATGGACCATAGACCAGATCCGGGCCCTGACCTGAAACCGAAGCGATGACATATCCGCTGCGAAGCTCTTCCGTTTCCTTATAGATGTCGACGATTTCAAGTGAAGGATGTTGAAGTGCATATCGGCTGAGCTGACGTTGGAGGATCTCGCGTTCATCAGGCCGCATTTGATGCCAGATGACAATGCGTGAGGAGTTGTTGTCCCTGATTCCACAGCCCAAGAACAGGAATCCTGTCAGAAAAAGGCCGGCGTACGGAAGAAGAGTGGCCATGTTCTCCCGTATGGGTCAGCGAAGAAGAAGCATCTTGATGGTCTCCGAGTATTCCCCGACGGAAAGGCGTGCAAAGTACACGCCTGCCGCCATCGATCTCCCGTCGTTTGTTCTTCCGTCCCATTCGACGGCATGAGGGCCTGCAGCTCGATTCCCTTCTTCCAGCACGGCAACCTCTTCCCCGAGGATGCTGTAAATTTTCAGCGTCACCATTCCTGCAGAAGGAATCTCAAACAGAATCCTTGTCGACGGATTGAACGGATTCGGATAGTTTTGATGGAGATGGAACGTGCGGGGAACCGGGGGGCGGTTTTCCTCCGCGCCGGTGACAATCCCGGGCTCCGGAGTCGGAAGCTGGATCGAGGTGTAAATCTGAAATTCCCCAGGTCGGATCGTCCGGAGAGCCTGGGTATCGGAGACTTCAAGGCTGTCGCCGCTGAAGTAATCGTACCACGTTCCGGTCTTGCTGAAGTCCGGATGTACGTCTTGCGCCACCACGTCAAAGTTACCGATAATAGTAACATCCATAGAAGCATGACGGAGAGTGATCCGTTTCGTTGCGTCCCCAACACTCATGGAAAAATCGGTTGTTCGAAATGCATCGTATTGCTTCAGCGTTGTCAACGCGCTGATCACTTTGAAGAGATTTCGACGCGCAGGGTCGGCATGGTAATCCCACCGGATCGGTTTATTGCCTAATCGTCCATTATAGTTAATGGAAATGTCATATCCCAATTCTCCGAATTGCCACAGCATTTTCGGGCCGGGGATGGTGAAGAAGAATGCGGCGGCGAGTTTCATCCGTTCGAGCGCAGTACCGATATTTTTGACGTCATACGTTCCGCTTGAATTGCCGTACATCAGGTTCTTGTACATCAAGCGCTCTTCATCGTGGCTTTCCATGTATGTGACGAGATTCGGATCGGTCCATCCCCGCGCCCGGTATGATCCCCACGAGAAGTTGGATTTGTTGTTGTCATGCCAGCCCATTGTGGCCTCGTTGTATTCGTTCGTCAGCTTTCCCCAGAGCATCATTCCGTAGTTTGACAGAACGCTCTCTTCACTGTTGTCGGCGAAATGTTCAAGAATGACATAGGCGGTCGAATCAATCTCCCAAATCCTGTCCGCGATTCGTTTGAGGAGGTCGATGCGGGACTGGTCATAGGCTCCCCAGGCAGCGACATCGGTTCCGCTGTTCGTCTGTGTAAAACCCTTGGAAAGGTCGAAACGAAAGCCGTCCACCTTGTGCCTTGTCAGCCAATGTCTGGTGACCCGGTCGACGTACCGCTGTGTTGCGGGGCTCTCGTGATTGAAGTCATATCCGACATTGAAGGGATGCCGTGCGACAGGATTGAACCACGGATTGTTCGGAGCGGGACGCTTGTTCTCGGCATCCCAATAGAGCCGGACGAGCGGTGACTGCCCGAAAGCGTGGTTGAGAACGATATCGAGAATGACCGCCATTCCCTTTGCATGCGCCGAGTCAACAAACCGGTCGAATTCATCGGCAGGGCCATAGTATTTATCAAGCGCCAGATGGAAGCTCGGATTATATCCCCAGCTCTCATTGCCCTCAAACTCCATGACTGGCATGAGCTCGATGGCATTCACGCCGAGAGATTTCAGGTAATTGAGCGTGTCGGTGAGCGTGGTGAACGAGTGCGTAGAGAGAAAATCCCTCAAAAGGATCTCATAAATGACGAGATCGGTCTTCGCGGGACGGTGGAAATCCGTTACACTCCACGCGTAGGACATCTGATTTGTCTGCAGAACGGAAACAGGTTCCGCCGTCTTTCCCGCAGGATATGGTTTGAGGCCGGGGTAGGTTACGGACGAAATGTCTTGATCGTTCCATGGGTCAAGAACCTTTTCCGAATACGGGTCGCCGATGCGCAGAGTTCCGTCCACAAGGTATTGGAAGGAATACTCCTGGCCTGGCGTGAGGCCGTTGATTGTTGTCCACCAGACGATGCTGTCCGGATTGATCTGATGGCGCTTCATGAAATATAGCGTGTCGATCTTCCAGTCGTTGAAATCGCCGATAACGTACACAAAGTCTTTATAAGGAGCGAACAGGGCAAGCGTGATGGTGGTGTTGTCGATGTTGTTGATTCCATGATCAGCTCCTTGCGGAAGGGGAGCATCTTCGACGGGAGGATTGGTGAAGACGACGAATCCGGCCGTATCGGCAATGCCGGAGGTGTCGATGCCGATCGCGGTCAGGGTATTGGCGCCAATAGAATGCGCTGAACTGATAAAATCGTAAACAAGGCTGCTGGAGTCCGACTGGAGAACCTGCAAGCCGTTGATGAAGAGGGTGAGGGTGGAGATCTTCGTTCCCAGCTCTGCCGCCAGGAACCTCACTGCTATGGTATCATCCTGGCCTGCAAACACCGGGGAGCGCAGGGGATCGCCGAAAGGGATGGAAACCTCCGGCTTGTCGATGAGGACGGAAATCCCTGGTTCGAAGAGATCGACGAAGATGTCGGGGCGCGTTTGTTTCGTGCCGTCCGCGCTGCGAAAGACAAACGCAAGCTTGAGGATTCGCTCAGTCTGATTGCTCACCCCGTAATATTGACGTGGGCGGCCGATGATGAGTCTGTAGAGATTTTCCCCCAGCCTCGTCAGCGTTGGCTGGCTCGGGCTTCCCCACGTCCCTTTGACGTATTTCCAGTCGCTCGGGCCAGTGCTGAGATTGGTGATGACCCCGGTGTGGGTGTAGAGCGTACCTGTGTAGTTCAGCAGTTCAGATGCACCGGGTTGCGTGGCATCAAACGTGACGACAATGGAATCGTTTTCCGTGGGAAACTGAGGAACCGTGACGACAATTTGCGACAAGGCCGCTTCTGTCGTCAGTGTCGCTACGGCGAACACAATCTTCAAATTCATTGGAACCCTCAAGAAACGCTGTTCCGGCGCCCGCCGTGTTTTCTTCCGGAGAATGGCCGGCGATCATCCTTTGGCACGTTTCCAAACTATGATGTACAGAAAGAAGGCTGTCCGGGACCTATGACAGCCTTCTCTTCACGACTCAGTTCTTCTGGACGGTGTAGGTCAGTTTCACCGGGTCAAATCGGATCGTATAGTTGCCGGCAGTTGCCAACGTGATGTTGGCCCCGCCCGCATCCAGAGTTCCGTCTGCACCATTATCCCCGTAGTTGAGTGACCAGTCGTCATTTGCTCTGAACTTAAATTCCCCGGCGTTGAAGTCCGCCGTGATTTCCCACATTTTTCGCTGGCCGTTGTAGAACATGTCCACATCGACCGACCAGTCGTAGGGGGGAACGGCAGAACCGATGATTCCCCAATCGTCCGTCTTGGTCAATGCTATAGTCAACGCGTTCACGTTAACGGTAAACGCATACGTACCGGCATTGACGACATAGTCCGGACCGGACGGATCAAGAATGCCTGAATAGTTGTTGCCCGAGGGCGTAAGTGTGCCGCCGTAGTTCGGACCGTTCCAGTTCGGGTTGACAGTGATTTTGAATGCTGTGGTAGGATTTGATCCGTCCACAAGCCGCACAATTCCCTGGTACTGGGAATCGAATCCATAGGAGAACAATCGGCCGTTTACGGCGCCTGGAGACCATCCCTGGTAGGAGCCCGGGACGTAGATCATCGGATAGTTGATCACCGCGTCGTAGGGGGTTAACACCTGGGATCCGGCATCAGAGTACACGGCGGCAATGGAAGAGCTGACCGACGCGGCAATTCTGTAATAGACGGTGACGGGCGTTCCGATGGCGTAGTTCCAGGAAAGAATCAGAGTGTTGATGTCACCGACTGTCTTTGTTCCGCTCAACTTCTGGGTGGTGATCAGATCTGCAACATTCCGGGAAAAATTCGCCGTGTCGGACATCTGCACGGTGTAGGTGACAGACGCGGGAAAACCGAAGTCAGCGGCAGACCAGGAGAAGGTGACGACGCTGTCCGCGTAGTTTACGTTGAACGAATCCGGCAGAGCAACGACAGCCGCGGCCGGTTTGGTGGGGTTTGAACTGATGACCGGTTCGGTGATATCTCTTTCGCACGAGGCCAGCAGGAGACCGATCACAGTCACAAGCAATGGCGTCAGAATAGTCTTTTTCATTGGTGTCTTCCTTGCACGATGCTCGTTGTTTAATACCCGGGATTCTGCACCAGATTCGGGTTTGCGTTCAGGTCGTTGACGGGAATCGGGTAGAGGTTCCTGTGAGGGCTTGTCTGAATCCCGTTTTTGACATTCCCCTTCCATTCCCAAACGTAGGGACCGTTGGTGAACTGGCCGAAGCGGATAAGATCCGTTCGCCGGTGCGCCTCCCAGTACAGCTCCCTGGCCCGCTCATCCAGCAGAAAGTTCAGGGTCAGGTTGACGGCGGCGATATTTCCCGACGTGTTCCCGTATGCGCGTTGGCGCAAATCGTTGACGTAGGTGACGGCGGTTGCGATATTTCCCCCGCCGCCGCGTACCACGACTTCCGCGTACATCAGGTAGGCATCGGCCAGACGGAACATCGGGAAGTCGGTGCTCACAAATGTCGGGTGCGCATTCGGGGCGGGTCCTCCGACCGACGTGACATTTCTGAACTTCGTGATGCCGATCCCGTGGGTGAACGTGCCGACATTAGTGATCTCCCACTGCCATGTTCCCGGATCGAAGAAGAACATGCCCCTCCTGTCGGGTCCCTGGAACTGGGGGTTCGAACTGAAGTCGCTTTCCACGATATTGAATTTGGCCACAAAGTCCTTGATGGTTCGTATCCCGCCCCAGCCGCCGTCAATGCCGTTCAAAGGCATGCCTCCGCCGTTCGAGGCGTGGATCAGGAAGGTCATCGCTCCGTACTGCTGGGTGTTCTGTCCGTCCAGGGCAATCGGAAAGATGATCTCAGGGCTCAGGTGATTGTCGGCAGTAAACAGATGCCCGTAGTTGTTGTCCAGCACATAACCGGCGGTGATGACATTGTTCAGGTACGTCAGCGCATCAGCGTATCTGGGAGTTCCGGTGTACACCTCCGCATTCAAGTAGAGCTTGGCGAGCAGGAACCAGGCCGCACCTCTGTCCGCTCGCGCATATTCGTTCGTCCTCGCGGGGAGCAGATCGTTCTCAATTGCTTTCAACTCGCTTTCGACATAATTGAACAGCTCCGTGCGTGTGATTCTCTTGGGGAAAAAGGCACCCGGGAGATCTGCCTCGGTTACGAAGGGCACGTTGCCGAACATGTCGAGCGCATGCCAGTAGGCCAGGGCGCGAAGGAAGCGGGCCTCGGCCTTGTAGGCGGTCAGATCGGCGAGGAAAGTTCCCGACACCGAACCGATCTTGTTGTCGACATTCCGGATGAACTCGTTGCAAATCGTGATCGTGTAAAAGATACGGGAATAAAGGGCCGTGATGAATACATCATTGGGAGACCAGGTTTGCCAGTGAAAATCCTTGATGGTGGCATCATCCCATGCAATGATGGCCTCATCCGTGGAGAGCTCTTGCAGGCCCCAGTACTGGCGCAGGTAATTGCCGAAATTTTCATCGATCCCTGCAATGTCAGGGCTTCCGCCTCCGCCCCCCGTTTGGCCGCTGATGGCAAAGCTTGCATAGAGCTTCGCCAAGGCTTGTTTGTAGGCAAGGGGGTCCTTGAATACGTTGTTCAGTGTGCTGACGTTCGGGTCGATGGGATCGACATCCAGGTCCTTGACACACGATGAAAGCATCATCGCGATGAAGAGAACCGGTAACACTGCTGTCGTCTTCTTCATGTTCCCTTCCTCCTTAGTAAGTTACGCTCAGTGTTGTCATGTAGGTGCGGGGTCGCGGATAGATATTGTTGTCTATGCCGTTGACGACTTCAGGATCCAGTCCGCTGTACTTGGTGATCACAAAGACATTCTGTACTGTGAGACCAATCCGTCCGCTGATCTTGTTTCCAAAGAGGGACGCAAAATTGTAGCCGAGGCTGATGTAGTCCAGCCTGAAGAATGAGGCATTCTCCAGATAGAAGCTCGACCAGTACTGGGCGGTCATGAAATTTGTTTTCTTAACATCGGTCAGCACATTGGACAAGTATCCGCTTTGATTATAGATATTTTGGTACAGAGCCCTGTTAGAGGCGTTGTTGTTGTACACATAGTTGTCGATGCTCAGCCTGCCTGAAAAACTCAGGTCAAAGTTCTGGTAGTTGATCCGGGAAGAGATACCGACGAGGTAGGTAGGGTCGGGGGACTTCAGGTAGAACTTGTTGAGCTCGTTACCCGATACACTTCCTCCCTGTCCGCTCTTATCCACATACAAACCCTCAATGGGTTTCCCGTTAGGGTCAAACACTTGCATGAAGAGAAAGAACACACGGGCCGGGTATCCGACGATGTACTTTTGAACAGTATTTCCAACACCGCCGGAAATGCCTCCGGTGTTGACCCCGGGATACGACGGGTCGTCCGTAAGCGTGAGTTTTGTAATCTCGTTCTTATTGTAGGTGAAGTTCACTCCGATATCCCACGAGAACTCCTTCTCGAGGAATGGGGTGACGTTCAGGCCGATTTCAACACCCTGATTGACCATTGATCCCACGTTTGTCAGCAGAAAGTTGGAAAAGTTGCTTCCCACCGGGATCGGAATGTTGTTCAACAAATCATCAGACGTGTTCTTGTACACGTCGATCGAGCCCGATACCCTCGAATTGAGGAGCGTGAAGTCCAGGCCGGCGTTCAACGACGTCAGTGTTTCCCACTTGATGTTCGCGTCGTAAGGGTCGGGACGGAGAGTTGAGTAAAAGGTGTTCCCGAACTGATAGTATGCGCCGGAAGTGCTGCTGGTGTAAGTCGGAATATACGAATAATAGTTGCTTCCAATGTCCTGTTGTCCTGTTTGCCCCCAGGAGAGGCGGAGTTTGAGTTCGTTGATATTATCCGATTTGCCGATGAAAGGCTCCTCCGTCAGTTTCCAGGCAAGAGCAACAGCGGGGAACAGGCCCCACCGATTCTCTTTCCCGAACCTCGAGGATCCGTCGTCTCTCAACGTTGCGGTCAGCAGGTACTTATCGAGCAGGGTGTAGTTTACCCGTCCGAAGAATGACACCAGGAAGTACTCGTTTTTGTAGGGCGTTGTTCGAGCGCCGGGAAGGGCCGGATTCCACGCCCTGTTGGAGTTTTTGCCGCGGTTGTAAAAATGCTGCCAGGAATATCCGCCGGTGATATCGAACTTATGAATGTCAAACTCCATGGTGTGGTTCAGATAGAACTCCAGCACATCGTTGGTTTTCCGCTGGGTATATTCCCTGATTTGAGTCTCCGGCTCCCGGTATGACCAGGAGGCCAGCGTATCGGTAATGTCCGCCCCCTTGCTTTCGTAGTAATCGCGCCCAAGGTTCAGTGTTGCCTTCAGGCCTCCGAGAAACAGGGACTTGTAGTCGACCTTGCCGCCGAGGATATAGCGCTTGGCGTCGGATGTGTTGTCACGATATTCCAGGCGGGCTACGGGGTTGTGGGTGGCAATGTTGTTGGGCGGGCCGTTGATCGGGTCGCCGGAACTCAAGTCGGTCCATGCCGTATAGCCGCCGTAGCGCGTGTTCCCGTTTTTGATCGGCTGTGTCGGGTCAAACTCAAGGGCCGAACTGATAGCATCGTTATTCGAGAAATTGTTGCCGATCCAGGAGGCGGAAACGTTGACATCCATGCTCAGCGCGCCGTCGAGGAGAGATGGGGTGGCCGAGACCCCAATGTTCTTCCGATCGATGTTGTTGTATTTCAGAATCCCGTCCTGATACAGATACCCGAGGGAGACACGGTAGGGAACGAGTCCCAGCGCGGGCAGTTCGAGGGCATGGCTGATGCTTACATTGTGCTCCGTCTGTGGCGCGGTTTGGTAGATTTCCTTTTGCCAATCCGTATTGGCTGTCCCGAGCCTTGTCAAGGCCGCCGAGGTCAAGCCATAGTTCGCCACTCTGTCGGCCACCAGTGCCCTGAATTCGTCGCCAGTGAACACCGAAAGAAACTTCTCGGCAGAGGAGAAGGCGACGTTCCCGTTGTAGCGCACGATGAGTTGATCTCCCCGTGCAACGGTACTCTTCTTGGTTTTGATGATGATAACGCCGTTTGAGGCGCGTGAACCGTATATCGCCGTTGCCGACGCATCCTTGAGAATCGTGATCGACTCGATATCGTTGGGGTTGATGCTGGAAAGCGGATTCGCCATTCCGGAAATGCCTGCGCTCTCGAGCGGAATGTTGTCGATGACGATGAGCGGATCGTTATTGGCGGTGATGGATGAGCCGCCCCGGATGCGGATTTGTGTTCCTGTGCCGGCCGCGCCGCTGAGTGTATTGGTCAGGACACCGGCCGCTTTTCCAATCAGCAATTCCTGGGGAGAAGTCATGATCCCCTTGTTGAATTCTCTCGCCGAAATTGCCGTCACGGAGCCGGTCGCGTCCGCCTTCTTCACTTCTCCATAGCCAATCCCCACGACTTCTACGGCTTCAATTTCCATCACGCCGGGCTGCAGCGTAATTGCCAAATAGATTCCTTCTGCCGCCTCTACCTCCTGAGTGGTAAAGCCGACATAGGAGATGACGAGCACGGCGCCCCTTTGCACGGTCAGCCGGAACTCGCCCTCCATGTCGGTCGTGGTGCCGTTCGTCGTGCCCCTTTCGAGAATATTGGCGCCGACGAGCGCCATTCCATCCTCGGCGCTCGTTACTTTCCCGCGCACCTCGATTTCCTGCGCGACAAGGAGCGAGCCGGCCTGCATCATCAAAAACGCCAGGATGACTCTTGATGTTGTCATGGTCTTCCCTCGTGCATTGAATTTGAGAACATGTGTTATAGTTTGTACAGGATATCAGATTGAGTTCTTATCGGAGAACAACGCCGGATTGCGGCTCGAGCGTCAATGTGACCGAGCCACTCTTCACCGCGTGGGCTTGCCCGGTCAACACATCAGTGAGTGTGCGATTGCCTCCGTCCGTGACCGGAACTGTAATCCGCTGTTGTGTCCATCCGCGATTCAAAACCGCTACGTAGCGTTCTTTTCCGTCTGTCCGTGCAAAGGCAAGAATGTCCGGCGCATGGTGGAGAGGAATCGGCTCGAACGCCCCCGTTCGAAGAACCGGATGACTTGTCCTGAGCTTGATGAGCCTGGAGTACCACGTGAAGAGTTCCTCATCGAACCGGTTCACGTCGGCCGGCCGTTCAAGGTTGAATGGATGGCTCTTCTCGTCGTCAAACCGCATGTCCGGCCACAGCATCGGTTTCCGGCAGTCGGGATCGTCTCCTCCCCACATTCCGGCCTCGGTGCCGTAATAGATCATCGGTGCGCCGACGAAGACCATTTGAAACAGAGCCATGAGTTTCTGTGCCGCCCGTTCGCGTTCCGTCGGTTTGCGAACGTTGTACTTCCGGTTGCCGTTGGCGTCGACATGCTTGTCATAGAGCGCGTCGGTGTTCACAATATGGGACGCAAGTCGGTCGGTATCGTGGCTGTCGTAGAGATTCTGGAGGACGAGGTTGACGTCGGCGGGATAGTCGCGGAGCAGGCTCTCGAGCCGCCGGAGGAATTCCGGTGCAGAGATCCTTGTGCGGTCCGCGGCAAAGAAGCGAAAACACTCCCTCGCCCAGCGGTAATTCATGACGGCATCGAAAACATCGCCCTGCAGCCACGGAGCGGCATTGAACATCTTCTCGTTGTTCCAATCTTCCCACCACACTTCGCCGGTCAGGTATGCTTCAGGATTCACGGCCCTGACCCATCGGCGGAATTCGCGCCAGAAGGTTCGATTCACCATTTCAGCGACGTCCAGCCGCCAGCCGTCGATGCCGTCTTCCGGATTTCCGTCGCCGTTCGGATCCATCCACCTCTTCACAATAGCCCGGATATGCTCGCGGGGTCCGGTGACGATCCCGTTCTCATCTTCCCGCAATTCCGGCAATTCCCGCACGCCGTACCATCCCTGGTATTCAAACTCGTTTTCGGGGGTTGATGGGTCATCCCATCGTTTGATGATGAACCAGTCTGCGTACGCCGACTGCTGTTGATGCTTTTTCACGTCTTCAAACGCCCAGAACGTCATCCCGACATGGTTGAAGACGCCATCCAGAATGATCTTCATGTTGCGTTTATGGGCCTCTTGAACAAGTCGGAGGAAGAGACGATCGGCGCTTGTCCATTGCCAGGTCGATGGATCACCGGGCTGTTCCATTGCCCACACTGCCCTATCCCCCACGGGATCGGGACCGAAGTTGTTATCGATATGGTGATACATCGTCGCATCGTATTTGTGGAGTGAGGGGGATTCGAACAGCGGGTTGAAGTAGAGGGCCGTGACGCCGAGCTGCTGGAGGTAGTCGAGCTTGTCGAGAACTCCTTGAAGGTCACCGCCGTATCTGCGGTTTTGCACGTGGACGTAGAATCCTTTTCCATCGTCGCGCTCCCAGGGTTGGAGTTCGTACCAATCGCCGGTCCAACTGCTCACCTGCCATCCCTTGGGAACAACGTGGGGCCAGGAGCCAGACAGATCCTCGGGAGTCGGATCGTTGGACGGATCGCCATTTCGGAACCGTTCGGGGAAGATTTGATACCAGACAACATGTTTTGACCATTCCGGGACAGACGGGGAGGCATTTTCCTGTGCGGCAAGCGGGAAGGATGCTGTCAGGGAAAACACCGTGACGCTCCAGGCAGTCATGACGCGGATCTGGGCGTGCTTCATGTCTTTCCTCCTGCCGCAAGTGCCAGGGGTGTCCGGCTGTGGCCGTTCGAGCTCTTGCGCACAACAAGCTCGGGTACGAATTGAGTGTGAGTCGGGGGACTCTTGCGGTCCACCAAGCGGCGATGGAAGATGTCCACGGCGAGAGCTCCCATTTGGAACATCGGTTGGCGGATCGTGGAGATGTTCAGGTACTGTGAGAGTTCAATGTCGTCGAAGCCGACGAGAGCCATGTCGTCGGGACACCGGAGGCCTGATTCTTCGAGGGCCCGCAGCGCGCCGATTGCCTGAATGTCGCTTGCAACGAAGACGGCGGTAGGTCGTTTTGTACCGAGAGTCAGGAATTCCTTCATAAGATGCGTTCCGGTTTCCCTGGTGAAACCGTCGAGTTCCTTCGAGCGGCTTTGCCTGACCCATTCTGGGCGGATTTCAAGATCGGCTTCCTTCATAGCGTCCTTGTACCCTTTGAGGCGTTCCCGCGCGGGGGTGCTGTGCGGATTGGCGTTCAGAAAGCCGACGCGTCTGTGGCCTGAAGCGATCAGATGCTGTGTAGCGAGGTATCCCCCGCGTCGATTGTTAACGGTAATAGAATCAAACAACGGATGAAACGCATCGACAAGGACCAGCGTCGGTTTGAGGGAGAGAAGATGTTTCGCGTATTTCTCGCGTATCCGCATAGAAAAGAGGAGAATCCCGTTCATGTGAGAACGGACCGCGTGGCGCTGGATGGAGGATTCAAGTTGATCGGGGTGGTTGATGCCGTAGAGGATCAGTTCCCAGTCGAGGTCGCTCAGCCTCGATTGCACACCTTGCAGGACTTCGGAGAAAAAGTGTGTTGGGAAGAAGGGGACGAAGGCGAGGATGGAGTTGGAGTGTTGTCCCGCGAGTGCTCGTGCGACGGGGTGCGGGCGGTAGTGAAGTTTGCGCGCGACGGCAAGCACACGATTGCGCGTTCGTGCGGAAACGCTCGGATGGTTGTTGAATACTCGCGAGACCGTACCAATTCCGACTTTTGCTTTGCGGGCAATATCGTAAATGGTGACCGACATTGAGGCCGGTGGACGGTTGATCGGGGAAATCTTGGAAGCGCTTCCACAAATTCAGGATTTTCTGCGTGAGTGTCAAGCGAAAAAAGGGCCGGGGTTCGGACTCTCGAAGGGTCACTGGATGAACGGAGCGCCTGGGCGGGTTGGGGGATATCAGAAGTGAACCACAAACGGCGTGTGGTTCTCAAGGTACTTGAAGCAGGAGGGGATTGGACCTGCTGACGCCTAAGGTTACAGAACTCTCAAAAAACGGAACCCGCGCAAACCATCCGGTCCCACTCTTTCAAGAGGCCTTTTCGGCTTCACTTTCCGGAGAGATCGTCGGCCGCCAGGTCAATGTGTCGGGCAACATTCACGAGTGTTCCCGCTACGCGGCGAACCTCTGCTTGTGCTTCCTTCCATCTCTTCTGTTCGATTGCTTCGCGCACTCCCGGAATGGTTTTGACGCCGTACCCCGTGTAAAACCCCGGAGCATACAGTACATGCCTGAACCACGGCCGGCCGGGAAGTCCGGAGGCGTCGGTGAGAAGACGCTCACTCTGAATCAGCTTTTCATTGATTGTGCGCAATTGACGAGTGGAGAGATGCCGTGCTGATTCCTGCACAGCCCGCGACGCGTCCTCGTATTGTTGCGCGCTCTTCAGGAGAGCTTCAGTCGCCTTTTCGAGCGGCCCGAAATCCAACTCCGGCGGTACATCTTCAATTGTGGGCGAAACCGTGGGCCTCCTTGGACTGTCAACGGCAAAGAACACGCTATCGGCAATCTGCCTGTTTCTCTCAATAATATCCTCTCTCATGGACTTCAAGAGCTTTTTCAACTCGTCGACATATCGCTGAACGGTTTCCGCCAGATTGACAAATCCGAACGGCAGAAGGTCGGCGCCGGCAAGCCGCAGGACGGCCGTTCCAGCCGTTTGTGACAATGCGCGCCCGTAAACAAAATCCGAATCTGAGAACGTTGTGAACCAGAAGAAGTCGTCGTAAATCGAGTGATAGATTCCGTCTCCCTCCTCGCCGCCGTAGGAGAGATTGAGCGAGGCGATACCCAGGTGATCGAGAAACGCCGTGTAGTCCGATCCTGATCCGAGAGCTCCTATGCGAAGATCCTTCCTCTCGCGTATTTCCTTTCTCTCATCGGCACCGGTTGCATTCGCAAGGCGACGGGCCTTGGCACGTTCCCATACAGAAATTTTCTTTTCGGGATCCATGATTTCCTTGGCAACGGTATTGATGAAGCTCTCGAGAGTATGTGACCCGGCCATGCTGAGGAAACCGCGGCCGTTGGAATCGGAATTAATATAGATCACGGCCTTTTTCGTCAATTCGCTTGCATGGTGCTCCGCCCATTCCACTGACCCGATCAATCCCTGCTCTTCCGCATCCCAGGCGCAGTACACGATCGTGCGCTTCGGTCTCCAGCCCTGCTTCAAGAGCTCCGAAAACGCGCGGAGCTCCTCCATCATGGCCACCATTCCCGACGTCGGATCCTCCGCGCCGTTTACCCATGCATCGTGGTGGTTGCCGCGCAGAATCCACTCATCGGGATACGTTGAACCCGGAATCCTCACGACCACATTGTAAATGTCCTTGCGGTCCCAGCTCGAGATGACCCTGAGCCGGACCATGGCCGGACCGGGACCGATGTGGTAGGTCAACGGAAGGGCGCCCCTCCAGGATTCAGGGGCAACTGGACCGGCAAGCGCCTCAAGAAGGGGTTTTGCATCTCCGTAAGAAATCGGAAGCACCGGGATCCTGGTGAAGGTCGGTACCTCGTTCAAGGGCAATCTCTGTACATTGCCTGTTGCACCGACACCCGGTGTCAACGGGTCTCCCGGATAGAGCGGCATGTCCATGACGCTTCCGCGCTGTACGCCGTCGGCATTGCGATACGGTCCTTTGGGAAACACGTCCCCCTGGAAGTAACCGTCGTCGCGTGGGTCGGAATAGATAATGCATCCTACAGCGCCATGCTCTGCGGCGACCTTGGGCTTGATTCCGCGCCAGGAAGCGCCGTAGCGGGCGAGGACGATGCAGCCCTTGACAGAAATGCCCAATCGCTCAAGCCGTTCGTAATCTTCGGGAATTCCATAGTTCACATAGACAAGCGGTGCCGTCACGTCTCCGTCGATCGAATATGCGTTATAGGTCGGGAGTTGTTCGCTCTGCTGAGAAGAGGTGGGATCGCCGGCAACGGGGGGTTCGACGAGAGCCGCACGATAACGTGTCGGGGCGATAAGCTCTACCATGCGTTCCTTGGGTGACGGAAAGAGCACGTTGAAGGTCTCGATTGTTGCGTCAAGCCCCCACTCCCGGAATTTCGCGAGCATCCATTGGGCATTTTCTCTGCCGTATGGAGAGCCGAGATGATGCGGGCGCGCCGTGAGGCGCTCCATATACTCGCGCTGTTTCTCCGCACTGGGAATTCCCCGGAATCGCGACTCCCACTCTGAAGAAGTCTGCGCCCGGGCGATGGTCAGAACTACCGGCAAAAGAAACAAGACGATGCGACTTCGCTGTGTGACGGTCATGATACTCCTTTCGGCTGTTGTGGACCGGCTTTCCGAACCTTCTCTTTCAACATCTGGGGTAAACACGCGTTGCCTTCCTTCCGAGTGTCTATGGACTGTCGAGCATTTGCTTGCGGATCAATTCAACCGGGATATCGCCCGCGCTGTACAACTCCTCGAAAAATCGCTTTACGGTAAAGCCGTCTCCCAGCTCGCGGCTCCGATCCATGAACAGGCGCTCAATCAGATACTTCCCGGTCACATAACAGGTTCCGTATCCCGGCATGCGCAGGTAGAGCTGTTGTTCGAATCCTTCCAGCCCAAGATCCCGCTCGACCCATCCGGTTGGCGTCCAGGCAATCTGGAAGACTTTTGCCTGGTCGAGGGTCATCGTATTTGCATGAACGTAGAGCGATGCAAGTCCCCGGGCGCAACGCTGGGCAAGCATGACCCAGACCAGTTCCCGCGCGCGCGGATTGTCGTCATACAGCCCTGCATGCATAAACATTTCCTCGACTCCTGTGGCAAGGCCTTCAGATCTGTGCATCCAGAGGTTGAACGGCAGGGGAGTGCGTCGTATCGGGCTCGGGTGCGGCTCCTTGCGGATGCGGGCAAGGTCGATCCAGTGCGTGGAATGCGTGAACAGAGCATTTGGCTCGTGATGGAGGATTGCGGAAAAGAAGTTCCTCTGCGTGTCAGGCTGGAACGTGCCCCGATGCTCCCTCAGCGCCGGCTCCATGTAATCGCGTATCGGGAGGATCTCCTGTTTGTCCAGAAACGCGATCAGCTTCCGTATCGCTTCGTCGGTTCTCTGCGCGTACTCTTCAGGCGTAGCAATCGGTTTAAGCGGAGGAAGATTTCTGTTGTGGTGCTGTTCGAGTTTCAGCATCGCATAGGCCCGCGTCAGCTCGCGCCGGAGCAGGGACTCTTCTTCCTCCCAGGACATTGGCACGAGCAGAACGTTGCGCAGATGCCATGTGTAGTGCTCCTTCCCGATGCCGGAAGGTCCCGTTTTGGACGGCGCCTCCGATTCAAGCCATCCGGCAAAAGCCACCATGGCTTCTCTTGCCTTCGCGAGGGCACGCCTGAAATCAAAAGATGCCTCTCGTGTTTTTTCCGCCAGGGCATCGAGCGCGCGTACCTGGCCATGGATATCCCTGATGCCGGCGATCCACAGATCCCTGGCGTTGCCTGTAAGGTTTCCGCGCGCCTGTTCGAGGAGCGGAGGAATGATCTTGAGTTGAGTCGACAGTCTGTTCTCACTCTCAGAAGAGAGAGGGAAGGCGTACTGCCACAGTTCGATGGCTGCGTGGCTGGTTGGTCCTTCGTGATCCGGAGTGTCGCTCTGATCAGTCCACACGATCGCATAGAAGGCCGGGTCACGGGTCCAGGGCTGAAGGACACGCACGTGAAAATCCAGCGCATTCATTTCCGCGCGCACCAACTCGTAGTCCGCCTGCCGGTCTCTCGGCCAGCCCTTGGGATCAACGGATTCGAGCCGTGAACGGAGAGCCATCAGCCGATCATGAATGCGCCGCATGGTTTTGGCGGTATAGTCGGGAACACCGTTCGGAAGGGAAGGTCGCTCAAGAGTGCGAAGCTCGCGGAAAAGGACAAGAAGAGTATCATACGACCCGCCCCGTGGGTCGGTGTGGATCTCCGAAGCGAAACTTTTGCAAACGAGCAGAAAGGCGAGAATAATCAATGCGGAGGGAATCTGGATTCGGTTCATGTGCGGATCCTCTGGTTGTCGAATCTGGGTCATAGCTCCCCCGCCCGAGGTTCAATTCTTCAACTTCACCACAATTTCATCCACGAACAGCCACGCTTTTCCCCCGGCCCCCTTGTGCCAGGCCGGGCAGAAGCCGATGTTCTTTGCGTGAACTCTGATAAACCGAGCGGGCTTTCCCGGAACGGTAAATTCTTTCAAAAGCCCTCCCGGTGCAGACGGCAAGACATCGTTTCGGATCGTCACCGGCGCATCGTAGCTCGATCCGTCTTTCGAAAACGAGAACCGTACCTCTTCAGGGAAAAAAATCCATGAGTTCTCATCCTGCAAACATCCCAATGCCACCGTTTCGATATTGTTCATCTCGCCCAGATCGAGGACCGCGATCAGATCGTTTCCTTCATACCCCTGCCAGGCGCCGAGCCTGAAATCTGGTCCTCCGCGGCGGCCATCGATCAAGGCGTCATGTCCACCGCCTGTGTATTGCTGACTGTAATCGGACAGGAGACGGAGGGAGCCGACGGGTTTGAACTTCACGAATTCGGCCCGGACCGGCTTGCTGGGGAGGTGTCCTCCGGCAACCGCGTAGGCTTCCACGAGTGCAGAGTGGTGAAGAGTGATCGGCGAAACGTACGGAATGAAATCACCGGATTCTCCGAACCGAACGAACACTGCCGGTCCCGGAGTGGCTGATCGAAGTTCGAACCGGACGGAGTCCCTGAACGACGAGCCCCGTGAAAGGACAAAGGGCGTCGTTGTGAGAAGCGGTTCCAGGGGTTTCAGGTCGGAAACAAAGGCTGAACGATTCCAGGACGATTCTCTTTCCGACCCGAGATGAATCTCCAAGGTTGAACCACTCTGCAGATCGGCATGATCGATGAGAACCGACTCGTGCGGTGAGGAATTCAGTCTGACCTTCTGAATGAATTGCCCTTCGCCCGTCGTTCGGATTGTAAACGTGTTTCCGTTTTCAAGGTGAATCCTTGCTTCCCGGAATACCGGAGCCGTGAGGTGATAATGGGTAGTTCCGGGCGTGACGGGATAAAAGCCCAGTGCGCTGAAGACATACCATGCGGACATT
The DNA here is from genome assembly GCA_022180565.1 of Bacteroidia bacterium. Lineage (GTDB taxonomy): Bacteria > Bacteroidota > Ignavibacteria > UBA10030 > UBA10030 > JACQPU01. Next base: position 34,500 of record BQML01000003.1, read on the forward strand.
TGTCCGCAGTCATCATTGCCGCACAGTCCATCCGGTTGGTCCGTGTACAGGGAATCGAGGATTGTCCCGACAACGAGCTGGGTCTTCCATGGAGAGCGTGTGTAATTATAGAGATAGGCGACATGATGACTCGGCTCGTTCCCCTGGGCGTACTGGCCGATCAATCCCGTAATATCGGCCTGCCGGCGTCCGGTGATCTGCGGAGAGCCGAAGAACATCGAATCGAGTTTGCTTTCGAAGCGGTCGCGTCCGCCCATCAGCGTGAGGAGTCCTGCGGGGTCGTGCGGGGCGAAGAAAGAGTATTGCCAGGCGTTGGCTTCCGTGTAATGCACGGTAACTGCCCTGGGGTCAAACGGTTCGATCCAGTGGCCGTTGCTGCGCGGACGCATGAATCCGCTTGCCGGATCGTACAGATTCCGGTAGTATTGTGCCCGCTCGGTGAACTCACGGGCAAGGGCCGTTTTTCCGCTGAGCTGAGCAAACCGGGCAATACACCAGTCGTCGTAGGCATACTCGAGAGTTTTTGAGACCGATTCCCCTTCAGCGTCACCCGGAATGAAACCGAACCGCGTATATTCGGTGAGGCCCGCCTGGGCCCGCGTCGCGCTTTCAACCATGGCCGACAATGCCTCATCAGGATCAAATCCACGAATACCCTTGATGTACGCGTCCGTGATAACAGGGACGCTGTGATACCCGATCATCGTCCACGTTTCATTGGAGGCCAGCTCCCAGACAGGCAAAGTTCCCGATTCGCGATACTTCGACAGCAGAGAAAGAATGAATTCTCTTGTCCGTTGAGGATCGATGATCGTCAGGAGCGGATGGAGGGCCCGGAAAGTATCCCACAGTGAAAAGACGGTATACATGCTGAATTTGTCAGCACTCCTGATAGCCCCGTCCATTCCCCGATACCTGCCGTCAACATCGCTTGCGAGGTTTGGGGCGATCATGGCATGGTAGAGGGCGGTATAGAACGTTCGCCGTTGCTCATTCGATCCCCCTTCAAGTTCGATTTTGCCGAGTTCCTTGTGCCAGAGATGCTCCGCGTTCTTGACTGCCCGGTCGAAATCCCAGTGAGCAATCTCCGAAAGATTTTTCCGCGCTCCTTCCAGATCAACGGAGGAAATCCCCACTTTGACCAGAATTGCCTCACCGGCCGTTGTCGTGAACTGGACAAAACCGCGGACATCGTTCCCGCGCAGTTGACCATTCACAGGTCCCCAATGCCGGAAAGGTTTGGAGAACTGCGCGACGAAATAGAGATGTTGATTCTTGGCCCAGCCGGCCGACCTCCGGTATCCGGCGATTTCTGTATTCGACACAATCTCTAACGAGGATTCGATCACGCGGTCGGGGCCGAGACCGTGCTTCAGGTCAATAACAATATTTGAATTCGGCGATGCCGGAAAAGTGTATCGATGCATACCGACGCGGGGAGATGCGGTCAACTCGGCCGTGATGCTGTCGTCGTACAAAAAAACGCGGTAGTATCCCGGAGAAGCGCGCTCACCGGCGTGGTTGAATCTTTGAAACCTTCGCTCGCCGGGCGGCTTGTTGGAGGGGAGAAACAAGATGTCACCGTAGTCGGCGATACCGGTACCACTCAGGTGAGTGTGACTAAATCCCAGGATCGTGGAATCCGAGTAATGATATCCTCCGCATGCATCCCACCCTTCCGTGCGCGTATCCGGGCTTAGCTGGACCATGCCGAAAGGTGTTGTAGCGCCGGGGAAGGTGTGACCGTGGGCGTCGGTCCCAATGAAGGGATTGACGGACGTGAGGATGGAAGGAGAAGGTGCCTGAGCAAACATGTGACAGGACAGCGAGACGAGGAGAGAAAGAAGGAAAGCCGGACCGCTCGGTAGCGTCCGTGTACGATGGAGGCGGGTCGGTGAAGGAATCGATTCCAATTTCATATCGGCAAGTTTCGGTTAATATCGGGAGAATCGGAAAGAAAAGGAATATCGGGGTCAAGTTCCGGATGGCCCGCAGAAACTCCCAGGGTTGTTGAATTTCACAATCCGTCATGCTACCTTCCCCGACAGCCGGTTTTCTCAATTCTGGAGGGGAAATTGCAGTGGCGATCCGGGTCCTTCTCCTTGAAGATTCCGAGGCCGATGCCTTGCTTGCCGTGCACGAGATCAGGCAGGCGGGAATCGAATTTGACTGGCGGCGTGTTGAGACGAGGGAGTCGTTCCAGGATGCCCTGACCACCTTTGAACCTCATCTGGTCCTTGCCGATTTCACTCTTCCGCATTTTGACGGCCGTACGGCGCTTCTGATGACACGGGCTCTCCATCGTGATCTTCCCTTTATTTTTGTCACGGGAACGCTGGGGGAGGAGCTGGCGATTGACCTTCTGAAAGATGGAGCAACAGATTATGTCCTGAAAACGCGGCTCCCGAGACTTGGTCCGGCCGTTCAACGCGCGCTCAGGGAGCAGAACGAGAGAGAGCAGAGAAGGGCTGCAGAGGACGCGCATCGGGAAGCGCTGGAGCGTTATCGACAGGTCGTTGAGAATACGACGGAGGTGGTGTATTCGGTTGACCGCGAAGGATTTTTTACGTATGCCAACAGGGCTGGTTTGCGGCTTTCGGGATACTCGATGGGTGAACTCTGGCGTCTCCGGTACTCTGAACTTGTCCTTCCGGATCATCGCGAACGGGTACGCAGGCATTACCTGCGGCATTATCTTTCAGGATCCCTGGCTTCAAATGTAGAGTTTCCGTTTAAGACAAAGCAGGGGGAGGTCCGCTGGCTGGCGGCCAGTGCCGCGCTGATTTTTGAGGAAGGGGAGTACAGGGGCTTTCATGTCATAGCCCGTGATATCACGGAGCAAAGGGCATACCGCGAGGAAATCCTTCGGACAAGCGAGCAGTTGAGGGCATTGGCGGCGCGCCTCCAATCGGTTCGGGAGGATGAACAAACGCGGATTGCGCGGGAAATCCATGACGAACTTGGCCAGGCATTGACGGGGCTGAAGATCGATCTCGTGTGGATGGCAAGGCGGCTCAAGGGCTTTCCCGCGGAGGAGGGGAAAATTCTCCTTCAAAAGATCGCCTCGATGGAGACGTTGATCGACGAAACCATCCGGACGGTGCGAAGGATATCCTCCGAATTACGTCCCGGTGTTTTGGATGATCTCGGGTTGGCCGCCGCCATTGAGTGGCAAACGAGGGAACTATCGGAGCGGGCCGGGATCAAGTATTCTCTGGAGGCAAAAGATGTCACGCTCGACAGGGATCGTGCGACCGCAATGTTCCGGATTTTTCAAGAAGCGCTTACCAACGTCATTCGCCATGCGTCCGCGACCAGCGTGGCTGTACGCTTGCGCCAGGTTGATGAGGAGCTTGTTCTCGTCGTCAAAGATGACGGGCGGGGGATCACCGACGAAGAAATGGGCAGACATACATCCATCGGCCTGCTTGGCATGAAGGAACGCGCACTGATGGTTGGTGGAAGCGTAGACATCAAGGGATCCCCGGGAAAAGGCACCACGGTCACCGTGCGCGTGCCTCTTCAGGAGAAGTCGGCCGGTGGTTAGAGTACTCGTGGCGGACGATCATGCCGTTGTGCGCAGGGGGATCGCGCAGATCCTGGCTGAGACAGGCGATTTGCAGTGTGCCGGTGAGGCATCGACGTCGGAGGAGCTTCTCAGAATGCTCGAGAAGGAATCCTGGGATGCTGTGGTTCTTGATTTGAACATGCCCGGCCGCGGGGGATTGGATGTCCTCAAGGACATCCGCCGTCGATGGCCGCATCTGCCTGTGCTGGTTCTCAGCGTGCACGACGAGAAGCAGTTTGCGGCGAGGGTCCTCAAGGCCGGTGCGGCGGGGTACATGAACAAAGAATCTGCTGCCAACGATTTGGTGGCGGCCCTGAGGAAGATTGTGCGGGGAGGCACGTATGTCAGCGCTGCTGCGGCGGAAACTCTGCTGTCGGATTTGCGGCAGGTTTCGCAGGACCTTCCGCATCGTCAGCTTTCCGATCGGGAATTCCAGGTACTCTGCATGATCGCTTCGGGAAAAACTGTTTCACAAATTGCGGAGGAGGTCTCCCTCAGCGTCAAGACCGTCAGCACGTACAGGGCCCGAATTCTCGAGAAAATGCGAATGAAGACCAATGCACAATTAACCCGGTACGCTATCGAAAAAAACCTTGTTTGAAGCGCCGGCCCGTTGCCCTCTCTTTTCTTCAGCCATCCCCGTTCCCTTTTCCTTCATGAACATCCCGTTGTAGGACAAACGCCGACACGATTTTCGGTGTCCGACTGATACCACCCTTGTACTTTCCTGCGCATCATGAGTGAGACCTTCCGAAAGGACCACTCATGAAAATCATTATTGTCGATGACTCCCCGATCTTTCGTGCCCGCCTTTTCACACTCCTCGATGAAGTGGAAAATGTGGAAATCATCGGTCAGGCGCAGTCCGGTTCCGGAGCGCTTCACATCATCCGTACACTCAATCCCGATGCCGTCATCATGGACATCCGCATGCCGGACATGACCGGAATTCAGGTTTTGGAACTCCTCCGCCGGGAACGTCCCGACCTCCTCGTTGTCATGATGACCAACTATTCGTACCAGCAGTACCGCGAACGCTGCCGGCAGGCGGGAGCAGATTTTTTCTTTGACAAATCCACGGAGATCGATAAGATCATTGAAGTGTTTTCCCGCCGCTCAACCGCTCCGTTGCTCTGAAGGGAAAATCCGGAAGACCATCATGAGGCATCGAAGCACGCGAAAGGAACCGAAGGAGCAAATTATGAATGAGAGGATCAATCTTCACAAGCGCATCTGGACGACCTGGGGATGGATCATCTGGGGAGGCGTCGCGGGGATCGGCGGCTGGTTGTTCCTCGGACGTTATGACGCTCATGCCCTTGCAAAGGGAGAGATGAATCATTGGCTGATCGAAAAACTGATTTATGCCCTGCTCATGGGCGGGTTTGTCGCTGTTGCGTGGATTGCGGTGAAACTGCGGCAGGTGATTGGTGCACGTGATCGTGCTCTGGATGCGTTTCGAGGAAGTCAGGACCTCTATCGGCACATCGTCGAGAATGCCCACGAGATGATTTACGAGGTGGACATGACGGGGAAGATTACGTACGTGAACAAGGCCGCCGAGAAATTCACAGGGCATCCGGTTACGAAGATCCTGGGGAAAAGGTATACCGATTTTCTTCCTCCTGAATTCCGAGACAGCATTCATCGCCGGTTTATTGTCCAGGTATCGAGACTTATGCCCGTGCAGTACGTCGAGGCCCCCGCCATCTCAGGTTCAGGCGGGATTCTTTGGCTGGGCCATACCGTCCGACTCAAGATCGAAAACGGTCAACCGGCAGGGTTCACGATCATATCCCGCGACATCACTGAGCGTCGCTCGGCAGAGGAAGCATTGAGAGCCAGCGAGGCCATTCTCAAGGCTGTGTTCCACCAGGCCCCTGTGGGGATGGTCGTGACGGATCGGGCAGGAAGAATCCTCAGTCTCAACGACCGGTATGCCCGTATGCTGGGGATGGAGGAGGGAAGAATTAGGGGAAGACGGTTTACCGAATTCACACATCCCGAGGATGTGCTGAAGAATGCGACGTTGTTTGGTGACTTGATTGAAGGTCGCGCGAGCTCGTACCGACTGGAAAAACGCAACATCCGGGGGAACGGTGTGCCCTTCTGGGTGCGCGTAACCGTCTCGAAACTTACCTTGGAAAAGGAACAGAGCTTCGCAATCGCAATGGTGGAAGATATCGATGAATGGAAGCGTGCGGAAGAGATGAACCGCCAACTTCAATCCATTATCGAGGAGACCACCGACCTCGCGGCGGTAACGGATCCCCAAGGTAAGCTCTTGTACATCAATGCGGCTGGTCGAAAGCTTCTTGGATTGACCGGAGAGGAATCGGTCTCACGCCTTTCTCCCCAAGCATTTTTCTCTCCGGAAGCAATTCCGGAAGTAATCAACACCGTCAGTCCGCGGGTGATCTCTGAGGGAAGATGGAGTGGGATTCTTCCGCTCACTTCCCGCCAGGGTTCCACTGTGTTTGTCTCCGCGGTGATCCTCTGCCACAGAAACGATGACGGCAGTGTGGCGCATTTCTCGGCGATTGCCCGCGACATCACAGAAGAACGTAAAGCTCAGATGGCTTTGGAACGGGAACGCGGGCTGTTACGAACGCTGATTGAGGCCATTCCGGACGAAATCGCCATCAAGGACACGGAGAGGCGGTTTGTTCTGGCCAATTCCGCCACCGTCAGGGCGCTGAAGAAGAGCCGTCTTGAAGAAATCATCGGCAAGAAAGACGAGGACCTCATCCCTGAACCTTTTGCGACGAACGCCCGGAACGAGGAAGAAGAATTGTTGAAGACAGCAAAACCCGTGATCAATGCCGGGTCTGCCCATCCCCGTCGGGATCCTGTAACCGGAAAGATTCTCCGATCCCTCCTGACCACCAAAGTTCCGCTCCGGAATGAAGACGGTGCGGTAGAGGGAATTGTGGTCATTAATCGCGATGTAACAGTATTGCGGCAGTCGGAAGAGGACAAGGAAAAAGCCATTCTGGAACTGCAGAAAGCTCTGGCCGATGTCAAAACGCTGAGCGGGCTTCTTCCTATTTGCGCCTCCTGCAAGAAAATCCGCGACGACGATGGATATTGGAACAAGATAGAATCGTACCTTGAATCGCATACTGAAGCGCAATTCAGTCATGGGCTCTGCCCGGATTGCCTGGAAATCTATTTCCCGGGAAGCACAGCGGCGAAAAAACACTATGAAAGAGAAAGAGAGAAGAGGAATCAATGAAGGACTTTGTGAAGAGAGCGAACATCGTCGGTCATCCGTATAATGCATCGGACTCTTTGTTCCTGGAGGGTGTGCGCCCCCTGCTGGAAACGAGGGATCAGCTTATTTGGTCGGTGGACTGCAATCTCCGATTAGTCGTCATGAACCAAGGTTTTCAGGCCGTCGTCGAACGGGCGACCGGCAAAAAGCCACGGAGGGGAATGTCGTACGCCGACGTTTTCCCCGAGGTTGAAGCCTCGTTCTGGAACCTTCATTCGCGTCGGGGGCTGAAAGGGGAGAGGTTCTCCCTGGAGGTACCGTTCGTTCTCGGCGATGATACTGTGTACTTCAAAGTGTTCTTTGCTCCTCAGAAACTGGAGGGAGTCACGACTGGTGTGACCATGTGGGCTGTGGACGTCACGGAAATCCGAAAACAATCCGCTCTGACGGAACGAATTGCTCGTGATCTTGGCGAGCGGGTCAAGGAACTTCAGCTCTTGCATGAAGTCTCTCGACTGCTGCAGACACGCGAGAAAAATACGGGAGAGGTTCTGGATGTCCTCGTTAACAGAATTCCAAAGGCTTTCCTTCACGCCGATGTTGCGGAGGCGAGGATTGTTTTCGGTGGAGAATGTTGGGTGACCCCGGGATTTGCCGAGGGACGACAGAGTTTGAAGAAGGATTTCCTTACGTCCGATGGGACACGGGGATGTGTGGAAGTGATGTACCGTGAATTGTGCCCCGACCAGCAGATCGGTCCGTTTCTTGATGAAGAAGTTGATCTCATCGGTTCGGTTGCCGAGATGGTGAGGTCGTTTCTTGATCGCAGGAATGCAGAACTGGAGCTGGTCAGAACCAATGAGTGGTTCAGGGCGATTTTTGAGGCATCGCGGGACGGAATAGTGGTGGAGCATGAAGAGAAGATCGTCTTTGCGAACACGGCGGCGGCGAAGTTGTACGGGTATGCTGGGCCGGAGGAGTTGATCGGGAATCACGTTTCTCTTCTTCAATCGGAAGGCGACAATGGAAGACTCCTGGAATTCGGTCGTCTGCGGAGGGAAGGTAAGCCGGCGCCGGTACTCTATGAGTTTAAGGGAAAGTGCAAGGATGGAACGTCTATCGACCTGGAAGCATCGGTCTCCACGTCGGTGATCGATGGGAAGATGTACATCATCGCCCTGGAGAGAGACGTGAGGGAGCGTAAAGCGGCCGAGCGGGCCCTTGAAGACAGCGAAGAACAGTATAGGCGCTTTTTCGAGGACGATCTGTCCGGCAACTTCATCTCTACACCCAACGGGCGCCTGATAGCGTGTAATCCCGTTTTCCTCCGAATCTTCGGATTCTCCTCCCTGGAGGAGGCGCTGGATACGGACCTGAGAACGCTTTATCGGGAAGAGGGTGAACGCGAGGAATATCTGAAGCGTCTGACAAAAGAAAAGCGGCTGGAGGAAGTAGCGCGAAGGATGAGGCGAAAGGATGGAAAAGAGATAGAAACCGTTTCGAATATTGCCGGGGAGTTCGATGAGAACGGAAAGCTCCTCGTCATCAAAGGGTCCATTCTGGACGTAACCGCACAGAAGGAAGCCCGTCGAAGGCTCGAGGAACAGGCGGCGATTCTCGATATCACCCGGGACGCCATCATGGTCCGAAGATTTGACAATACGATTACTCTTTGGAGTAAGGCGGCCGAGCGGCTCTATGGCTGGTCGCATGCGGACGTTGTCGGAAGGAAAATCACAGAACTTTTCCCCGAACATTCGCCTGTGTTTCAAGAGGCCATGCGGGAGGTCCTGGAGAAGGAGGAGTGGAACGGCGAATATGAGCGTGCAGGGAAAACCGGCAAGACGTTGATTCTCGAGTCCCGATGGACATTGATCCGGGGAAAGGACGGGGAACCGGACTCGATTCTTGTTGTGGAGACGGATGTGACGGGACAGCGCGCTTTTCAGAAGCAAGCCGTCCGGGCGCAGAGGCTGGAGAGTCTTGGTACCCTTGCCGGAGGAATCGCTCATGATCTGAACAATGTTCTGGGCCCGGTCCTCATGGTGACGGAGATTCTCAAAAAGCACACCCAGGATGCGTCTCTCCTCAAATTGTTAGAATCCATGCACAACAGCGTTCAGCGGGGGGCAGAAATGGTCAAGCAGGTCCTTGCTTTTGCCCGCGGGATGGAGGGCAAACGACTAACGGTGCAGGTAAAGCATATTGTTCAGGAAATTGTTACGTTTGTATCCGAGACGTTCCCTAAGTCCATCGAGATCCGCCGGGATATTCAAAAGGACGTTCCTCCGGTTCTCGGCGATCCGACGCAAATTCACCAGGTGATTCTCAATCTGGCGGTGAATGCCAGGGACGCGATGCCGGAGGGGGGAACCCTGACCATTCGGCTTGAGAAGACCGAGGTTGACGAGCATTACAGAACGATGAATCCCGGAGTTTCCCCCGGGACTTACGTTGTGCTTTCGGTCAAGGATACCGGAGTGGGAATAGCTCCCAATGTTCTCGAACACATCTTCGAACCGTTTTTCACCACGAAGCCTCAGGGACAGGGAACGGGTTTGGGTCTTTCTACAGCCATGGGGATTGTCCGGAGTCACGGAGGGTATATTGACGTGGACAGTCAACAAGGCATGGGGAGTGAATGCAGGGTGTACCTGCCCGCGTCGTCCGGCAGTGAAGAGACGGGCAGCAAGGAGGACGGACATCCGGAAAGAGGAGAGGGGGAAACAATTCTTCTTGTTGAGGATGAAGTCACGATTCTTCATGCTTCTAAAATGATTACTGAAGCGGGAGGGTACGAGGTTTGCACGCCGAA
>BQML01000004.1 GCA_022180565.1 Bacteroidia bacterium
TCCTCCATGACGCGTTCGACGAATTGCCCGGCATCGCGGAGCCAGAGATCGCTTTTCAGTTCGATGTTGACCCAACAGGTGCCGCGCACGGCGGTCAGTACTTCCTTCAGAGTGGGAATCCGTTAGCCGGCAAACGACGGATGGAACCATGATCACGCATCGAACCGCTTCAGTTCTTAGAGCGTGTAGTTGCGCACCGCTCCGTTGCCTGTTGTGGTGCGCTGGAGCGTCCGGTCGTGAATCACCACCGGATGACCGTCACGTGATATTCGGACGTCAAGCTCGACCATCCGGATTTCGGGATGTGCAAACGCGAAGGAAAAGGCGGCCATGGTGTTTTCGGGAGCTTTGGCGGAAATCCCCCGGTGGGCGATAACGATTGGCGGCTTTCCCGGCGACGGCTGGGGTCGAAACGGATCCATCACTCCTTCGGAAGTCCGTTCTTGAGCAACAGATCGAGGAGGGTCTTATGCACGACCGGAATGTCCTTCATGCCGTCGATCTGTGTAAACCGGCCGGACCGACGATAGAAGTCCTTAAGCGGCTTGGTTTCCTTCAGATACACTTCCAGGCGATGCCGACTCGTTTCAGGTTTGTCGTCCTCCCGCTGATAGAGTTCCCCTCCGCAATCCTGACATTTCGTTGTTTCATCGTCCAATTGGTGCAGATTATAAATACGGCCGCATTGCCGGCACATGCGCCGCGCCGCCAGCCGCCGAATGACCTCGTCGTGTTCGACCCGTAAGCTAATGACGCGGTCCAGTGCAATGCCCATTCGTTCAAACAATGCATCAAGCGCCTTTGCCTGGGCAACTGTTCGCGGAAAGCCGTCGAGGATGAATCCCTTGCTTGCCTTCTTCGAGCTCAGGACCTCTTCGATCAGGCCGATCATGATTTCATCGGGGACGAGGTTTCCTTGGCTCATGTATTCCTGTGCTTTCATGCCGAGCGGTGTTTTGTTTTTCACCGCTGCGCGGAGGAGATCTCCTGTGGAGATATGCGGGATCGCGAATTCCTCGGCCAGGAGCTTTGCCTGCGTACCTTTGCCTACGCCGGGCGGGCCAAACAGTATAATGCGCATGGGGAGTCTTGTTCTAAGGTGAGATGGGGAAATCGTGCACGGCGACGGCGGTCGCGCGACGGAGCGAGCGCGCAGGCGCGCGCGAGGCGCTTTCTTGGACGGCCAGTTGTCCGCAAGCCGCAGCAATATCTTCTCCTGCGCTACTGCGGATCATAACGGTCAGGTGCGCTGCGCGGAGCTGTGCGGCAAATTCTTCAATTCGCTTTCGGGGACTGGCCGTCAGGGAAGCCGCGAGCCCCTTGGGCATCGTGAACGCGATCGAGTGGAACGGAATAAGGTTGATCTTCACGGGGACTGCCCGCGAAAACCTGATCAGGCGCCGCACGTCTTCGTCTGAATCGTTGAATCCCTTGAACAAAATGTATTCAAGGGTTGGCCGCAGACGGGTCTTTCGGTAGTAGTAGTCCAGGGCGCTTTGAAGCTCGACAATGCCGAATTTTCTATTGATGGGCATCAGGGCCGACCGTTGGTCGTTGTCCAGGGTGTGGAGGGAAAGGGCGAGCTTGATCTTTCGGTTTTCGTCTGCCATGCGGCGGATGCCGTTTGCCAGCCCCGCCGTGGAAATCGTGATCCGTCGTGCGCCGATGTTAAGGCCGTGGTCGTCGGTAATGATCTCGACTGCCTTCATGACGTTCTCATAGTTCAGCAGGGGTTCTCCCATCCCCATGAACACGAGGTTGGTAATCCGTTGGGCATGGTGCTTCCTTGCCTGAAGCACTTGGTCCACGATCTCGCCGGCCGTGAGGTTGCGGAAGAAGCCCATGGTGCCTGTTGCGCAGAATGTGCAGTCGAGCGGGCAACCGACCTGGGTGGACACACAGAGGGTGGTGCGTTGTCTGCCCCCGATTTCTTCGGCGGGGATGATGACGCTTTCAATTTCCAGCCGATCCGGGAGGCGGAAGAGGAGCTTTGTTGTGCCGTCGGCGGCCGATTGTGATGTTGCGACCACTTCGAGATTTTCGATGGTGGCGACCTGTTCGAGATCCTGGCGGAACTCCCGTGAGATATCGGTCATTTCCTCGAACGATTCCGCTCCTTCGCCGTAGAGCCATCCGAAGATCTGGCGGGCGCGGAATTTCTTTTCGCCCCGTGATTCGACAAACTCTTGCAGGTCGGCGAGGGACAGGCCTTTGAGATTTTTCTTTTGCATGGTGCGACGGTGGTGGGTGGACAATGTACGGAAAGCTTTCTGCGATGGCAAGGAGGGGGAAGCGCTTGTCGGGATCGAGAGGGGCGGGCCAAGGAAAGAGTTCCCCGGGGATTCACCGTTCCGAAGGGTTTGGAATGGGTTCCGGCGTCGTTCTTGGTGGGGCGAGCGAAAGCGGAAGTCCGCCTCGTGGCTGCGGGGTTTTTCTCTTTGTTCTGCGGGCGGAAAAAAACAACCCCTTCAAGTTGAGACCTGAAGGGGTTGAAAGAAATTCTGGCATCGACCTACTCTCCCGTACCGTTACCAGTACAGTACCATCGGCTCTGAGGGGCTTAACTTCTCTGTTCGGAATGGGAAGAGGTGTTTCACCCTCGATATTGACACCAGAACACTCATTGAAAAGAGTGCACAAGAGTTGTGCAACCCATTATTGATGCACCGTCTGCGTTTGCAGATCCGGCTGTGCTCAATAAAAATAATGGTTAAGTCTCACGACCGATTAGTACCGCTCGACTCACGCATTACTGCGTTTTCATCTGCGGCCTATCAACCAAGTCATCTCCTTGGGGTCTTTAGTCTCCGCCGAAGCGGAGAGGGGAAGCCTCATCTTAGGGTGGGTTTCGCACTTAGATGCTTTCAGTGCTTATCCCGTCCGGACATGGCTACTGAGCAGTGCCACTGGCGTGACAACTCATACACCGTCGGTCCGTTCACTCTGGTCCTCTCGTACTAGGAGCGACGCCCTTCAAGCTTCCTACGCCCGCACAGGATAGGGACCGAACTGTCTCACGACGTTCTGAACCCAGTTCACGTACCGCTTTAATTGGCGAACAGCCAAACCCTTGGGACCTTCTCCAGCCCCAGGATGCGATGAACCGACATCGAGGTGCCAAACCTGGCCGTCGATATGAACTCTTGGGCCAGATCAGCCTGTTATCCCCGGCGTACCTTTTATCCTTTAAGTGCCGGCCCTTCCACTCGGAACCGGCAGATCACTAAGTCCTGCTTTCGCATCTGCTCGACTTGTAGGTCTCGCAGTTAAGCTCCCTTGTGCCTTTACACTCGCCGCATGATTACCGACCATGCTGAGGGAACCTTTGAGAGCCTCCGTTACGATTTAGGAGGCGACCGCCCCAGTCAAACTACCCGCCTAACATTGTCCCTCCACCGGATTCACGGCAGCAGGTTAGAATTCAATCAGAACAAGGGTGGTATTTCACTGGCGACTCCGCCGAGGCTAGCGCCCCGGCTTCAACGTCTCCCACCTATGCTACACATGTTTTGACCGAACCCAATGCTAGGGTGCAGTAAAGGTGCACGGGGTCTTTCCGTCCATGTGCGGGTAACCGGCGTCTTCACCGGTACCACAAGTTCACCGAGCCCGTGGTTGAGACAGTGACCAAATCGTTACACCATTCGTGCAGGTCGGAACTTACCCGACAAGGAATTTCGCTACCTTAGGTATCTGTGTTAGCTCTGCATCGCTGCAGAGATCGGACTCTATCTTCTCCGGTATCCGGAGTCTGGCGTAGAGTCTCTGAGGATTCTTTCTCTGACTTCCTGCAGGGAGCGTTTTCGCTCCTTGCTTTTCGCAGTGGGATTCATCGCGTATGCTTTCTCAACAATGCGAATCATCCCTTGTGGCGTGTGATGTTCCTTGCGCTCCATGGCTTCGACAATCTCACAAAACGTTTCGAATGTGGAGGGTCGGGCCGAATGTTTCATGTAGGTACGCAGGTACGGAACGACGCGCTCTGCCAGGCTTCGTCGGCTTTCGATCGAAAACACCAGGACATCTTCATTCCCGGGTTTCGGTCGGATATGTCCGGTTCCGAAGACCATCTTCGCGAGTTCGAGAACCTGTCGGTATTCGCTGAGTTGGTACAGGAAAAACTCAGGGTCGACATAGTATCCGAACTTTGCGGTAGGATGGGCTTTAATGGAAACACAGACACTTCCTTCGCCTTCGATGAGTCCTGCCAGAAACCACTTTTGCTGCTCGGTCAGTGAAAGTCTTTCCTGCTGATTGTCTGCAACCATCGATTTTCACCTTCTCGGTACGAATGGTATTCACAGAGATCCCAGCATATAGCCAGATTTTACAACGGCCCTTGATGATTGGTAGCGTTCAAGACCGTTATAGTTACGGCCGCCGTTTACCGGGGCTTCGGTCGCGAGCTTCTCCGCCTTGCGGCGGATAACCCGCTTCCTTAACCTTCCGGCACCGGGCAGGTGTCACTCCCTATACGTCGCCTTCACGGCTTAGCAGAGAGATGTGTTTTTGATAAACAGTCGCTTGGCCCATTTCACTGCGGCCCAATTCCGCTTGGATTGTGCATCCTCACGTACTATGGGCACCCCTTATCCCGAAGTTACGGGGTCAATTTGCCGAGTTCCTTAACCACGGCTCACTCGAGCACCTTAGGATTTTCACCCCATCTACCTGTGTCGGTTTGCGGTACGGGCACCGTGCAGTCTCCCATACGAGGTTTTTCTCGGCAGCATGATTACGTCGAGTTGTGGCCCTTGCGGGCACCCTGTTCACCTCTCGGCGATAGCTTCCGGGCGGATTTGCCAACCCGGAACGCCTACGGGCTTAAACCACCTAATCCAACAGGTGGCCCGACTTCACTTCTGCGTCACCCCTTATGGTCAAACGACTACACAGTGGTACAGGAATATTGCGCCTGTTTTCCATCGGCTACGCCTTTCGGCCTCACCTTAGGGTCCGACTAACCCTGAGACGATTAACGTTGCTCAGGAAACCTTAGATTTTCGGTGTCCAGGTTTTTCACCTGGATTATCGTTACTTATGCCTACATCTTCGTTTCCATCAACTCCAGCATGGCTCGCGCCACACCTTCGCTGTCGATGGAATGCTCCCCTACCACAGGGCCGATCCGAGGACCGGCCTATCCGCAGCTTCGGTACAGGACTTTAGTCCCGAGTATTGTCGGCGCCAAGTCGCTTGACTAGTGAGCTATTACGCACTCTTTAAATGAATGGCTGCTTCTAAGCCAACATCCTAGTTGTCTGAGCAACTTAACATCCTTTCTCTGTTAGTCCCGATTTGGGGACCTTAGCCGGCGGTCTGGGTTATTCCCCTCTCGGCGTCGAAGCTTATCCCTCGTCGCCTGACTCCCGGGAAACATGTCAACGGAATTCGGAGTTTGTCTGGGTTTGGTATCGTTGTGACGACCCTAGCCCAATCAGTGCTCTACCTCCGCGACACTCTTGCCCGAGGCTAGCCCTAAAGCTATTTCGGGGAGTACGAGCTATCTCCGAGTTTGATTGGTCTTTCGCTCCTACCCTCAGTTCATCCGAGCGGTTTTCAACCCACATCAGTTCGGGCCTCCATGAGGTGTTACCCTCACTTCACCCTGACCAAGGGTAGATCACACGGGTTCGCGTCTGCGGCATGGTACTGAATCCCGCCTTGCGGCGGGCAGGCGCCCATTTCGGACTTGCTTTCGCTGCGGCTACTGACCTGAGGCCATTAACCTTGCACCATACCAGCAACTCGTAGGCTCATTAAGCAAAAGGCACGCTGTCACTCCTCCGCAATGCAAGCACTGCGGATTCGCTCCAACCGTTTGTAAGCACACGGTTTCAGGTACTATTTCACCCTCCTGTTAGGAGTGCTTTTCACCTTTCCCTCACGGTACTTGTTCACTATCGGTCACCAAAGAGTATTTAGCCTTACCAGATGGTTCTGGCGGATTCCCACAGACTTTCACCTGCTCCGTGGTACTTGGGATACACTCTGGAGTCACTGCGCTTTCACGTACGGGACTATCACCCTCTGTGGTTCAACTTTCCAGATGATTCGGCTAGCACAATGATTTGTTACTCCATGACCTAGTAGCGCTTCGGTCTGAGTGTCCCACAACACCCCTGATACAACGGTCGCTCCCTTGAGCGTATCAGAAGGTTTAGGCTGTTTCCTTTTCGCTCGCCGCTACTAAGGAAATCACGGTTGTTTTCTCTTCCTGGGGGTACTGAGATGTTTCACTTCTCCCCGTTGGCTCTGCACTGCCTATGGATTCAGCAGTGAGTACTGCGACATGACTCGCAGTGGGTTGCCCCATTCGGACATCACCGGGTCAGAGGCTGTTTCCGCCTTACCGGTGCATTTCGTCGGTAACCACGTCCTTCATCGCCTTTTGGTGCCAAGGCATCCACCGTATGCCCTTTGTAACTTAACCAAAAATCTTTATTGACTCACAGACAGATCTGCACTCCGTCCGCCACCGCCGAAGCGGCATTGGACAAAGATGGCTGCAGAAATTCCGATTTCATCCCTGAAGGGGAATCCGTCGGACAGGTGCATCAATAAAAGATTGGACGAGTTTATGTGTCGTAGATGCTTTGTACTTTTCTTTAGGCTCTTGTGCAACAAGCTTTCACCCGTTTGCCCATCCGACTCGCAGGCCGGACAAGCTACTAGCTGTTACTCGCTTGCTGGACTCTTTTCAATTGTCAAAGAACGCAGAGAATGATCCATTGGAAAAATTCCAACGGCAACTTCTCGTGGAGCTGATCGGGATCGAACCGACGACCTTCTGGTTGCAAACCAGACGCTCTCCCAACTGAGCTACAGCCCCTCAAAGCAAATTCGAAATTCGAAATTCGAATTTCGAAATTCTTGAGGCGCTTTTCATCACACGCCTTTGTGGGCCTGGGTAGAGTTGAACTACCGACCTCACGCTTATCAGGCGTGCGCTCTAACCACCTGAGCTACAGGCCCAGCATGGAAAATGGAAAATGGAAAATGGGAAATGGGAAATGGAAAATGGGAAGTGTCAATGATCAATTTTCCCTTTCCAATTTTCAATTATCAATAATGAAAAGGTGTGCCGCCTGCAAACCGAATCGAACAAGGCAGTTTTCGAAACTTGAGCTTTGCCTCTTGCCTTTCGGAAGAGGAGTGCTCCTTAGAAAGGAGGTGATCCAGCCGCACCTTCCGGTACGGCTACCTTGTTACGACTTAGCCCCAGTCACTGGTTTTACCTTAGGCGCCTCCCTTCCGCCTTGCGGCGGATTGGGTGGGCGACTTCGGGTACCCCCAGCTTCCATGGCTTGACGGGCGGTGTGTACAAGGCCCGGGAACGTATTCACCGCGGCGTGCTGATCCGCGATTACTAGCAATTCCAGCTTCATGAGGGCGAGTTGCAGCCCTCAATCCGAACTGAGACCGCTTTTCAGGGATTGGCTTAAGATTACTCTCTCGCTGCCCGTTGTAGCGGCCATTGTAGCACGTGTGTGGCCCTGGGTGTAAGGGCCATGAGGACTTGACGTCATCCCCACCTTCCTCACTGCTTGCGCAGGCAGTCCACTTAGAGTGCCCAGCTTGACCTGATGGCAACTAAGTGCAGGGGTTGCGCTCGTTGCAGGACTTAACCTAACACCTCACGGCACGAGCTGACGACAGCCATGCAGCACCTGTACTCCGCGTGTATTGCTACACTAGCCGGCTTTCACCGGTTTACAGAGCTTTTCAAACCCAGGTAAGGTTCTTCGCGTTGCATCGAATTGAACCACATGCTCCACTGCTTGTGCGGGCCCCCGTCAATTCCTTTGAGTTTCAACCTTGCGATCGTACTCCCCAGGTGGGATACTTAATGCGTTAGCTTAGACACCGACCCCGCTCGATCCTCAGCAGGTGAGTGCCGAGCGGGGCCGACATCGAGTATCCATCGTTTAGGGCGTGGACTACCAGGGTATCTAATCCTGTTTGCTCCCCACGCTTTCGAGCATGAGCGTCAGTAACGGGCCAGAAGACCGCCTTCGCCACCGGTGTTCTTCCTGATATCTACGCATTTCACCGCTACACCAGGAATTCCGTCTTCCTCTCCCGCACTCAAGATCAGCAGTATCATTGGCAGTCCCCAAGTTGAGCCTGAGAATTTCACCAATGACTTGCCAACCCGCCTGCGCTCCCTTTACACCCAGTGAATCCGGACAACGCTCGCACCCTACGTATTACCGCGGCTGCTGGCACGTAGTTAGCCGGTGCTTATTCGAAGGATACCGTCAATGCCGCCTGTAGCAGCACATTCTTCTCCTCCAAAAGAAGTTTACGACCCATAGGGCCTTCATCCTTCACGCGGCGTCGCTGCGTCAGCCTTTCGGCCATTGCGCAATATTCCTCACTGCTGCCTCCCGTAGGAGTCTGGACCGTGTCTCAGTTCCAGTGTGGCTGATCGTCCTCTCAGACCAGCTACCCATCGCAGACTTGGTGGGCCGTTACCCCGCCAACGATCTAATGGGACGCAGGCCCATCCACAGGCCCCCGAAGGGGTTTAACAACTGTCACCATGCGGTGCCGCTGCATCATCGGGTATTAGCCCCGCTTTCGCGGAGTTATTCCCGTCCTGTGGGCAGGTTGCCTACGTGTTACTCACCCTTGCGCCAGTGTACTCGGGATATTGCTACCCCTTTCTCCTATGACTTGCATGTGTTAGGCACGCCGCCAGCGTTCGTCCTGAGCCAGGATCAAACTCTCCGTTGTAAGATTTCTTCAACTTCAAGTTTGAATCCCTATCATTCACAGATGTCTGTGAAGCTAGGTTGAACTACCTCAATTCAATCGACTTGAGGCTGTGCACACCTTTTCAAAGAACACTCTCTCACTCCGCCCGATGCTCGCTAAAAATGCCCATGAACTGCATGGGCATTCTCAACCAAAAACCTCAAAGAAAGCACCCGACGAAGGTAACCCCCGATTTTACGGGGTCATAAATATACCATGCTTCTTTGTAAAAGTCAATATCCAAACATCCTGAACTAAACTTTTTTCTCTGTCTGTCACCGATCCCCAAACCTCCCTTACACCCCCTTCTCGCCTCCCACATCTGCAACCGGAAAAATCCAAGAAAATCAACAGGAATTCGACCCTTCTATGCCCGTTGCTTCAAAATCTCCCTCCGAACCTGCTTTTCCATCCGCAAATGTTCCTCCGCCGAAATCCCAAACATCTCTCTGAGCTCATCCAGACGCTCCGAATCCTCGGGCGAAATTGAGCCGTCCTTCCAGCCGCTCACAACGGCTTCCAGATAAATCTCAAGCTGGACCTCCACCTCAAGACTCGCGTGCTCTTCCGGAGTGATCCCCAGCGACTTTCTCAGTGTTGCCAACAAGACCTGCTCATCCTTGCTCAATGCCCCATCTGCCCAGGCCTGTTTGAGGGCCGAACAGTAGGCTTGGACCGCCGCCGGGCTGGCCTTCCCACCCTTTGCAGATTCCGCTTTCTTCTTCTCTTCTTCCGCCTTCTTCTTCCGAGCTTCCTCCTCCGCCTTCTTCCGCTTTGCCTCTTCTTCAAGCCTCTTCTGCTCCTCGATCTTCCTTCGGGCTTCCTCGATCTTCCTCCGCGCCTCTTCTTCCTTCCTCCGCGCTTCCTCTTCCGCCCTCTTCTGAGCAACCAACTCCGCCTGCCGCTTCGCTTCCTCCATCGCCTTGCGCCGCTCTTCTTCCTCCTTCAACCGCTGAGCTTCCTCGGCCTTTTTCCGGGCCTCCTCCTCAGCTTTGCGGATCGCCTCCTCCTCGGCCTTTCTCCGGGCCTCCTCCTCGGCCTTCTGCTTCGCTTCTTCCTCCGCCTGCTTGCGCCTCTCCTCTTCGATCTTCCGGAGCGCCTCTTCTTCCTTCCTCCGCGCTTCGTCCTCCTTTTCCTTGGCCTCCTCCTCTTCCCGGCGCTTCGCCTCCTCCTCGGCACGACGCGCCTCTTCCGCGCGCTTCTCGGCATCGTCCGCCGACTCAGCACTCTTCCGCTTCTGCTCAAGAATCTTCTTCTTGAGTTCCTCAACCTTTCTTCGTTGTTCTTCCAGTTCAGCTGTATTCATGGTCAGATTCTGGAGTTCCGGGCGGGCCTGTGCGTTTCTTTACGAAGAGAATTCCCCTGTACGCATTAAACCTCTCGAATATATCCATTAAACGACCGAATGTCAACCGGGACCGGAAAGGCCTTTGCGCATTGACCCAAAAGTCCGTACATTGGCGCCGCACAGCAGAATCCATTCCATAACGCAGGAGAACTCCCCGTGGAAACACCGGAAACCGCCGCCTCCCCAGATTCGATGGGAACAAGAATCGCCAATGTCTTCGCTTCCCCTTCCGAGGCCTTCCAGGGACTCGATACCAACCCACCGCGTTCTCTCCACTGGGTTATTCCGTTCATCCTGATCCTTGCCCTTGGCGTTTTCTCCGTTTACCTGATTTTCTCCACGGAGAGCCTCCGGGATCAAATCTATGATTTACAGGCCCGGCAGTTTGAAAAAGCTGTGGCCGAAGGGCAAATGACCCAACAACAGGCCGACCAGATTCGCGATCGGATGGAACAGACAGGGTTGGGACTCTTCATGGTGTTCGGAGCCATTCCCATCGTTCTCTTTACTGCGGCCTACTTCTTCCTTGGAGCCCTCTTCCTCTGGCTCGCTTCAAAGATCGTCTTCAAAACGCAGTTGAAGTATGGCAAGTACCTCGAGATGTACGGCCTTGCCTCCTGGATCGGCGTGCTCGGATCGCTGGTCACGCTCGTGATGTTCCTCGGATTAAATTCCATTTTTGCTACTCCCAGCTTGGGGCTGCTCTACCTTGATAGCTTCGACCCCACAAACACGATGCACAAGCTTGCAGGAGCGTTCAATGTTTTCTCCGTCTGGCAGGCAGTCGTTATCGGCATGGGCTTGAGTGCATTCTCGCGACAGCCCTCCGGAAAGGGCATTGCGGTTGCCCTGGTTCTCTGGGCCATCTGGCTCGCCGTCGGCGTTCCCCTTGGTCTGATTCGCTAACCCCTTGTTTCCCCGTCCGCCCGCGGGCCTCCCTGCGGGTGGCCGGGGAATACTGCAGACCGTTCCACAAGATCCCTCAGCGTTTTCAGCTCTCTTTCAAGCCGGTCCATCTGGTCGTTGTGCCTCAGCCACACTTCGCTGCGCTTCATGGCCTGACGTTCGGCCATTTGCGCCGCCCGTACGACCTTGTCCATGAAATAGCCAAACACCCAGACGCCGAGAAATCCGAGCGGCACAATGAGGATCAGCAACGAGCGGAGCCGCGGGATGCCGAAGAAGACCTGCAGTTTATCGCTTGCCGTAATGATGAGGAGGGTGAAGTTCACAACGACCAGAAACGATTGGCCGAGGTCGAAGCGGTACTTTTGCGCAAAGAAAACCTCGCGCCATCGCGCCAGACGATGTCTGAGAGTGACCGAGGGCATGGATCAGTTCCTTTCCTGTGTGTGTCCACAGAGTACGGGAACCATTGAACGAATGCAAGGAGGAACAATCAGGAGGCGGGGAACAACATTCGGATGGTCGTGCCTTTGCCCATTTCGGAATCGATCTCGATTCTTCCTTTGTGATCGTCGATGACCTTCTTGACAATTGCCATACCAAGGCCGGTTCCGTGTTTCTTGCCGTAGGTCATGAACGGCTCGAAAATCCTCTTTTTTACTTCTTCGGGCATACCGGTTCCGGAGTCGATGAACTCAACCTTCACGAATCCGTCGCTCGGTTCCGTCCGCACTCTGAGCGTTCCCCCCTGAGGCATGGCGTCGCGCGCATTGCTGGCAATGTTATAGAAGACACGAACAACTTTGTCCCGGTCGAGCTTAACGGACCCTTTGAAGCTCGTCTCGCGGACGAGGGTTACGTTGTTCTTGGTAAGGTCCTTTTCAATAAAGCCCAGGACATTGTCCATCACTTCTGCAAAATCCACCTCCGCGATGTTCAGCGAGCTCACCCCCCGCGTGAAATCGAGAATCTCCTGGGTCATGTTGACGAACCGGTCAACCTGATGGATCATTTCGTCCGCCAGCTTGGCGGCCTCTTCGTTGCCCGATTTCTTTTTCATGACCTGCGCGTACACGCGCAGAGTGCCCATGGGGTTCTTGATGTCGTGGATGATCGTCGATGCCATGCGACCCACAGCGGACAACCGCTCGTTCGAAACCATTTCCTGGGCCATCCGTGCGTTCTCAATGGCCACAGAGGCATGCGCCGATAGCGCATCGATAAACTGCTCATCCTCCCGTCCGAACACGCCGCCTTTCTTATTCAGAAGCTGGAACACGCCGATGATCTTGCCGTCCTTGTTCTTCATGGGCATGCACAGCATGTTGTGCGTACGATACCCCGTTTTTTTATCCACGTCCGGATTGAATCGGGGGTCGTTGTAGGCATCCGGAATATTGATCACTTCGCCGGTTTCGGCGACGTACCCCGCGAGCCCTTTGCCGACCGGGAGGCGAATCTCCACCATATTTTCGCCCTGGAGAACCTTGGACCAGAGCTCTCTCTTGATGTCATCGACAAGATACAGGGTTCCCCGGTCTGCCTCGATGCTCTTTGTGGCCGCTTCGAGAATGCGGCCAAGGAGCTTGTCGAGGTCGAGCGTCGAATTGATATTCTTGCTTGCTTCGATCAGTTTTTGCAGGCGAGCGAAGCTTGAATTCGCCTCCTCGCGTTGTGATTCAAGTTTCTGCACGACGGTATCGTTCGCACGACGGAGGCGGTTGCACAACTCTTTCAGGAGATTCCGCGCAAGAATCGACTGTTCATGCAGGGCACGGTCGAACTCTTTCTTCGGAAGAGCAAAAACCGTGCATTGGTCCGTGCAAATGACCTGGGCGGACCGCCGGTGGCCGTCAACGACCGAGAGTTCTCCTACGACGTTGCCCACTCCAAGCGTATTCAGAACGGTTTCATCCCCGAATCGTGTCTTCCGCGCGATTTTCACCGAACCTTTCTTGATGAAGTAGACTTTGTCCGGCTTGCTATCGATGTCGAACAGAACTGTCCCGACAGGATGCTGTTCTTCGGTCATGGAGGAAGCAAGGCGAGCAAGGGCTTCTGCTTCGAGATCTCTAAACAGGTCGGATGCTTTCAGGGCCTGCAGGGCCGCCGGGGTTGAGCCGGTTCGCCGTGCCGTGCCGGCGTTGGCTTTTGTCGGCCTTTTAGATTTACCGGAAGCAGGTGATGTGCGCGCGGTCCTTTTGTTCTTGGCGGCTGATGACCTGGGTTTCATCGGATGCCGGGAGATTGGGAGGTTGTGGGCATTGCGCCGCATTATACCAAGATTCGCCGATTTAGTCAAGCAAGGCGCGTGATCGGTGTTGCCGAACGGGAGCATTGCATTTCCATGGATTTTTATCTACCATGGGTTGCTTCGTGCCGTCCGGCCGCATCACGACCACAGGACCACCTGATCCCTCCGAGCACTTTCATGCGACGTTTCTGGACGATGTTGTACAATACAGCGGCCATTCCCGGCTTTTGGCTCTTCTTTCGGTTTGGAGGGCTGTTCCGGTCCAAGATTCGCCGTGGCATTGAGGGTCGGCGCGGCCTTTTCGACCGGCTCGAGCACGATGTTCGTCACCTGAGACGCAAGCGGCGCGTGTGGTTTCACTCATCCTCCTTGGGGGAATTCGAGCAGGCCAAACCTATTATTGCCGCGTTGCGCAAACGCGCGAACGATCTTGACGTTATTGTGACGTTTTTTTCGCCGTCCGGATACGAGCATGCAAGGAACTATAAGCTTGCCGATCTGATCACCTACATTCCGTTCGATACTGCAGCCAACGCGCGGCGGTTTCTCGATCTGGTAGATCCGGATGCGGCCATTATGGTGCGGTACGATGTTTGGCCGAATCATATCTGGGAACTTGCACGCAGAGGAGTCCCCACGCTCATCGCCAACGCGACGCTTCGGTCGGCATCCCTTCGCCTGCGCTGGCCCTTCAAAAGCTTTCACCGGTACGTCTATGAATCCCTGACGTCGATCCTAACCGTCTCGCAACAAGATCTTGAATCCTTCAGGAAATTCGGTCTCTCGGGCACGGAGCTTTCGGTGGTGGGAGAAACGCGTTACGACCAGGTGTGGCAGCGAAGCGAAGAAGCTCGCAGTCGGCATTTGATCCCTCCCCGCCTGCTCAGACGGCGCAAGGTGTTCGTGGCAGGGAGCAGTTGGGAGGAGGACGAGGACGTGGTCCTCCCTGCTTTCCGGCGCATCGCAAAGTCGGATCCGCAGGCAATGATGATCCTTGTGCCGCATGAGCCGACGATCGAGACGCTCGAGCGGCTGGAGGTGCACTTGACCTACCTTGGGCTCAGAACGATACGGTTTTCGGACCTGAACGATTATGATCACGAACCGGTCATTCTGGTGGACAGCGTAGGAATTTTGATGACGCTCTACCAGTACGCCGACGTGGCGTTTGTGGGCGGAAGTTTTCGTCAGGGCGTTCACAATGTTCTCGAACCCGCCGTGTATGGAATCCCTGTGCTCTATGGACCGAAACATGATAATTCCCGGGAGGCTGTTGAACTGGCCGCCCGAGGCGGCGGATTTGTGATCCGCAACGAAAAGGAATGCCTCCGGACGCTCGACCGGTTGCTCTCAGACAAGAAGCTCCGCACACAGGCCGGAAGCCGTTCGTTTGCCCTCGTCAAGCAGAATATCGGAGCAACAGACAGGTTTCTCGATTACTTTCTACCACTTCTGAACCACGCGAAATGAGAATCGCTTACCTGGATACCGTTGGGGGGATCAGCGGAGACATGACGCTCGGCGCGTTTGTTGATTCCGGGATGCCTTTCGACGAACTCGTCCGGCGGCTTGGGGGACTGCGCCTCAAAGACTTTGAACTGACAGCTTCGCGCATCGAGCGTAGCGGCATTGTTGCGACGAAGATCGACGTCATTGTTGCGCGGGATCAGCATCAGCACCGGCATTTGAGAGACATTCGCGCAATCATCGGGGAGAGCAACCTTCCCGAATCCGTTCGAACAAGATCCATCGCCGTCTTCGAAGTGCTGGCAGAGGCGGAGGCGCATGTGCACAAATCTACGCCCGAGCAGGTCCATTTCCATGAAGTGGGCGCCGTCGATTCCATTGTGGACATCGTCGGCACGAACCTGTGTCTCGATTATTTCGGCATCGAGGGGTTGTACACCTCACCCGTCAAACTTGGCGGCGGCGGGTTTATCGAAACCCAGCACGGGCGGATGCCGATCCCGACACCTGCCACCGTTGAGATTCTCAAGGGGTATCCGACGGTATTGACCGATATCAAATCGGAACTCACTACCCCCACCGGCGCGGCGATCGTCAAGACACTTTCAAAGGGGACACTGTCCATGGAGCGACTCAGGGTCTCCTCCATCGGCTATGGAGCCGGGACGCGCGATATTTCGGAAATTCCGAATCTTTTGCGCGTGATGATCGGTGAACTTGATCCGGGCTACGCAACCGACGAGCTCGTGACGGTGGAAACCAATATTGACGACATGAATCCGGAAATCTATCCCTACGTCATCGAACGCCTCCTGGAGTCTGGTGCGCATGATGCCTTCGTCATCCCGGTCCTTATGAAGAAGGGACGTCCGGGCGCGTTGCTTTCGGTCCTGACGGAACGGGGCAAGCTCGAAGCTTTGCTGCCGATTCTTTTTCGAGAAACCACTACGCTGGGAGTACGAATCCAGCCTCTCGAAAGGAAAAAGGTCGGCCGATCGACACGGACCGTTTCAACCTCCTTTGGAATGGTCAAGGTGAAGGTGATTCATCGGGATTCCGGTGAGATTCTTGTTCCCGAATTTGAGGAATGCAAGAGGATCGCACGTGAAAAAGGATTTCCCTTGATCGAGGTGTACAAGAGAATTGAGAAAGAGGTTGGGTAGAAATAACGAATCAACGAGACAAGGACAAAACGAATCAACGAAACAACGATAATAACAATGGGGGGAATATGGAAAGGATCAGAAACTATAAGGAACTGAGAGTCTTCAAGCTTGCTATGGACTCTGCGATGATGATCTTTGAGCTTTCAAAACATTTTCCTCGGGAGGAACGCTGCTCCCTCACGGACCAGATACGGCGGTCATCCCGATCCGTTTGTGCCAATATTGCCGAAGCGTGGCGAAAGAGACGGTATCGAAAATCCTTCATCGCGAGGCTTAATGATGCCGAGGGAGAAGCAAGTGAGGCACAGGTCCATCTTGAAATTGCCTGCCGTTGCGAGTATCTGCGGAGAGACATTGTCGATACGCTTGACGACAGGTACGAGTACAGTATGGCACAACTCCTCACCACGATCCAAGGTGCGGATCGCTGGGTCATCGGGGGACGATCCAAGCGTTAGCGGAGGTTCGTTGGTTTCCTTGTCGGACCACGCCCACACAGCGGGATTGGTCGGATGAATTCGTTGATTCATTGACTCACCTTTGTCTCCCACACTCGCCGATATCGCCCTGCCGGTTCCCGTCGATCGACTCTTCACGTACCGCATCCCTCCTGAACTCGCACCTTTGATTTCTCTCGGCAAGCGGGCTCTTGTGCCTTTCGGCGCCAAGATTCTCACCGGCGTCGTCGTGGGATTCCCGGCATCTACCGCGATCAAGACGTTAAAAGCCATCAGGGATATTCCCGATGATGTGCCGACATTCTCCGACGAACTGTTGAAGATGACTCGATGGATTGCGGAGTATTACGGAGTGCCGTGGGGGGAAGTGCTGAAAGCGGCGACACCCCAGGGATTTGCGTACGAAAGCAGGCGGCGGATTTCGTTGCGTGTTCCGGCTGATGAAGCGCTCGGAGTTCTCAAACGTGCTCCGAAGCTGCAACAGATCATTCGTTGCCTGTCAGGCGGTCCTCAGAGCATCTCTGCCCTCCGGAAGTCCCTGAAGGCCGCGGGGATCCATTCAGAGCTCAGGGGGCTTGAACGGCGCGGGTTGATTCGCATTGATGAGCAGATTCCCGAGCCCACTGCACGGGCAAAGACCGAGACCGTTGTACGGCTTGTTCCCGGGTATGAAGATATCCTGGATTCGCTTCCGCGTGCGTTAACGGTCAAGCAGAAGAACGTGCTCGAGTCCGTTGCGGCCTCGGGGGGAGAGGCGCGCGCAACCGAGTTGCTGCACCGTGCCGGTGCGGCTCTGTCCGTTCTGAAGTCCCTCGCCGGAAAAGGTTTGCTCGAGCTGACCAAACGGGAAGTTATCCGCCGCGGAGAAGAAGGCGAAGGTGGAGCGGCCAGACACATTGAGTTAAATCGGGATCAGCGCTCGGCTCTCGACGCCGTTCTGGGGACGGTAGAGAGCGGGACCTTCGCGACATTCCTCTTGCATGGCGTAACGGGCAGCGGGAAGACGGAGGTGTATATTGAGGCGATCCGGCACATTCTTACCCGCGGCAAGACGGCCATCGTGCTGGTTCCGGAAATCTCGCTCACACCCCAAACCGTCCGCAGATTTCGTTTGCACTTTGGTGACCGGGTGGCGGTGATGCACAGCCAAATGTCCATCGGCGAGCGATTTGATGCCTGGCGAATGGCTCGCGACGGAAGGGTGTCTATCGTCATCGGTCCTCGTTCAGCTGTCTTCGCTCCCCTGGCGAATCTTGGTCTCATTGTTGTGGACGAGGAGCACGAAGCATCGTATAAGCAATTCGA
Organism: Bacteroidia bacterium; assembly: GCA_022180565.1. Taxonomy (GTDB): domain Bacteria; phylum Bacteroidota; class Ignavibacteria; order UBA10030; family UBA10030; genus JACQPU01. The sequence continues at coordinate 17,665 of BQML01000004.1, forward strand.
CCCCGCGCCTCGCTACAACGCCAGAGATGTCGCCGTGTATCGCGGTTCCCTTGCCAACGCCGTTGTCCTTCTTGGATCGGCCACTCCGTCTGTTGAAAGCTATTACAATGCAGAAAGGGGAAAGTACCGTTTGCTCGAACTTCCGGAGCGGGTGGACCAGGCACAGTTGCCTCGGATCGAGATCGTGGACATGACCAAGGAGCGCAGAGAGGTGCTGTCCGGTATCCGAAAGCAGCTCCGGGAGCAGGGCGGTGAGTGGCCGAAGCATATGCCGCTATCGTCGATTTCGAGAGTCCTGGAACAGCAGATCGCCCTGCGGCTTCAGAAAAACGAGGGTGTCATTCTCCTTCAAAACAGGAGGGGCTTTTCCCATGTGGTCGAGTGTTTTGAATGCGGCCATGTTGAGCGATGCAAAAACTGTGAGGTAACACTGACCTATCACAGCATCAAGAAGCATTTACGGTGTCATTATTGCGGCGCCGTCACGAAGGCGCCCACAACGTGTCCGTCGTGCGGCGGAGTGGACCTCCGATACCACGCGTTCGGCACACAGCAGGTGCATGAGGAACTGAGGCAGAAATTTCCGGAGGCGAGGATCCTGCGCATGGACTTGGACACGACTACGAAGAAAGGGTCACATTCGAAGATCCTTGAACAATTTGGTTCTCGCCAGGCGGATATTCTTCTGGGCACCCAAATGGTCGCCAAGGGGCTGGATTTTCCGCATGTGACCTTGGTCGGTGTTATCTCTGCTGATACGCAGATGCTGTTGCCCGATTTTCGGTCCGCGGAGCGGACATTTCAATTGCTGACACAGGTCGCGGGACGAGCCGGACGAAGCAATCTTGCCGGCGAAGTTGTCATTCAGACTCTGCAAGCGGGGCATTACGCTCTGAACTATGTGTTAACACACGATTACAAGAGCTTCTACAGAGAAGAACTCGCCTACCGAAAGGAACTGGAATATCCGCCGTTTTCCAGGATTGTGCTTGTGGAGTTCAGCGGAAAGAACGAACGTGAGGTGCAATTGGCCGCTCAGAAGTTCAGTCAGATCCTGAGAGAGCATGGGGTGGAGAAGACATCGCGCCTTCTTGGCCCTGCCGACGCGGCCATTCCGAAAGTGCGAAACAGATATCGGAAGTTTCTCTTGTTGAAGAATTCCAAAGCGAGTGATCCGGGCGCCAGGCACGTACATCAGATTCTTGCACGTGCGAGGGATATGGTTCAATCGGAACTGAAGAGAAACAAGGTGTTGATCACGGTTGACATCGATCCACAAGGCGTGATGTAGGATGAGGAATCAACGAGACAACAAGGCAGGTATCCGGTCACCGGGTCATTGAAGCCAAAGCGGCTTCTGCGGCTTTCTTTCCGCTGATGACGGCACCCTCGATCGTTGCCGGGAAGCCTGTGTCGGTCCAATCCCCGGCAAGGAAGAAATTCGGGATCTCTGATTGCGAGCCGGGTCTCAGCCGAAGCACTTCAGGTACAGGCGAGAACGTGGCGCGTTTTTCCTTGATGACCAGAGAGTGAATCAATCGTGCTCCGCGTGAAACAGGGAGCAGATCAGAAAGCTCCCTCAGTGCCAGACGTACGAGGCGCTCTTTCGGAAGATTTACGATCTTCGAAGCCGCGCTGATGACGAGGGACAGATACTGATCCTTTCTGCGAATCCTCAACAACGAAGATTTGTTGAATATCCACTGGACGGTGGAATCGAGCACCGCGACAAATTGCCGATCGATCACCTGCCGGTCGAACCACAGATGAAGCGTGATGATGGGCGATGAGCGAAACTGGGAAAGACGAGACGATTCACCGAACCAACGAGCCAACGAAACGACGAGCGGCTGAAGTGCATAGTAGGGTATCGCGCTGATGTAACTCTTTGCTTTTTCCCGCTTTCGATTGCACAGAACGGCCGTCACCCCATCCCCCCCTCCTTCCATCTTCTCCACCTCCACCCCCTTCCTGATGACAACCCCGTTTCGTCTCAGATACTCCTCGGCAGGATCGACCAGAAGCTCGCTTAATCCCACGCGCGGGACGAGGAGCGAAGCGTTCAGGCGATCTCCCAGGAATGCCGTCTTGAGTACTCTATAGAAGAGCAGGGCCGACACCTTGCTGGTTTCATCGTTGAGGGAGCCGACCGCAATGACATCCCAGAGGTATTTACGGTTCTCTTCAGGTTGACCGCACTGTTTCAGCCACTCATCGACGGTGAGAGGCGCCAGTTCTGCTTCCTTTGTTCTTGACGAAGCGAGAAGCTCCACACCGAGACGCAGAAGTTTCAGGCGGTTGGCGGGTGTGAGTGTTCCCAGGCGGAGCAATCCGGACAGAACATGGAGAGGGGCGGGAAGCGGAAGACATTGCAGCGCGGCGCTCCCTTTCTTGGCATGGATGAAGTCGATGCGCAGATTCGGCTGTAATTCCACAAGGTGGGAGGAACCGATGACATCGAGATATCGCCGTGTCTCATGGTAACAACCCATGAGCAGATGCTGGCCGTTGTCCACCGAATCGCCGGTTTTCTTGTCGCGGAAGGAGTACGTGCGTCCGCCAAGGTGAGGACGTTGTTCGAGGAGCAGGACCGATGCGCCACGCGACGAAAGTTCAACGGCGGCAGAAAGACCGGCCAGACCGCCTCCGATGATGATGGTGTCGTAGATCAAGAAGAAAACCGGGAAGCGAGAAGTGAGACGTAAGACGTGAGAAGGGTATGCACACCAGGTTATGCTGGCAATTCCGTGCGCACGTACCGATGGAAATTCCGGGGAAGTCCATTGCGCAACCTCAGCACCATCGCGACAAGAAGCTTGATCGGCGGTGCGAGCCGGATGCGGTGGGAGAACACATCGTAGTTCTTGGCTTCGATACGTTTCAACAACAGGTAGTAGATGTTCCCCATAATCCGAGCGGCAAGGAACAGCGGCTTGTCCTCTTCCGCCAGGGAAGCCTTGGCCTTCCGGAAGTACATCCGCGCACGGTCGCATTCGAACTTCATCAATGCCACGAACCTGTCGTTGTACCGGCCGGCCAGAAGTTCCTCTTCTGTATAACCGAATCGCCGGAGATCCTCTTGCGGAAGGTAAATCCTGCCTCTCTTGGCGTCGCTCTTGATATCCCGAAGAATGTTTGTCAACTGAAGCGCCTTCCCCAGATTGATCGCGTATTCTTTGGCCTTGGAGTGATGATACCCGAATACTTCGGCGCAGATCAATCCGACGGTCGAAGCCACGCGATAGCAGTAGATCTCCAGTTCATGAAAGGTCACGTACCGCTGTTTCCGCAGGTCCATTTCCATGCCTTTGAGCAGTTCGCGGAAGTGATCGGCGGGAATATTGAACTTGTGGATGACCGCCCCAAGCCTGTTGAGCATTTGAAATCTCGACGTGCCGCTCAGCGCGCTCTGAAGCTCCCGCGTCCATTGCCGCAGGCGCCGGTGCTTTTCTCTCGGATCGGCATCATCGTCCACGATATCGTCCGTAAACCGGCAAAAGGCATAGATCGTTTCGATGGCTTCCCGCTTTGGTGCGGGAAGTGAAAGAAAGGAAACGTAGAAGTTGCTGAGCTTGTTCCGGGAATAATCCGGGCCGAGAATATGGACAGCCTGTGCTGGCATGACACGTTCCGTACTTGAAAGATACGCACGTTCGGTGTCAAGGTCAACGGTCACGGCTTTGCCGTTTGGTTTCGGCGTCCCGGCCCGCCGAGGTCGACCATTGCTCGAACCAGAATTCCGACTTTATCGAGAGGCGACAGAACGGGTCTTTTTTGAAGGACTTCGTAGTTGAGATCCCGGATCTTTGCGAGGATCGTCATTCCGCCCCACCATGTAGCTCTAAGCTGAAGCTTCAGATCGTTTCCGACCTCACGGACCAACGGCCTCCCATTTTCAAACAATTCCACCGTCCGATCAACCTGATTCTTCATCAGCACCCGGAACGAATCCGATGTCTTTTTCGCCAGAAGATCCTGAACGGTCACCCTGAACCGTCTGAGATCTTCAAGCGGGATATACACGCGGTCCTTCTGGAGGTCGATGGACACATCCTGCCAGAAGTTGGTCAGTTGGAGGGCGGTGCAAATCTTGTCGGACAGGAGCTCCAGACGTTCATTCCTGTACCCGAACATCAGAAGGATGATTCTGCCTACGGGATTAGCAGACTTGGAGCAGTAGGTCACAACGTCGCCGAATGTTTCGTATCGATTGACCGAAACATCGGAAACGAACGCGTCGAGGAGGAGGTCGAGGAGTTCCCGGGGGATCGAAAAGGAACGAACGGTCTCGCGCAGAGCAATGAACACCGGGTGAGTGGCTTTCCCGGCATAGCAGTCCTTCAACCGTTCTCTCCATTCTTCGAGTTTTTTCAAACGTTCGGCGGCTTCAAGGCCCGGCTCATCGGCGAAATCGTCCGCAGTTCTCGCAAAGGCATACACGGCGGCAATGAATTTCCGCTTTTCCTTCGGAATAAAAAATGATGCCACGGGGAAATTCTCATAGTGACGGTAGGCGAGATTTTCACAGTGGCGGAATGATTCCTCGATGGTAGGAAGAGATGAGGAGGATGAAATTGGAGATGCCATGGGGTCTGGATTATAAAGAAGTAAGGACTGAGATGAAAGAGGAGAGAGAATGCAGGAATAAGGAAGAGGGAACGAAGTGCCGGAAAACTGATCCAGTGACGCGCGCAGGGCGGCCTGTTGTCCGATATGTCCGGGAGTTCATTCCGAACGACTTTGTTCTTCGGGAACTCCAGGTGTCGTCCGATGGTCGTGGATGGGGGTCTCCTCCACCAGGACTTCCCACACCTTAATCGGTTCCTCCAATCCCTTCACTCTGACGGGTTCCAGGGGGCGGGTTCGTACATGATCCTTCACCAGCTCAAACGTTCGTTGAGAGATCATAATCCCTTCCACCGGGGCGTTGGCTTCGAGGCGCTGTGCGAGGTTCACGTCTGCCCCCAACACCGTGTAGGAGAGTCTTCGTTGTGATCCCATATTCCCCACGACAACCGGGCCCGTGTTGATACCGATCCTGATCCTTACGGGAAACCATCCTTCCGCTTCCCATTTTTTCTTCAGCTCCCGAGTCTTCTTCTGCATTTCGACTGCCGCCCGAACGGCCCGGACCGCGTGGTCTGCCTGCGGTTCGGGGTCTCCAAAGAAAACCATCAGACCGTCGCCGATGAACTTATCGACGGTTCCCTCGTACTTGAACACGATATCCACCATTGCTCCAAAGTATTCATTGAGCAGTCGCTGAATATCATCCGGTTTCATCGTGGAAGAATAGCTCGTAAAGCTCTTGATGTCGCTGAACAGAATCGTCAACTCTTTCTTCTGACCGCCCGCCGTGATCAATTCCGGATTTGCCATGATGCGCCGGACGACCGCGGGCGGAAAGTATGCCTCGAACGATCTGCGAAGCGCTTCCTTGTTTTTCTGTTCGTCGAAGAACCGGTAACCAAGGATCGACAGCATGCCGAAGACGATCATCAAGGCCCCCGGAAGAGGGGGTATCACTGTTCCCAGGAGGAATGAAGCGGTGGAGAACAGGAGGTATCCGACAAGAACTCCCGTCATGCTCAGGGACAATCCGATCGAGGCCAGGCGAGCGGACAGGAGAACAAGCATCGTGAGAATGCCCAGCTCAATCAGGATCACCCATTCGGAACCCAGTTCCCTGATGAACTGGTTGGAAATGATGGAGTATATGACGTTTGCATGCAGGCCGCTGAGCGGAAGATTGTTATCCGTGGGTACGGGTCCGACATCCCCGGATCCTGTCGTAACCTCGGCCACGACCACGATCTTGCCGCCAAGTTCCTCGCTGAACAGCTCCAGTTCGTCGCGATCCTCGGACGCCCGAAGAACATCGCCGAAATCGTAGTGCAGCATTGTTTCCCACGGACCGGCCCAATTGATGAACATGTTGGCGTGGCGGTCGATCGGAATGACCACATCCTGCGGTTCGCGACCCGGCCGCCGCGCTCCCTGGAGGGTGATGGACCGTCCCGGGGCGAGAATGATCCGGTCAGGCGTCACGCCAAGGTAATCGCACGCAACGCGAAAGGCGAAGCTCGGATGGTAGCGGTCGCCATAGCGCACAAGAAGGGGGGCCTTTCGGAAGACTCCGTCGCGATCGAACTTGAGATTCAAATAGCCGAGTCCCCGCGAGGCGCGGGCAATCTCCGGAATCGTGATCAAGGGGCCGGTCGCACGGTAGAGTTCGCCATCATCGCCTTCGACCTTGACGGCCCAGGCAGTGCTGTCCAGGTAACGGATGTGATCAAGTTCATGATCGGGAAGTGCAATCGATGGATCGGTTGAAAGAGTGAACTTCATTCCGAAGTACGCATTCCCCGCCTCCGCGACCGCATCCACAAGCTTTTGGTCTTCCTCCGGCGACGTGTAGCCCGGGAAGATATAATCCCAAACCTGGGCGGCGGCACCCATGGCTCCAAGGTTTTCCACGACTTGGGCGTACTGTGCGCGCGTCAGATAGAAATTGCGGAGGGCGGCTATCGTCCGGTCGGAGAGGTCCACATGGACCACTGTCGAATCATAGGTTGGTGCAAAGGCAGGGAGAGTGGACCGGAGGGCGAACATGCGGTCCACGATCTGGGAGTTCCATGAAACGAAAACGGCCGGGAACGCCCAGAAGAGACCATGGACGAAGAGAAAAACGCCGGCCGCGAGCAATGAAGTGGTACGAACCCCGACAAGGGAAGGGCTGATGAAGGCGGCCTTCATCCGAACCTACTTGTGCTCGATGGTGTAGGTTTTGCTGTAGAAATTGTTCGCAGAGATTTCCGTCGCAATGGAAGCCACATCGGGGCGCTTTGCGGGCTCGGCCTCGTCTACGCCACGGATATTCCCTCCAATCGTCACCGGTCGTTCCGCCAGGGTCGTAAACGTGCGGAATTTTCGCTTTACGTCCCGAATCTCCGCCAGGATCTTCTTTGCGGCATCAGGCCTGGCATCCTTGGGGGCGGCGGCATACTCGCTCATCAGAGCTTCGAGCTCCAGCAGTCGTTCGTTTGCGGCCAGGAGATAGAATGTTTCCCTTCCCGTGTTGTTATCGAGGACAAACCAGCCCCGGCCTTTCGGGATATAATAGTTCTTTCCCACTTTGTAGTCCCCTGCAAACTGCCGGATATCTTCGGGAAACAAGAGGGACACCTCGCCGTTCGGACTGTCGTGAATGAGATAGACGTAGCACTCTTTCTTCAGTTCCACCACCATCTTGATCTCATCGCCGGTTGCCAGGGAAGTATCGCGCGTAATGGGCACAAATCTCTTTTCCTTGCCGATCAGGGCTCCGAACCCCCAGCGGAATGCGACATTTTCCTTGTTGTCTTGAACCGCGCCCGGGTCCGTTCCTGAATCCAGGGGCATCCACCACGACAGGCTTCCGGCAACAAGAATGGCGAGAAAGAATTTCATGGGTCTGTCTCCAGTATTCACGAAAGAGTTTGCTGCCTTCGAGGTCGTTATTTATTCAAAACCGCCATCGGTAGTTCCTTATCGTATGTCGTCTGGCTCCGTGTCGGGTTTTGGGCTCCCCGCGTTTTTCGCTTGACTTGCTCTTCGACGTAACCCATGAGCTCGTTGATCGTCACAAGGTAGTCATTATTCAGGTCTGCCGCCCCCTTCAACCCTTCCAAGAGATAGTACGTGAACACGCCATGCCCCAGATCCGGGAACTCCTGAGAAACTTCACCTGCCGCACTGGCCGTGAACACGACCATGCCTTCTTTTGCGCGGGCCAGCTCCGCGAGGTACTGGTTGATCGGATTCGATTGTGTTACATCGAGTCCCCGTGTCGCCACATCGACAGAGATTCCCCCGCTGTGACATGCGTCGGACAGCACCACGACCTTCTTCGCGGCAATCTGCCGCGCGATCACCGTCTGGATGTCCCACATGGGAAACGCCGTCGTCCCGAGACGGTTCGGATCGGTATCATAGGTCAACAAATAGAGATTCTGCGGCCTCGTCGGATCCGGCGCCCCATGTCCGGCAAAATAGATAACCACCAAATCCTTGTCAATGGCCTGTTGGAGGAAGTCGATGAGGGCCTCACGCAGATTCGGGAGGGTCGCGTCCTTGTTGATGAGAATTCTCATGTGGTCTGCATCGAACCCGCCACCTTCGGGCGTCTGCAAAAAGGCAGCCAGCGCTTCGGCGTCTCGATCTGCATATTTCAACGACGGGATCCCCTTGTTAGCGTACTCCGACACACCGACGATGACCGCCCAGCGTTGGGGACCGACTGCTTTGGCAGATCCACTCTCGCGCCGAACGGTTTCCGTGATTGCCGCCGAGAATTTCCTGTTCACCCCAACAAGTTTCGTGAACCGCTCTCCTTCCCGGCTGATGAGCGTAATCCCGATCTGATTGTATCCGACAATGAGAGGCACTTCCTCACGGATGACGTCGCCGGCACGCACGCGCACACCGCCCCGTTGATCGATGAGATCCACGGTATTGACCGAGATCGAATACGCACCGACATCGAACCAGGGTTTAATCTCCACCTCTACTGCAACATGTTCGGTTTCAGAATTGGCTCCCGGGGAAAGGATCTCAACGGCCTCGTTCGATGTCAGGCGTCTGATGAACAACGCCTGCGTCGTCGTGTTGCCGGCAGAATCGGACGCCTGCACCTCAATCTTGTTCATTCCGACAACCGGCAGAGGAATTGAAGCCCTAAACTCCTTTCCGCTCAATCCGGCGCCCGCCATCATCGTCTGCTGGGTCACATCGGTCAGAGTTACCTCCGTGCCTCCCACCAGAACCCTGGAAATCGGATTCTCATCGTAAACCATCCCGGCAACTTCGTATTGTTTCGCGTAGACCTGGCTTGGAGCATCTTCGGTGTAGCGTGCCGGGCGCAGAATCGTGAGCGTGGGGGCGGTAGTATCCGGGGCAGTCGGAAGGACTCTCCAGAAGGCGACCGCACCTCCCGAGGTGCCGGTGACCATGGTCTCCGCTGACGCAAACGCTACCGTGGTAAACAGCGTGCCATCCGTCATCAGGGTCTTGCGCGGTGCAAGGGTTTTCAGGTCGTACAGGGCGAGTGAACCGTCAGACCATGTTGCTGCCAACCAACGGCCTTCAGGATCAAACGCCATCGCAGTCACGGAGCCCTGCCGAACCTGTCCTGCCCCTGCAGGTTCCAGCGTCGCCGCGTTCCAAAACGTGAGCCGGCCATCGTTCCCGCCGCACACCAGAAGCCGGCCGTCCGGACTGAAGCCAAGCACGACTGGAAGCCCTTCCGTCGCCTGTCCTGCCCGTTGAACAGTCAGGCTTGAATCGACCATCGTGATCCGCTTGGAGGCCAGGCCTACAGCCACAGTTTTTCCGTCGGGGTGAAGAGCCAGGGCTGTGATGCGGTCCGACTTGATCTCCACTGAAGCAAGAGTGGATCGCTTCAGCGGGTCAAACAGCACGAGCGAGTTGTCCGACCCCGCGATCACCAGGCGCCCATCCGGCCGCATCAAACACTGCGCGATCCCTTCCTGATAAGCTGTGAGGGATTGAAGCATGGTTCCCTTTGCGAGATCCCAGAAACTTACCTGCCCGTCGGTTCTGACCGTAAGGAGCCGGCCGTCGGTTGCGAAGATCAGAGAAGAGAGAACCGCCGGAAGTTGGGGGTAGGAGAAGACTTGTGTGAACGACGAGCCGTCGAGAACAATCAGTTCCTGGGAAGCCGAGGCCAATGCCACCAGTGCCGCGGGGGCAAACGTCGCCGAACGGGTGATCTCTGCGCCAAAGGGTACGGTTTCGTGGAGGCGCTTTACATAGGCTTCATTCTGGGCGCGCAGGGACGTCAGCGACACCGCGCACACCAAAAGAGTCATCGCCACTCTGATCATACCGTCTCCAATCGTTTGCATCAAACTAGAAAACGAGCAAATGTCATGTTGTGTCCGCAATCAAACCGGGGAATTCTGCGGATTGGTGCGAGAGAATAGGATTAGGAAGCGAGAAAATGTTTCATTTTTTCGAGAGAATGTCAAGGAAGGGATCCGATGACATTTTATTGCATCCCCAGGGTTGTTTTCCTATATTGGGCATCGCTTTTGACCCTACTGCTTCACCCGGAGTCCACACGAGATGAAACGAATCCTCCTTTCTTCCCTCCTTCTTTTTTCGTCCGTTCTCATTGCCCAGACACCCACGATCCAGATCAAAGTCAGGGAAAAGTCGGGTTTTCTCGGCATGGGTGGTCCTCGTTTCATGGAGGTGCAGCTCAGCAATCGGCTGCGCGAAACCCCGTTGACGGACCAGAATGTTCAGAGGGATTCTCATTATGTATTCCTCTGCAAACCTGTAGGCGACTGGACAATCGACGAGGACTTTGTCGACGAGGAACTCGGGGCGCTTTCGATTGTCCAGAACGAAACCATTTTTCGCGTTGCATGGAAAGCGGCTTTTACACCCGGGGACAGTACAATTCTTATCGGGTATTCGCGGCGGCTCCGTCTCAACGAGCCTTTCAGGTTCCGGTTTGCTTTCAATTCAACTGCGGACAGCGCCGAAATGAAGGTACCGATGGACCTTTGGCCGGGATTCTCGGCTTTTCGCGACCTCATGGGACGACTGAATGCGGCCGTGCTTGCTCTGGAGTATCGAAAGGCCATCGGCCTCTGTGAGGAGATCCTCCGGGGAGAACAGGTTTTCGCGATTTTTCCGGCCTTTGCCGGCCTGCGGCACAACCGGACAGAGATCTTTGAGCAGTTCTACCTTGTCCATAGAGCCAGGGTTGACAGCGCTACTGCTCATGCATCGTCGAACCTGAAAGGGAGCATCGGCATTCTTGACGAGGAGAGGCCGGCCTTTGTTTTTGTTCGCGACTCGCTTCCCCTTCCGTCGCTTGGCATCACACCTGAGGATTCCTCGGTCGCAGTTCTGGTTGCCCGTTCCGCACAGACGATTGAGTGGCTTGATGCGACGCGCGACTCCCTGCAGAAGAAGCTCGATGACCAGAATGTGCGCTGGATTCTGGAGGGTTCCGTTGCAGGGCGCGTAGGGTTCCGTTATCAAACCATTCTGGAGATCCTTGCGTACTCGTATTCATCACTTGATTTCGCGGACACGGCGGCGGCGAGCCTGACAGGAACGATTTCCGAGGAACAGCGGGCAATTCTGGCCAAGGAGAATCTCACGGACGCCTACGAGACCTTCCTCCGCTTGACGAACCAACGGTATCGTGAGGGGTTGGCGCCGTTCTCCGCCGAGTTCCTCCTCAACGTCCGGAAAGATTCCGCTTCTTTCCGGCTCCCCTTCTATTCGATGCTGGCCGCCGTCAACGATTACTACACGGAGAATTTTGAAAGCGCCGTTGCCCATATCTTTGCGATCTTCCGCGTTTCGTACGATCCTCAAATATCCGAACGATACGACGGGATGCGCGTTATGATCAAGGTTCGTCAGGGGTTTTTCTCACCCGAGGCGGTGGCGCTGGTGGATGAAGCCGAAAAACGTGAAGCCGCGGATCCCGAGGCGGCAGGGGAACTCTACCGGCGCGCGGCGGCCATTGCTCCGGACTTTGCCTACGCCTCGTTTGCGCTTGGGCGCTACTACAGCCGGCAAGGTGATCCCATTCGTGCCCAGCCGTTTTTTGTGCGCGCCTACGAAACAGACTCCCTCTATCTCAGCGCTTACCGCGAGTCGGCAAACCTCTACAGGCGGTCGGGCAACTACAAGCCGATGATCGATGTACTGTCCCTCGCCATCAGGAAGGGAAACGATTATTGGGAAACCCATTCGAACATCGGACTGGCCTATATGGGGGATGGAGATCCCGCGAGGGCAATCCAGCACTACGAGCGCGCCCTTGCCATCAATCCGCAGAGCTATACAACCAATATTCAGCTGGGACTCGCCTATCAGACCGTGAAGAACTACCAGAAGGCCCGCGAGTACTTTAACAATGCCATCAACATCGACCCGCTCAGGCAGGAGGCGGTGGAGTATCTGACCAGATTGAACGAACTGCAAAGAAGCGGAAAGTAGGGGCGAGTGTGTGTCCCCGGAAGGAGGATCCGGGGCGGATGACGGAAGACAACATCCCGCCGTTTGGTTTCTTCGGCAATTCCTTCCTATATTAGAGTGCGACACGGAATCCTCAATGGCGGTGCTGAGGATTTTTCATTTCCGTAGACGGTGCCCCTCGCCGAAAGGCCGCGGTGCTGGAGCTGGCAGACAAGCTTGCCCGCCTTTTCAGCGATTGGGTAGATGGCGGAATTGGTAGACGCGCTAGCCTTAGGAGCTAGTGGGGAAACCCGTGGGGGTTCGAGTCCCTCTCTACCCACGCACCATTGCGGTCAGGCGGGCCGGACTTAGGATCCGGTGTCCGCGAGGACGTGAGAGTCCGACACTCTCCCGCGGCACGTTGTCGACAGCCAGCTCTGCCACGGAGTGCTTCCTCCGGGAAGGACTCCTTGGAACGGATGCGGGTACCTCCCTCTTCAGAAAGATATCAAGGGATGGGCCCTTGGGGGGTCTTTTATAGAAGGGGGAGTCCACAGGGCTCAAGCCACAAATTCCATCCCCCCTTGATTGAGGAAGGAAGGTTGGGGGGCACCGAACACTCCATGTGAATCGCGAATTGATGAAAAAAAATGATAATGGAAACAACCATCAATAATATTTCCGAAGTATCCCGTGAAATCGAGATTTCAGCCAAAGCCTCGGAGATCCAGCCCTTTTTTGACAAGGCCTATGGGGAGTACCGACCAAAGGTTGAAATCAAAGGGTTCCGCAAGGGCAAAGCACCCCTCGAACTTGTCAAGAAGCTTTACGGCGATATGATCGAGCAGGAGACCCTGCCAACCGTCGCCAGCCAGCTTTATCGGGAAGCGGTAAAGGATCAGAACTTGAGGCCCATCGGTGAGCCTGTCATTATCGACATGCACTATTCCCGGGGCCAGGATTTTCGGGTAAAGATCCAGTATGACGTTCGGCCCGAGATCAAGCTGAAGGAGTACAAGGGGATCAAAGTCGAAAAACCCGTTCATGAAGTGACCGAGGAGGAGATTGACGAGGAGATTCTCAGACTCCGGAGGATGAGCGCCGCCACAGAAGAGGCCGACGTTGTCGAGGGAGATGAGTACATTGTGACAGCCCGCGTCCAGGAGCTCGATCCTACAGGAGTCCCGATCATTGGAAAGAAGACCCAGAACGCCCGATTCTATTTGGCGGATCCCCAGCTTGAGCGTCCGATCCACGATGCGCTGAAATCCGTCCGTAAAGGGGACGAGGTGCGGGTGAACTTTCGCCATACACACGGCGATCATGAGCACGACGTTCATCTCAACATCAGCGTGACCAACATCGAGAAGGTCAAGCTTCCGGATTTCGATGCCGAGTTTCTCAAGAGCATCACCAAGGACAAGGTGACCGATCCTGTGGAATTCAGGGCGAAACTGAGGGCGGACCTGGAGGCGTACTGGAAGGAAAAGAGCAGGCGGGAGGTGGTCAATGCGATCGTAGCCGAGATCATCCGGCGCCACGACTTTCAGGTGCCCGAGTCGCTCACGCGCAGTGTTCTGGAGGGCCTCCTAGAGGACGTGAAGAATCAATACCCGAATAAGCAGCTTCCGTCGGATTTTGACGCCGGGCAATTTGCCCAGGAGAACCGGGCATATGCCATCTATCAATCGAAATGGGCCTTGTTGAGGGAAGAGATCGTGAAGGCAGAAGGCATCGAGGCCGACGATGATGATCTCACCAAGCTGGCCGAGAAGGAGGCGGAGCGGATCGGGATTGACAAGGAGCGACTTGTTGAGTATTATCGATCATCCGATTCCGTTAAGGACCGAATCATCAGCGACAAGCTGATGGAGATGTTGGTGAGGGAAGCATCGATTACGGAGGTTCCTCACAAGGAGCGCCCCTAGAGGCGCATCGTCAACGCACGAAAAAGGACAACCCATGAATTCCAAGCGTGAACTTTACAATCAACTCGTTCCGATTGTCGTCGAGCAGACCGGCCGGGGAGAGCGGGCCTACGATATCTTCTCTCGCCTCCTCAAGGAGAGGATCGTATTCATCGGCACGCCGATCGATGACACGATCTCCAGCCTGGTCATCGCCCAACTGCTTTTTCTGGAATCGGAAGACCCCGACAAGGATATTCATTTGTACGTGAACAGTCCTGGCGGGAGCGTCAGCGCCGGCCTTGCCATTTATGATACCATGCAGTATATTCGCCCAGACGTTTCCACGATCTGCATCGGCATGGCAGCCAGCATGGCCGCGGTGCTGCTTGCCGGGGGCGCCAAGGGAAAGCGTGCGGCGCTTCCCAATGCACGGATCATGATCCACCAGCCGTGGGGCGGTGTTCAGGGTACGGCTTCGGACATCAGCATTCAGGCCGAAGAGATCCTCAAGACCAAGAAGAGGATCAACGAGATTCTCGCAACGCACACCGGGCGAACCATTGAGCAAATCGGCAAGGACACGGACCGCGACTATTACCTGTCGGCCGAAGAAGCGAAGCACTACGGATTGATCGACAATGTGCTTCTGAAGCGCAGTGCGGATGGAAAGAAGGACAAATAGGCCATGAGCCAGAAGCCGAAACAAGGCGAGAAGATCACGTGTTCCTTTTGCGGGCGTACGCCCGAAGAGGTCAGCAGCATCATCGCGGGTCCGGATGTGTACATCTGCGACCTTTGCGTGTCGAGTTCGGTTGACATCATCCGCAACAACCTCGCTGCCATCCGGGCGCGCAAGCAAACTTCCCGTGCGAGTCTTACCCCCCTCGAGATCAAGAAAGCCCTTGACGAGTTTGTCATCGGCCAGGAGCACGCGAAGCGAACGCTCTCGGTGGCCGTGTATAATCATTACAAGCGGATTGATTCCAGCGATCACCTGCATCATCTCGACGAGGTCGAGATTGAAAAGAGCAATATTCTGATGATCGGTCCCACGGGAACGGGCAAGACCCTGTTGGCCCAGACCCTGGCGCGCATTTTGGACGTTCCGTTTGCCATTGCGGACGCGACAACCCTCACCGAGGCAGGATATGTGGGAGACGACGTGGAGACGATCCTCGTCTATCTCCTGCAGAACGCGGATTACAACGTGGAGAAAGCGGAGCGGGGGATTGTGTACATCGACGAGATCGACAAAATCAGCCGCAAGAGTGACAGTGCCTCGATCACACGCGATGTCTCAGGCGAGGGTGTTCAGCAGGCACTCCTGAAGATTCTTGAGGGCACCGTTGCGGGGGTTCCCCCCAAAGGCGGCCGAAAACATCCGGAGCAGAGCCTCATCAATATCAACACCAAGAACATTCTCTTCATCTGCGGCGGGGCATTCGAGGGACTCGAGAAGATCATTGAACGTCGCGTAAGCCAGAACCCCGTCGGCTTCGGAGCAGATGTGAAGGGGAAGAAATCGGTCGACCGCGATCAATACCTCGCGCGCGTAGAACCCGACGATCTCCTGAAGTACGGTCTCATCCCGGAATTCATCGGCCGCCTCCCGGTTGTCGCCACTCTGCACTCGCTGAACGAGACCGCCCTTCTGAACATCCTCACCGAGCCAAGGAACGCTCTTGTCAAGCAGTACAAGAAGCTCTTCATGCTCGAAGGCGTGGAACTGGAATTCGAGGAAGACGCGCTCAAGGCGGTAGTTGCAAAAGCCATGGAACGCGGCACCGGAGCTCGCGCTCTTCGATCCATCATCGAAGACGTGATGCTGGACATCATGTTCCATTTGCCCGGACGGCAGAACGTGTCCAAATGCATCATTACGCGGGACACGATTCTGAAAACCAAAGAGCCGATCTATTTGTACGAAGAGAGGAAATCCGCGTGACGGCAGCGGCCCGAATCCCCGAACCTCGCATGGCGGGACAGTGACCCACTTTTCGTTCCACCCTCCACTGTTCCTTTCCAATATTCCAATTCCCGCCCTATTCTAATAATAGACTCCCCTGTCGCTTCCCTGCTTCGTGAGCTTCAAATCCGCCAATTGCGGCGCTTTGACGCGGATTTCCAGCCTGTACGAACGATAGGGCCCGATGGGAATCCAGTTGAAATTCATGATCCAGCAATGCAGGTCTCGGGAAACCCGTATATTCGGAGCGGCAATTTGCTTCCGGATCAGATCGTAATTTCCGCTCGCCTCGATTTTCCATTGTGAAGTCAGATTAAACGACAGCTGTGCCTGCAGGGACGCGGACCGGATCTTGTTCCGTGGATCGGCCTGGGACTGTGAGAACGTCATGTTCAGGCGAAGATCCCAGGGGATGCTGAAATCAGGATCGCCGGTTTGGTAGAACCCCTGCATCAGGTCCACCGGGCTTTGTTCCGCAGGAGTTTGCTGTACCGCCGGGGTGGAACTTCCCGCCGCGCGGTCGCCCCTGAGGGACGTTCCGAGAGAGAGCGTGAAATTCGTCAGATCGGCAAGATACCCCTTTTCGTCGATCAACAGCTTGTTGATGCGCCGCCCGGCTTGCCGGTCGAACACATAGAAATTGTAGATCGTGCTGGCGCTGAAGTCGAAGAGCCGACCGATCGCCGTGCGGTACGTCACCGTCAGCACGCTCAGGGGAAACTCCTTCGCACGGAAATCGTAGTTCAGATTCGCCGCCACGTTCATCAGCTGGATCTTCTCCTCCTTTGCGGTATCGGAGGGCTGGTACTTCATCTCAAAGATATTCTGCACGTTCAACGCCGCCGTAAACGACGAGGGTCCGAGGCTTGTCCCGTACACCTGCTTCACATAATTCAGGCTCACCGTGGGATTCAGCGTATGGCGAAGCGCGGTCACACCCAGCATGTTCGGCTGAAGAATGCCGTAGACACGCGTGCTCGTGCTCAATCCCGCCGCGAGCATGCCGCTCGACCGCGTCGGCCGGGAAGTCTCATAGACAACGCTGGAGTCGGCGCGGTTCAGCACCGGTGTGCGCCGGTCCGTGAATGTCCGGGTGTCCGAGAACCTGAGCGAGGGGCTAATCGTGAAATGGCCAAGCCGGGGAGCGATGCTGAGCTGAATGCCCTGATCAAGGCTTTGCGTCGTGGTTCGCTCAAACTCCGTCACCGTCTGCAACTCGTTGTTTCGAAAGACCGAATCGACCTGGGTCGCGATCTTCTGCCTCTGCCGGGTTCCGGTTCCACGATAACTCAACGCAATCGTCTCCGTCCAATGTCCCTTCCCTCCCAGTCCCTTGAACGGAAACATGGTCCCCTGAGTGAACGAAACCGACGGCAGGGTCTCCACGATGTTGCCGGAGATCAAATTCTGATCCCGAAGGACCGTAACGGAGAGCGACCGGTTGGACTCGACCCAGGATTTCGTGAGGGTTGCATTCGAGACCACGTTTTGGCGAAGGGCGTCTTCCAGATTCTGGCTAAAGTTGCGGTAAAACCCTCCGGACATAAAACTGAAATTCACGCCAAGGTTTGTCGTCGGGTCGATCGTCTGGTTATGGACAACGCGGATATTGTAGTCCCTCTGCTCCGTACGATCCGGATCACCCTCTTCTCCTTGATGGCGGCGGTTGACGCTGGCCGCTATGGAGCCGTCAAACTCGTAGCGCAGTTTGTAACGAAACAGGGTGGAATTTCCCCATCCTCCTTGTGAGTACCAATCGAAAGCCGAGGCGAGGTCAAGGTACTCGCTGATGGCCCAGTAGTATCCGAAATGGCTGAAATAGCGTCCGAGGCGGGCGTCTTCGCCGTAGGCGGGGGCGATGATGCCGGAGCGCCGTCCCGATCTGTTGGGAAACACTCCAAAAGGAAGTGCAAAGACAGGGACATCAGCAATGTAGAGAAACACGGGCTCGGCCACGATGACATCGCCGGGGATTACTTTCATCTTTGGACTCATGAAGTAGAAGTGCGGATGGTCCAGATCGCACGTCGTGTAGCGGCCGCTCGAGACAAACAGCACGTCTTTGGCGACCTTCTTGATCTTTGATCCGTGATAGTATCCGCCCTCCAGTTCCGTCTCACCGCGGTCAATCTTTCCTTTCTTGCTCCGGAAGTTGTAGGAGATCCGAAAACCGTCGTACACCTCCCCCGCGTCATTCAGAATCGGGAGTCCGGAAAATGTTCCGACCGTATCTTCCCTTCCCTCGGCTGTCAGGGTGGCGGTATCCCAATTGATGGCAACACGGTCGGCGCTGAGCTTGATCGTCCGATACTGGAGTTCGCCGCTTCCGTAGAGATTCATGTACCTCGTACGGAGAGAGTAGGAAAGAGAATCCGCCGCCTTGTAGACGACGAGCGTGTCGAGACCGGTCACCCGTTGAGCCGTATCCGCGGCGGCGACTGCGGATGGATCGGCGACCTGTGCCCAGAGGGTAGGAAAGAATCCGAAGCAGATCAGCAGGAGAACAAGCAGAGAACCTTGTGCCCGCTGTGGGGAAAGAAGGGAAGGAAGGGACCTCACAGAACCAATCCCGCGGCTCCGAGGATGCCGGCATTGTTGCCGAGTTTGGCGGGGAGAACGCGAATATCGGGACGCGACGGCTTCAACACATGCTCTTGCACCGATTTCTTTATTGCGTCCATAACGAAATCCCCCGCGGCAGAGATTCCGCCGCCGATGATGCTCACCCTCAAATCCATCGTGTTCATGACGGCTCCCAGCGCCACTCCGAGGAGAGTTCCTGCCTCGAGCAGGACTTCCCGGGAGAATGCGTCCCCCTCCTTTGCCGCCTGCGCTATGTATACGGGTTCAATGTTCGCCGGGTTTCCACCCACCAGCTCCAGGAGCCTGGAATCCTGCCTCTTCCCGAGTTTTTCCGCCGTTCGCCGGGAGAGATATCGCTGACCCACGTAGGCCTCAATACAGCCCCGCGAGCCGCAGTTGCACGGTGGTCCTTCGTAGTCGATGCAGATGTGCCCGATCTCCCCCGCGCCCCCCGTCGGTCCCCGGAAGATCTTTCTGTTGAGAATGATCCCCCCCCCCACACCCGTCCCCCAGATCACAAAGAGAAAATCAGGATGCGGTTTTCCCGCGCCGAATCTCGATTCCGCAATCGCAGCGGCATTGGCGTCGTTCTCCACCCGTACAGGCAGGGAAAACATGCGCTCGAGTTCCGCCCGCAGTCGGATGCCCTCGAAATCTGCAAAGTTCGGCGGACCCTTCACCACTCCTTCATCATCGACCATGCCCGGAGACCCAATACCGATTCCGGTGATCTTCGCCCCATCGGTATGGTTCATGGCATCTATGACCGAAAGCTCTATTTGTTTCAACACCACGGCCCGCTTCTCGGCCGCATGCGAAGGAAACTTGTTCTGGTACAGAATCTTCCCGTCCCGATTGACCAGTCCGGTTTTCAGGCTCGTTCCGCCAAGATCGACACCAATGACAAGGTCGGCGTCCGTGCGAGTCATATGAATCTCTTTACCTTCTCTTCCACCACAGGACCGAGGTTGTTGCAAATGTCCGGGTCTTTTCCTCCAAGGCCTTCATCTCAACGGCAGACATCGGCTTGAAGGCGCGCGCGGTGGCGACATTCTGCCGGACTTCCTGCTTCGTACCCATGCCGACGATCGCCGTGCTTATCGGGAGGCTGAAGCTGTATCGAAGGCTTTCCTCGCGATACCGGGTCACTCTTCCCGCCGCCAGGACTTTCATCGCGATGACGCCCACCCTGCGCTCGCGTGCGATGGGAAAAAGCAAGGCCCCAAAGTCATTCACAACCGCATCGGTAGAGCTCAGAGGGGCAAGCACAGTGGCAAAGGGATATCGTTTCAGCGCTTCCACGATCACCTCCGGACGCGTGTGACCCGTAATGCCGATGTGGGTGACCATGCCTTGTTCCTGTGCCCGCAGCGCGGCGCGAAGGGATCCGTTTTTTCCCGTGACTCGGTCAAGTTCATCGAGGCGGTTGACGGAGTGAATTTGAAGCAGGTCAATTCGGTCTGTCCCGAGCCGCTCCATGCTTGTGTTGATCTCCCGCCAGGCATCTTCTTCGCCGCGTTCGAGCGTCTTTGTGGCCAGGACCACCTCCTTGCGTCGTGATTTCATGACTCGCCCCACCTTCACCTCGGCATCGCCGTACGTGCTCGCGCAGTCAATATAATTGATCCCCTCGTCGATACAGCAATGAACAATCTCCTCGGCTTCCGCTGACGAAAGACGGCCGGACCCGATGGCCACACAACCCAGTCCAAGCAAGGTCACCTGCAGGCCTGTGGAGCCCAAGGGTCTGCGTTCCAGTGCTTCCGGTGCAGAAGCATACGAGACGCGAGGGAGGGCAGATACGGCCAGGCCTGCGCCGGCGGCTGTGCGAAGAAATGTTCGCCGGGTGATGAGCTTCTTCATGGATAGAGGAGAGGATTGAGCTCGCTGACAGCCGGCCCACCGGGCTTTGCACCGGGCAGAAACACCTTCAGGTCGGTTTTTCGGTGTTCGTTGTCAGGTTCGAGCACCGTTGTTCCATCGGCATAGTAGATGATCGTCATAACTTCGCGCCGACGGTCGCTGTTGTTTGCGTGAGCCGAGTGAAGCGTCCTGCCTGAATGGAACGTGGCGTCCCCCGCTCTGAGTTCATAGCTTTGCACCTCCGGACGCTCTTCCCGGATAATCGATTCAAAGTAGCGTTGGGAGTCGTCGGAAATTTCCATGGGCCTGAACGATCCGTTCCGGTGCGAGCCGTTGACGAAACTCATCGTTCCCATGCGCTGGGGGATATCCACAAGTGCGAGCCACATGGTAACGGTGTGGTCTGTATTCAGCGGCCAGTAGTAGGCATCCTGATGCCAGGGTGTGGGCCTGCCCCCAGGCTCCTTGATCAGCGCCTGATCGTGATACAGCCTGACGCCGTTCACGCCCATGAGCCGTGCAGCAATACCGGCAAAGCGGCGAGCGCACACAAAGGTCCTGACGGTTTCGTTCAGACGCCAGACGTTCGTTACCTGTGTGAACAGGGAGCTGTAGTCGCTGATTCTCCCCTGGGCATCGCGGGCTTTCGCAACCTCGTCCACAACACCGAGGATCACGGGTCGGATCGTCTGCACTTCCGCCGCCGGCACGACGCCCGGCAGAAAAATGTGTCCGTTGCGACGATACGATTCGCAGGCCGCCTCATGGAGAGGATATTCGTTTTCGAGCCACGAACTCATAAGAGAATATGGCCAAGAGCCGTTGGAAATGCAACAGAAGATGTCATCGTTGACGGCGAGTCCAGAGGGCGTTCAGGCGTTCGCGAATCTGCCGTTCGAATCCGTTCGACCCGGGTTTGTAGTAGATTCTGTCCTGCACATTCTCCGGCAGATACTGTTGTTCGATGAAGTTCTGATCATAATCGTGAGCGTAGCGATACTCCTGACCATAGCCCATGTTTTTCATGAGAGGCGTCGGTGCGTTCCTCAGGTGCAAGGGCACGGGGAGGGCGGGAAGCGACCGTACGTCCTCCAACGCGTGTTCAATGGCGACATAGGATGCATTGCTTTTGGGCGCCGAGGCGAGATAGGCGGCTGTTTGTGCAAGGATAATCCGCGCTTCCGGCATGCCCACGAGGTCGATCGCCTGAAAGCAGGCGGTGGCAAGGATGAGGGCCTGCGGATCGGCATTGCCGATGTCTTCCGCCGCCAGCACGGTCATTCGCCGCGCAATGAAGGAGATGTCTTCCCCTCCTTCCAGCATTCTCGCCATCCAATAGATCGCCGCGTCAGGATCACTCCCCCGCAGGCTCTTGATGAAGGCCGAAATGATGTCGTAGTGTTGATCACCTGTCTTGTCGTACAGGGCCATCGTCCGTTGAAACACGTTTTCAAGGACCTGCCGGTTGATCCTGATCGTCCCGTCCTTTTCCGGAGCCGTTGTATTCACTGCCATTTCCAGGCCGTTGAGCATCTTCCTCGCGTCTCCTCCGGAAAGAAGCATCAACACGTCCCGGTCTTCAACGTGTATCTTTTTCTTCGACAATACGTCGTCGCGTTCGAGAGCGCGCGTGAGAATCGCCTCAAGGTCATTCCGCTCCAGACCGTATAAGGTAAAAACGCGGCACCGCGACAGAAGGGGGGCGATGACTTCGAAGGACGGATTCTCCGTGGTCGCACCGATCAGAAGAATCGTGCCTTCTTCCACGCTATGCAGGAGCGCGTCCTGTTGAGCCTTGTTGAAGCGGTGAATTTCATCTATAAACAGGATGGTCTTTCTTGCCTTGAGCGTGCGGAGTTTTTCGGCCCGGGCGATGACTTCACGCACATCTTTGACTCCTGCCGAAACCGCATTCAGTTGAAAGAACTCCGCTTGAACCGCGTGAGCAATCATTCGTGCGAGTGTTGTTTTTCCCGTGCCCGGCGGGCCCCAGAAGATCATGGAAACCGGAGCATTGCGCTCGAGCATCAGACGCAGAGGCTTGCCGGGACCGACGAGATGTCGTTGGCCTGCAAGCTCATCCAAGGAGCGCGGACGCATCCGCTCGGCAAGCGGGATGAATTCGTCGTTCCGGCGTTCGGGCGCCGTTCTCGTGTCGAACAAGTCGCTCATAGGAACCTCCCTTCACAGCGCAAACAAGAAAGCCAACCGCGTCATCGACGGGCTGGCTTCGGCCATAAGACTCATTGAAGCTCTTCCGGGGCTTTAGTCCCT
Source organism: Bacteroidia bacterium (assembly GCA_022180565.1). GTDB lineage: Bacteria > Bacteroidota > Ignavibacteria > UBA10030 > UBA10030 > JACQPU01. The sequence goes on from BQML01000004.1 coordinate 40,246, forward strand.
CTTGATCCGATAGACCGTCTCCCCTTCCCGCGCCATGCCGTATCGTTCACGCGCGAGCGTTTCGATGGTTTTGCGGTCCCCTTCCACCGCCTTGAGCACGGCCTGGAGTTCCTTCGTTTCTTCCCGAGCCCGTGCAATCGCCGCGGTCAGTTCCTGCCTCTTCATCTCCAGAGAGATCCTGCGGACGATTCCCTTGTTATCAAAGAGAACGTACAGCAAAGCGATGCCGGCGAGGATCATTGTCAGTACGGAGCGCTTCCTCTTCAGAAGTTTCCTCGCTGCTCCGCGGATCCGATTCTTTCCCGGCGACCGGTAGAAGTCACCTTTCATAGATCAAAAGTACTCCTCTTTTGTCCGGAAAGCAACCGCCGCCTCATTCCTGTTTGTACCACTCCCGTTTCGGCTGGTAGGCGGTTTTCAAACCGGCTTTCGACGCATGCCGTTCGAGAGCAAGAGTAATCAGTCGGTCCAGCAAATCGGAATACCGGATTCCGGAGGCCTCCCAGAGCTTGGGATACATGCTGATCGGCGTGAAACCGGGGATAGTGTTGATCTCGTTCAAAAAGATCTTTGAGGCTTTTCGATCAACGAGGAAATCGACGCGAGCCATGCCTGCACAGTCAAGGATTCTGAATGCCTCCACGGCGTACGTTCGGATCTTCAGGGACAAGGCCGGTGCGAGTTCCGCCGGAATGACGGCTTTGGAGGAACCGTCGACGTATTTGGCATCATAGTCGTAGAACTCGTTGGACGGAATGATCTCGCCGGGCACCGAGGCAATCGGCCGGTCATTGCCCAGCACACTGCATTCAATCTCACGGGCATTCCGCACGGCCTTTTCCACCAGGATTTTTCTGTCGTAGCCTGCGGCAAGACGGATGGCCTCCTGCAATTGTTTTCGGTTCCGAACTTTGCTGATGCCGATGCTCGAACCGAGGTTGGCAGGTTTGACAAAGCACGGATATCGTAGTGTTCGCTCGGCGAGGTGAACAAGATCATCGCTCTCCGTCGCGTATTCTTCAGCCGTGAACCATACCGCGGGGGTCACCGGGATGCCGGCCTGGGCAAGGATCTGTTTCTGCACGATCTTGTCCATGCCGATTGCCGAGCCCAGCACGCCCGCCCCCACATACGGAATTCCGGCAAGCTCGAAGAGTCCCTGGATCGTACCATCCTCCCCGTACGGACCGTGCAACACCGGGAACAGCACGTCGATGCGGTACAGCGCCGGTGTGCTCAGGGACTGGTTGAGAGAGACAAGGCCTTTGCGCTGGGGGTTCGGGACGATCGTGTGTTCGGGATAGTGATCAACGGAGACCTTTTGCTTCAAAAGCTTCAGGGCGTCCCCCGAGGCCAGCCAGCGTCCCTCCGGCGTAATGGCAATGGGGAGCACCTCATATTTCGTCTTGTCCAGCGCCTCCATCACTGATGCGGCCGACACCAGCGACACCTCATGTTCGGCCGAACGCCCGCCAAACACAACGCCGACTCTGATTCTTCCTCCGCCTTGTTGCGCACGCGTGCTCACGCGTCTCTCCTGCCGCTCTCTGTCAGGACAGTACGAATAAGCTTTTTCACATCCTCCTCCGAAACATCAGCCTGGTTCCCTCGCGGCTCTGATGTCTGACGGGGAGCTTTTCCGTACACTGTGGCACTCAGCGAGCGCAGGCGTTCGACGTCTCGGGGGTCAAGCGGCCGCTCACCGCCCAGAAGGCGCGCCACGAACGTGATGTGCGCGGCGTGTTCGACCTTTTCCATCTTGTAGTACGCTTCTTCGACGGTTGCTCCGAAGGTCACGGCCCCGTGGTTCGTCAGCAGGATCGCGTCCGACGTTCGGAGAAAGGGAATCAGTGATGTTCCAACGTCGGGCGTCGAGGGCGTCGCGTACGGCGCGAGGGGAATATCTCCAAGACCTATGATCACTTCTGGGAAAATGTTGGGTGTGAGGGGAACGCGCGCCGTGGCAAAACCGGTGGCATAGGGAGGATGTGCATGAACGACGCCGTGGACGTCAGGCCGTTCGCGGTAAATGGCAAGATGCATTCCCGCCTCGGTTGACGCCTTGCGATCAAGCGTCACCGGAGTACCGTCCGGACGAAGTTCCACCAACAGACGTGCACGAACGTCTCCTTTGTTCACCGCAGAGGGAGTGATGAGGACATTTCCGTTCGGCAGACGGGCACTGACGTTTCCGTCGGTTGCCGTGACGAGTCCCTTCGCGTAGAGCCTGTGGCACGCGAGGACGATCGCCTCGGAAATGTCCGATCGGGTTTGGTCCATGGTTCTGCAAGCGATGATAGCAAAAAGAGTGACGATGTTCAATGCAGAGGACGGGAACGGCGGTTTTGTTGTAAGTCAGGGGTAATCTGGTTATATTGAGTGTCTGAAACGGCAGGAAAGGCGCACATTTCGTGGTCGATATCTCCCGCGAACGATTATCTCAACTCTTCAACGGGTTCAAAGGAAAGCGGATCGCCGTGATCGGCGATCTGATGCTCGACCGGTACTACTGGGGAGCGGTCAGCAGAATCTCTCCCGAGGCACCGGTGCCGGTGGTTGAAGTGGATTCGCAGTCAACGCGTCTGGGCGGAGCCGCCAACGTTGCCAATAACATCGCCTCTCTCGGCGGGACGCCTGTTCTGATCGGCGTGATCGGCAACGATGAAGGCGGAGCCGCCCTGAAAGGGCTCCTCGAAGAAAGCGGATTTCCCTCCGGAGGACTCATTACGGACCCGACCCGGCCAACCACGATCAAAACGCGTGTCATCGCCCACCACCAGCATGTCGTCCGGATTGACCAGGAGGTGAAGGAAGACATTGATTCCGGCATTCAGGAACAGATTCTTGCGGTTCTCGGCCGTGAGCTTCCTTCGCTCGACGCTGTCATTCTCCAGGATTACAACAAGGGGGTCATTGTCAAGGACCTGATTGGCGAAATCATTCGGAGAGTACGGAGCGAGGGGAAGATCATCACGGTGGACCCCAAGTTTCACAATTTCTTTGAGTACCGAAATGTGACGGTGTTCAAACCCAACAGGAAAGAATCAGAGGAGGCCCTCGGAAGAAAACTCACGTCGCGCGACACCGTGGAACGCGCCGGATGGGACATCCTCAAGAAGCTTGATGCAGAGAATTTGCTGTTAACTCTCGGGGAAGAAGGGATGTCGCTCTTCGAGCGTTCCGGCTCGGTCACGCATGTCCCCACAAAAGCCAAGAAGGTAGCCGACGTTTCGGGTGCGGGGGACACGGTTATTTCGGCTCTCACCGTATCTCTTGTGGCGGGAGCGAACATTCGTGAGGCCTCAGCAATCGCCAACGTCGCCGGCGGTGTCGTGTGCGGAGAAGTGGGCATTGTACCGATTGAGAGACAAGCCCTCCTCGAGGCCCTTACCGAGAACCATGCGCCTGCCTGATATGGGACGCATTGTCACACTGGACGAACTTCTTGATATCAGACGCCGTTTAAGAGAGAAAGGCCGGCGGGTGGTGTTCACCAACGGCTGTTTCGATATTCTTCACAGGGGCCATGTTGAGTATCTCCAAAAGGCGAAAGATCTCGGAGACGTCCTGATCGTGGGATTGAACTCCGACGCCTCCGTGCAGAAGCTGAAAGGACCCGGAAGACCTGTCGTCGATGAGACCGACCGCGCCCATGTGGTTGCCGCATTGGAGGCCGTCGATTACGTCTGCCTCTTTGAGGAAGATACTCCGCGGCAACTGATTGAACGTCTTGTACCGGATGTCCTTGTGAAAGGAGCGGATTGGGCAATTTCGGACGTTGTGGGAAAAGACGTCGTTGAGGCAGCAGGCGGAACGGTCAGGACGATTGAATTCCTTCCCAACCGCTCCACCACGAGACTCATCGAAAAGATCCGCACGTCAGTCCCCACGCCTTCGAGCGGCAACACGCCGCAGAGGGACTGAGGTTCCGACCGCCCTGTTCCCCGCCTGACTGAACAATGGTGAAACGATTCTTCCGCAGAACATATTACGCGGCGGTCATTGCGCTCTTCCTGGTAATTGCCCTCGCAGGCCTGACGCAAACGAAAACCTTCCGGTCGTATCTCCGCTCCACTGCGGTCGCCGAGCTGAATGCGCACCTGAACGGTACCGTCACTTTTGGCGACATCAAGGGGAACCTCGTCACCGGGCTCGAAATCCCGCATGTGTCTCTGGAGCGAGACGGCAGAACGCTCGTTACTGCCGAGCGAATTGAGGCGAGGTACAATCTGGTCTCCATATTCTTCGGCAGGATTTCCATTGCCCGCCTCACAATCGATCGGCCGCGCGTCTTTGTCTGGCGCGAGGCAGGCGGACGATGGAATTTTGAGGACCTGCTCCTTCCCTCTGAACCTGACTCCGGATCGTCTCCCGGTACGATCCATATTCAACGACTCGAGGTTCTTGAGGGCCGGTTGCAATTCACCGATTCGACGGATCTGGAACCACCGGACGATCCCCGGGCCATCCACTACGCGAACATTGGCCTCGATCCCTTCTCTCTGCAGGCAGGCGTTCGAATCACACGAGACGGTCTGTTCCTTGCCGTTCACTCGCTTGGATTCGAATCTGTTCGTCCGTCTTTTCGGCTCGAGGAACTGAGCGGAGAATTCTCCATCGATCCGCAAGCGGCAACCGTTCGGAACCTGAAGATCCGCACGCGTAATTCGCGTCTTTCTCTCTCGGCATCCCTGCGCGGGGCCGACATTTTTTCCATCGCAAACATTGCCGATCTGGAACAGGCCAAAGTCTGGCTGGATCTTTCCGCTGATCGGATCGATTTTGCGGAGTTTAAGCAATTCCTTCATGGCCCGGTGGATTTTCTCGCCGGATCCGTCGCTCTGGATGTCCGGGCGGAGGGCACGTTCAGCGACCTTGCCATACGCACCGTCGCTCTCAAAACTCCCAGAACCTTTGTCACCCTTCGCGGCACGCTTGGCAATCTCCATCGGCCGGAGGATCTTGTCCTTCATATGAAGGCCGATGACAACATTATCAATCCCTCAGATCTTCCAGAGTTACTCCCCGGTCTTCGCCTGCCGGATCTCACTCCGTTCGGGATCCTGAATTGTTCGTTCACGTTCGACGGTGAGCCCGATCGGTTCAAGGCCTGGGTTGCGGGCTCAGTGGAGGCAGGCTCGTTCGAGGCAAAAGGTGATCTGGATTTTCGCCGAACCGTCCCCGTCTATGCCTGCACGCTCGCCACTGCGAACTTTGACCTTGCGCGGATCTTCGACGATCCGGTATTTACCAGCAGGTTGAATACGAACGCGACGATCATGGGATCAGGAACGACGCTGGAAACCATGACCAGCCTCTTGCGCCTCCGGGCCGATTCCTCGACCTTCTCCGGACTCCCGGTGAGGAACTCTGTTCTCGTCGCCGACATTGCGGACCGAACTCTCAGGACCAGTTTGTTGCTCCAGGCCGAGCCTACGCGTATTGATGTGAACGCGAAAGCCCGATTCGGTACGGGGGATTCCCTCCTCTATGATCTCCGGGGAACCGTGAATTCTCTGGACCTCGCGATGATCTTGAAGGAACCAAGGTTGGTCAGCGATCTGTCCTTCAGCCTCGATGCCAGCGGAGATCTCTCTCACGGACAATCCAACGTCGATATCCATTTCCGGCGTTCATCGCTTGGGAGGCACAGATTCGAAAACCAGGAGTTGAAAGTGACCCTCCTGGGAGACGACTCCCTGGGGCGCACATTGACGCTTCGATCAGAACCTCTCGATCTCCGCATCGACGGATTGTTCACTCCGGTTTCCGCAGTGACGATCCTTGAAAACGCTGGAAGCACTCTTGTCCAAGCGATACGTCACCGGCTCGCGATTCTCGATTCGCTGAGAGGCACCATGCCGGTTGCGCGCAGGCAGTATGCGGCTCAGACGCGGCGGCTCCATGATGCAATCTCGGCACGAGTATCGGCAGAATTCAGAGACGTGTACCCGCTCGGCGTACTGATCGATCAACCTCTGTACGGATCCGCCCTGCTTGCGGCGTCCGTTGAAGGTACCGCATCCGACCTCTCGGCGGCCGGGTCCCTCACCCTCAGCAGTTTCTCGTTTGCCGGCTCTACGGTAGTCGATTTCAAGGATGCAAATCTGACCTTTTCCGTGGATCGGATCCGCGGGCCGGAGATCTTTCCGTCCCTCGAATCCGACATCGCCTTCAGCGCCGGCCGTGTGCTGATGGACTCGACGCTGATTACCAACCTTTCCTTCAGACACCATTTACGCGAGGACACTTCCACGTACGCCTTCGAGGCCACCCTGGACTCTACTCTTGGCATCTCCCTGGCGGGTTCGTCTGCCTTTGTCCCCAACAGAATCGACCTCACGATTCCGGAATTCAGGCTGTGGATCGCAGATCACGTCTTTGAAAGCCCGGATACCCTGCGCATGCAGTACGGGCGTGACGGGCTGAAGTTCGAAGAATTTCTGGTTCAACATGAAGCGGAAGAAGTTGCGTTGGCGGGATTGCTCGATCCTGCCGGCATGTCCGATCTGCGTTTTTCCGTCCGGAATTTCCTCCTCAATAACCTCCAGGAGTTTTCCCGGGCTCCGGAATACGTCGAAAAGGTGAGGGGATTTAACGGCGTGCTAAACGGAGAAGGAGTGTTCAGGGGCAATCTGGAGCGGCCGGAGTTTCAGATTTCCCTCAGCGCTCAGGGAGTGACGATCGGTGAAACCGTGTTCGGTCAGATTACCGGCGAAGGCAAGTACCGAAGCAGGACGTTGGAGGTGTTCCTGGAGTTCCGAAGCCGACCGACTGATCCGGCCGCCTCTCCTGAGCTGTACGTCTCCGGCACCATGCCGCTCCGGCTTGGAAAGGACGACCTGGAACCGGGACGATCGATGGATCTGACCCTGCACTCGCGGGGATTCCGTCTGGAGTTCCTTGACCCCTTTCTTCCCGTGACGAAGGGGCTTAAGGGAGCCCTGACCGGGGATATCGTCATGCGAGGGACGCTGAACAGTCCCTTGTACGATGGTTCTCTCGCCATCTCGGACGCGGAATTCCTCTTTGTGCCTCTCGGGCTCAGGTACCGGCTTCAGGGAAACCTCGTGCCCGAGGCCCAAACAATCCGCCTGGTCGATCTTCGTCTGATGAACCTTCCCGAGGATCGCGTCCCCGCGTTGATCGATGGGTTGGGGTCCATGACCATGTCCGGAAGCCTGACGCTTGAAGGCCTCACGGTGCGAGCATTCGATATTCGGGCAAACGGGCAATTGCTCGTCATGAAAGAAACCTCGCGCCTTCCGGACATTCCGTTTTACGGCAACATCTATATTGCAACAGGGACCAACCCTCTCCACTGGCACGGCATACCGGAACGTTCGTTTGTGACGGGGGACATTCTCGTGAAGAATGCCAGCATGACCTTTCCACCGGTTCGCGACGTCTTTCTGGAGCGTTCCCATCTCCTCACGGTGGAATTCGTCGACGATACTTCGCGGACCATAAGCGCGAAAGAGACAACGGGGAGGAGCCTTGCCTTCGCGAGCAACGGACCGGGACCGGTCACACGACCGGAACAAACCGTGGTCGGGAACGGCCGTCGCGAGGAGGAGACCACCTTTCTGGACAAGATCGCGTACAACCTTACGATTGAAACTGCGGGACTTACCCAAGTCCGCTTCGTCTTCAATCAGCTGACCAACGAAGAATTGTTTGCAGATCTCAAAGGTCGGCTTGTGTTTCTGAAGGACGAAGCCGATGCGAAAGTGAGCGGAGAACTTGAAGTGGGACAACGATCGTACTACCGCTACTTCAAGACCCTCTCGGCTGCAGGCAAGCTTCTGTTCACCGGAGAGTTATCCAATCCTGAACTGAACATTGTTGCGACCTACGAGGGTACGTACCGGCCGGCGGACACGACCGTGGCAGAACAGAGGGTGGTCGTCCGGCTTGACATCACGGGAACACGCGATGAGCCGAAGGTGAAAATGGGGCTTGACGTATTCGATCCTGACGGGAACAAACTGCCGGCGAGGCCCGACCCTCAATCCGATGCCATCGCTTTCCTTGTCAGCGGGACATTCAAGGACGACATGACGCAGGGACAACAGAGGAACCTTGTGACCACGAGTCTCCTCGGAAGCATCGGGTCCTCCCTCCTTTCCGGTCCGCTCACCGAGCTGGTTCGAAATCAGGTCGGGTACATCACCTCGATCGATGTGTACTATTACGGAGGCGGGGACAGGTCATTTGGACAGGCCGCGGATATCCGACTGACGGGCGAAATCGGTGATGCGGTGATCCGTCTGGGCGGCAGGGTCTTTGAAGACATCGGCAACACCAACGTCAGCATTCAGTTTCCGATGAGCAGTATCACGGGATCGGAGGCCTGGCGGAATCTCATTCTCGAAATCGAGCGCCGGTCAGGGACCTTCGACCGCCTCGAACAGCGCCCCCCGTCCAACGGGGTCCATTTGTTGTACAGAATTGCATTCTGAATGTACCGTGCGCTGGTCACAACATCCCTCATCCGGAGGAACCCATCGAAACGCTGAAGCAGAAAATCCTTGGTTTTCTTTCGCGGTATCCGAATCAAACCTTTAAGGCCAGCGAACTGGCACGCCGTTTGTCCCTCAAGAACCCGGCGGACGCAGAAGCGCTCCGTGAAGCGCTGAAGGAATTGGCGGACGCAAACAGGATACGCCGCGCAAAGCGCGGCAGGGTCGGCCATTTGGAACTCCCTCAGACCGTGCGCGGAACAATTGAAGTCACCAAACAAGGTATGGGATTCGTCAGAGCCGAAGGGTTTGCCCAGGATATTCTGATACCTCCGGGGTTTCTGGGCACGGCCATCAATGGCGATACCGTTGAAGTTTCACTGTTCGCCCAAAGCGGGCCGGCGAAGGAGGGGGGCAAGAGGCGCGAAGGCGAGGTTGTGCGGGTACTCGCCCGGGCGAAGGATACGCTCGTGGGAACGTTGGAACAGCGCAGGAAGACGTACGCCGTGGTCCCCGATGACCGCAAATTTCCCGTTGATGTTGCGGTGGATGCCGAAGATCTCCTCCATGCCACACCGGGCGACAAGGTCGTGGTTCAGATTCGCACCTGGGGCGGAAGCAGACTGAGCCCTGAAGGTGCGGTGGTCGAGGTGCTCGGCCGTGCGGGAGAGGTTCAAGCAGAATTGCTTTCGGTCATTCGGGAATTCAAGCTCCCGCTGGCGTTTCCTCCGGAAATCATTGCCGCTGCGGAGGCCATCTCCACGGCGATTCCTTCGGAAGAAATCAAACGGAGGCATGATTTCCGCAACGATCTCTGCTTTACGATCGATCCCGATGACGCGAAGGATTTCGACGATGCCGTTTCGCTCGATCCTCTTCCCCAGGGGCTCATGCGTCTTGGCGTTCACATCGCGGACGTGTCGTCTTATGTCCAGGAGGGATCGGAACTGGATCAGGAAGCCTACCGCCGCGGAACAAGCGTGTATTTCCCGAACATGGTCATCCCCATGCTCCCGGAACAGCTTTCCAATATCGTGTGCAGTCTTCGTCCCAACGAGGACCGGCTGGCGTATTCCGTGTTCATGACGGTGACTCCG
>BQML01000005.1 GCA_022180565.1 Bacteroidia bacterium
AATCCCGGCGTGGTGGCCTCGTTCACGTTCTTCCACAAGAGCTTTAAGAATCAGATTGACTCCAAGACCCTGAGTCCTTTCGACAGCAAATCGGCCGGCGACTATGGATTTGCGTCTTACGTGAATAACGCTGAGGCAAGTTCCACCGGATTTGAAGTTGTTCTGAACAGAGAACGGGATGAACGATTGACGGGATCCATCTCGTATTCGTACATGGTCACAGAGGGGGTAAGTGAATCAGCGGCGCAAGGCATTCAGTATGCACAATGGGGATTCCCGGTCGCATCGACGGCTTTTCCCCTGAGCTGGGATCAGCGGCATACGATCAAGGCAGACGGAGAGTTTAGACTCCCGGGAGGTATTCAAACCAACCTGGTGGTGCTGTTCAACTCCCCTCGTCCCTATACGTATTATCCGACAAGGGATGGGTTTACTCCTCTTGATTCCACAAAGGCATTTATTCCCAACAACCGCCGCATGGAGAACGTGCTGATCGTGAATGCAAAACTCACGAAGGATTTTGTTGTGGGAGAGTCCGGACAATACAGGTTTTCAGTGTTTGCAGATATTCGGAACCTCCTCAACGGCAAGAATGTGCGATGGATTGATTCGAGCGGGAGGATCGGAGGAGAGCTTGGCGATCCGGGCGCTTACTACGATCCCCGCAGAATCCGCATTGGCCTCCGGGCCGATTTCTGACAAGCGTTTTCGCCATTGTTTCCGTATATTGTCTCCAGCGTAGAGGATCCGGCGAGGCGTCGCGTCCCCGAAGTGAAACCTACTGTGTTTCGCCGTCCTTGATTTTATGCCGATTTCGGTTAATTTGACCAGCGGGGACCGGCGGAACTCGCCCGGCACTCCAACGGTTGTCATTGAAAACGGTATCCTTGCGTGGAGGGGTTCAAAAAGCCTTTTAGACGCTCCACGTGGTTGCTCGGTGGAAATGATGAATAGAGAACAAGTGGCGGCGGGCAAGCGTCCGGCCGCTCAAGCTAAAGGACGACAATGATGAAGAAGCGTTTTTCCTCGTTTACCGTTGCTGCGCTGGTGATGGTCAGCCTGTTCGCCGGGATGGAGATCAACGAACTGATCTCGGGCGATGACATCTTTGCCCAGCTGAACAAGTTCAAGGATATTCTGATCCTCACGGAGAAGAACTACATCGAGAAGGTGGATACCGGTGAACTCACCGAGGCGGCGATTTCCGGACTCCTGGATAAACTCGATCCTCACTCCGTGTACATTGCCCCCCGTAATTTCGAGCGCGTGACAGAGGAATTCAAGGGGAAGTACGAAGGCATCGGAATCTCTTTCCGGATTCTCAATGACACGATCACTGTGCTTGAACCCATCGGTGGCGGGCCGTCCGCGCGCCTGGGGATTCTTGCGAACGACCGGATTGTGAAGATCGATAACCAGTCGGCTGTGGGATTCAACGAAACCCAGGTGCAGAAGAGCCTGCGGGGGCCCCGCGGAACCCGTGTGACCGTCACGATTGTGCGCCCCGGTACCCCGGATCCCCTGGTCTATGAGATCACGCGCGATGAAATCTCCCTGGCCAGTCTGGACGCCGCGTTCATGGTGACGGACGACGTCGCCTACATCCAGTCGAACAAGTTCAATGAGCAGACTTACAATGAGATGACGAAAAGCCTCGAAGAACTTCGAAAACAGGGTATGAAGAAGCTCATACTGGACTTGCGCTGGAACCCGGGCGGTTATCTTGACCAGGCCGTGAAGGTTGCCGATCTCTTTCTGGACGGCGGCACAAAGGAACAGCCGAAGAAGATTGTCTACACGAAAGCCCGGAGAACCGAGTTTGACGAAACATTCCTGGCTCGGAGCGGGGATGCATACGAGAACCTCCCGATCATCGTTCTCATCAGCAATCACTCGGCGAGCGCGAGCGAGATCGTTGCGGGTGCCATTCAGGACTGGGATCGCGGCTTGATCGTGGGCGAAACGAGCTTCGGAAAGGGCCTGGTTCAGAGGCAATGGCCCCTCGCCGACGGGTCTGCTCTCCGCCTGACCATCGCGAAGTACTATACGCCCAGCGGACGCCTGATCCAGAGGGATTACACGGGGAAGAACAAGGCGGAATACCAGCTCGAGGCGTATGAGAGGGACGAGGAGGAAGGATACAATGAGAATCACACGATCAACGGCAGAGTTGATTCGACGAAACCGATCTTCAAAACGCACGCGGGTCGCACGGTCTATGGAGGGGGCGGCATCACGCCCGATTACGTGGTCAAGGATAACGTGTTGACCAAGACCGTCGCAGACATCCGCCGCCGCGATCTCTTTGTCGCCTTTATTTCACATTATATGGCGGGTCAGGGACTCAAGGTTCGGGAGGAGTACGGAAAGGATCTCCCGAGGTTCAGAAAATCGTTCAAAGTATCCGATCAATTGCTGGCGGAGTTTACTGCATTCGTGGAGAGCAAAGGGGTGAGCGTCGATCGGGAAGATCTTCGCAAGGATGACGATTTCGTCCGCGCCATGATCAAGGCGACGATTGGGCGGAGCATCTGGAACAGCGACGCGTGGGTCTCCATTCTGCTTGAAACAGACAAACAGTTTCAGAAAGCCCTGACGCTTTTTCCGGAGGCGGAGAAATTCGCCAGACTTCAGTGACCGGATGATACGCGGAACCCTCGGGCCGGCCGTCCGGTACGCCTTGCTCGCGGCGGCTTTGGTTGTCACCGTCGCGCAAGCGCAAAATCCTCCCCCAGGAGCTCCCTCCCTGTCCGCGGTCACCGGATCTCCCGCGGATCTCCTTGTCGTCGGCGAAGAGCTCGAGTACCATGTCAGTTACGCATTTTTCCATTTGGGGAAGATCGTCATCCGTGTGCTTGACCGGTACGAGAGCAAGGGACGGACTGTGTACCGGGCGGAGGCCGTGATCAACTCGGCCGCGGGAATTCCGTTCGTCAACCTGCATATCCGCTTCATCAGCGATTTCGACGAACAACTCTTTTCGTACCGCTGGAGTGCAGAGGACAGCAGTTCATCGGGCGTTGCCATGAGGGTCCTCACCTTTGACTATGACAACGGGCGAGTCTTTGCCGCAAGTGGGAAGAAGCTTGGAGACGGGTTTCAGCCGGACTCGGTCGATACGGTGGCCATCACCAGCCGATGCCAGGACGGGTTGTCGCTTTTCTTTTTTGCCCGCGGGAATGTTCTGCAAAAGGCCAGGATGAACGTCCCAACGTTTATCGAAAAGGAACAGGTGAATACGTTCTTTGACTTCACCCATCGGATCGTGGATGAGGAAATCGACCCCGTGGATTATCCGATCGCGGTTGCGGAGTTCGAGGGCCGCGCGGACTTTGTGGGAGTGTTCGGACTCACGGGCGGATTTGAAGGCCGGTTCTCCAATGACCATGCCCGTATACCCATCGTTGCGTGGATGAAAGTCATTCTCGGAAGCATCAAGGTGAAGCTTGTGCGTTGGACGAGACCGGGATGGACGCCGCCGCGGTTTGTGGAGTAGCGAGAATGGCGATTGTCCCATACAAAGGCATCCGGCCCACGATTCCTCCCAGTGTCTTCCTGGCGGAAGGCGTACACATTATCGGGGACGTTGTCCTTGGTGAAGAGTGCAGTGTGTGGTTTAACGCAGTAATCCGCGGAGATGTGAATACGGTCAGAATCGGCGATGGGACGAATGTGCAGGATGGATGCGTCCTGCATGTGACGAATATGACGCATCCTCTGGTCATTGGCCGAGAGGTCACTATAGGTCACGGGGCTATTGTCCATGGCGCGACGGTGGAAGATGCCTGCCTCATCGGCATGGGGGCCAGAGTGCTGGATGGATCCCGTATCGGCACGGAAAGTCTCGTGGCCGCAGGGTCTGTGGTGCTCGAGGGGTTTCAGGTCCCCCCGGGGATGCTGGTTGCAGGCGTTCCGGCCAAAGTTCGTCGCCCATTGACAGCGGAAGAGAGGAAGCGCATACGGGATTCCGCTCTTCACTATAGAGAATACGCCAGGGCCTACAGGTGATAAGGAGCAGGATATGCGATTGAAATTCTGGGGTGTTCGGGGCTCGATCCCGACGCCGGGAAAACATACGGTTCGCTATGGCGGCAACACGCCGTGTGCCGAACTCCGGCTCGATGACGACGAGTTGGTTATTCTGGATGCGGGTACCGGCATCCGGAACTTTGGTGATCACCTGATCAATAACGGTGAATCCGTTAAGGCCTTCCTCCTGATTACCCATCCTCACTGGGACCACATTCAGGGGTTCCCATTCTTCAAGCCCGCCTTTATCTCCGGCAATGAACTGACGATTGTTGGTACGGACCGCGAGGACAAGGTACTCAGCGCGATCATTGCGGAACAGATGAACAGAATTTATTTTCCGATCCAATTGCAGGACCTGAAGGCCAGGATCACCTTCATTCCCGTGAAGGAGGAGCAGGAGATTCCCGTGTATGGTGCCACCGCGAGGATTATGTTTGTCAATCACCCCGGCTTTACCGTGGGCTATCGGCTCGATTACAAGGGGAAGTCGGTGGTGTATATCAGCGACAATGAGCCGTTCGACCGCGCTGTTGCGCCGTCCCTTTCGAATTTTGAGGACATCGTGAAGCAAAAATTCCTTGCGTCCGGTGACGATCCGAACCAGCGCGTATTTGATTTTTGCAAGGACGCCGATCTGCTGATCCATGACGCTACGTACACGCCGGAAGAATACATCGACCGTGTCGGATGGGGACACTCGCATTATCTGTTCACCCTCCGCGTGGCGGCAGAGGCAAATGTCAAGCGGCTGTACCTGTTCCATCATGATCAGAATCACAGCGACGACAAGGTCGATGATATCCTGAAAAAATGTAAGAAAGAAGTCAAAAGCCGGGGATACCGCTTCGAATGTGAAGCAGCGATCGAAAACTCCGAAATTGTCATCTGACTTGACAATCAGTCCGAACGTACCTATATTTGTGGCAGAAGTGGTCGCGGACATCAAGGAGAAATCGAGGAACGAAGAATCACAGGCCCGCTGAACATCCGGTTGACTCACCCCCCCCGACTCGTGCAGTGATCTCGAACTGAAGGGAACGGGGTTTTTTTATATCGTTTCACGCGAACTGTATGGGCAAGTCTATGAGCCTCACCTTCAGTGATGCAGACCTTGCGAGAATCGGCGAGGTGCTGGGTGCAAATCCCGGCAAAACAGGAAAGGCGGTCCGCTACGAGGTGCAGGCGGATCAGAACCGGAAGCTCGTGCTGGAGGTGTATGCCGATATTGCCATCGGAAAGAAGCGGGGAACACTGATCTCGGTGTACACACCCACGGCGCATCTTCAACTCCACTTTTGCACAGGCTATGTGGTCAGCGATATGTTGGGTGAAGTGACGTTCGTAGGGGAGGCGGAGGGAAAAATATCGGGATTGACCATCGAACGGGCCGGCGGATGCTCCCTCTACGCCAATGTGGACCGAAACATTCTGTCGGGGGATTTCACAACGCTCGGTCCGGAAGTGATGATGTCAGGCATCGCCCTATCCTTGACCGAGGATCTTCTTCCCCCGGGCCAGGCCGAACGCAAGACCGCATCAGCCAGGACAAAAAAGAAGGCGGGTCGTTCGGCGCGATGACCGAGGTTGTTCACCAGCACCCCCGCAGGCGATTTTCCCGGAAGGAAACCCGGAGGACGGTGGATCTTGTTCTGAAAAAGGAATCCCGGAACACCCTGCACCTGTCGGTCGTCTTTACCGATGACAGGTACATGCGAACAATCCACGAAAGGTTCCTCGGTTCCCGAACCACAACGGACGTCATGGCGTTTCCCCTTAAGGACAGAATGCCGGTGGATGGAGAAGTCTATGTAAACCTGGATCAGGCGCGGCGCCAGGCTGTCCGGTACGGCGTTCCGATTTCCGAGGAGGTGAGGCGGCTTCTGATTCACGGCACCCTGCATCTGCTGGGATACCGCGATAGCACGCCCGTCCAGCGTGAACGGATGAAGAAGCGAGAAGACAGGCTGTTGAAGAACCTTGGAAGCAGAGACTGATATGTACGAACGGGTCGTGGAAATTATCATGTTCCTCGTCAATGAGCTGCAATCCAGCAAACAGCTCAGCGAGGTTGATATCTCGGTCTTGTCGAAGAACGGGTACACCGACAGCGAGATCTCAACGGCTTTTTCGTGGCTGTTCGAGCGCATGAATATCGGACAGACGATGGTGGAAGAGACGGAGGCGAAGGAATCGTCGCACAGGATCCTCCATGAAGTAGAAAAGCTTGTGATCTCGCCTGAAGCGTACGGGTACCTTTTGCAGGCCCGGCAGTTTGGCATACTTTCGAACCGCGATGTCGAAACCATTATTGAACGTGTCATGGCGGCCGGGTTCTCGCGAGTGGGAGTGCCGGAAATGAAATCGTTTATCGCCGGCATCCTGTTCGACACCGATAGCCAGCAAAGTACGGGGGGGAGAATCTCCTGGAATATGAACGATACGATTCACTGAAACGGACTCATGGATAAATCGCTGATCATCGTCGAATCACCCGCCAAAGCAAAAACGATCAACAAATACCTGGGCAAGGAGTACATGGTGGAGGCCTCCGTGGGGCACATCAAGAACCTGCCCAAGAGCAAAATGAGCATCGACGTCGAAAATAATTTCGAGGTCGTGTATGAAACGATCGGCGGGAAGGAAGATGTGATTGAGAAGCTGCGCCAGAAGGCGGAAAAGGCGAAGGCCGTGTACATCGCAACAGACCCCGACCGTGAAGGCGAGGCCATTGCCGCTCATATCGCGGATGAGATCAAGGATGTCAATAAGAACATCAAGCGCGTCTTGTTTCACGAGATCACAGAGTCGGGGGTGAAGCACGCCATGGCGCATCCGCAGAAGCTTAACCGGAACCTTGTCATGTCCCAGCAGGCACGGCGTGCCATGGATCGCATCGTCGGATACAAAGTAAGCCCGTTTATCTGGAAAACGGTGTACTACGGCCTGTCGGCAGGACGCGTGCAATCGGTTGCGCTCAGGCTGATCTGCGAACGGGAAGAAGACATCCGCAAGTTTGTACCGCAGGAATATTGGTCCATCACCGGTGAGTTTACGGCGGGAACCGACGAGAAATTCCTGGCAAAGCTGACAAAGATTACAGGATCCGATCCCGTTATTCCCGACGAGACGACGATGCGGGGGTATCTGGCCGAGCTGGAAAAACAAAAGTTCGAGATTGCCTCTGTCGATCGAAAACCGGTCAAGCGGAATCCCCCTGCCCCGTTCATTACGAGCACTCTTCAGCAGGAGGCCGCCCGAAGGCTCCGGCTCTCGGCCAAACGTACCATGGGTCTTGCCCAGAAGCTGTACGAGGGTATCGATCTTGGGGAAGAGGGAGTAACGGGTCTCATTACCTATATGCGAACGGACTCGACGCGGCTCAGCGCCGAGGCGGTGGCGCAGGTGAGGGAGCACATTTACGAGAATTACGGCAAGGAGTATCTCCCCAAAGAGGCGCGGCAATTCAGAAAAGGCAAAGCTTCACAAGATGCGCACGAGGCCATCCGGCCAACCTCGATCAAGCTGACGCCGAAGGTCGTCAGAAAGCATCTGGACAAGGATCTGTACGCCTTGTACGAGCTGATCTGGAACAGGTTTGTTGCGTGCCAGATGGCGCCTGCCGAGTTCGAGCAGATGTCCGTGGACGTCGTCGGAGGCGAGTATCTGTTTCGGGCCACCGATCAGAGGCCGGTGTTCCGCGGATTCCTCCAGGTGTACGATGATGTGGCCGAGGAGAATGGGGGTGACCCGGACGCCGACCCGGTCTCGAAGATCCCTGCTTCGGTGGTGGCGGGGAGAAAGGCGCAATTGATGAATCTCTTGCCGCGCCAACACTTCACGAAACCCCCGGCACGCTACACGGAAAGCAGTCTGGTCAAGGAACTGGAATCCCTCGGGATTGGACGGCCCAGCACCTATGCACTGATTGTGAGCACCGTGATTGACCGCAAGTATGTGGAGCAGAGGGAGAGAAAACTGTTTGCTACGGAACTCGGCATGCAGGTGAACAAACTGCTTGTCCAGTACTTTCCGGAAATCGTCAACGTCCGGTTCACGGCGAAGATGGAGACCGAACTGGATACCATCGCCTCCGGGAAGGAAGAGTACGTCAAGGTCATGAAGGATTTCTACGATCCGTTCATCCATGCATTCGAAAAAGTGGACAAGATCGCCTCAACGATCAAGAAATCCCTGCAAGAGAAGACCGACGAGCCGTGCGATGTATGCGGCAGGCCGATGATTATCAAGTGGGGGCGAAACGGGCGCTTCATGGCCTGTACGGGATATCCCGAATGCAAGAATACGAAGCCTCTGCCGGGTGAGAGGGAGAAGACGGAGCATGTGGCGGGCATGGTGTGCGAATTGTGCGGAGGAGACATGGTGGTGAAGGCAGGCCGGTTCGGCACGTTCCTCGGATGTTCCAATTATCCCGCCTGCAAGAACACGAAACCCATGACGACGGGGCTGAAGTGCCCGAAGTGCAAAGAAGGGGACCTCATTGAGCGCAAGACGAGGAAGCGAGGGCGCGTCTTCTACGGCTGTTCACGGTACCCGGAATGCGATTTTGCATCGTGGGACAAACCCGTGAACGAGACCTGCACGAACTGCAACAATCCGTACCTTGTAGCCAAGTATTCGCAGAGCAAGGGCGAGTATCTCAAGTGCCCCGAGTGCAAGCAGGAATTTGTGCGCGAAGAAGTCGCCGCAACGGCTTGAGATCGGTCGATGCACACGACGGTTCGAGCATATCTTGAGCACCTCGAAGGGGAGCGCAGGTACTCACCGCATACCCTCCTTGCGTACGATCACGACCTGACCCGTCTGCTGGCGTTCCTGCGCGCGCGGCGTGTCTCATCCTTTGACAAGGTAGACCGCAATCTGCTCCGCGCGTATCTCGCCACTCTTGCCGACGGGGGAATGAGCAGGAAATCGATTGCGCGGAATCTCGCCTGCCTCAGGTCGTTCTTCAAGTATCTGCGCCGACGCACCATCGTGCAGGCAAACCCCGCCCTGAACCTGGTTTCCCCGAAACAGGAGAAAAAACTTCCGTCGTATCTCGACGAAGGATCGATGGAGCGACTCTTGTCCATGCCGGATCGGTCAACTGCCGAAGGAAGGCACGACGCAGCAGTCCTGGAGCTCTTCTACAGCACGGGCGTACGGTTGAGCGAATTGATCGGGCTCGACGTTGCAGACCTCGACCGAGCGGCCGGTACCATTCGCGTACGCGGAAAAGGGAGGAAGGAGCGCGTGCTACCGGTGGGTCGCAAGGCCCTCCAGGCCCTCGAGGCCTACCTTGGTGCCGAAAACGGCAGGCGTCAGGGGCCGTTATTCGTGCGGAAGAACGGCACGCGATGGTATCCCCAAGGAATCAGCAGGATTGTCCGCCGCTATATCGAACAGGTGGCCGAGGTGGAACAGAAAAGCCCTCACATTCTGAGGCATTCGTTTGCGACGCACCTCTTGAACAGGGGAGCAGATCTCCGAGCGGTCAAGGAACTCCTCGGCCACGAAAGTCTTTCCACAACCCAGTTGTACACGCATGTCTCAACCGAACGCTTGAAAAAGGTCTACCGCGCCTCGCATCCGAAGGCCTAATCGCGGCGGAGGCGTGGAGGGAAAGGAGATGGCTATGAACATCATCGTGACATCTCGTCATTTCAAGGCTCATGATTCTCTGGTGGAGTATGCCCGGAGAGGCGTCGAACGTCTTACCCGCTTTTATGACGGCTTGATTCGGGGTGAAGTGATTCTGAGCTTCGAGAAAAAGCGAAAGAGCGTGAAAAAGGCCGAGATCATCCTCTCGGTATATCGCACCAGGCTCACGGCGGAAAGCACGACGGCGGATTTTCATGCCTCCATCGATGAGGCCTGTGCGAAGATGGGGACACAATTGCGAAAGTATAAGGACAGGCTTCACCAGAAAGACCGGACGGCGGTCCGAAAGGTTCGCGAAAAACCCTGACGGGAGCTCTTCGCCATGGCACTGGACAATTTAAAGGAAACGCGCAAGAAAAGTATCACCGTCGGCTTCATGTACGAAGCGAATAAGGAGAGGCTTGGGCTGAAAGTGCTGAACGGTGATGTGGGGTTTGACCGGGAAGTGAAGGACAAGAACATCCACCGACCCGGTCTCGCTCTGGCCGGGTACGTGGAACTCTTCACCTATGACCGCGTCCAAATTTTCGGGAATACCGAGGTACGGTACCTCCAGCACCTCGGGCTCGCGGAGCGAATCAAGGCCACGGAGACCATCTTCCGCTTTGATCTGCCGTGCGTGATCATCACCAACGGCAATACGATTGATGAAGAACTGATCCGCATTGCGACGCGCCGAGGCGTATCGGTGTTCCAATCGCCGTTCGAAACCACAAAGCTCGTGTATTTCCTGAGCGATTTTCTGGACGATCAGTTCGCACCGCAGACGGTCGTCCATGGATCCTTCATCGACGTGTACGGGATCGGGGTTTTGCTCACCGGACGATCCGGCATCGGCAAGAGCGAGATTGCTCTGGATCTCATCGAACGGGGGCACCGGCTCGTTGCCGACGACGTTGTGATGATCACCCGGAAGGGTGAGGGGATTCTCATGGGCGCCGGCACGGACGTTGTCAAGCACTTCATGGAGATTCGCGGACTGGGATTGATCGACGTGCGGTCAATTTTCGGGATCCGTTCGATCCGATATCAGAAACGCGTGGAGGTCGTGGTCGAACTCGAAGAGTGGAAGCAAGACAGGGAATACACGAGGACGGGGTTAGATCACGATACGATCTCCATCCTGAACGTTGACATCCCGCATGTTCGCCTGCCGATTTTTCCCGGAAAGAATGTGACGGTGATAACAGAGGTGATCGCGCTGGACTATCTCCTGCGCCACTACGGATACGACTCGGCAAAGGAGTTTTCGAAACGCCTGGAGGCCGCGATCGCAGAAAAGTCGAAGGGAAAGCGGGTGATCGACTATTTTGAGCACGATTTCGAGTAAAGACCTTGACCTTGACATAGCAGGAATAATTCGCTATACTGGCCTGCCCTGAGAGACAGGGAGACCGAAGAGAGACAATGGGAAAACTGAAACTCTATTACTATTCGACGGAAACCCTCAAGTTTGTCGAGGCGCGTTGGGTCAAGGCCCGGCTGGCGTTGGGGACGCTGACCGTGATTGCTATCCTGGGTGTAGCGGTGTTTGAAGGAAATCAGTACTTCAACGATGCGCTCGGATTCGGCCTGGGGCGTGCGAGCGTCCTCGCGGCGGAAAATGCCGTTCTGCGCGCACAAATGTCGGCGCTGGAGCAGAAGCTCGGCGGGCTGGAACAGCAGTTGGAAGCGTTGAATGAGCGGGGCAACGAGATCCGGATGCTTGTCGACATGCCGAAAATCGACGAGGACACGAGACAGGTCGGTGTTGGCGGCGCGGAAGAACGGATTGAATACGGGGTTTCATCGGACGTGAATCAGATGCTTGTGCGGCTCAATACCATGGCTGCGCGGGCCGATCGGGAACTTCAGCTGCAGGAGAGGAGTTACGAAGAGGTGGTGGCGAAGTTCGAGGAAAACAAGCTTCGTTTCGCCCATCTTCCCGCCATCAAACCGATGGAGGGATATTATTCGGTCCACGGGTTCGGTCCGCGGCTTCACCCGATTCTCCGGATCATCAAGGCGCATGAAGGCCTTGATATTGCCAACGATGTCGGAACCCCGGTGTATGCCACAGGCGACGGCGTAGTGGAGTATGCCGGCCGCACTGGCGGCGGATACGGCATCATGGTGGAGCTTGCCCACGGGTACGGCTATACCACCGTGTATGCCCATCTGAGCAAGGTGATGGTGAAAGAGGGGCAGAAGGTCAAACGGGGCGACCTGCTGGCCTTGAGCGGCAGGACCGGCCTGGTGAGCGGACCCCATCTGCATTACGAGGTCAGACTGAACGGTATCCGCCAGAATCCCATCGACTATTTCTTTGACGATGTGGATTACCACCGTTACAGGGATCAGAACCTGGTACTTGACTAACCGGTTCGTTTTTCCTTTCTTTGAACAAACCTCTACGCGGTACGTATTTCTGAGCGCGGTGATGATCAATGATTTGGACAATTGAACTCGCCTCGTATTTGGACGATGCCCCATGGCCGGCGACAAAGGATGAACTCATCGACTACGCCGTACGAACCGGGGCGCCGATGGAAGTGATTCAGAATCTCGAAGAACTCGAAGACAGCGAAGAACCGTACGAGAGCATCGAGGAAATCTGGCCCGACTATCCCACGGACGAAGACTTCTTCTACGAGGACGAGAAGGATTACTAACAGCTCCGGAACACCAACCCGGCGCGTTTGGAAACCCAGCGGGCAGCTGCTGGGTTTTTTTTATTCCATGACCCTGTCTGCTCGTGTCCTGTGTGCCCTGTTGACCCTCGCGGGCGCTTCCGTCGCGCTCTCGCAGACCTCGCTGAGAGAACTCGAAGTCACAAGCGTGGCATTCGAGGGAAACAGGGAACTCTCCAGCGACGCGCTGGCGGCGGTTCTCCAGACAAAAGAAAGCCCCGGATTTCTCTCAAAACTCTTGGGAAAGATCAGCGCCTCTCTGGGCGAGAAGCCCCGGTTTTTTGACCCGGAAGCCCTCCGAAGCGACGTCCTAAGACTTCGTCAGTACTATCGGGATCAGGGTTTCTTCCTTTCCAGCGTCGATACGACTCTTCAGATGGACTTTGCGAACCGTTCCATCGACATCATATTCCGCATCGTCGAGGGCCCTCGGTCCGTGATCGATACCCTTGTGGTGAAGGGGCTCGAGAATCTTCCATCGATCCTCCTGGAGGATATCGAAAACAACAGACTGATCCGGGCAGGAGATCCCTATTCTGTTGACGCCGTCGAACAGGAGCTGAGGCGGATCATCAATTCCTTCGCGAATCACGGCTATGTCCGCGTCCAACTCGAAGAACCCATTGCACGACGATATGCCTCCACGAACAATATCACGTTGATCTGGACGTTCCGGCCGAATGAGCGATACAGCTTCGGAAACGTGACCGTCGTCCATGACACGACGGTCTCGCAACGCGTCGACGAGGCCGTGGTTATCCGCCATCTGGAATTCCTCCCGGGGGATTTCTACAGCGAAGAACGAAAAGCCGACAGCGAACGGAATCTAAACCGACTCGGCGTGTTCGAAGCCACGCGAATCGAGCCGCTTGTCGACCAGCGACCAGAAGATTCCCTGCGCATCCCGATGAGGGTCTTCGTGCGTCCAAGACCGTTTCACGAGCTGACTCCCGAAATCGGCGTGAACGACGAGAACAGTGCGTTCAATGTGACGACGGGAATCGGATACAGCAACAGAAATTTTTTCGGCGGAGCCCGAAGCCTGACCATACGGACACGGGTGGGCCTGCAGTCGATTCAGGACGTGAACTTCACGCGGATTCTGAATCACACAGGTCTGCGCGACAGCTCGCTGATCTCTCGGATCGAGCTGTCGAGTCAGATCGTTCAGCCGTACCTGTTTTCGAATAAGGTGCGTCTGACGACCAGCCTCTCGGCAATGCTCGAAAAACAGAAGAACTATTTTGCTCCGATCTACCAGGCTCGCGTCGGCGTTGATGCCCAACTCGCGCGCTTCACGCGTGGCGCGGTGGAGTTTCATCTTGAACGAGTCGATCCACAAAGCTTCACCAAGGAAGGCGAAGAGGAGCTCTCGCGGCGGGAAGGACTGACGCCACAGTTTAACTCGATCATCACCCTGACTCTTCAGAGGGACAGACGGAACGACTTGTTTTCACCCACGGAGGGTTTTTTCCACTCCGGGTCCATCGAGGAATCCGGCTTTCTCCCGAGCACCTTCGGCGGTGTCCTGGGCTCCCGCCTGCCGTATTCAAACTACATTAAGATCTCTGCGGTGGGGCAATGGTACTGGGGTACCAGGGAAAACACTGTCATCTGGGCCGGCAGGCTCAGAGGCGGATTCAGCAAGCTGTACAGGGGTGACGTGGAAGTTCCGATCACGAGAAAGTTCTTTGCGGGCGGAAGCGAGAGTGTCAGGGGATGGCGCTCGCGTGAATTGGGTGCAGTGCCGTCGCCCAACGAAGGAGGGAAGGCCCTCTTCGAGGCTAACGTGGAACTGCGCTGGCATTTGTTTTCGAAGGCCGGCCGTTTCCTCTTTATCGACCCATCCAACATCTCGGTGGTCGGCTTTGTGGATGCGGGCAACATTTGGACGGATCTCCGACGGATCCGCGCCTCCGAGATCGCCATGGCCGCCGGGCTGGGCCTGCGTTGGGATACGATCGCGGGACCCATAAGGATCGACTTCGGTCTGCGCATCTACGACCCCTTTGACATGAGCGGAAGAAAATGGATAACGCAAAGACGCTTTTTTCATGACACCTATGGATTGGTGCACTTCGGTATAGGACATGCCTTCTGATATGGCCTGGGACCACATTATAGGACAGCACAGAGTCAAGGAACTGCTCCGCCACGCGATCTCTTCCGGTCAGGTCGCTCACGCCTACCTGTTTGAAGGCCCCGAAGGTGTGGGAAAGGATGCCTTGGCCATTGAATTCGCACGTGCCTTGAACTGCCGGCGGCGATCCGCGGATGCCTGTGGCGTGTGCGATTCCTGCAAACGCATGGATTCCCTTCAGCATCCCGACGTTCGGCTGATCGTCGCGCTGCCGGCAGGGAAGGGAGAGAAGACCGGCGACGATCCCCTCAAGGGATTCACGGATGAGCAAATGGAATCGGTTCATGCAGAGTTGGCCTCGAAGGCAAAGGACCCATACCATAGAATCTCCGTTCCAAAGGCTTCCTTCATTAAGGTGAATAGTATTCGCGAAATCCGCCGTCAGGCCTCGCTGACAGCCTCGGAGTTCGCTCGGAAGGTGTTTATTCTTCCCAATGCCGAAGAAATGAATGCCGAGGCAAGCAATGCCCTCCTTAAGACACTCGAAGAGCCTCCCGGGGATACGCTGTTGCTGCTGACAACGTCGCGGCGTGAACAGCTCCTGCCGACTATTGTCTCGCGGTGTCAGATTGTGCGTTGTGAGCCCCTGAGCGTGGAGGAGATCGCCTCGGCCCTGCAGGAACGGGAAGGCATCGGCGCAGACGAAGCCCGGACGATAGCGATGCTGGCAAATGGGAGCTACACTGCCGCGCGCGCTCTCGTATCGGCGGATGTGCTCGGGCGGAGGAACGAGGTCGTGCAGTTCCTCCGGACAGCCCTGGGTCGCAGCCGCGCGGCCTTGCTGAAACACCTTGAGGTCGTCCTCGCAGGTCGCGAGCGCTCCGACGCCGAACAGTGGCTGAAACTCCTGCAGTCCTGGATTCACGAAGCCCTGACGGCTCGCGCCTCCGAAAACGGAGGCGCCGTCGGAGTTGACGAGGATGTGCGGAAATTTGTCGAGCGCTTTCCGCACGCTGACTTGGCCGAGGCTTCCAAACTCGTCGATCGTGCGATTGCTCTTGTGGGAAGGAATGTCTATCTTCCTCTTGTCTTGACGACACTCGCACTCGATCTCCAACGCTGCATCGCCCCGCCGTCAGAATGAACCCTGTGCGCTCTCCGAAGAAAATCCTTATCACGGCCGCTCTGCCCTATGCGAACGGGTACATCCACCTTGGGCACCTGGCCGGTGCGTACCTGCCATCGGA
The DNA here is from genome assembly GCA_022180565.1 of Bacteroidia bacterium. Lineage (GTDB taxonomy): Bacteria > Bacteroidota > Ignavibacteria > UBA10030 > UBA10030 > JACQPU01. The sequence continues at coordinate 15,687 of BQML01000005.1, forward strand.
TATGTACGCACGATACCAGCGACTCAAGGGACGCGACGTCCTCTTTCTGTGCGGTTCGGATGAACATGGGGTCGCGATCACGGTGACGGCCGAAAAAGAAAAGATGTCCCCCAGAGATGTCATCGACCGGTACCACCACGCCAATCGCGAAGCGTTCGAAAGATTCGGAATGAGCTTCGATCGGTATTCGCGTACCTCGAGTCCTCTCCATCATGAAACGACGAAGGAATTCTTCATGGAGTTCCATCGTCGGGGTCTGCTGAAGCAAAAGAGCGAAAAACAACTCTACTGCGAGTTTGACCGGATGTTCTTGGCGGACCGGTACGTGGAAGGTACCTGTCCTGTCTGCGGTTCCGCGGAAGCCCGGGGAGACCAGTGTGAAAACTGCGGCAGTTGGCTGAATCAAACCGATCTCATCGATCCGCGATGCAAGATCTGCGGCCGCACGCCCGTCGTGAAGGACACGACGCATCTGTATTTTCCCCTCGGGGATTTTCAAGAGCGGCTCGAGGCGTATGTGAAGGAGCGGGATGCACGGGACGGCTGGAAGGAAAATGTCCTGCGCTATTGCGAGAGCTGGTTCAGAGAAGGTCTGGAAGACCGCGCAGTAACAAGGGATCTCTCGTGGGGAGTGCCAGTTCCTGTGCCCGGTTTTGAGCAAAAAGTAGTCTATGTGTGGTTCGACGCCGTGCTCGGGTACATCACGGCAGCCCGGGAGTGGGCAAAGGAAAAGGGGAGCGAGGAGAAGTGGAGACACTACTGGCAGGATCAAAACACGAAATATGTGGCGTTCATCGGAAAAGATAACGTCGTGTTTCACTGTATCGTGTTTCCGGCAATGCTGATGGCATGGAACGATGGACGGACCGATACCTACGTCCTTCCGGAGAATGTTCCGGCGAATGAGTTTCTGAATCTCGAAGGCCAGAAGTTTTCAAAAAGCAAGGGATGGGGAATCGATGTGAGGGATTTCCTGAACTACTTCCCTGCAGATTATCTTCGGTATGGCTTAGCAACCTCCCTCCCCGAATCACGGGACTCGGACTTCACTCTGCGGGATTTCCAGGCTCGCGTGAACAACGAGCTGGCCGATATTCTGGGAAACTTTGTCAATCGTACCTTGGCGTTTGCCCACAGGGAGTTTGACGGCAAGATACCTCCAATGACCGGGATGCCTGGACCACAGGATAAGGAATTCCTTGCCCGCCTTGAGTCAGCGCCGGACGCCGTTGGCGGGTTGTTCGAACAATATCGGTTTCGAGACGGCGTCGCGGAAGCGATGAACCTCGCCAGAGCGGCCAACAAGTACTTTAACGATCAGGAACCGTGGAAAACGGCCAAAACAGACCGGGCGGCCTGCGCGGCAACCATCCATCACTGTTTGCAGGCCGTGTACACGCTTGGAATTCTGTTCGAACCCATCGTCCCGCGCATTGCCGAAAAGATCAGGGCAATGCTGAAAGCAGAAACACCGGTTCCCGGCTCATGGGACTCCGCCGGAAAGCCGGTCCTGAAAGCAGGCCATTCACTCGCCAAGCCGGAAATCCTTGTTTCAAAGATCGAGGACGCCCAACTGCATTCCGTGATGAAAGACCTCGGACTCGAAACGGGCCCATCGTCACTCCAAGCACACAACGCTCAGCAAAGAACCATGATTACGATTGATGATTTCAAGAAGATTGATCTGCGCCTGGCCAAGATCATCAGCGCGGAGAACATTCAAAAGTCGGAAAAGCTCCTCAAGCTGAAGGTCCAGATCGGAGAGGAGCAAAGGCAGATCATTGCCGGAATTGCAAAGACCTACGAGCCTGAACGGCTGATCGGGAAATTCGTTGTCGTCGTCGCTAACCTCCAGCCGGCGAAACTCATGGGTGAAGAATCGCAGGGAATGCTCCTGGCGGCAAACGATCCGGAAGGACGCCTTTCCATTGTCACAATCGAAGATGATCTTCCTACCGGAAGCGTCGTGCGATGACGAGCGGTGAGACGGGGATTGAGATCCCGTCACGAACCCTTTCCCTCTTATTTGTCGACTTCCAGCTTGCCTTGATTCAGTTTCAATTTTGCCCTATATTAAAAGACTTTCCGAACCGTCACCGAGAGATTGGTCTTGGCGCACCTGAAGAATTTCCTGAATTTTGTCAAAATCGAGCATACTCTTTTCTCTCTCCCCCTCATTTACAGCGGCGTTTTTCTGGCGTCGAAGCAGGCCCCGTCGGCAAGGCTTCTGATCCTTGTGCTCCTGGCCGCGGTGGGAGCCCGAACGGCAGCCCTCGCATTGAATCGAATTATTGATCGGGAAATTGACCGGCGCAATCCCAGAACCGCCGGGAGGGAACTGGCGAGCGGAAAGTTGACTCTGAGGGAGGCCGGTCTCGTTTTGATGGGGGGAGTTGCGCTCTATCTGGTCGCCGCAGGGATGATCTCCGTCTTTTGCCTGGCCATCTCCCCTCTTCCGCTAATCATTTTCACGGCCTATCCCTACATGAAGCGGTTCACGCCTTTGGCCCATTTCGGCGTGGGATTGGGGTTGGCCATGGCCCCCCTGGGTGGTTGGTTCGCAGTTCAGCAGTCTTTTGAAAACCCCCTCCCGGCCGTTCTCCTGACGCTCTTCACCCTTTTTTGGGTCGCCGGATTCGACATTATTTATTCAACGCTCGACGAGATGTTCGATCGATCTGAAAACCTGCACTCGTTTACATCCCGCTTCGGGAAGAACAAGGCCCTGCGGATTTCAGGATTTCTCCACACGGCGGCATTCCTCATGCTGGTGATACTCTTCGCGACGTACGTCAGAGCATTGATTTCATTCGTTTTCCTCGTCTCCGCAGGCATTTTGCTCTACCTTGAGCATCGGAAATCCGATGATGTCGAGCTGGCGTTCTTTCGCATCAATGCTGTTGTGGGATTTGCCGTCCTGGGCATGGTGCTCACCGGGGTGAATGTGGAATGAGGATCGTCGTCGGGATCACCGGATCATCCGGAGCGGTGTTTGCACGGGAATTCCTGAGGCGGTGTGAGGCAGAGAAATATCTCGTGGTGAGCAAGTGGGGCAAGGCTCTGCTCAAAGACGAGCTCGGCATCACGGAGCGAGATCTCCTGAACGACGTCAAGAAGCAGTTTTCCGATGATGACCTGACCGCGCCGATTGCCTCGGGCTCGAACAAGATCGATGCCTGCGTGATCCTGCCGTGTTCCACGTCTACCATCGGCAAGATCTCCTCGGGAATCGGAGACACTTTGATTACCAGAGCCGCCCAGGTATGCCTGAAGGAGAGATACAGGTTGGTTCTTTGCATTCGGGAAACGCCTTTGTCCACGGTCACCCTGGAACAATGTGCGCGTCTGTCGCGTGATGGGGTGATCATCATGCCCATATCACCGCCGATGTACTTCGTTCCTCGGACCGTGGACGAATACGTCACGGCGTTCGTGGACAAGGTGCTCGCCGTGCTCGGGTTGAAGGAGACGCGGGGGTGGCGGGCGGAGGATTTGTGAGCGCATTCCGCTCGCTGGGAGAGTTTCTTCAGATGCTGGAGTCGATGGGCGAACTGCGACGTGTACGCGTTCCGGTCGATCCGAAGCTTGAATTAACGGAGATTTGCACGCGCGCCCTGCGCGAGGGAATGCCCGCGTTGCTCTTTGAAAACGTCAAGGGGTCGGCCTTTCCGCTTGCGGCGAATGTCTATGCGTCGGAACGAAGGGTGGAACTTGCGCTCGGCCGGCACCCCGCAGAGATTGGAACGGAGGTGATTCGTTTCGCCGAAGAGCTCATTCCGCCGTCGGCCAAACGAGTCTTGTCGAACAGACGATCCTTCTTTCGCCTCCTTTCGGCTCGTCCGCGCATGAGTGCGCGGGGAGTTGCCCAGGAGGTTCACTCGACGTGTTCTTTGGACGATCTGCCGGTGCAAACCTGCTGGCCGAAAGACGGAGGGCGGTTCATCACGCTGGGTCAAGTCGTGACCTATGACCCGTTGAACGGGTCACGCAACATGGGAATCTACCGAATGCAGGTGTACGACGGCAAGCGCACCGGAATGCACTGGCAGATTCAGAAGGGGGGCGGATTTCATTTCCACCGGGCTGAGGCGTCGGGGAAGGATCTAGAAGTTGCCGTCGCGCTGGGAACGGATCCGGCAACACTGCTCGCATCGGTTGCTGCCCTGCCCGAGGGGATTGATGAAGCATTGTTCGCAGGATTCCTCCGAGGTCGGGGAGTGGCATTTGCGCGGGGTGTTTCCGTGGGGATTCCTGTGCCGGCCGGAGCAGAGTTTGTGCTCGAAGGGGTCGTGAAGAAGGACGAGAGGAAGAGGGAAGGACCGTTCGGCGATCACTTTGGCCATTATTCGCACGCGGCACCGTTTCCGGTGTTCCACCTGCGGGCCATTACGCATCGCCGCGGGGCTGTGTATCCGGCAACAGTCGTCGGCATTCCTCCGATGGAGGACAAGTTTCTGGGCGACGCAACCCAGGAGATCCTCGGACCCCTTGCAAGACTCCTTCATCATGAGGTGCGGGACCTCTGGGCATATTACGAAGCGGGTTTTCACAACCTTCTCGTGGTTTCCGTGGAAGAACGGTATCACAAGGAGGCTATGAAAGCCGCGCTGGGACTTCTCGGGACCGGACAGCTTTCTTTGACAAAATGCATCATCCTTGTATCGGAGACCGTGAATCCGCGCAACTGGAACGAGGTGCTCACGGAGATTCGGGAGCACTTTGACCCGCATTTCGACTTCGTCCTGCTGCCGAAGGTTCCTCTCGACACCCTGGATTTTACAAGTTTCACCATGGAACTGGGCAGCAAGATGATTCTGGATGCAACGAGAAAGCGACGTCCTCCGCACAAGAGTGTACGCGCGGTGAATGAACAACGGGTGAAGGAGATGGATAGGAGGATTCTCGAAGCGAAGGTGATGGACGATACGATGCTGTTGGTCAAGGTTCGGGGGAAAGGGAGAGAGGTGGTTCAGAAGCTCCTGAAGAAAAAGGATTGGGGAGCGATCAGGATCCTGGCCGCGGTGAGTGAGGATGTGGATCTCAGGGACCGGGAGAACACGCTGTGGGGGGTGTTTACGCGTTTCGATTGCGAGCGCGATGTTCTGTTCTCCGAACAACGGATGATCGGCATTGCGCCCGTTTACCAGGGGACCATGGGCATTGATGCGACGTGGAAACGCGGCTACCCTGAGCCGCTGAAAATGGACCGGCGCGTGGTTCGACTCGTGGATCGGCGCTGGAAGGAATACTGGAAATCATGATGGATGCCTCCATGCACATACGGGACAAGGCGCTGATTCCGATCTGGGAGAAGGTTCGCTCCGGAGAACGCCTGAATGTTGAAGACGGGCTGGCAATGTTTCGGACGCACGATGTGATCTCCCTCGGAAAAATGGCTCACACCGTTCAGAAACAGAAGAGCGGCGACGCAGTGTATTTCGTTCTCAACCAAAAGATCGAGCCGACGAACATCTGTGTCCTGTCTTGCAAATTCTGTGACTTTGCCACGAAGAAGAACAGGCCGGATGCGTACGAAATGACGATCGAGCACATTCTCGAGAAGCTGACGCCGGACATTCATGAGGTGCACATCACCGGGGGGCTGCATCCCGATTGGGAGTGGAATTACTACCTTGAGATGTTGCGCCGGATCAAGAAAAACTTTCCGAACACGGACATCAAGGCCTTTACCGCAGTCGAGATCGATTTTTTCCGCAAGAAGTTCCGGATGCCGCTTGAGGAAGTGTTGATCCAGTTGAAGGAAGCCGGGTTGCGGACGATGCCCGGGGGCGGTGCCGAAGTGTTTTCGGAACGGGTGCGCCGCCTGCTCTTCAATCAGAAGATCGGTGCCAGGACCTGGTTTGAAGTGCACCGGACGGCGCACCGGCTGGGCATTCCCAGCAACGCCACGATTCTGTACGGGCATCTTGAGACGATGGAAGAGAGGGTGGATCATATCCTCAAAATCCGCGAAGCGCAGGATCAAACGGGCGGATTCCTGTCGTTCATTCCGCTGGCATTCCAGCCCGGCGACACCGGCATCAAGCCGCGTGACCGGTTCACCTCGGCCATCGACGACCTCAAGATCATTGCAGTCTCGCGGCTCCTTCTGGACAACGTTCCGCATATCAAGGCTTACTGGGTCATGCTCACCGAGGAGGTGGCCTCCGTAGCGTTGAATTTCGGGGCCGATGACATGGACGGCACCGTGGGCGGAGAGAAGATCGCTCACGATGCTGGTGCGGTGACGCCTATGATGCTGGCCAAAGATCAGCTGATCAAAATCATCCGGGACGCGGGAAAGATCCCTGTGGAACGGGATGTGTACTATAATCCGTTGAGCTTGCACACCGACCGCGTTATCGGCAAGATTCCGTACTTGAATTCGGTACCGTTCTACGAGTACTTCGAAAAGCGCCGGTTTCACATTTTGCCGATTACCCCGCGCAGAATGGGAGTGCTTGCGAAACGCGGTCAAATCGATGCGGGACTGTTTTCGCTGGCTGATTATCTGGACCAGAGAGAAACTCTTGAGCCGCTGGGATACGGTATTGTGACCCGCGACCAGGTTAAGAGTGTTTTGCTGTTTTCCGGAGGAGGGTGGCGGGACCTCGAAGGAAAGACCATCGGCATTACGGACGATACGGCAACCTCGGTCCACCTGCTGAGGGTCATTCTGGAAAAGAAGTACAACGTGAGGGCGCGGTTCGTTCGCATGCATACGGGGGTGAACAAATACCTTGAATACGATGCGGTCCTTCTCATCGGCGATGAGGCACTGAAGTACAGCAGGACGGGTCTGGACGGATTTGAAATTGTGTATGACCTTGCTCGGGAATGGTATGAATGGCAGAAACTGCCGTTCGTGTTTGCTGTATGGGCGATCCGGAAGGGCATGAACCCCGAGGTGAAGGCCGAATTGTCAGGCCAAATTCAAAGGGCTCTTGAACAGGGGGAGATGGATTTCGAGCGTATCGGGGCGGCCCATGCGCGCACAGTCGGTCTTTCCCCGGCCCAGGCCGTTGAGTATCTTGCGGGATTCAAATACCGGATCGGAGAACGGGAGATGGAGGCGATCGAATTGTTTCACGGGCTTCTGAAGCAAACAGAAACACCTGTTACACCGGGGCACTGATGGCTGATTCGGCAATCAAACGATTTGAAGATCTGATCAACCAGGGCACCCAACTCGTGCCCCTTGGCGGTTTCGAGCATTCCGGCTACAATGCCAGATTGCAGACGAAGTACCTCGAGTGGCGGAAAAACTGCCTGGAACTGCTCGATCAGATCGGGCCGATCGGGTTTCCCTACAAGAACAAGATTCTTGGGGATGCCAACGGCGGATTCTTTTTTCAGCCGTCAGCTCAGCTGATCCTCAACCAGATGAAAGATGTTTACGAGAAGCTCAAAGTCTCCCCGGAGCTTGCCGCTAGTGCAGAGGCGGCAAAGCCTGCGGCAGAACAAAAGCCCGCAGGGGTCACGGTGAGTGAAACAGGAGGAGCAAGAGTGCTCAAACCGCCTCCGAAGCGTGAGGGGGCGGCCCCTGCGGCCAAACCCGCCGCATCCTCGGGAACGGGAAAGAAAGTCTATGTTGTGGGGGAGGAGGTCGACGCGCTGAAACAGCAACTGTCGCAGTTTCTTCAGGAAATCGGGCTCGAGGAAGTCACGCTCAAACGGGAACACGGAAAGATGCTCACCCTGGATGCGATCAAGCACGACGATGAGATCAAATGTGCGTTCTTTGTGTTTAATTCAGACGACTTGACGTATGCCATGTTCGAACTCGGGCATTTTGTGGGAAAGATTGGCGCTGGCCGCGTTATTGTTCTGCACATGACCGATGTCGCGTTTCCCAGGAATGTGCCGGGCGTTTCGGTCAAACCCATTGTGGTGAAGCTTGAGGAGGCCGGCCTCAGCATCATCAAGGAACTCAAATCACTCGGATATCAGATTTCCCTTTGACTATGATGACCGTCGAATCGATCGTTCGATCTGTCCGCGCAGGGAACAGACTCGGAAGAGACGAGGGGCTCTTCCTCTTGAGAAATGCGGAACTCCTCGATCTGGGGGACCTGGCGAATGAGATCAGGTTCCGCCGGCACCCGCGCCCTCTCGTTACGTTCGTTGTCGACACCAATCCCAATTACACGAATATCTGCACCATCGATTGCATCTTCTGCGCCTTCTATCGTCATCCGGGCGAGGAGGGGGAGTATACGTACTCGGTGGATCATATGATTCAGAAGTTCAAAGAATCGGCCGCGAAAGGCGTGACGACGGTGCTTCTGCAGGGTGGCGTCAATCCTGCGCTCCCGTTCGAATACTATGTGGAGCTTGTGGAAAGGACGGTGGCCGAGGTGCCGGAGGTTCATCCGCACTTCTTCTCAACGTCCGAGATCATCGGTATGGCAGAGATCTCAGGACTCGGTATACGACAAGTCCTGGAGCGCCTATGGAAGGCGGGACTTCGTTCAATCCCGGGGGGGGGAGCGGAAATCCTCTCGGATCGTGTGAAGAAGAAGATCAGCAGTAAAAAGGGAACATCGGCGGATTGGTTGAATGTCATGAAGGTCGCACACGAAATCGGCTACAAAACCACGGCGACGATGATGTACGGGCATTTGGAGACGGACGAAGATATCGTCGAGCACCTTGATCAGGTGAGGTCCCTGCAGGATCAAACAGGCGGATTCACGGCCTTCATTCCTTGGTCGTTCAAGCCTGGCAACACGCCCCTCGAGAAGATTATTCCGCATTACGCAACCCCCATGCGTTATTTGCAGATGATCGCCTTTTCGCGCATATATCTGGACAACGTTCCGCACATTCAGGCCTCCTGGTTTTCGGAGGGCAAGAAGACGGGACAGATTGCCCTGCATTTTGGCGCTGATGATTTCGGGGGGACATTGCTCGAGGAGAACGTGCACGCCGCGGCGAACTTCGTCAACAAGACCAACACGGAAGAATGCAAACAACTCATTCGTGAGGCGGGTTTTATCCCCGCTCAACGGTCAACGCTGTATGAGATTCTGGCTGTGGAAGAGCAGGATGCGGCCGCCTGACGGGCATGCAGCACTTCTTCCTCGCGGGGAAGCAGAGAGTGAGATTCTACAATGCGGGCGTCGGCGGAACTCGGGAATCGGTTTGCCTATGACGGGGTGGACGTCTGCGAGGCGCGGGACAGGTGGCTGGCAGAACAACCCCAGGGGGAGGTCTGACCGAAATCACCCACCAACAATCGATGCCATGTTATCATAGAAAATCTTCTTGATATCCGGCGTGGGGACGCGCATCTCCTGAAGAAGCTTGAGCTGATTGTCGAGGATATCGTAGCGGTACCCCCGCGGCATCATCCCGGAATCCGACCCAAAGAGAATCCTTCCCGCTCCAAAGGCTTCCAGCATCTTTTGCATCACCTTCCGCAAGTCCGGTTTCTCCGGATGCTCCGCCATCCATGAGTTTGATCCCGCGGTATCGACGTACACATTCGGACATTGTTTGCCGACCTGAAGCGTTTCGGCGAGCCGCCCCGCGCCAAAATTCGGAATAATCCAACTGACGTTCGGAAATTTCTTCGCGACCGGGATCAGGTGGAGCGGGTCCGCAAAGGCATCGTTCGTCACGGTCGGGATTCCTGCGAATTCCCTTGGACGGATGAGGAGTTTTCCGAATTGCACAAAGACGGATCCCTTGACCTCCTGCACCAGATTGTACAGCGGGAACAACCATTCATCCCCGACATTGATCTGGTACAGGGAAGGATAGAGAAAAATTCCCCGAAGCTTGTCCTGTTTCAACCGCTTCTCGGCGTTCTCCATGAGAACATTTGAGTTCGGATCTACGGTGAAGTAACCTGTGAACCGCCCCGGAAAAGCCTGGACGGCCTTCACGACCGAGTCTTCATCACCCGGAATGCTGCCGATCAGAACCATCCGCTCGATCTTCCATTTATCGATCGCATCGATCCATCGCTTGGCAAGCTGGGTCGGATCTTCACCGGGAATTTCGATGTGGCCCTTCGTGGCAATGTTGCGCAGTTCCGAACTGATGTCCGCCCGATTGGGCTTCTGTTTTACAAGGAAGCGAAAATACGCATTCGAATAGAAATGCGCGTGTGCATCAAAGATTTTGAACAGGCCGATCATATCAGTACAGGGTGATCTCCGGAACGTGAGGAATGAGGTCCTTCTCGCCGGCCAGGCGGTAGAGGAGTTCGAGAGCCCGGCGTCCGGCGTCTCCCATGTCCACAGTCAGTTCGCTCACATACATCTTCACAAATCTCTCCCCCAGATCTCTGCCGATCCCGCGCCCGTACTCCAAGGCGTACGGAATCGCCTCCTCCTGATGCGTGTATCCGTAGTGAATGCTCTCCTTGAGTCCTTGGGACAGCCTTCGCGCAAGGTGTTCGCCCAGATCTTTGCGGACGACATCAAGGCCGAGAGGCAGGGGGAGTCCGTACCGGGATTTCCAAAGCTCGCCGAAATCCACAACCTTGTTGAACCCCAGCGCCTTGTACGTGATCTGTCCCTCATGGATGATCACGCCCCCGTCATATTCTCCCTGTTCCACCAAATCCATGATTTCGTCAAATGGAACGTCTTCATGGAAAATGTCTTCCGTGAACATCTTGAACAGCAGACTCGCCGTGGTGAGAGGCCCGGGCGTTGCGATGCGCTTGCCGCGGAGATCGTCCAGACTCCGGTAGTGTTTGGAGATCAGAACAGGACCATACCCTTCTCCCATGCTGGCGCCCGTCGCCATGATCCAGTAACGGTCGGCTACATGCGCGTACGCGTGAGCAGAGATGGCCGTGACTTCCAGTTCGCCCCGCTGTGCTCGGACATTGAGCGATTGAATATCCTCCAGAAGGTGCTCGATCACAATGCCCTCGAGTTTTACCTTGCCGCTGGCCAGGCCATAGAACATGAATGCGTCGTCGGGATCGGGAGAATGACCGACGCGGATCACGCGTTCACCGGTGCCGGTCCGAGAGATGCTACTTGAGAGCGTCATAGGCTGTTGCAATACCGAAGGTCATGGAAAGCCGGCGTGCACTGTGAAAACCGGCCGTCTGAAGATGCTGTACAAACTTCTCGCCGTCGGGGAACTCTCCTATCGTGGAGGGGAGATAGCGGTAGGCTGTCCGGTCCCTTGAAATCAGCCTCCCGATGGCCGGGAGAAGCGTACGGGAATAGGCACCGTAAAGTTGTTTCACCGGAAACCGACGCGGGTGCGAGAACTCGAGAACCAAAATCACGCCGCCAGGTCTGAGAACACGATGCATTTCGCAAAGCCCGGCATGGAGATCGGAAAAATTCCGCACGCCGAACGCCGAAATCACCGCATCAAACGAGCCTTCCGGGAACGGAAGATGTTCGGCGCTCCCTTGCTGAAAGGAAACCCGTTCGGAAAGACCTCTCCTCCGGGCTTTTTCTCTCCCGAGGGCGAGCATGTTTTCCGCAACGTCGATGCCGACAACGCGAGAGGGCAAGAGCAGGCGTGCCGCTTCAAAGGCAAAGTCCCCCGTTCCTGTGGCCACATCCAGAATCTCCGACGGACGGAATTCCCTGAGCAAACGGATAGCTTTTTTCCTCCAGAGAATGTCAATGCCCGAACTGAGAAGATGGTTCAGGAGATCGTAGCGGGGAGCGATACGGTTGAAGAGAGAACGTACGTATGCCGGTTCATAGCTCTTCCTTGCGCCGGGATCTCTCCCCGTGGACTGAGCGAAGGCAAAAGAGTCAGTGGACGTTCCTGGTTGGCGTTGCACGTTTCCTGGCGATGGACTGCGGATCGTAAGCGCAACCGCCAATATACGGATCATCACGTGGATTTCCAATCAAAAAGTACCCGAAGGCCCGGAACGGGGAAGATTGATTTTGAAATACCGAAACGCTACTTTTCGCTCAGGTCAATGAAATCTCTTCTTCTCTCCGTCCTCCTCATCGTCTTGTTGACCTCCTGTGACGGGGGCCTGACGCTGCCGCCCCTGATCGAACCGGCGCTGGAAGGTACCATAACCGTGCAGAGTCCCTGGCCTCCGCAGGACAGCGTCAAGAACCTCTGGCTCTTTGCCTCGCAGATTTTTCCGGTCGATTCTGCGAACATCTTTTCCGGAATCTTTTCGGGTTCCATTATCATCTATCCCGGCCTTTCCCTGGATTCCACCCTCGCCTACAATGTCAATGTTCAGACATTCCATGCGAAGGTTCCGCCCGCAACGTACTACTACATCGGCATCCTGGCGCGACATGGGGATCAGTTCCTGGAAACATCAAGTTATCGTGTCGTGGGGATTCTCGAGGAGGGCCCCGGACAACCCCGAACGGTGATCGTACGGAATGACGAAGTCGTCTCGGGACTGCAAATTACGGTCGACTTCTACAATCTCCCCCCCCAACCATTTTGAAGCGCTCGATCACCATAGTGGTGTGCCAACTCCTCTTCTGCTTTGCCGCGAACGCGCAGGGCGGGATCGTGCAGGGTGTGGTGCGGGATGAAGAGAGCGGAACCCCCCTGGAAGGCGCGAACGTGATTGTCCGCGGGACACTGCTGGGTGCGGCGACGGATCGAAACGGACAGTTCACGATTCGCGGGCTTCCTCAGCGATCGCTCACGATCGTGGTCTCGATGGTGGGATTCAGACCGGCAGTGGTTGAGAACGTTCAGGCGACTGAATCTCCGCAACCGATGCTCCAAATCACCCTGCGTCCGACGCCGATTCCTATGGAGCAGATTGTTGTTACGGCGAGCCGGAGAGAACAGGACCTTCGCGAGGTGCCGGCAAGCCTCGCCGTGATCACGGCGCGCTCGATTTCGGACCGGAACATTACCACGATGGATGAGGCAATGCGGTATGTCCCCGGCGTCACCGTGCTTCAGGACCAGGTCAACATCCGGGGATCGAGCGGATACAGCCGCGGCGTGGGAAGCCGGGTCCTCTTGCTCCTCGACGGCTTGCCGTTTCTCACGGGGGATACAGGCGAGATCAACTGGGAAGCGATACCGGTGCGGGATGTGGAGCGTGTCGAGGTCATCAAAGGTGCCGGTTCGGCACTCTACGGTTCAAGTGCGCTGGGAGGAGTCATTAATGTTCTGACCCGAACTGTTCCGGAACAAGCCGAGTTCCGCTTTCGTCTGTCGTCCGGTCTGTACGACCGGATGAGATTCGACGAATGGAATTGGTACTCCAAAGAACGATTCCGCAGCGAAGCAACCCTGGGGTTCGCCGGCACGGTAGGCCCCGCTGGCATCGTTGCCGGCATCGGGAGAAGCGTGGATGAGAGCTATCGAGACAACGATGCCTATCATCGTTGGACAGTGTTCGCCAAAGGGCAGATCGATGTGTCGGAGACGCGTCAAGTGTCGGTGGTGTTGAACGTGTTGAACCGCACGCACGGCAATTTTATCTGGTGGAAAAGCCTGCGCGAGGCCACGAAGCCGGCGGAAATCCAGCGTAACGGAAGAGTGAGGAGTACCCGGGGCAACGTCAGCGTAGCATTCAGAGAAACCGTGTCGGAACGGCTGTTCTATGTTGTTAAAGGAATGTATTTTGGGAACTTCTGGAAAGATGACAGCGCAGGATACGAGATGAACGTCTCAACGTCGCACCGCATTCAGACAGATGTCCAATTCACGTATGCGGTTGCAGGAAACAATTTTCTGACATTCGGCGTGGCGGCGAATGCCGATGATGTGGAATCGAATCTCTTCGGAACACACGGCGGATACGGACTCGCCGCTTATGTGCAGGACGAATGGAGGTTCGCGGAAAAAGCGAACCTCACCGGGGGCGCACGATTGGATGTGCAGAAAGTATCCATGTTGGCCGCGGCAGCAAAGCTGAGCCCGAAAGCCGGCGTCAGCTACAGCATATCTCCCTCCACCACCGTCCGAGCCTCTCTTGGCGCCGGGTTTCGGTATCCTTCGATCGGAGAGTTGTTTGTCTCGAGCTCGACCAACGTCAGCCAACTCGTGATCCTCCCCAATCCAAATCTGAAACCCGAAACCAGCCTCACGGGTGAGATCGGGGGATTTACCCGGATTTCGGATAATCTGGAAATAGATGTCGCAGGGTTCTGGAATGAGTTCGATAATCTGATCGAGCCCAGTGTGACGATCAGGCCTGTTCGCCTGTCGCCTTCAGATACGGCCGATGTGAACCGTGCCGTTGCAGAGTTTGGAAACATTACGCGGGCAAGGATCGTCGGCGCTGAGCTGGGACTTAGAATCACCTGGGTGGAGCGCCTGGTGGCAACCGATATAGGCTACACGGTATTGTGGCCCGAGGATCTCTCGCAGAATGCAATTCTGAAGTTTCGCTCCCGGCATACGCTTCATGCTTCGACGAACCTGACGTGGGGACCTTACCGGATTTCCGGCGATTACAGGTTCATCAGCCGTGTGGAACGCGTTGACGACCAGCTCATCGCCCTGGCCCCCATCGTTCACGGCCACGCCCGGGTCCCGATTCATGTATTGGACCTTCGAGCGTCTGCGGCACTGGCCTCGTTAGGCCTGCCTCTGCGGATCGGAGTGAATGTTACCAACGTCTTGAACTATCACTACGTTGAACTCATAGGCAATCTTGCACCGCCACGAATGTACTCTCTCGTTCTCGAGGGCTCGCTCTAAAGGGTCTTTCCGGATCGTCCTTGAATCCAAGAGAACATTGGCGTACTTTCTTTCTATGGTTCCCGCCATGAGCCGTATGTCTTCTCGATGATTGATTCCCACGCGCACCTGTTCACCGGCGATTTTGGACAGGACCTCGAGGATGTTCTCAGCCGCTCATGGGCATGCGGCGTCACCGCTATCGTCGTTCCGGGGACGAACGGACGCACCAGCAGGGAGGCCGTGGAGTTGTCTGCCCGGAACGATCGGCTGTTTGCCTGTGTGGGGATTCATCCGCACGAAGCGGAAAAGGCCAGCGAAGAAGATTTGGCTGAGATTGCCGAACTTGCGGCCCACCCGGGAGTCGTTGCGATCGGCGAAATCGGCCTCGACTATTACTACAATTTTTCCTCGCCGGAACGGCAGAAAGAGGTGTTTCTGAACCAGATGCTCCTTGCGGTGGAGCGGAACCTCCCGGTGGTCATCCACACTCGGGAATCGATGTCCGCGGCAATGGAGACGGTGAGGTCGGTTGCAGAGGAACATCCTGCCTGGCGCCCCGAAGCTGTCGGTGATGTCAAGGGCTGTCGAGGAGTGTTTCATTGCTTCACGGGGACAGCAGACCAGGCACGGGATCTTTTTGAACTCGGATTCTTCGTTTCATTTCCTGGCATGGTCACGTTTAAGAATTCCCCTGTTGTGCCGGTGCTCAAAGAGATCGGAGCAAAAAACATCCTGATGGAAACAGATTCCCCTTACCTTGCTCCGGTTCCTCACCGGGGAAAGCGTAACGAGCCTTCGTATCTACCGTTGATCGCAAAGGCCATTGCACAGGTCTCTGGTGTCCCGCTGAAAGAGGTCGTAGAATACACGACAGCCAACGCCGTTCGTCTGTTTTCCTTGAAGGCCAATGTCGGAACAACCCAGCATTTTTGATATTCTTGGTCCGATCATGATCGGACCTTCGAGCTCCCACACGGCCGGTGCCAGCCGGATTGGTTACATCGCGCGCCAACTCCTCAACGAGAAACCCGTCCGGGCGGTCATTACGCTCTATAATTCTTTTGCCAAGACACACAAAGGGCATGGGACCGACCGTGCGATCGTCGGAGGAATCCTCGGATTCGGTCCGGACGATCCCCGGATTCGCCAGTCATTCGAGATTGGAAAGGAGGAGGGCCTCGAGTGGGAATTCAAGTTTGTGGGGGATTCTGCCAGATTTCATTCGAATACGGCAAAGATCAGGCTCGAAGGAGCGGGAGGCGGGAAGGTCGAAATCACGGGGGCGTCGCTTGGCGGCGGGAGGATCAAGATTCAGGAAATCGAAGGGTTCCGCGTGGATTTTACGGCAAGCATGCATACCCTTGTGGTTATCGCCGACGACATTCCCGGAAGCATCAGGAACATCAGTGGTGCTATTGCCGATCGCGGAAGCAACATAGCGAATATGTATGTCTCGCGGAGTGAAAAGCTCGCCAACATGGTGATCGAAGTGGATCAGCCGATTGATAAGGAGACGTTGAAAAAAATTGAATCATTCCCCTGGGTAAAGTTTGCTCGCCGGGTTGAACCGATGGTCGACGGCTCCTCCCGGTACGAGAAATAAGATGGAAGGAGAGTCGAAATGGAATTCAATTACCTGAGCGAGATTGTGGAATATTGCAGGCGCGAGGGCAAGGACATGGCTCAGGCGATGGTAGACTATGAAATGAAGAATAAGGGCCTCACGCGGGAACAGGTGTATGAGGGCTTGAAACGAGTCCTGCTCGTGATGGAGGAATCGGTCGAGCAGGGAATGACCCAGCAGGTGATCACGCCGAGCGGAATGCTGAACAACTGGGCCAAGACCGTTGCGCAGGCCTCCGTGAACACGCTTGGACCATCGTTGAAGATGGCGGCCGCACGAGCGATTGCCGTGGGAGAAGTGAATGCATGCATGGGGAAGATCGCCGCCGCGCCGACCGCCGGCTCGGCGGGTATCCTGCCGGCAGTGCTGGTGACAATGATGGAAGAGCATGGGACCACCCGTGAGCGTCTCCTCGATGCCTTGCTGGTCACCTCGGCCGTCGGACTGATCTTTGCGAAGAATTCCTCATTTGCCGGTTCTGAAGCCGGTTGCATGGGAGAAACAGGGAGCGCGGCGGCCATGGGTGCGGCAGCGATCGTTTATCTGCTCGGAGGAACCGAGGAACAGATCCTTGAGGCAGTCGGGTTTGCCTTAAAGGCTTCGATGGGGCTTGTCTGCGACCCTGTCGGCGGACTCGTCGAAGAGCCGTGCACAACGCGCAATGCGGTCGGTGTTGCCAACGCGTTCGTGTCGGCTCAACTTGCGCTGGCCGGAATCAAAAGCCTCATTCCCGCCGACGAGGTCATTGCAGCAACCAAAGAGGTCGGCGATCTGATGTCTCCGCGGCTCAAGGAATCAGGGCAAGGCGGACTCGCAAACACAAAGACGGGGCGCGAGATTCAGAAACGGGTCTTCGCGACCGTCCGGGCGCAAAAAGGCTGAGCAAGAATTGAAAACCACATTCCGGATCCTCCTCGTCATCTCCGCACTTGCGCTTGATGCGTGGTACGCAAGTGCATCCCCTCAGAAACTCAGCAAGGATGAGCGGGAGATTCTTTGGCATCAGGATCAGCGCTCCTTGGGAGATAGTGTGCTGTACCGTTATCTGAGACACAAAGATCCGAAGATCAGAGTCCGGGCATTGATAGCCTTGGCGAATGTGCAGGATACGGCTTCCCTTCCGCATGTTGTTCCCCTGCTCTCCGACCGCTACTCCGATGTTCGCGCGGCCGCCGCATTTGCGCTTGGCCAGATCGGCTCCGCGTCGGCGGAAAAGGAGCTCTCGGAACGGCTCCGGCTTGAAACATGGGGCAAGGTCATTGCTCGTCTGCTCGAGGCTCTGGGGAAGAGCGGAAGCGCGGAAAGCTATAACGACGTTGTGGCCTTCGGGCTCCCAAGAAAGCAGGCCACACTTCGGGCCGATCAATCCCTGAGCCTTGCCCGGTATGCGCTGCGAAACATCAAATCCGAAAGGGGAGTCGATTTCTGTTTTGATTCCCTCGACGAACCTGATGTTCGAACCCGATGGGCCTCGCTCTATGCTCTTTGGAGAATGGCCCCCGACCCTGCAATTGAAACGGGGGTCCAGAAACACAAAGCGAAGCTTCTCCCCCTGGGAAGCGACAAGAGCATTGATATTCGTATGCATCTAGCATCACTGATGGGGAGGGTCCGGTCGGCTGAGGCTCTCGAGATACTTCAGGCGCTTCGAAAGAACGAAATGCGAAAAGGGGCGGGGAACTGGCGCGTTCAGGTGAACGTTGTGAAGGCTCTTGCGTCCCATTCGGGCAAAGACGCCGCTTTCGACGCGCTGCTGGAGCTGATGGACATCAACAACGATCATGTCCGAATGACCGCGATCACGTCCATCGCCGGGCTCTCTCGGGAAACCGTAAAGAAGTATGCCGGAAACGAAAAACTGAAGAAGAAACTTGAACAGTGGGCCGCCCCGTCGAAACGAATCTCGATTCCCGTGCGCGGCGAAGCCATGGTGGCCCTCGCGAAACATTTTCCGGATGAGTTCACATACCAAAACCTTGCCGGGGATTTCAAACAACCGAATCTCCTGAGGGCAAAGGCAGTCGAGGCCCTCAGTCTTATTCCTTCCTCCGCCAGTCTCCGCGTCATTCTGGACAGGCTCGAGGATGATTCGACGCGTGTTGCCATGGCGGCCTGGGATTTCATCCGGCAACTTCTCGCCCCCCGGAGTTTTCGCGTCTTCCGCAAAGATACTTCGGTCACAGCCATGCTCGGGAGCACGCTCTTCAGAAAAGCAAAGGTCTCCCTCCTCCGGGAGGATATGGCCATTACCACGCTCGTCGCCAACGCCCTCGGGGATTCTGCCGTGTATGCCCTCTTGCGTGAGGAGAACCAGCATGAACGGGCGCTTGAAGAATTGATGCTTGCCTATGGCAAGCTCTCTTCGCCCAACGACGTGGAGGCGATGCAGGCTGTGCTCCAGACTCTTGGCCGGATCGGCGACGACCGCACACTTCCTCTGCTTGAACAAGCCCTTCAGGATCCCGATCGGACAGTGGGCCTGGCGGCCGCACGAGCTTACAGGAACATCACCGGAACGGACCTCTCATCACAGGTCATACCGGCAACGAAACCGTTGTACACGGACTACGATTGGAAAACGCTTGAGTCGATTCCGGCGAATCTGAAAGCCGAAATCAGGACCGAGAGGGGATCAATCGTCGTTCGTTTCCACCGCGACGCCGCACCGTTCACCGTGCTGAGTTTCTATAAATTGATTCGAAAAAAATTCTTCGACGGCTTGACTTTTCATCGCGTGGTACCGAACTTTGTCATTCAGGGCGGGGATCCCCGAGGGGACGGATGGGGGGGGCCGAATTATGCTCTTCGGTCTGAATTCTCCCTCTTGAACTACGGCCGGGGGGAGGTCGGGGTTGCCAGCGCAGGGAAGGACACGGAGGGATGCCAATTCTTCATCACACACTCCCCACAACCTCATCTCGACGGGCGATACACCATCTTCGCCAGCGTCGAATCGGGCTACGGCGCTTTGGACACCATTCAGCCCGGAGATAAAATCCTCAACATCAGAATCAAACGGTAATTACCGCTGGCTGTATTCGCGGTAGGTAGTCTGGTGATTGGGGTCAGCGGCAGAAAGCCGCGCATACACCGAGCGGTCCGGATAACGAAGGAAGGTCTCGGCAATCTCCTGAAACTTCGTATCGAAAAATGCTTTCACCAGCACGCTTCGGGGATTCTGCCGTTGCCGCACATCCGCAATCGATTCGATTGCCTGAAGCATTGCGTCCAGGCCCTTGACGGGCTCTGTGGCGAGGAGGTCAATGCCTTCAAAATGATATTTGTGGAACGCAAACCTGAACGGTTGGTATTTCAGGTTGGTGAGCTCATCCGCAAATGAGAATCGACTGTAGGTGACCGACTGTGTCTGCCAATCCCGGCCAAAAGGGGTCCCGGAAGCCTGATTGCAAATGTTGAGGGCTTTTTGAAAATATGGAGCACCCGAGAGTTCGATGTATGTCTCTAAATCGAATCCGATGATGATGTAGGCGTAGAAATCAAGGAAATCCGCGAGCGGATCGAACTGAAACTCGTCGTGGTAGAGGGGCTTGTTGGGTGTGTACTCGAATTCCCAGCGCTCGTCCAGAATCCGGAGAATAATGGTTTCCTGACTGGTTTTTTCATTCCCATGGTACACCGGTCTGCTGCTTCCGATGAAGACCTGGGCCGTATACCGGTTGTCCGAACTTGCGCTGAGGAAGAAGATGTTCATGGAACAATGAATCCGCTCGCCGTCGAACTCTTCATTCGTCCACCGATGGGAATTCAAATAGTCTTCCACCTGCCTTTCGAATTCCCTGATGTAATCGCGGAAGG